>NZ_AP024713.1:1224884-1837327 GCF_019702925.1 Campylobacter sp. 19-13652 | reverse complement strand
AAAATGTGAAAAGGCGTAAATGAAAATCCTAGGCATAGACCCTGGTTCGAGAAATTGCGGCTATGCGATACTCGAGAAAACCCCCAAAAAAACGGCTCTAGTCGAGGCTGGACTAATCAAAATAAAGCCAAGCACGCTTCAGTATCAGATAACTGAGCTTTGCGAGGGGATTGATCTAATCTTTTCACATCATAGCTTTGATGCGGTGGCGGTGGAGGATATATTTTACGCTTACAATCCCCAAAGCGTGCTAAAGCTAGCGCAGTTTCGTGGGGCTCTGAGCCTAAAAATTTTGCAGCTTCACGGCGATTTTGCCGAATATACCCCGCTTCAGGTAAAAAAGGCCGTAACTGGCAACGGCAAGGCGGCAAAGGAGCAGGTGGCCTTTATGGTAAAGCGGATTTTAGGTATTAGCAAGGAGATTAAGCCACTTGACATAACCGACGCCATCGCCGTGGCCTTAGCACACGCAAATACGATTAGAGTTTAAATTTAAAGGAGATATTATGCAAAAAATGAAGGGGGGGGTATACCTCATATCCTTAGAAAAGGATAGCAGAAGGCGAGAGCTTTTAAGGCAGCAGTTTGCGAGTTTTGATAGCTTTAATCTAGTGCAGGCGGTAAATGGCAGGGAGCTTGGTTTAGATGAGTATTATGAGCTTGCTTACAGGGCGTTTGATGCGTATAAGCAGTTTTTAAGCCCCTCTGAAATGGGCTGTGCGCTCTCTCACAAAAAGGCTTTGGAGCAGTTTTTAGCTAGCGATAATGAGCTTGGGCTTATCTTTGAAGATGACGTAACTGGCTATGATGATGACATAAAAAGAGCCTTTGAGATTGCTAGCATTTTGCCTAAAAATTCGCTTCTTCACTGCTTTAAGATTAAAAATATCCACTCTAGAGTGTTTGGAAAATATCGCCAGTTTGGGTGCGTGAGAGTTTTTGAGCTTGATAAATTTAGCTTTAGGCAGCTTTCTGGTGCAGTGGCTTATGTGGTGAGCAAAGATAGTGCAAAAGTGCTTTTAAAGCAGTATGAAAATGCGCCTTGTATTAGCGATTTTTATGAACCTTTGTGTTTTGAAAATGCTAGAATTTTTTATTATCCTATTTTTAGCTCAAATGATGAAAGTATTTCAAACATAACTACCGAGAGAAGCAGAAAAGCAAAGGTGGTTAAATTTGACGTTAAAAAGCTGCCTTTTTACTCACTTCGCAGAAACGTGGCAAAGTATATTCTAAGCCGCCGCCCAGATCCAGTGGGCTAAGATAAATTTATTTACTTGCTCGCTTTTTGGCGTGTGCATAGAAAACGAAAAAATTAAAAGGCAAGCCTAAGCCACGCAAGAGCGGCTCTCTTTTAGGCTTTGTGTAATTTATTCATTTGCGGCGCAGGAAGGTATTTGCGGCACAAAAACGTCTACTGCTATATCAAGCGCTAAAAATCGTGCTGAGAAGGCAGGAATGGTAACGCTAAATGCTACGAACACAAATTAGTGGCATTGGGCTTAAATTTATAATTAAAAACAGCACCATCTTATAAAAGATTTTTAGCCGTTTTCACTCAGACACTGGGCGAAGATAAACTTATGCTCCTCTGGCAGAGCCTCATAAATGGAGTGGGCAAGATCCCTAATCTCCCACAGGGCTGACTTTGAGCTTCTAAGGCTTAAAAAGTTTTGCAACGCCCTTGCGTTTATGCTCCACGTTAGCTCCGTGCGGTAGCACTCTGGCAGGCAGTATTTGACTATATCAAGGCTCGTTGTGGTGTTTGCCAGCACGCTACGTAGGTTTTCAAGTGCAGCCACACTCATAGCATCAACTAGCTCGTTGCCTGTTAGGACGATATACTGGGCGGCTCGGGCTAGGTTGGCATCGCCATCATCGCCATAAAAGCTTGGCTCATTTTTTAGCTCTTTTAGCGTGTAGCGCGTGGATTTGACGCTTAGGCTTGCCATTCGGTGGCGGGCGAGTTCTTGCAAGCAAGCGCGGCTGATACCTTGAATGTAAAAGCTATAGTGCAGGTGCTCAAGCGTGGAGGCGTGTTTAAATTTATTCCCCACTCTATCGATTAGCTCTATGTCTTTTTCGCCGCCATTATCGCCACGCTCAAAGCTCTGCCAGCAGGTGCGAATGGCGTGAGAGCAGACGTTTAGCGGGGTGTGGGTTAGGAGTGAGACTTGCATAGTATTTCCTTTGATTTTTTGCGTGAGTTTAGCAAAAAATAGCTAAAACAAAAATCATATAAATTTATAACGCTATTTAAACAGCCACGCAACTTTATCTTAAGTGCGCAGCTTTGATTATTAGGAGGCGCTATTTTACTGGCGCTTCAAAGATGATGGTAACTTCTGGGTGGGTTAGTTTGCCGTGAAGTCCTTGGATTACTTTGTCGGTTTTAAATTTATCAAAAGCTTCAGGCATAAAATCAAGCTGGTTTATCACGCCACTAGCCTTTAGTACGCCATTTTCTACGCTATATTTTAGTGCGACTGGTTTAGTCTCGCCATTTAGGCTTATTTTAGCGTCGATTTCTCCTGCTTTATCATCGCCTTTTACGTTTTCAAATGTAGCCACGATCTGCGGAGTTTTCATAAATTTAACCAGCTTATTTATGATATTTTGGTTTCTTACGGGAAGTTTTGTGTCGATTTTGTTAAAATCAATCTTTGCGCTAGCACCCTTTAAAATGCTCTCTATACTGCCATCAGTCGTCGGAAAGCTAAACTCCACGTCCTTAAAAGTGCCAGGCACAGCTGTTTTATTCGCTAGCTTGTATCCTTCAAATTTAACGCTAGCATTAGCCGCATCAAGTGTAGCCGCGCTTAGCGTACCAGCTGCTAAAAGTGCAAGTGAAATAAAGATTTTTTTCATACTTTCTCCTTAAGATTTTTGATTTGTATTATCATTTATAATGGCTTAAAAGCAGATAAAATCTCTCCTTAAATTTTAGAAAAAATCACTATGCCAGATGCGATAGCGCTTCCTATTGTTGGCTCTTTCATTTTATTCTCCTTTGTTTAGCTCGTTTTCTAGCTTTTTTAGGGCTAGTTGATAGCTTTTAAATTTGAGAGATAAAACTATAATAAATCCATAAATTTAATATCCATTTTTTTGATGTATTTAAAGTATAAAAAACCAGTTAAAAAGCCCAAAATTACAGCCGATGAAGCTATTGCGCTACCGATTGTCCCCATTTTCTTTCCCTTTTATTTCCAAATTCAGCTCTTTTAGCTCATTTATCAAGAGCCAAAAATTTTAAAGCACTGCCACAAATTCCAACCAAAAATATAAAAATCAGTGCGACGTTAATAATACCAAAAAATGTCTTTAAATCATCTTCTTTGGCTACATAATTCCAAATCCAGCCAGCACTAGCGCAGTAGGCTAGAAATTTTACTTTTATTATTTCTAGCCTTTTAGATATTATTTCTATGCGCTCTTTTACCACTTTAATGCCTTAATTTTTAAGCTGTAGTAGGGTGTTTAGCATTTCATCGCTTGTAGTTATCGTTTTAGAGTTGGCTTGAAAGCCCCTTTGGATTACGATTAGCTCAGTTAGCGAGCGGCTTAAATCGACGTTAGAGGCTTCTAGCTTAGCTGCGGCTATCTTGCCACGATCCCCTGTACCAGCTGTGCCGATTACTGCTTGACCGCTGTTTGCTGTCTCTTTAAAGACATTATCACCCTGCGCTTCAAGCCCCTCATTATTTGTAAACGTAGCCATCGCTACCTGCGCTAGACCGTAGCTGTTGCCGTTACTAAATGCGCCTATTATCACGCCATTTTCGTCGACTTTTAGATCTTTTAATATACCGCCGTCATAGCCGTCTTGGCTCGTGCTTTGGGTTGTGGAGTCTTTATCAAAGCTCGTCATACCGTTAAAATCCGTCCCCATGCCAAAATCAAGCTGGATGTTTTGCCCTGGCAAAGAGCCGTTATTAGCTGTAAATGTAATCCCAGCTGGATAAAAGCTAGCTAGCGAGCCGTCCGCATTAAATCTCATTGAGCCAGTTACTGCGTTTTTTGGTCCCACGCCGCTAAAGTTTATCTCCGCAGGCTCAGGCACTTGGATTAGTAGGCTCCACTCGGTGCCGCCGTCTGTTGTCATTCCGACCTTTCTCCATTGCAGGCTTATCTCGTGTTTTGAGCCTAGTGAGTCATAAATCTCTACTGTGCTACCGTGGCTAGCCATCATCATCTTGCCACTTGTGCGGATAGCTTGCCCTGGGCTTAGCGAGCCAGAGAGCGGACTTAGCATATTTTTTAGGCGCTGGTTTTCGCTAATTGCTTGGTTTGCGCCGTCACCCTCTTTTGTAAGCCCTGTGATGCTTAAATTTATAGTTCTATCATCGGTGCCGCTTTTTGGATTTTCTAGCTGGTAGCGTCCGTCTTTTGTAACGGTAAAGACCACTCCGTCGTTTAAATTTTTAGTCGCTTCAGTCGTACCAGCCGCTGAAGCTGCCTGCGAAGCCACAAAGGCATTTGTATCGGTATATGTTTCGTGATTATAGTTTGTCCATTTTTGAGCGTCCTCCATCATAGCAGCGCGCAAATCCTCAGTCGTCGTAAAGCGGCGCGCTATGCTATCATCATACTGATATGTCGTGGCTATTGGCGATGATGAGTAGGTGTATTGATAGGCTGTGATGATGTTTTGCCCTGTGATGCCCTGCACGCTATTTGAGCCAGCTGGGTTTAGCCCCTGAGTACCGTTTGTGTTTACTTGGAGGTGTATGTTTTTAGTCTTTGCTGTGGTGTTTGAGTTATTATAATTTATTAGTGTGAGTTGATTACCTGCGCTTACTACGGCTTGTACGCCTGTTTCGCTCTGTTTTTCATTTATTAGGCGTGCGACGTCAGATATGTGCGTTACCTCGCCAGCAACTGAGCGTATACGAGTGCCGTTTAGGTTTATATCTAGAGTACTGGCTTGTTGTAATTGCCCCATGGTGTTTGGATCAGCTGAGCCTATAGTCATGGGCTTTGTTTCGGCATTTGCGTAGCTTATCCATAGACCTTGTCCGTCACGTAGACTCACACCATTACCCTGCTCGTCAAATATCACGCCCATGTTTACGCCACGGTCTGTTATGACTTGCTGATTTTTGGCGTTGGTGTAGAATTTATTTTGATTGACGTCATTTTCTACATGCTCCTCGCCTGGTTCGTAGACTGGAGCATTTTGTGGTGGTTGTGTGCCTGGTATGGGTGCTGTTATTACTGCGCCAGTTACTGGATCTACCTGATAGACGCGGTCGTTGCCGTTTTCATCATATGCTAGGTGAAACTGATCTAGCGCGTACACTGGGCTAGATTGATTGCCGATGTCATTACCGCTGTCTAGGTTGCCTTTGACTTTTAAAAATGTCGTCGCACGCGCTGGCATCGTTAAGCCTTCTTTTATCACGATATCACGAATTGGCGCGGTGCTATCTATCTCGCCAGTCTCATCGTCCCTGCTCCAGCCTTGGACGATGTAGCCACTGTTATTTACGAAGTTTCCGACCTTATCACGCAAAAAGTCGCCGTTTCTAGTGTATAGCCTAGTCTTGCCGCCGTCTGGACTAACGATGAAAAATCCATTACCCTGTATCGCCATATCGGTGTTTTTATCGGTACTTTGCAGAGTGCCTTGGCTGAAAATGCGAGTGGTTGAGTTTATGCCTGTGCCAAGACCTATTTGCATGCCGTTTTGTCCGCCTAGAGCGCCTTGTGGGGCTGTGGCGACGCGTGGGGTTTGGCTTAGCATATCAGCGAAGTTCGCACGGTTGTATTTATAACCTACGGTGTTGACGTTTGAGATGTTATTACCCTCTACGTCCATTGCGATTTGGTGAGCTTGTAGTCCGCTGACGCCAGACCAGAGTGAGCGCATCATAGTTTATCCTTTTTGCATTTTTGTGAGAGTATAAGCAAAAAGTGTGCCAGTTTTAAATTTATGAATAAATTTTGGAGCGATAAACCGCTCCATTTTGATTTTTACTCGTCTTTGAAGTAAACGTCAGGGTATTTTTCTAGTTGGTTGATATTTATGTGGGTAAATTTATATCCCAGATACAGCGCCGCTATCCAAAGCCCTAAAAATATCAAACTCTCGGTCATTCTCGCTCCTTAGTATTTATGCTCGCTGCTTTCTAGCTCGGCCTTGCTTACCTGCTCGCGCTCAAGCGCACGCCAGACGTAGGCGATGTAAGCAAGCACAAATGGCACTAATAGGCTCACCCACGCCATCACGCCTAGGGTGTAGGGGCTCGAGCTTGCGTTGTAGATATGTAGCGAGCTAGCAGGGTGAGATGTGGATGCAAAAAACGCCGCCCCACCAAGCCCAGCCGCCGCTAATAAAGCAAAGCCAACGAGCACGCAGCCCACGCCATACGCCCATATCGCCACTTTGCTAGCCCTAGCCCCCAGCCACACGCTAGCTAGCACGCCCACCACGCCCAGCACAAAGCACACCCCAAGGACTGGCAGGCTTATTAAGCTTAAAGCCAAGGCATACGGACGGCTTAAAATTTCACCACTCGTGGCGTCTAAATAGTAGCCATTTGCGCTAAAAAATACCCCCATAAAGCCCAGGAAAAATAGCAAAAACAGGGCTGCTTCTTTGCGGATTATGCTAGCGCATTTTGCTACCAAATTTGGCTCATCTATGCGGTTTATAAAATACATAGCCCCACCAAGGCGTGAAAGGAAAATGAGCGCAAGCCCCAAAAGCCAGTAGCTAGGACTGGCTAAAAGCTCAAGCCCACGCCACGGACTATCCCAGCTTACAAATCTCATCTCACTCAGGCTAAACTCCGCTCCGCCAAAGAGCGCTGAAAGAGTTACGCCTATTAAAAACGTCCCAAGAGTGCCGTTAATGACAAGAAAGGCTTCGTATGTGCGCTGACCCAAAAAGTTGCTCTTTTTCTTGCGGTATTCGTAGCTTACAGCCTGCACGATAAAGCAAAAAAGTATAGCAAGCCACAGCCAGTAAGCCCCACCAAAATAGCTCGCATAAAACAGCGGAAACGCCGCAAACGCCGCCCCGCCAAACATCACAAGCGTAGTAAAGCTAAGCTCCCACTTTCGCCCAAGGGCGTTGATGATTAGATCCTTTGCCGTCTCGTCCCACCCCACACAAAAAAGCAGGCTCTGACCCCCACCCACAAAGAGCATAAAGACAAAAAGTCCGCCAAGCAGGCTTAGTACGCACCACCAATAAATTTGCAAATCCATCTAAAACCCCTTTTTTATCGCACTTAGCATTATGCGTACTTCGGCTATTAAAAGCGTGGTAAAAAGCAGGATAAAAAGAGCTATCGACACACCCACGCTCGTGCTAGCTAGGTTTGTCGCTGCTACGCCTACAGGTAGGAGATCCTGCACCGCCCAGGGCTGGCGACCCACTTCTGCCACGACCCAGCCAGCTTCTGCTGCGACATATCCTAGCGGAATACAGGCGACGCAGGCTCGCAGGATATTTTTAAATTTCTCAATGCGGTTTGCCATCGCAAGATAAAGCACGACAAAAAATAGCCCCACAAAAAGCGACCCAAGAGCGACCATTATATGAAAAGCGTAAAACGTAGTAGCCACTGGCGGGACGGCTTTGGCTGGGTTTTTCAGATAGCCGTAGCCGATGTAGCGCCAGTTTGTCTCTAGCTCGCTTTTAGCCTCGCTCATCGCCTGCGTATCGCCTTCGCTTTTGGCCTTTTTAAACTCCCTTAAAGCGTCTAGGGCTTGGGCGCCTAGGAGCATTTTCTCCCCCACGCTCATTATCCCACGCTGCTTATCGCCAAATACAAGCTGATCAATGCCTGGGACAAATTCATTTATGTTGCGTTTTGCTAGCAGGCTTAGCATATAAGGCACTTCGATATTTGCCAAAAACACAGGCTCATCATCGCCTGGTTTTTTATCAGGATTTAGCACGCCAAAGGCGACTAGCCCCTGCCTCTCCTCGCCCCTATATAGCCCCTCCATAGCCGCTAACTTCATAGGCTGATGCTTTGCGACTAAATAGGCACTCTCATCCCCGCTAAGCAGCAAAAATCCGCTTGAGATTATCCCAAAGCTAGCTGCGACGACCATTGATTTTTTCGCCATTTCAAAGTGTTGCTTTTTAAGCAGATACCAGGCAGAAATGCCAAGGACAAAAAGTGCGGCGATAACATAGCCGCTTGTAATAGTGTGTAGGAATTTAACAATGCCAACTGGATTTAGTGCCACTTCTAAAAAGCTATCCATCTCCATTCTTGCAGTCTCTGGGTTAAAGCTCATACCCACAGGATACTGCATCCAGCCGTTTGCGATTAGTATCCACATCGCGCTTAAATTTGAGCCAATCGCCACAAGCCAGCTTGAAAGCAGGTGAAAGCCCTTGCTCACCTTGCCCCAGCCAAAAAACATCACCGCAAAAAACGTCGCTTCAAGGAAAAAGGCAAGCAGCCCCTCAATGGCAAGCGGAGCGCCGAAAATATCGCCCACAAACCAGCTGTAATTCGCCCAGTTCGTGCCAAACTCAAACTCCATAATAATCCCAGTCGCCACGCCGATAGCGAAATTTATCCCAAAAAGCTTAAGCCAAAAATGGGTGATCCTTAGCCACTGCTCGGAGCCAGTTTTGACATAAATGCTCTCCATAATCGCCACGATAAAGCTAAGCCCCAGCGTCAGCGGAACGAAAAGAAAGTGATAAAGTGCCGTAATCGCAAACTGAAGTCGCGACAGATCCACGCTAGCAAGTTCTGCCATCATCTATCCTTTGTTAAACTCTCAAGCACAAAATCGCCCTTTTGTGCGTCGGTTTTGAATTTTGTATTTAGACTTTCGTCGTAGATAAAGAGCTTTAAAACGCCCAAAATTACGGCTAGTTTTATGATGATTATCGCCCACAGCCGCCGCCCCAGACTCATCGTTCTAAAGCCGTCAAGGTAAAATTTGAAAATTTTAGTAAACATTTTGGGATTTTATAAAATTTACTCTTAAGGTTTGGTTTTATAAGCATAAAAATGTAGATTAAAATTTAAGTTTAATTTTTGTTTAATTTAGGTGCTTGAGATTTGATAATCCCAAACACTTGAATTAATATTAATTGCAAGCCTGAGAAACCCCGAGTTTGCACGCCGATTGCATATATGCTCTAGCGTGCCATAGATTTCCTTATTTTATTAGATTATAACAAGCCGCTTCTACATAATTACAAGCTAAGCTGTATAGATATTTTGCTTTTGATATGTCTTGCTTAACTCCTTCGCTGTTATAGTAAAAATTTCCCAAATTATAGCAAGCTTCATAATTTATCTCTTTTTTATTCTCACAAGCTAGTTTATAATACCTAGTCGCTTCTTTTTTATTTTGTTTAAAGCCATATTTTCCATAGTCATAAGCGACACCAGCATTAAAGCAGTCAATTGCATTATTCGGGGCTATATCGCAAGCTTTTTTGTGAAATTGATACTTTTTTGCTTCATTTTGCTCTACTCCTTGTCCATTTTGATAAAATTTTGCTACAAACCCACAACCCAAAGCTCTATCATCTTTTGAAGCCTTTGTATCATTACAGAGCTTGTTAGATAATTCGAAAGTTTTTTATAATCTCCAGTAACAGCAGGAGTTAGAGCTTCCACTACTCTCGGTGAAAGCGAATTTTCAGCCAAAGCAAAACTAGCCAAAACAGAAAATAAAACTAACTTTTTCATTTTTATCCTTTTATAGTTAAATTTAAAGCTAATAAAATTACGATTTACGGTTATTGTATAAGCCCCCTTTTTTAGGATTTGCTTAATAAGAAGTGCTGTCGCATGGTAAAAGGACTTGAAAAAAGGGCAGAATAGGGCGTAAAAGCCAGCCCATTAAAGCTAGATTTTGCGCTTAAAGTAGTGCAATAATGTCTAGGGTAGGGCAGCGGTTTGCTTCTAGGAGATTGTGTCTTGCCCCACTTTTATGCGCCTATAAGTGCCTTAAAGCCCTAGCTGGGCTATTTTGGCTTTTATTATCTGCGCTGAGTGCGCTAGCTTTTTGCGCTCGGCTTCGTTTAGACTTAGCGCTATTTTCTCTTTAACGCCGTCCGCGCCGATTTTGCAAGGCGTGGAGACGTAAAGCCCCTCTAGGCCATACTCGCCCTGCATTAATGTGCTAACGCAGAAAATCTCGTCGCTATCGTCTTTTAGGGCGCGGATTAGGCGGTTTGCGGTGTTTGCTATGCCGTACTGGGTGCAGCCTTTGCCAGCGCAGATCTCATGCCCTCTTTGCCTAGCTTCGTCCTCTATGGCGTCTAAATCGAGCTTCGCTCCGCTTTGGGCTAGATATTCATCTAGCCTTTGCTGCCCTATAAAGCTTTGAGAAAATGCCGCAAACTGGCTATCTCCATGCTCGCCTAGCACGACTGCGTTTACGCTTTTAGTCGCTAGGTTTAGCTTATCGGCTAGGCACAGACTAAGCCTAGCGCTATCTAGTCCAGTGCCAGTGCCGATGACGCTTTGATACGGCAAGCCTGAGAGCTTAAAGACTAGGTAGCTTATGATGTCGCAGGGGTTTGAGATGACTATAAATTTACCGTTAAAGCCAGCTTTCATAATAGCAGGCACGGTAGCTAGCATTTGAGCTTTGTTGTATTCAAGCTCGGCTAGGCGGTCGGCGTTGGCTACGATTTTGCCTGTGCTTATGACTATGATATCGCAGGTGGCTAGCTCCTCTAAACTAGCCAGTACGCACTCGCTAAAGCCCACCACAAAGCCCCTAGCGTCATTTACATCAGCCACTACGCTTTTGGCTCTAGTTTGGTTTATGTCATTTATTAAAATCTGCCTAGCTAGCCCCTGCGAAAGTGCCACGTAAGCCACGCTATCGCCGACATTTCCAGCACCCAAAATCCCAAGTCTCATAGCTCTCTCCTTTAAAATTTATTTTGCTTAGTTTAATATATATTTGCTTTAAAGTAGTTTTGTAAATAAATAATATTTCATTTTTACACACTTTTTGTCTATTTCTTGCCATTTTAGGTGTTAAATTTATACAAAAAGCACCATTTTTGTATATTCTAAAAGCTGTAAAAGGAGATTTTTATGAGATATATTTTTATGATTTTTGCTCTTTTGCTAATAAATTTACAAGCAAAAGAGTATGTGGTGAAATTTAGCCAAGTAACCGCCGCAAGTACGCCAAAAGGCAAGGCGGCAGAGTATTTTGCAAAGCGTGTAAACGAGCTAAGTGGTGGGAGGATAAAGGTGCAGGTGTATCACTCAGCCCAGCTTTATAATGACGATAAGGTCTTTGTCGCGCTAAAGCTAAATAACGTCCAAATAGCTGTGCCAAGCCTTGCGAAATTTAGCCCCATAGTGCCTGAGTTTGCGCTTTTTGATCTGCCGTTTTTGTTTCGAGATCTCTCTCACGTGCGTGCAGCGACTGACGGAGAGGCTGGCAAGCAGCTAAAGGCTATGATAGCCAAAAAGGGCTTTGTGCCGTTTAGGTACTGGGATGCGGGGCTTAAGGATTTTAGCTCAAATGACGTGCCTATCATAACGCCAAAGGACGCAGTGGGACATAAGTTTCGCATACAAAGCTCAAAGGTGCTTGAAGCGCAGATTAAGGCTATGGGCGCAAGCCCACAGATACTGCCGTTTTCTGAAGTTTACTCAGCACTTTCGCAAGGCGTAGTGGACGCTACGGAAAACCCACTATCAAATTTTTACAACTCCAAATTTTACGAAGTCCAAAACCGCTTAAGCCTAACTCAGCACGGATATTTAGGCTCGCTTGTGATAGTGAGTGCGAAGTTTTGGCGTGGCTTGCCTGATGAGCTAAAGCGCGCTTTTACGCAGGCGATGGACGAGGCGACGGAGTATGAGAGGGCGCAGACTGATGTGGATAATGAGCGTATGCTAAATGAGCTAAAAGAGTACGCCGCAAGCTCTAAAAAGCTTGAAATTTATGAGCTAAACGAGCAGCAGCGAAAGCAGTGGCAGGAGGCTATGGCGGTGGTTTATGAGCAGTTTGAGCCAGTTATCGGCAAGGAGCTAATAGAGCTTGCTAGGCAGGCAAAATAGGGCGTTTAAACTGTGCTAGCCTAAGTGGCTAGCCTTTGTTTTGATAATGCCTTGTGGTTATTATAATAAACGATTAAATCATTTGCTCTTTTTGCGTATCTTTGGCGCATTCGTTTAAAAAATTTAAATATGTCATAAGCCTCCTTTTAGCTTGATTTTTACCATATGAAAAAGCAAGTAGCAAAGGCAGACTAGGCTAGCTGGAAAAAGGATAATAGCAAGCGGTGGGTATAAAAATCCAAAAAGCACCCCAAAAAAGAAAATGTAAAAAGCTAGTCTTTTAAATTTAACGCTTTCTAGCTGTTTAAAGCCCCTAAATCCCAAAAAGAAAAAATCAGACAAAATCCACAAAGCGCCAATGATAAATCTAAATACAATTTCCATGACTTCAATCATTAAAAATTTCTGTCCCACCAGCTTCCTATTAAATCTCTAAAAAACCATTGCGAATAATAATCAAATTTAGATGAAAATGTTGAACCGCCTATATCTGGTGCATTGGCTATACCAGTAAAGGTTGCACCAAGTCCCCATAATACAGCTGGTAAAGCTCTTTCTTGTTTGTTTACATAGTTGTCTGCAAGTGTAACCGTGGGTGTCAATAATGCAAAAACCAAAGAAGCTGCTAATATTTTTTTCATCACAAATATCCTTTAAATAAAAATATAATGTACTTGAAATATTAGTAAAATTTTATTTAAAATAAGATTAAATATCAAAATCTTTTTTAATTTAAAACATAAAGCAAAAGCTCTTTGCCTAAAGTGCTATTAATCTCAAAAAGGCTATAATCGCCTTAATAAAAATAAATTTAAGGAAAAACTAATGCAGACAAAGTATATTTTCGTTACAGGTGGGGTGCTTAGCTCGCTTGGCAAAGGCATAGCCGCAGCTAGTATCGCCACTTTGCTTAAACACTCTGGGCTAAAGGTAAGCATACTAAAAGCTGACCCATATATCAACGTCGACCCTGGCACGATGAGCCCGCTAGAACACGGCGAAGTCTTCGTAACCGATGACGGAGCCGAGACCGACCTAGACCTAGGACACTACGAGCGATTTTTAGACGAGAGCCTAAGCCAGGATAATAACTTCACCACAGGGCGAGTTTATAGCTCGGTAATCGAGCGAGAAAGGCGGGGCGACTACCTAGGCAAAACGATACAAGTTATCCCTCACATCGTGGGCGAAATTGTCCGCCGTATTAAAAAAGCAGGCGAGGGCAAGGACATACTCATAGTCGAAATCGGCGGAACGGTGGGCGACATCGAGGGGCTGCCATTTCTTGAGGCTATACGAGCGCTTAGGGCAGAGGTAGGTAAAAAGCGCGCCATGACCGTGCATTTAACGCTCGTGCCTTACATCAAAGTCGCAGGGGAGCTAAAAACTAAGCCAACCCAGCACAGCGTGGGCGAGCTACGCCGTATCGGCATAAGCCCAGATATGATAATTTGTCGCAGCGAAATGCCGCTAAGCCGCGATTTAAAAGACAAAATCGCAGCTAGTTGTGGAGTGGAGCGAAACTGCGTGATTGAAAGCCTTGACGCTGCTAGCATATATCAAATTCCACTTTCGTTTTTGCGTCAGGATATACTCACACCTATTGCCGATATACTCGACCTTGGCGAGCTTAAGCCCGATATGGCGCAGTGGGATAGTCTAGTAAAGCGCATAATCTCTCCGACAAAGGAGACGACGATAGCCTTTGTGGGTAAATACGTGGATTTAAAAGAGAGCTATAAAAGCCTAACAGAGAGCATTATCCACGCTGGTGCGACGCTGGATAGCAGGATAAATTTAAAATGGTGCGACAGTGAGAAAATAGACGCTAGCAATGTCGATGAGCTGCTTCGTGATGTAGATGGGGTACTCGTTGCTGGTGGCTTTGGTGAGCGTGGAGTGAGTGGCAAAATAGAGGCTATCCGCTACGCTAGAGAAAATAATATCCCATATCTTGGAATTTGTCTGGGGATGCAACTAGCGCTTATTGAGTTTGCGCGCAACGTCCTAGGGCTAGAGGATGCAAATTCGGTGGAATTTAACAAAGACTGTGCAAATCCTATCATCTATCTAATCGACAGCTTTATAGACGCAAGCGGCGCAAAGCAGCTACGCACGCACCAAAGCCCGCTTGGTGGGACTATGCGCCTTGGCGGATATGAGTGCGATGTAAAGCCAAATAGCCTACTTGCTAAGACCTACGAAAATGCCAAAACCATAAAAGAACGCCACCGCCATCGATATGAGGCAAACCCAGACTATCGCGCTAGCTTCGAGGCGGCTGGCATGAGTGTAAGTGGCGAGAGCAATGGGCTAATAGAGGCAGTTGAGATAGCAAAGCACCCATTTTTCCTTGGCGTGCAGTTTCACCCTGAGTTTACCTCACGCCTAACTAAGCCAAATCCAGCGATACTGGGCTTTATCAGTGCGTGCCTTGATAACAAGCAATGTTAAAAAAAGCAGATATTAAAGCGCAGCTTGAGAGCAGATTTGCCAAAGACCTACATAAAAAGCTATGCGACATACCCACGCCCACTGCGCTAAAGGACATCTACAAGGCCGCGTTTCGTATAAAAGAGGCGATAGAGCGTGATGAGTGCATGCTCGTTGTCGGGGATTATGACGTAGACGGCGTGGTAAGTAGCGTAATAGTGAGTGAGTTTTTTGACGCACTGGGGGTGAGTAATTACAGCGTACGCATACCAAATCGCTTTAAAGACGGCTACGGATTAAGCGCTGAGATGCTTGATGAGATAGATGAACGTACTTCGCTTATAATTACAGTCGACAATGGCATCTCAGCAATCGAGGCATCTGCGATATGTCAAAAGCGCGGCATAGATTTAATCATTACAGACCACCACATGCCCCCAGCCGTGCTGCCTGAGGCATTTGCTATCGTAAATCCAAAGCAGGCTGATTGTGATTTTCCAAATATTGAAATTTGTGGTGCGCAGGTGGCTTGGTACCTAGTGGGTGCGATAAAGGACGTGTGTGGCTTACGCTATGATATGGGGCAGTTTTTGGAGCTTTTGTGCGTGGCTATAGTGGCTGATATGATGGAGCTTCGTGACATGAATCGTCTGCTTGTTAAGTGTGGGTTAAAGGCGATAAATTCATCTCGCAGAGCTGCTTTTAAGGCAATAAAAGATTACTATGGTAAGGAACGATTTGAGTGCGATGATATAAGCTTTCTTATAGCGCCACTTATAAATTCCACTGGGCGAATGGATGATGCGAGTCTGAGTTATCGCTTTTTACGAGCAAAAAATATAACCGAGGCTTATGATTGTCTTGAGAGGATAGTGGAGTTTAACAACAGCCGAAAAGAGGAGGAGCGTGCGCTTTTTGAAAGCTCGCTAAAGTACGCAACCTGCGATGATGAGATTATCGTTACTTGGGGCGAGCAGTGGCATGAGGGCGTCATCGGCATAGTCGCAAGCCGTCTAAGCAAGCATTTTAAGCGTCCAGCGGTGGTTTTTAGTATAGGTGAGGGACGAGCAAAGGGTAGTGCTAGAAGCGTTGGAAAGCTTGATATTTTGGCGCTCATTAGCCGTTGTGATGAGCTGCTTTGTAGCTATGGCGGACATAAGGGTGCGGCCGGATTAGTCATAGATCCAGAGAATTTGCCGCTGTTTAAAGAGCAAATCACAAACGCTTGCAGGGATTTTCTGTGCGATATAAAGTGTGCGAATGAGGGGCTACTTGGCGAGCTGGATCCAAATGAGATTGATTTTGAGCTTTTGGAGCTTTTGGAGTATTTTGAGCCGTACGGACAGAAAAATCCGCGTCCATTTTTCACAATCCGAGGTGCATTTGTCAAAAACGAAAAGCTAATCGGACGTGAAAATAATCATCAAAAACTAATTCTCCAGCACGGAGACAAGACGCTTGAGGCTCTGTTTTTTAATTTCACGCGCAGAGCAAAAGTTGGAGAGAGTATCGATATAGTCTTTTCGGTGTCAAAAAATTCATTCCGTGGGCTTGTGACGCCACAGCTTTTGATTAAGGATATATTAGAGTAGATGATTTTGCTCATTTTTGTAGACTAGGATTATCAGGTTCGATAGAAAATATATTGTTATCTATGTTTAAAAATGTGATTTAATATACAATTTGACATATAATATTTCATGTTTTATGTTCCATTGTTTTTTCATAATTATTTATAGAGTTAGCCCCTCAGTATATTTTGCTCTTTATGACATAAATTATTTTTTCGGATTACTTAAAATATTTTATGATTTACTGGTTCAATTCTGTAAATCATAAAATATTATTATAAATAAATTTAAATTTTGACAATCCGTAAATTCATTATGGCGTGGGTTTAAATTTTTTTATTGTGTCATTATTACTTCCTCAAGCCAAAAGAATGTCTAAAGCCCCAACGCCCACTGGCTAAACGGCACTATCTCGCATTTTATCCCTTCATTACTTTGTGTCCCTGCGTGAGCTACGCTGATGATTTGCAGCCTGTTTAGCCCAAGGGATTTTAAAATTTTATGAAGTTTTTTAAATTTTAAAAAGATGATTTCAGGCTGGGTGAATGGCATGCAAAGTATGGCAGTTTTCCTTTTTAAAAGGACAAAATCAAAGTCTTTCGTGTAATAAATTTCATCATTTAGCTTTGCAAGTTCGCAAAAAATCATATTTTTAAAGCTGGCTAGAAAGTCCTTTTTAGCCACTAGCCTATCACGCAGAGAAAAGTCGTTAAAAAAGATTTTCTTGCTCGCATTTGGCTCATCTAGCTTGGCTAAAGTGGCGATGTAGCCGCGATTTTGCAGGGCTAAAAAGCTAGCATAGAGCCTATCTTTTGAAAGCCTAAGCTCCTGCTTTAGCTCACTATAAATAGCCAAAACGCTAAGCGTGCTAGCACAATTTTTCGCACACTGGACTAGGATTTTTATATCTATGGCGTCTAGGTTTGCCCTTAGCCTGCTTTGAGCCTTACTGGCTAGCTCAAATGGGCTTAAAAATGCTGCCTCCATGCCGCCTCCACGCTCCAAAAACTGGCTAAAGCTCTCGTCGATATTTTTAGAGTAAAACGCCAAAAACTCCTCATAGTCTAAGTATCCAAGCCGCAGCTCGCTAAAGCCCTGCACTACGCTAAGCCTAGCCTGCGTGCCAAGCACCACGCTTTTTAGGGCGTCGTTTCTTAGCCAAGCTAGGGCATTAAGCTCATCATCGCTGCTTATATCATCGACGTAAAGGGCTTTTATCTGTGGATTTTGCTTTAAAAAATCTGGCAGGTCAAGCAGCGTCTTTTGCGTGTCAAGCCGCAGGTCTTTTAGGCTAAAATAAAGGCTCTCATCATCTTTAAAATGCGATAAATGCTCGATCATAAGCGTGCTTTTACCACTCCCGCTAGCTCCGTAAAGCTGGCAAAATGGCTCTGTGATGGCTTGCTTTCTGCTTAGAAATTTAGCCAGCTTTGGTCTGTTTTGATAAAAAAATTCTAACTCTTTCATTTTTTATCCTTTTTAAAAGGATATTTTAGCATAAAATAAAACCCAGCTAACCAAAGCCCTTGACAAGCGTTTTTTTTGTAAAATTGCTAGCGATTTGGGATTAAATTTAAGGGAGTAAACATGAAAGAACATACAAAGCAAGTGCTGGAAAATCCAGAGCTTTTAAGGGAAAAGCTGAAAATTTTCTTACAAACAGACTATGCGGTTGGGTCTTATGCCAGAGCTTGCGAGAAATTTTATCAAGATGGTGAGTTTGCTTACCGTGCCACATGGAGTTGGGGAGCGTTTTTCTTTGGTTTTCTTTTTTATGTATTTAGATGTCGTATTGGAATTGGTTATTTTACTTTGTTGTTTAGTAGTGTTGTGGGTGCTATTGTTGTTAATGGGACAAATAATATAGTGGCTGCTAGCTTGATTTGTTTTGCTTATTCTGTGTGGTCGATTTGGTTGTGGGTGTATGCAAAATTTTCAGTTTGTAGTCATTTTGTTGATTGTTTGGAGCAAGCTCGCGAGAGTGAAGTTGATTGTGTGTTGGAGAAAGAGGGTGGATATAGCTTTTTATTGGTTTTTTTGTATTTGTTTTTGGGGATTTTATTTCAGGGGTTTTATATGGCGATAATTAATTAACGCATATGTAAATTATGTACTCTTGTTATTATAAAAAATAATTTAAACTTTAAAAATTAGGCAGTTTTTGTCCTTATTAAAAGGACAGAAATTTAATAAATTCTCCAAAAATCCCCTAAAATATTGACTTTTAACTCCCATTTTAGTAAAATCCCTATCTCTTTGCGAAAAGGCTGTGTGCCTTGCTTGTACGATTTTTTTAAATCCTATGCAAGTTTAACTATGCAAAAGGGGTCGCGGGTTTGCGACAAGTTCTTTTTTAAAGGAAAAACAATGGAAAGAATCAGGCTTAAGCTTAAAGCTTATGACCACCGAGTCTTAGACAGAACAGTTGCAGCAATTGTAGAAGCTGTCAAACGAACGGGTGCTGATGTGCGCGGTCCAGTGCCTATGCCTACAAAAATCAAACGCTACACAGTCTTAAAATCTCCACACATAAACAAAGATTCACGTGAGCAGTTTGAGATGAAAATACACGCTCGTATGCTTGATATTGTTTCAGCTACTCCAGAGACAGTAGACAGCCTAACCAAACTTGACTTAGCTCCAGAAGTTAATGTCGAAGTTCGTGCGATGAAATAAGCGAGCCAAAGGAAATAAAGATGGAATATATCGTAGAAAAAATAGGCATGAGCAGAACCGTATCTGCTAATAGTGTTCCTGTTACACTACTAAAGCTTGTTGACACAAAAGTCTGCGAAATAGACGAAAACAAGCGCGCTATCGTAGCTTTCGCTCACACAAAAGCAAATAACAAAGCGATTGCAGGACAGCAAAAAAAATACAATCTAAGTGGCGAGTTTAATAAATTTGCGACACTTACTGTGGCAAACACAGAAGCTGGCGACATAGACACTACCCCACTAAACGAAGCTAAAACTCTAAAAGTGAGCTTTAACTCAAAAGGACGAGGCTTTCAGGGTGTTGTAAAAAGACACGGATTTGGCGGCGGTCCTAAATCACACGGCTCACGCTTTCACAGAAGACACGGCTCAATCGGTAACTGCGAGTGGCCAGGTCGCGTCCAGCCAGGTATGAAAATGGCAGGACATATGGGAAATGAAAAAGTAACCGTAAAAAATGAGCTAATTAGCTTTGACAGTGAAAACGGCATCTTAGTCGTAAAAGGTTGCGTGCCAGGACACAACGGCGCAATGGGTAGAGTAAGGATAGTAAAATGAGTAAAGTTTGTGTATTAAACGATAAATTTGAAAAAGCTAGCGAGCTTGAGCTACCAGCTAGCTACTCTGAGGCAAACCCACACAACCTTTATCTTTATGTAAAAGCTTATCTAGCAGGCATAAGAGCAAATACAGCTCATACTAAAAGCCGTGCTTTTGTAAGCGGTGGTGGTAAGAAGCCTTGGCGTCAAAAGGGCAGAGGTGGCGCGAGAGCTGGCTCAACTAGAACAAACGTTTGGGTTGGCGGTGCTGTAGCTTTTGGTCCTACAAACAATAAAAACTACTTCCAAAAAGTTAACAAAAAGCAGAAGCGTTTAGCTCTTGAGTGCGCTCTAGCTCAAAAAGCAGAGGCTGGAAAGCTATATGCAGTAGATAGCTTAGCAATCGAAAGCGGCAAGACAAAAGATGCAGCTAGCGTGATTAAAAAGCTAGGCTTAAGAGACGCGCTAATAGTCAAAGACTTGCTAGACGATAAGACTTTGCTTGCTTTTAGAAACCTAGCTAACTGCTATGTGGTTGACGCAAGTGAAGTAAACGCTTATCTTGTTTCGGTATTTGGTGCGGTTATAATAGAAAAACAAGCGTTATCGAATTTAACAAAAGAGGGCTAAAATGGCAGATATAACTGATATAAAAACGATTGTTTACACAGAAAAAACTTTAGGCCTTCAAGAAAATGGTGTTGTGGTTATTCAAACTTCGCCAAAGGTAACAAAAAGCGGGCTAAAAGAGGTTTTAAGAAAATACTTTGGTGTTACACCAGTAAAGGTAAACTCACTTCGCCTTGATGGAAAAGTAAAGCGCTTTAGAGGCAAAGTAGGCGTACGAAATGACATTAAAAAATTCTACGTCAAACTACCTGATGGCGTAACTTTAGAGAATATGGAGGCATAAAATGGCGATAAAATCATACAAACCATATACTCCTAGCCGCCGGTATATGACTGGTCTTAGCTCTGAGGATATCACAGCTAAAGCTAGCGTAAGAAGCTTGCTAGTAAAACTACCAGCAACTGGCGGTAGAAATAACAACGGTCGCATAACAAGCCGCCATAAGCAAGCAGGTGCTAAAAAGCTATATCGTATCATCGACTTTAAGCGCCGTAAATTTGAAATCGAAGGCAAAGTAGAAGCTATCGAGTACGATCCAAACAGAAACTGCCGTATAGCACTAATTGCCTACAAAGACGGTGAGAAGCGCTATATCATCCGTCCTAGTGGTCTAAACGTAGGTGATGTAGTTATAGCTAGCGAAAACTTTGTGGATATTAAACCAGGTAACGCTATGAAACTACGCCACATACCAGTGGGCACAATAGTGCATAACATCGAGCTAAAACCAGGTAAAGGCGCACAAATCGCTAGAAGTGCTGGCGGATATGCTCAACTAATGGGTAAAGAGGAAAAATACGTAATCCTAAGAATGCCAAGTGGCGAGATGAGACAGGTTCTAGCTGAGTGTATGGCTACTGTTGGCGTTGTTGGTAACGAAGACTGGGCTAACGTAACAATAGGTAAGGCAGGACGTAATCGCTATCGAGGTATCCGCCCACAAACTCGTGGTTCAGCTATGAACCCAGTAGATCACCCACACGGTGGTGGTGAGGGCAAGAAAAACTCTGGTCGTCATCCAGTTACTCCTTGGGGTAAACCGACTAAGGGTGCTAAGACTCGCCGCAAGAAGGCAAGCGATAGGCTAATAATTTCTAGAAGGAAAGGAAAATAACGATGGCTAGATCACTCAAAAAAGGTCCTTTCGTCGACGATCACGTAATGAAAAAAGTCGTAGCTGCAAAAGCCGCTAATGATAACAAGCCTATCAAGACTTGGTCGCGCCGCAGCACTATTATCCCAGAGATGATAGGACTTACGTTTAACGTACATAATGGAAAGAGTTTTATACCAGTATATGTAACTGAAAATCACATCGGCTACAAACTGGGCGAGTTTGCTCCGACCCGAACATTTAAGGGTCACAAGGGCTCAGTGCAAAAGAAGATAGGTAAATAAGGGTAGGCGATGAGTAGATCAATAACTAAATTCGTTAGACTTTCACCTACAAAGGCAAGACTAATAGCTAGGGAAGTACAGGGGCTAAACGCTGAGTTTGCGCTAGCAAGTCTATCTTTTATGCCAAATAAGGGTGCTAAATTTATAGCTAATGCCATTAGTTCAGCTGTGGCAAATGGTGGCTTTGAGCCTGAAGAAGTGGTAGTAACTAGCTGCCGTGTTGATGCTGGTCCTGTGCTAAAGAGATTTAGACCTAGAGCAAGAGGAAGCGCTAGCCGTATCCGAAAGCCTACATCTCATATCTTAGTAGAAGTATCTAAACCTCAAAGTAAGGAAGCGTAACGATGGGACAGAAAGTTAATCCGATAGGTCTAAGACTAGGTATAAACAGAAACTGGGAGTCAAGATGGTTTCCAGCTAAGGCTAACCTTCCTGAAAATATAGGTGAAGATTATAAAATCCGTGCATATCTAAAGAAAAAACTTTACTATGCAGGAGTGAGTCAGATACTAATTGAGCGTACTGCTAAGAAGTTAAGAGTAACTATCGTAGCCGCACGTCCTGGTATCATCATTGGCAAAAAAGGTCAAGATGTAGAAGTTCTAAAAAATGACCTTCAAAAGCTAATCGGCAAAGAAGTTAACGTAAATATCAAAGAAGAGCGTAAAGCTCAGGCTTCAGCCCAGCTAGCCGCTGAAAACGTAGCTATGCAGCTAGAGCGTCGTGTAGCCTTCCGCCGTGCGATGAAAAAGGTCATTCAAGCAGCTCAAAAATCTGGCGCAAAGGGTATAAAAATATCAGTTGCAGGTAGATTAGGTGGCGCTGAAATGGCTAGGACAGAGTGGTATTTGGAGGGCCGCGTGCCACTACACACTCTAAGGGCAAAGATTGATTACGGCTTTGCAGAAGCGCACACTACTTATGGAAACATAGGCATAAAAGTGTGGATTTTTAAAGGTGAAGTCCTACAAAAAGGTGTCCAGCCTGAGAAAAACGAGGACGACGCTCCTAAAAAAACTCGTAGAGCAAGAAGAGGTAAATAACAATGTTGATGCCAAAAAGAACAAAATATCGTAAGCAGATGAAGGGGCGAAACAGAGGTTATGCTACTCGTGGAAACGCCCTTGCTACTGGTGAGTTTGCTATTAAGGCAGTAGAGGCTGGCAGAATCAACTCTCGCCAAATCGAGGCTGCTCGTCAAGCTCTAACCCGCCACGTTAAGCGTCAAGCTAAAATTTGGATTAGGGTATTCCCTGATAAGCCACTTACTAAAAAGCCACTTCAAACTCGTATGGGTAAGGGTAAGGCTGGTGTAGAAGAGTGGGTAATGAACATTAAACCAGGCAGGATAATATACGAAATGGCAGGCGTTAGCGAGCAGCTTGCAAAAGAAGCTCTAACTCTAGCTATGCACAAACTGCCGTTTAAGACTAAATTTGTAACGCGAGAGAGTGAAAATGAAATATACTGAGTTAAAAGATAAAAGCGTTACTGAGCTAAACGCTATGCTAACAGAAAAAAAGGTGCTTTTATTTACACTAAGACAAAAGCTAAAAACTATGCAGTTAAGCAACCCTAACGAAATCCGCGTAGTTCGTAAAGAAATAGCGCAGATAAATACTGCAATTAATGCTGCAAAGTGAGGGTAGGATAATGGCTTTAAAAAGAGAAATTCAAGGCGTTGTTTTACAAAAAGCTGGCGATAAAACAGCTACTATTTTGGTTGAGCGCAGAGTAATGCACCCAAGATACCATAAATTTGTAAAACGCTTTAAAAAGTATTTAGTTCACGATGAGAAAAATGAGACTAGAGCAGGCGATGTGGTAGTAGCCATCGAGTGCCGCCCACTATCAGCTCGCAAGTCTTTCCGCTTAAAAGCAGTAGTTGCAAAGGGAGTTGAGTAATGATACAAAGTTTTACAAGGCTTGCTGTTGCAGACAATAGTGGTGCAAAAGAGCTTATGTGTATAAAAGTACTGGGCGGTTCTAAAAGACGTTACGCTACAGTTGGCGATGTGATTGTCTGCTCAGTTAAGAAGGCTTTGCCAAATGGCAAAATCAAAAAAGGTCAAGTCGTAAAAGCAGTCGTAGTGCGCACCAAAAAAGAGGTGCAAAGAGAAAACGGCTCACTAATCCGCTTTGACGAAAATGCAGCTGTTATCCTAGATAATAAGCGCGAGCCGATAGGCACTCGTATCTTTGGGCCAGTTGGTCGTGAAGTAAGATATGGTGGCTTTATGAAAATCGTATCTCTTGCGCCGGAGGTTCTATAATGGCAAATATTAAATTTAAAATTAAAAAAGGCGATGAGGTAAAAATCATCGCCGGAGATGACAAAGGCAAAACTGGCAAGGTTTTAGCAGTGCTTCCTAAGACTCACCAAGTGATAGTTGAGGGTTGCAAGGTGGCCAAAAAAGCCGTAAAACCAAGCGAAAAGACACCAAATGGTGGCTTTGTAAACAAAGAGATGCCTATTGATATTTCAAATGTTGCGAAAGTTGAGGGCTAAGAGTTATGAGTAGACTAAAAGCGCATTATAACGATGTAGTAAAGCCGGCTCTTGTTAAAGAATTTGACATTAAAAATCCTATGCTTATACCTGCGATTGAAAAAATCGTAATTAGTGTAGGTGCGGGCGATAGCGCAAAGGATCAGAAAGTATTGCAAAATATGGCTGATACCATATCTTTAATAGCTGGACAAAAAGCAGTCATAACTGACGCTAAAAAATCAGTCGCTGGCTTTAAGGTGCGTGAGGGCTTTCCTGTTGGTATTAAAGTAACTTTAAGAAAAGACAACATGCTAGCCTTTTTGGATAAGCTAATAAGCATAGCATTACCACGTGTTAAAGATTTCCGTGGTTTGCCAAAAAGCGGCTTTGATGGTAGAGGAAATTATAACTTTGGTCTAAGCGAGCAGTTAATGTTTCCAGAAGTTGAGTATGATAAAATTTTACGCACTCATGGCATGAATATAACTATCGCTACAACAGCTAAAACTGATAAAGAGGCAGCAAAGCTACTTGAGCTTTACGGCTTGCCATTTGCAAAAGGAAAGTAATATGGCTAAAAAATCTATGATAGCAAAGGCTGCTAGAAAGCCAAAATTTAAAGTGCGAGGTTATACTCGCTGCCAGATTTGTGGACGTCCACACTCTGTATATCAAGACTTTGGAATTTGTCGCGTGTGCCTAAGAAAAATGGCAAACGAAGGGCTAATCCCAGGTCTAAAAAAAGCAAGCTGGTAAGGAGTAAGCAGTGTTAAATGACTTAATTTCAGACGGGCTAACACGTATTAGAAATGCCGCTCTTAGAAAGCTAGAGACCACTCAGCTACTTCATTCAAAGGTTGTTGAGGCGACTTTGGCTATATTAGCTGCTAAAGGTTATATTGAAAGCTACAACGTAGTTGAAGAGGGTAATAAAAAATTCATCAATGTTGTACTTAAGTACGATGAGAACGGCAAAAGCGTGATTAACGAGCTAAAGCGCGTTAGCAAGCCAGGACGTCGCGTTTACCAAGGCAAAGACGATATAAAACGCTTTAAAAATGGTTATGGTACAGTAATCGTTAGCACTAGCAAGGGCGTTATGAGCGGTATCGAAGCTCATAAAGCTGGCGTTGGTGGCGAGGTGCTTTGCACCGTCTGGTAATACAGACGGCCGCAAGGCTTTGATTTTATTTTTACGGCATTGTGGTATCCATTCGTAAAAGTAGAAATACCCTAGACAAGTAAAAGGAAAAAAATGTCACGTATAGGAAAACAACCAATAACTATACCAGCAGGACTTGATGTAAGCCTAGACGCAAACGTCATCAAATTTAAAAAAGGCAACAGCGTAAAAGAGCTAGACACTCGAGGTTTTGTTGGGGTAGAGATAAAAGACGGCACTTTGATATTCTCAGCCAAGGGTGACGATAGACAAAGCAGAGCATACTGGGGCACATATCGCGCCTTAGCAAATAATATAGTAATAGGGCTAACAGAGGGATTTACTCGCCAGCTTGAGATAAATGGCGTTGGTTATAAAGCAGCTGCAAAGGGTAAAATTTTAGAGCTAGCTTTGGGCTTTTCTCATCTTGTAAACTATGAATTACCTGAGGGTGTTGAAGTAAGCGTTGAGAAAAATATCATCACCATTAAAGGCGCTGATAAGCAGACAGTTGGACAAGTAGCAGCTCAAATTCGTGGATTTAGACCGCCTGAGCCATATAAAGGTAAAGGTGTTAAGTATGTTGAAGAGCGCATAGTTCGCAAAGCTGGTAAGACATCTAAGAAGTAAGGGATAAAATATGACAGCAAAAGTATTAAAAAGAAAACTTGCTCTTAGAGTAAAGAGAAAAAAGAGAATTAGAGCGAAAATTTCAGGTACAGCTGAATGCTTAAGAATTTCGATTTTCAAATCAAATAGAACCGTTTATGCGCAAGCCATAAATGACGTAGCTGGCACTACGCTAGTTGCTTCAGATGGACGTAAACTAGGACTTAAAGCAAATAAAGAGGGTGCAAAAGCTTTGGCTAAAGACCTAGCTAGTAAGCTTTCAAGTAAGGGTGTAACAGAGGCTGTTTTTGATAGAAATGGTTATTTGTATCACGGCGTAGTTGCGGCATTTGCTGAGGCTTTAAGAGAAAACGGTATAAAACTATAACCCAAAGGAAAATCGATGCAAAAATACAATAGAGAAGAATTTGAAGAAGTAATCGTCGATATCGGCAGGGTTACTAAGGTCGTAAAGGGTGGTAGAAGATTTCGTTTTACAGCCCTTGTGGTAGTTGGCAACAGAAATGGACAAGTAGGCTTTGGTTATGGAAAAGCAAAGGAAGTTCCAGATGCTATCCGTAAAGCGGTTGATGATGCGTTTAAAAATATCATTGACGTTAAACTAAAAGGCTCAACTATACCTCACGACATCGAAGTTAAATATAACGCTAGCCGTATCTTACTTCGCCCAGCTAGCGAAGGTACAGGCGTTATCGCAGGTGGCGGTGCTCGTCCTATCATCGAGCTTGCAGGTATTAAAGACATACTTACAAAATCACTTGGCTCAAACAACTCAGCCAACGTGGTACGCGCAACAATCAAAGCGCTAAGCATGTTAAAAGGCTAAGGATAGAACATGGCATTAGAAAAACTAACACCAGCTGCTGGCTCGACTAGAAATACAAAAAGAATAGGTCGTGGACAAGGCAGCGGCAACGGTAAGACAGCTGGCAAAGGAAACAAAGGTCAGCGAGCTAGAAAAGGCTACAATGAAAAGCGTGGCTTTGAGGGCGGACAACAACCACTTCAAAGACGTTTGCCAAAAGTTGGCTTTAGCTCAAAAATTGAAAAACCTTACGTAATAAATGTCGAGAGAATTGTAGCGGTTAAAGAGCTAAGCGAAATCACGCTTGAAAGTATTGCAAGCGTACATAAAATTTCAAAAAGCGTTAGCCGCATAAAGCTAATCGGCGCAAGTGCAAAAGAGCTTTTAAATAAGATTAAAGACGAAAAAGTAACCGTCAGCGGATCAAAATAATGAATAAAGAATTAGCTAACAAGATTTTTATCACGTTGGCATTTTTATTCGCATACAGGATACTGGCATATGTGCCAGTTCCTGGCGTTAATGTTGATGTTATTCGTGAATTTTTTAACTCAAATTCAAATAATGCTTTGGGTTTGTTTAATATGTTTAGCGGAAACGCCGCCGAGCGACTTTCTATCATCTCTTTAGGCATTATGCCCTACATTACAGCATCTATTATTATGGAATTACTAGCTGCAACTTTCCCAAATTTAGGCAAGATGAAAAAAGAGCGTGACGGTATGCAAAAATATATGCAAATTATAAGATATGCTACTATTTTAATCACGATAATACAATCCATAGGTGTATCCATCGGGCTTCAAAGCTTAACTGGCAGAAGCGGCGAGCAGGCTATAATGATAGATTTAAATTTATTTATCGCTATTGCAGCATTTTCTATGCTTACTGGTACTATGCTTTTAATGTGGATAGGCGAGCAGATAACTCAGCGCGGTATCGGCAACGGCATTAGCCTTATCATTTTTGCTGGTATTGTAAGCGGCATCCCACACGCAATAGGTGGCACAATAGACCTTGTAAACACAGGCGAGATGAATTTCTTAGTCGTTGTTGGTATACTTGTTGTAATACTTGCCACAATAGGCTCTATTATATTCGTAGAAATGGGCGAAAGGCGCATACCTATCTCCTACTCTCGTAACACCCTAATGCAAAATCAAAATAAACGTATCATGAACTATATTCCGATTAAGTTAAACTTAAGCGGTGTAATTCCGCCTATATTTGCTAGCGCGATACTTATGTTCCCTAGTACGATTTTGCAAGCTAGCACAAATCCTTACATTCAGGCTATTCATGATTTTTTAAATCCAAATAGCTATTTGTTTAACTTTTTAACATTTTTACTAGTGATATTTTTTGCATACTTTTATGCGTCAATTACGTTTAACACAAAAGATATTAGTGAAAATTTAAAACGTCAAGGGGGCTTTATTCCAGGTGTACGCCCAGGAGAGAGTACGGCAAATTATCTAAATGAAGTAGCAGGACGCTTGACGCTAAGTGGTTCTATATATTTAGGGCTTATATCTACACTTCCTTGGGTGCTTGTTAAATTTATGGGTGTACCATTTTATTTTGGGGGCACTAGTGTGCTTATCGTTGTTTCAGTCGCTCTTGATACTATGAGACGAATTGAGGCTCAAATTTATATGAATAAATACCAGACTTTAAATGCGGTGGGACTATAATGGCGATATCTATTAGAAAACCAGCCGAGATAGATAAGATTAGGGCGGCAAATCAGATAGTCGCCCGTACGCTTGATTATGTAGCTAGCATTATAAAGCCAGGTATAAGCTTGCTTGAAATTGACGCTATATGTGAGAAAATGATCATTGAAGCAGGTGCAAAGCCAGCTTTTAAAGGGCTTTATGGCTTTCCAAATACAGCTTGCATTTCACTTAATGAGACTGTAATCCACGGTATACCAGATAGCACAACTTTAAAAGAAGGCGACATAGTAAGCGTTGATATAGGCTCTAATTTAAACGGTTATTTCGGAGATAGTGCGCGCACTTTTGGAGTGGGGCAGATTAGTAAGGCTGATGAAGCGCTTATAGATTGCGCTAAGGATGCTTTATATTTTGCGGTTGATATTATAAAAGACGGTATGCATTTTAAAGAGCTTAGCTACGAGCTTGAGAAATTTATAACCGCACGTGGATATGTGCCACTTCGTGGATTTTGCGGACATGGCATAGGTAAAAAGCCGCACGAAGAGCCGGAAGTACCTAATTATTTAGAAGGTAATAATCCAAAATCTGGGCCAAAAATCAAAAATGGAATGGTATTTTGCATAGAGCCTATGATATGTCAGCGAGATAGCACGCCGGTAATAGGCACTGATAGGTGGAAAGTAACGTCTAAAGACGGACTTCGCACGAGCCATTATGAGCATTGTGTGGCAGTTATTAATGGTAAAGCAGAGATACTTAGCAAGGCGTAGTCTTACTTAGTATTTCTTGCGAAAAAAGCCAGCTTGTCTCGCTTTGCTATGCTTTGTTGCAGTTCGCAGTCGCTGCGGTCATTACCAAACACGGTAACTCCCTTACGACTCGTTCCTGCGCCTCGCCTAGCTACGCGATACTTCGCATTCAGACAGTCCTTGTTTTGTTACAACGGCTTCACTGGCGGTTTAAATTTATGGTTGCTTGTTAAAACTAGCCACCATAAATTTAAATCTTAAAGAAAGGAGAAAAATGGCAAAAGACGACGTTATAGAAATAGATGGCAATGTCGTAGAAGCGCTTCCAAATGCGACTTTTAAAGTCGAGCTGGATAATAAACACGTCATACTCTGTCATATAGCTGGCAAGATGCGAATGCACTACATAAAGATAATGCCAGGAGATAGAGTGAAGGTGGAGCTGACGCCTTATAGCCTTGATAAGGGTCGTATAACTTACCGCTATAAGTAAAACTAAAGCTAGTTTTAGCTACAATCAGCCCTTTGCAACCAAGCTGTATGAAGAATTATTTTCAAAGCCACCACTTGTTTTGAAAATAGTTGGTTTGAGTTTCACAAACCTGATGCAGCCCCTTAAAAAGTGGAATATTTTTTTAGGAGACAGCAATGAAAGTTCGTCCTTCTGTTAAGAAGATGTGTGACAAATGCAAAATTGTCAAGCGTAGTGGCATAGTTCGCGTTATTTGCGAAAATCCAAAACATAAACAAAGACAAGGATAAAGTATGGCACGTATTGCAGGTGTAGATTTACCAAATAAAAAAAGAATAGAGTATGGCTTAACATACATCTACGGAATCGGTCTGTATAAGTCACGCCAAATCCTTGACGCTGTAGGTATCTCATACGACAAGCGCGTGAATGAGCTAAGTGAAGATGAGGCAGCTGCTATCCGTAAAGAAATTCAAGAGCATCACGTAGTTGAGGGTGATTTGCGTAAGCAAGTTGCTATGGATATTAAGGCTCTTATGGATTTGGGTAGCTACAGAGGTTTGCGCCATAGAAAAGGCTTGCCAGTACGCGGACAAAAAACAAAGACAAACGCTAGAACTAGAAAAGGTAAGCGTAAAACTGTCGGTGCGGCTAGTAAATAAAGGATAGAAAATGGCAAAAAGAAAAGTAACTAAGAAGAAAATTGTTAAAAAAAATATAGCCAAAGGTATCGTTTATATTAGTGCGACATTTAACAACACTATGATTACCGTTACTGATGAAATGGGAAATGCGATAGCTTGGAGCAGTGCTGGTGGGCTTGGATTTAAGGGTAGCAAAAAATCTACTCCATATGCAGCTCAACAAGCAGTAGAAGATGCTCTAAATAAAGCAAAAGAGCATGGCATAAAAGAGGTTGGCATTAAAGTACAAGGTCCAGGCAGTGGCCGTGAAACGGCTGTAAAAAGTGTAGGTGCAGTTGAAGGCATAAGAGTAACATTTTTAAAAGATATTACTCCATTACCACATAATGGCTGCCGCCCACCAAAACGCCGCCGCGTCTAATGAATGATAGAGAAATTAGGAGAATAATATGGCTAGATATACAGGACCTGTTGAAAAATTAGAAAGACGTCTTGGCGTATCTCTTGCGCTTAAGGGCGAAAGAAGACTTGCTGGAAAATCTGCGCTAGATAAAAGACCATATGCGCCAGGTCAGCACGGACAAAGAAGAGCAAAAATAAGTGAATACGGACTTCAGTTACGAGAGAAGCAAAAAGCTAAATTTATGTATGGTGTTAGCGAGAAGCAATTCCGCCGTCTTTTCCAAGAGGCAGCTCGTCGCGATGGCAACACTGGTGCCTTGCTAATTCAGCTTTTAGAGCAAAGACTTGATAACGTAGTTTATAGAATGGGCTTTGCGACAACTCGCCGTTTTGCTCGTCAGCTAGTTACTCACGGACACATTCTAGTAGATGGTAAGCGTGTTGATATACCGTCATATAGAGTAGCTCCGGGACAAAAGATAGAAGTAGCTGAAAAATCTAAAAATAACCCACAAATAGTTCGCGCTATTGATTTAACTGCACAAACAGGCATAGTTGGCTGGGTTGATGTCGAAAAAGATAAGAAATTCGGAATTTTTACTAGAAATCCAGAAAGAGAAGAGGTTATCATTCCTATCGAGGAAAGATTTATAGTTGAGCTTTACTCAAAATAATAGAAGGTATAATGATGAGAAAGATTACTACATCAGCTTATATGCCGACTGATATTGAGGTTGAAAAAATAAGCGAAACCGTTGCTAAGATTACAGCTTACCCGTTTGAAACGGGCTATGCTGTAACGCTAGCTCATCCACTTCGTCGCCTACTTTATACTAGCACACTAGGCTATGCGCCAACAGGTGTAAAGATAGAGGGTGTAAGTCATGAATTTGATAGCATGCGCGGTATGCTTGAGGATGTTGCGCTTTTTATTATAAATTTAAAAAATATCCGCTTTAAGCTAAAAAATGACTCAAATAAAGAGATTATTGAGTATAGTTTTAAGGGACCTAAAGAGATAACTGGAGAGGATTTAAACAACGATATAGTTGAAGTTGTAAATCCAGGTGCCTACCTAGCCACGATAAATGAAGATGCTGAATTAAAATTTAACATCATAATTCAAAAAGGTATAGGTTATGTTCCTAGCGAAGACTTAAGAGATGATATAGAGAACGATTATATAGCACTTGATGCTTTCTTTACGCCAGTTAAAAAAGCGGTATACGACATACAAAACGTGCTAGTTGAGGATAATCCAGACTATGAAAAGATTGTCTTTACTATTACAACAGACGGACAAGTGGGTGCCATAGAAGCATTTAAACATAGTCTTGAGGCCATGTATCAGCAGATGTCTGTATTTAAGGGTGTGCTTGATATAGATGTAAATACTCCATCTCCATCTTCGTCAAATGAGCATTCAAAGTTGCTAGCTAGCGTTGAGGATTTAAATTTAAGTGCAAGAAGCTTTAACTGTCTTGATAAGGCTGGAGTTAAATTCATAGGTGAGCTTGCCTTGATGGATGAAAACGAGCTAAAAGATTTAAAAAATCTTGGTAAAAAATCTCTTGATGAGATAAAAGCTGTTATGGAAGAGATAGGCTATCCAGTTGGTGGCGACGCTTTAAAAGACAGCAAAGAACAGCTAAAGAAAAAGATAGCTGATCTAAAAAACACAAATGAGTGAAGGATATTAAATGAGACACGGACACGGATATAGAAAACTAGGCAGAACCTCATCTCATCGTGCCGCGTTGCTTAAAAACCTAGCAATAGCGATTATAAAAAGCGAAAAGATAGAGACTACTTTGCCAAAAGCAAAAGAGCTACGAAGCTACGTAGAAAAGCTTATCACAAGGGCTAGAAAAGGCGATAGCAATGCTCATAGAGCGGTATTTGCTAGCATTCAAGATAAAGCTAGTACAAATAGATTAGTTACCGAAGTAGCTCCAAAATATGTAGGTAGAAATGGTGGGTATACTAGAATAGTAAAAACCCGTCTTCGCCGTGGCGATGCTGCTCAAATGGCTACAATAGAGCTAGTATCAGCTGAATAAATTTAAAAACCGCTCTAAAATGGGGCGGTTTAACCTCCTTTTAACTGCACAAAATATACAAAAATGCAAGAGTTAGACCTAAATATTTGCGGCATCGATGAGGCTGGCAGAGGTGCTTTAGCAGGACCTTTGGTGGTGGCTGGTTGCGTTTTGCTAGATGATATAGAATGGATTGACGACTCCAAAAAACTCTCTGCTAAAAAAAGAGAGGCTTTAGAAAATCAGATAAAAGCACATTCAAAATATCTCATTATATATTTTTCAAATCAAGATATAGATAGCTTTGGAATTTCAAGATGTATGAGGCTTGCACTAAGTGCTTTTAAAAGCTATTTTAGGGATTATGATTTGGTCTTTGATGGCAAGGCAGACTATGCAAGCGGAATAAGGACTATCATACAAGCCGACGGTAAGATAAAGCAAGTCGCAGCTGCTAGCATACTGGCTAAGGTGACTAGAGATAGATTGATGATTTTGTATGATAAAATTTATCCTCAGTATGATTATGCCAAACACAAAGGATACGGTACAAAGGAGCATATATCTTTGATAAAACAGCACGGTTATGGCGAGCTAGGGCGTAAGAGTTTTGTTATAAAGTGCGAGGATTTGGGACTTTTTAGTTGATTTATGATATAATTAGACAAAATCAAATAGGTCAGGGTTATGCAAAAGAAATTTGACATCTCTTTAACCAAGCTTATATTTTATATATCTGTGGTTATGTCTTTTGTTTTTGTTGTTGTTATCCAGACTTTTATTTTCTTTTATGATTATACTGCTTTTAAAGAGCGACTCGGTCTTATAGAGAGGCAAAATATACAAAATGAGGAGTCGATTTTACGTGCAGGTATAAATGAAGCCTATGCTGCGATACTAGCTAGATACAAAAGTTCAAATGATAGTTTTAATCATGAAATAGAGGAAGCCCTCATAAAAGCCCGTCAGCAGCTTTTAATTTCGGTGCGCTATCTAAATGCCAAAGAGCATATAGAAAATATGCACAAAGACATAATAAAACAAATTTTAAAGCTTAAAAACTCAAGCTCATATCATATCTACGACATGACTGGTGATGCTTTATTAAACCCGCTTTTGCATCTGCCTTTATTAAGCGAAGACTACCTTAGTCGATTATCTAGCGGTAAAATATCTTTTTTAAATTTAAAAGATGAGACCAATAAGCAAATTAGAGTGGCGTTTATAGAGGTGCGCGAGCTAGGTATTATTATAGGCTACTCTTTGGATATGGAAAAATTTGAAAATGAGTTTTTATCATCGCTTAGGGATTTTGTAAAAGAGCAATCAAGAGATCAAAGTAGGTATATATTTGTTGTTGATAAAAATAGGCAAAAGTACCTTTATTCAAATTTTATAGACTTTGATGATACTGTTGCATTTAACAAGTATCCAAAGGAGGCTCAGGAAGCTTTTTGGAAGATAAAAAATCTAGTAACTATGAAAAAAGACAATGGTGGTATTTTAAGATATGACTGGGTTAAAGATGATGGTAGTGTAGTCAAAAAGATAGCTTATGTTAAAGATCTTGGGGTATTTGGAATAGTCATAGGTAAGGGTGCGTATTTAGACAGTATCGATATAGCCATCAGCACGGAGCAAAATTTAATAAAAGATCAATTTATTTTTAGAAGCATTACCTCGGCTATATATTTTATAGCAGTTTTGCTCATCGCTCTGTTTTTTAGTGTTTATATCAAAAAACGCCTTGATAGAGCATTTGCGTTTTTAAAAAAATCATTTAAAAAAGCGAGTCATACAAATAGTCTAATACCTAGCGACAAGCTTGACTTTAAGGAGCTTCAGCGTCTAGGAGAGGATATAAATGTCATACTAAAAGAGCGTCAAAAAGAGGAAGAAAATAGAAAAATCAATACATTTTTGCTCGAGCAGTATAAAAATGCCATAGATGAATCAGCCATAGTAACCAAAACCGACGCAAGGGGTGTGATAACATTCGTTAATGATGAATTCTGCGAGCTTAGTGGCTACTCTAGAGACGAGCTTATAGGGCGCTCTCATGGTATCATACGCCACCCAGATGTCCCTGATGACTTTTTCTCGCAGATGTGGCAGACCATAACTAAAAAGCGCGTTTGGCAAGGCACTATCAAAAATATAGACAAAAACGGTAGAGCCTTTTATGTAAAAGCCTTTATCATACCGATATTAGGTATAGATGGTGAGATAGAGGAATATATCACGATACGTCATGATATAACAGACCTAATCGAGCAAGAACGCCGTATCCAAAGCCATCTGCAAGATCCTCTCACTGGCTTGCCAAATAGGCAATCTTTAATAGATGACATATCAAAAAGCGAGACGCGCTGCACTATGGCAAGCTTTGATGTACGCCGCTTTAAGGAGATAAATGAGTATTACGGCTTTGATATGGGTGATGCTGTCATAGTTCAGATAGGGCGGATTATAGAGCGTATGTTTATGGGTACTGGGCTTGTGCTTTATAAGCTAAATAGCGATCAATTTGCCATATTAGCGCATGATAAGGAGTATACACCTCATAAGCTTTGCGAGTTTTGTGAGAGGATTATAGAGCATTTTAGGCTACATCCACTCGTGATAAATGAGAATAAATTTGATGTGGATTTAGTATTTGGTATTTCTAGTGAGCCAAGCTATTTTATCACCTCTGAAATGGCAAAAGACTATGCTAAGCTTAGCCGAGCTTCGACTGTGATTTTTGATGATAATAAAGACCTACTAATAGGCAATGTCCGCCTCACGCACAGCTTAAAAAAGGCGATTGAGGAGGATAGGATAGTCGTCTATCGTCAAGCCATTGTAGATAATAAAAGTAAAAAGCCGGCCAAGTACGAGTGTCTCATGCGTATGATTGATGAGGACGGCAAAATCGTCTCTCCATACCACTTCTTAAATCTAGCTAAACGCTCGGGGCAGTATCATAAACTAACCGAAATCGTCATCGAAAAGGCGTTTCAATTTTTCTCTAAAAATAGCGATGAGTTTAGTGTAAATCTTGCGATAGATGATATAGTTTCTGGTAAGATTAGGGATTTTTTGCGTCGCAAATTTAAAGAGTACGAGGGTATTGCATCGCGCTTGACACTTGAGATAGTTGAGGATGAGGGAATACAAAACTTTAAAGAGGTAGTTGAGTTTATCGATGAGATGCATAGTTATGGTTGTAGCATTGCAGTAGATGATTTTGGTACGGGGTATTCAAATTTTGAGTACTTAATGCGCCTAAAAGCGGACTTTGTCAAGATTGATGGTTCAATGATAAAAAATATAGACCAGTCCGAGGATAGTCGCCGTGTGGTTGGGCTTATGGTAAGCTTTGCTAAGCAGCTAAATATAAAAACCATAGCGGAGTTTGTCCATTCAGAGCAGGTTTCAGATATTGTCGCTAGCATGGGTATAGACGAGCTTCAGGGCTATTACTACGATGAACCAAAGTCGCTTGAGTAGTTTTTAGGCTTTGGGGTTTAAATTTATCTTCTGTTTTAGCTTTTTTGCCTTGTATAATCTAGGCTTAGCCTATCTCATTTTTATTTTATGATAAGCCAAATGTGGGCTTTTTGCTATGCGGATTTTTACAAAATGTATGTAGGCTCGCCAATTACGCAAAATTTTAATATGATCAGCCGCCCATTATTTATGCTGTAGTCGATATATTCTTTCAGTTATTTGCTACATAAAAATGTACGTAAGCCACAAAGTGGGATTAGCAAGGCAACTATCCTTTTTGCACCATTAAGCAAAAGCAAAGTTTCTATCAAAACAAAACGTATGCAGTCGGCATAGCCGTAAAACAAGGCAGAGTCGCAGTTTTAAAGAAGTCATATTTTACTAAAGGCTCCTTTTCTACTTTACCTTGTGGCGCAAATTCACTCAATCCATAAAAGCCTGGCAAAACTGGGCATAGGCAAGCATATTGCCTATGATACAATCCGCAAAAATAAATTTTATACCGAGCTTTGCGAAGCGCTAAAACACACCTACGCTATATAGCAATAGCGGCAATACCTTAGACTACTAGCGCAAATTAGTGATGTCAGACTTGGTCTATGGTTTATTTACATTTTTTCACTAAAGCGGTTTTTATGGCGTTTGCTTTTAAATTTATGCCAAGTTTTATAAGTCTAAATATTTTAAAGCTGGGCAGGAAATAATTATGTCTAGACTATTTATAATGAGAGTGGATAAAAATTATAGTTATTGCAGTAAAGTACCAATATAATAGGGATTTGTGCGCAATACTACTGCCGTTTTAAACGTAGTAAAATTTAAATAAAAAATCCCTATAATCCCAAAATGTCCGTTTTTATCCTAAATATGTTCCAAAAGCTTTTAAATTTATGCGGTTTTAAAAGTATAAAGCCCAAATAAACAGCTTTTAATAACATTTTAAAAATGTCATTTAATAATAATCATAAAGTAGGCGCAAAGCCCAGCCGTTGCGCCTCTATGCAGGTCGCACCATTAGCTTTCTTGCGTTGCCATTATTATTTTATGCAGGTAGTGTGGCTTTAGTACCTCGTTGATTAGCGCCTTTGCGTAGGTGGCGTAGCTTATGTAGCTCTCGCCCTTGCTGTTTAGCTTAAGCGCGCCTGAAGCATCTATCTCATACTCGCCGAGCCTACCTTCTAGGTCAAACTCCGCAGCAGGTAAAAATAGGCTCCATCTACTCGCAGTATCCTTTGTGATGGCCTTTGCTCTTTGCAGGTGCGCACTGGCTAAAGGCCTATACTCAGCTGGAAAATCAGCCGTATCTACCAGGTACTCATCTCCCACCATAGACGAGCCAGCACCACCGACAAATACGACTCTCGCGCCACTTTTTCGCACTGCTTCTAGCACCACTTCGCCCTCACGAACGAACTCATCTACATTATCCCACACGCCGTAGGCATCTATGACTGCATCAAAGCCCACCAAATCATCGCTCGTAAGCTCTAAATTGTCCTTTATTACGACGTTTGCGCGCGCATCGCCTTCGAATTTTCTCCTTACAAATGCGCTCACGCTATGTCCAGCTTCAAGCGCTTCTTTGACTATCATCTTTCCAGCGTTTCCATTTGCTGCTAGTACTGCTATTTTCATTTTTATCCTTTTAAATTTGGTTTTGCGAAATTATAGCTTTTTTACTTTCTTTTGTAAAGTAATTACTAAAAAGTAAGTAGATAGTGAAAAAGTCAAAATTATGATAAAATAGCGCTTTTATAAATTTATATTTTTAAATTTAAAGGACAAATAGTGAAAAATTTAGACAAACAGAGCCTACCGCCTTGCAATGTAGAGCTAGCTCTTAGTGTATTGTCAAATAAATGGGTGGTGCTGATTTTAGAGCGTCTTTCTCATGGCACTCTCCGCTTTAAAGATCTTTTTGCTTCACTTAATGGCGTATCATCAAAAATGCTAAGCCAACAGCTGTCATTTATGCAGCAAATGTGGCTTATAAACCGCAAAGCCTACCCTGTCATACCGCCAAAGGTGGAGTACTCGCTCACGCCGCTTGGAGAGAGTCTAAAGCCAGTTTTAGACGTGCTTGAGCAGTGGGGGCAGATGTATAGAGACGAGCTTTTATCATAGTACGCAGGGCACTCTAAGCCCAAAAATGGCTTTGATTGTGCTTTTGTTATCGCAAATTTAAACCGCTTTGCAGTCTTGCTTGACATCGGTAGCTTTTGGTTTTGCTGAGATTGTGGGGGGGGGCTTTAGAGCTTTGCAAAGCTTGGCGTAAATCTAGTGGAGTATTGGCAGGCAAAGTCTGGCTTTATGGCCTGTATCGCAAGCTATAGGCCTACTTGAGTTTTACTTTGGCTGGGCTTTAAGCGACTGCGACTGCGTTTTTGCTGACTATATTTTAATCGCCCATGCTAGCCATTGATGTGTGGTTTTCTGGTTTGGCTGGGCTAATTAGACTTTAGCTTAGCCCGCTGTCCTGCTGATAGGGCGTGCATATACGCAGACAAAATCCTAAATAATGGTACCGCTAAGGGGGCTTTTGGAATTTAAAGCTAGCAAAGGCGCATGCTAGTGAGATTTTCTTGGGTTAAGAGTGTGTAAATTTATTATGTAAATAAGGTGTTAAAAACTATCCAGCTAGGCTTAGCTAGCTGGATAAAAGCAAAATTACTTCGCTTCAGGATGGACTTCGTCGATGTACCACTTAACAGAGCCTAGCCCCTCTTTTTTCGCCCACTCATAAGCAGCTGATACAAACTCCCAGTTTATCCCGTCCCAGAATTTTTCAAGATAGCTTGGGCGTGCGTTGCGATAATCAACGTAATAAGCGTGCTCCCACACGTCAGTTACAAGAAGTGGCACCTTGTCCTCAGTTACTGGTGTGGCGGCGTTTGAAGTCTGCACGATTTCTAGCTTGCCGTTTGCTGGGTTATAGACTAGCCACGCCCAGCCAGAGCCAAATAGCGTAGTAGCTGCGGCTAAAAACTCAGCTTTAAAGTCCTTAAACTCAGCCTTTAGCGCAGCCTCAAGCTCGGCAGACATTGCGCTTTTTTTAGCGATGCAGTCCCAGTAAAAGTCGTGGTTATACACCTGAGCGGCGTTGTTATACACGCCAGCCTTTGCGCCCACTAGCATATCGTATAGTCCCTTGCCAGCCCACTCGCCCTCGGCAGTTAGGTTGTTTAGGTTATTTACATATGTGGCGTGGTGCTTGCCGTGGTGATAATCACAGGTCTCTTTGCTTACGACGGCGTTTGCGGCAGCGTCAAATGGAAGCTCACGTAGTTTAAACATTTTTTATCCTTTAAGAAAAATTTAAATTTTAAATATTATACTACCCTTTTTTAACTTAATTCTTAATAAGAGTGATATTGTCCTTTAGAATTTTAAGACTAGATGAGTTTAGTTTCAAATTTACACATAAATGAAATTTTTTGTAACTATGTGTAACATAAAATAGGTCAAAATTTCTATTTTTATTCTATAATAATCAAAGCCATACAACGTATTATGGTTAAAGGCGCTTTTTATTAGGGGTTATTGGCGTCATTGCTTTACTTATAAATGAGTCTGGGCTTTAAGCCCAGATTACTTTGGGCAAAGCTGATTATTAGGCTCTTGTGATAGCGTAAATCCTGCGATAAGGTGCGCAGTTTTGGTGATTATCTTAGGCTTTATTACAACAAAAGCTGTTTGAGTTAAAAAATAAATAAATTTAAAGGAGTTAAAATGAAACTACTTGCTACTATTTTAAGCTGTGCGCTTGCAGTTGGCGCATTTGCAGCTGATAAGGTATATAATATCAAATTCCCCCACGTGGTCGCGTCTAGCACGCCAAAAGGCAAGGCGGCGGACTTTTTTGCAAAAAGAGTTGAGGAGCTAAGCAATGGGCGCATAAAGGTGCAGGTTTTCCCATCGGCTCAACTAATGGGCGATGATAGGGTCTTTGCTGCACTTAAGCTAAATAACGTGCAAATGGCAGCGCCAAGTCTGGCTAAATTTACCCCTATCGTGCCGCAATTTCAGCTATTTGATCTGCCGTTTATCTTTCGTGATTTAGCTCACGTCAGAGCAGTAGCAGATGGCGAGCCAGGTGAGATTTTAAAAGGGCTTGTTGAGAAAAAGGGCTTTGTCGCGCTTGATTACTGGGACGCAGGGCTAAAGGACTTTAGCTCTAGTACCACACCTATTATAACCCCAGAGGACGCAAAGGGACATAAATACCGCATTCAAAGCTCAAAGGTGCTTGAAGCCCAAATCAAAGCAGTCGGCGGCAATCCGCAGATACTGCCATTTTCTGAAGTGTATTCGGCTCTTCAGCAAGGCGTAGTCGATGCGACGGAAAATCCGCTTTCAAATTTTTACAACTCCAAATTCTACGAAGTGCAAAGCTCGCTAACGCTTTCAAACCACGGCTATCTGGGCTATTTAGTCATAATTAGCGATAAGTTTTGGAAAAAGCTACCAGATGAGTTAAAAGAGAATGTAAAACAGGCGATAAAAGAAGCCACCCAGCTAGAAAGACAAGAAACAGATAAGGAAAACAGTGCTATACTTGCCGCCCTAAAAGACTACGCCGACAAGACTGGCAAGCTTAAAATTTATGAGCTAAATGAAGCACAGCGCAAGGCTTGGGAGGACGTTATGAGCGGAATTTACCCAGAGTTTTATGGTGTGATTGGCGAGGATTTAATCAAAAAGACAAAGGACGCAAAGTAAGTGTTTAAATTTTTTCAGATTTTAGACTTAGGCATAGCGGCGGTGAATAAAAACATCGCCGTTATCGGTATCGCAGCAGGCACTCTGCTTGCATTTATTAATGTAGTGCTACGCTACTGCTTTAACAGCGGCTTTAGCTGGGCAGGCGAAGCGACGAATTACCTATTCATCTGGTCGGCATTTTTCGGTGCGGCGTATGGGTTTAACCGCGGCATACACGTAAGCGTAACCATACTCATAGAAAAATTCACCCCCCTAATCGCAAAGACTTGCTTTATCTTTTCTAGCGTGGTTTCGACTGCGTTTTTACTGTTTTTGGCGTATTATGGCTTTGAGTATCTACTCGTGCTTCACGAGCTTGAATTTATGAGTGTGGATTTGGGTGTGCCGCAGTGGGTGCCTATGCTCGTGCTGCCTATCGCCTTTTTCTTAGCGGCTTATAGAAGTGGCGAAAAGATAATCCAAGTAGCCAAAACTCCAGCCAAAACCATAGGCAAGGCCGAAGTCGAAGAGCTAGTAAGCGAAGCGGTGCAAAGGGATTAGCGATGACGATAGCATTTTTATTTATCTCACTTTTTGTGCTTATGCTTGTGGGTGTGCCTGTGGCTGTTAGCCTTGGCGCTAGCACGCTGCTTACTATCATTTTCTTTACCGACATTGACGTTACTAGCGTGCCGCAGATCATTTTTGACGGGATTAATCACTTCTCGCTAATGGCGATACCTATGTTTATTTTGGCTGGGAATTTGCTAAGCAAGGGCGGCTCGGCGGCTCGTATAATTGATTTTGCACGTGCGATGGTGGGGCATTTGCCAGGGGGCTTGCCTATGAGTGCGATATTTGCGTGCATTATCTTTGCAGCCGTTAGTGGCAGCTCGCCAGCGACCGTTGTGGCGATTGGCTCTGTTATGTTTGCGGCTATTAAGCAGGCAAACTACCCGCCTAGCTACGCCGTGGGTGCGATAACGACAGCAGGAAGCCTAGGCATACTCATACCGCCTTCAGTTGTGATGATTGTTTATGGCGTTACGGCTGAGGTTAGCATAGGCAAGCTCTTTATGGCGGGCGTCATCCCAGGGCTAATGCTAGGCTCTATGATGCTGCTACAGACCTACGTGGGCGCTAGACGCCTTGGCTTTAAAGCCAGCACGCCAGCTAGCTGGGGCGAGCGTGGGCGGACATTTTTACGCTCGTTTTGGGCTCTCTTAATCATTGTCGTGGTTATTGGCGGAATTTATGGTGGCATATTTACCCCAACAGAAGCCGCAGCCGCTAGTGCGATATATGCGCTATTTATCTCGCTTTTTGTCTATAAGGACATTAAAGTGCGAGACCTTTATGCTATCTGCCTTGACTCAGCTCTTACCACGGCTATGATATTTTTCATCATCGCAAACGCCGTTGTGTTTGCCTACTTGCTTACGAGCGAGCAGATTCCGCAGCAGATTTCGTCGTTTTTACTAGACCTTGACATCGGCAAAATCGGCTTTTTAATCTGCGTAAATATCCTGCTTTTTATAATGGGGCAGTTTATGGAGCCAAGCAGTGTGATAATGATAATGGTGCCACTGCTGCTGCCGATAGCTACGAGCCTAGGCGTAGATCCGATACACTTTGGTATCATTATGATGGTAAATATGGAAATAGGTATGGTTACGCCGCCTGTTGGGCTAAATTTATTCGTCGCTAGCGGGCTAACTGGCATCGAGCTTAAAAAGATAATCTTTTACACCCTGCCGTGGGCGGTAACTCTAGGCATAGGACTAATCCTAATCACCTACGTCCCAGAGATCTCACTCTGGCTACCTAGCCTGATGTATGGGGGCTAAGCCCCCACTGCTAGCACCTGCTGGCTCACGCTTGGGGGCGGATTGCCCCTAGGTGGTTAGCTTTAACTCTATCTTTTGTGGGTTAATTTTGTTTTCATAGTGCTATTTTGCTATGTTTTGTAGTGATTAAATTTAAAAGCTCTGTTTTAAAAAAGTATTTCTCCTTAGTAGACACTAAAGCAAGCACAGCACCCCTAATTCGTGCTAGTGGCTTTTGGCATTACCGCCCTTGTTATACAAGGTTGGCACGATTTTTAGCACTTCATAAAAACTCAGCGCAAAAATCTGTGAAGGGCCCTTAAGTCCGTAGGACTTAGGACGACGACTACTTTTTGCGGCTCGTATCGCTTTGCGATATACTCGCCAACATCCAGTTCCGCTTCGCTAGCTTAGAAACTTCGCTTCGCTCGTTTTCTAAAGAAGCTTTGCTTTCGCTTTATCCACGCACAGCAAGCAGTTGCCCTGCTAAGCCACTCATATACGCACTACTGGTTTACCAAAACCAAATTAAGCTTTAAAAAATACTTTTTAAAACAGAGCCAATTTAAAGTTAGCTATTTTTGGTTGGTTGGCTTTAGAGATGTTTAGTTGGGTTTTGACTGACTATGCCGACTTTTTTGCAGTGTTTATTTTATAAATTTGATAGCTTTATCCCCTCCCCATATTTGGCTTTATAGCGGTATTAAAAGCTAGCTTGCTTTTTTAAAGCCCAGTTTTTATTCTAGGTTCGTCTTAGTGTTATCTCATTATTTACTCGTTTTTTTAAAAGCTTTTTAAATTTTTATCATTGAAGTATTACGCTAAATTTTACTTTTTGTTTAATTTTATTATAAATTTAAATTTAGTTAAAATCGATTTTGAATTTACTACTATTTCAAACAAATGGTAGGAAAAAGGAGAATAGATGAAGCTAATAAGCGCGATTTTTCAGCCATTTAAGCTAGACGCCGTGCGAGAGGCACTCATGAAGCTTGGAGTACGGAGTATTACGGTTAGCGAGGTTAAGGGCTTTGGTAGGCAAAAGGGACATACTGAAAATTATCGTGGCAGTGAGTATGAGGTCGATTTTGTGCCAAAGATAAAGGTAGAAATAGCCGTGGCTGATGGTGCTGTTGATGAGGTTGTGCGCACTATTTTAAGTGCTGCGTATACAGGGGAGGTCGGAGACGGCAAGATATTTATCACGCCGCTTGATGAGGTTGTGCGTATACGTACGGTTGAGCGAGGTGAGGAGGCACTTTAGGCTTTAAATTTATGCCCGAAGCTATCGCTATTTGGTGGTAAATTTGCTTAAGCAATGAAGCTTAATTTTACGTTTTGGTCTGTTTGGCAATCTAGGCATAGCAACGTTGCGTGATGGGTGGGCTAGGTTTAGTTGGATTAGGTGTTTTTGTTATTATGACTGGCTTTAATTTTAAAATGCTTTGTAGCTACGATTTATGAGTAGCTGAGTTAAATTTAAATACTAAGGCAAATGTTAGTAAAATTCAGCGAGGTTTTGGATTTTTAAAGCCTTGATTAACCATCTCAAGCAGGCTAAATTTAAGCCCTTTGGGTAACTGCACCAAATCAAACTAGTATAAATCAACCCATGTTAAATGCCGTATTTTTGGCTATTTTGGCGTAAAAATCATGACAAAGGAGCAAAAATGTCCATTAAACCAACCATAATCCTGCCCTGCGTTTTTAAGTGCAGGAGATACGGCGTGGGTGATGTTTAGCGCTATTTTTGTGCTTTTTATGACTATCCCTGGGCTTGCGCTCTTTTACGCTGGCATGGTAAGAAAGAAAATATCCTCTTTACAATGGTGCAAAGCTTTGCTGTTTGCTGCCTCGTGTGCGTGATATGGTTTGTGTGCGGCTATAGTCTAGCTTTTACGCTTGCAAATGGCTTTATAGGCGGCTTTGATAGGCTGTTTTTATCAGGGCTTGGGGTCTTTAGCGCAGACGCTACTCTTAGTATTTATCCAGGGCTAAGACTATCCTAGAGGCGGTTTTTATGCTCTTTTAGATGGCATTTGGCATAATTACAGGCGCTATTATCACTGGATCTTTTGCAGAGAGGATTAAATTTTCCGTTGCGCTTGTGTTTGTTGGGTTTTGGACACTTTTGGTCTATGTGCCTACGGCTCACTGGCTCTGGGCTGAGGGCGGCTGGCTGGCTGAGGATGGAGTGCTTGATTATGCTGGCGGTACGGTTATACACATAAATGCTGGTATGGCTGGGCTTGTGGCAGCGCTATTTGTGGGCAAGCGTCTAGGCTACGGCAGGGATATGATGGCGCCTTTTAACCTGACGCTCACGCTTGTTGGCTGTGCGCTGCTTTGGGTGGGGTGGTTTGGTTTTAACGCAGGCTCTGCACTAGAGGCTAGCGGACGGGCTACTTTAGCGCTCGCTACGACTCAGATTTCAGCGAGTGTGGGTGCGCTTGTGTGGCTTTTGTGTGAAATTTTTAGCAGGCAAAAGCCCTCAGCCTTGGGGCTTGCGTCAGGTGTGGTGGCTGGACTTGTGGGTATAACCCCAGTAGCTGGCTTTATAGAGCCTCAAAGTGCAGTTTTTATAGGTGCGATTACTAGCGTTATTTGCTACTTTGCGGTAACAAAGCTAAAATACCGCCTAGGCTATGATGACTCGCTTGATGCGTTTGGAATTCATGCTGTAGGTGGGATAGCTGGTGCTGTGCTGACTGGGATTTTTGTAAGCCCTATAGTAGCTGGCGAGATAGTGGGCGATATAGTTTGGGTGCAGGTAGAAAGCGTGCTAATTACCGTTATTTATAGCGGAGTGGTCTCAGCGGCGATTCTTTGGGTGATGTCGCGTTTTATGAGCCTTAGAGTGGGCGCTGATGAAGAACGCCAGGGGCTTGATCTAGTCTGCCACGGCGAGAGAATAGAGTAGGCGTTTTGGCTTAGATTTAAGCAAAAAATACTAAAATTACGGATTAAATTTATCAAGGATAAAGCGTGAAACCACTTATTTTCCCAGTCTTAGCCATAGCTTTTGCCCTTGGGGCTTATAATTTTCCCAGTGTCTTTACCCCTCCAGCGCAATTTGTTACGCCTATTATTAAGTATACCTTAATAATCATTATGCTTAGCATGGGGCTTAGCCTTAGTACTAGGGATTTTTGTGAGCTTTTTATGCAGAAAAAGGGCGCACTAGTCCTTGGAGCGGTGCTTCAATTTAGCGTTATGCCATTTCTTGCGTGGATTATTTCGCTATTTCTTGGGCTAGATGATGCTCTTACAATAGGCATGATGCTAGTGGGGACTACAGCTGGCGGGACTGCATCAAACGTGATGACATATCTAGCTAAGGGTGATTTAAGTTTAAGCGTTAGCATGACGCTTCTTTCCACGCTTCTTAGCGTTGTTATGATGCCACTTTTGACGCTTCTTTACATAGGAGAGAGCATCCGTGTGGACGCAATAGGAATGCTAAAAAGCCTAGCCGAAATTACCCTAGCCCCCATAATCATAGGCGTACTTGTAAATACCCTAGCGCCATCTTTTGTAAAGCGCATTGAGTTTATCCTGCCTGTAATCTCAATGGTTGGCATAATCTCATTAATCGCCATAATAATTGCTCTAAACGCTAGTAAAATAGCCTCAAGCGCGGCAGTTGTATTTGTAGCCGTTATCGCTCACAACGGGCTCGGGTTAGCGTCTGGCTATTTCATCGCACGCGCCTTTGGCTTTAGCTCTCGCATAGCTAGAACTATCGCTATTGAAGTAGGCATGCAAAACTCAGGGCTAGCCATAAGCCTAGCAAAGCTTCACTTTGCTTCTTATTCGCTAGCGGCGATTCCAGGGGCGATTTTTAGCATTTGGCACAATATTTCAGGGGCTATTTTTGCAGCCTTTATCTCTCGCAAGGAGCGCTAAAAGGCTATGGGTGCGGTTAAATTTTATAGAATTTTTAGCGCGGCGTTAAAGGATTTTTTAACTCCGAAGTTCCTATTTTTAGCCACAGCTCCGCTGCTTTTTAGTGGGCTTTTTATAGCCTTGCTTGTGATATTTGGTGGGGTTAGTGTGTTTGGGTTTTTTGATACGCTTAGTGAGGGTGGTATCGATGGCGATGGTGCGCTTGCGTGGGTGTTGCAGTTTGCGATTATAAAGTGGCTAGTAAGCTCTATTGTTGTAGTTTTGGGAGCTTACGCTCTGCCTATTTTTAGCATTCTTATGGCTCTTTTTGTTACCTCTTTTTTAACTCCAGTTGTGGCAAAAGAGATAAATGCGCGCCATTATGGCTACACGCTACAACCCAGCATTAGCACATCTCGTAGTATTTGGCTTAGCATGGTTTGTACTTTTAAATTTATACTTTTATTACTTATTTGTTTGCCACTTTTGCTTGTACCAGTTATTGGCTGGATAGCTTTTAATATCCCATTTTTTTATCTTTATTACAAGCTTATGCTTATTGATGTGGCCTCATCGTGCTTAAATGAGACGGATTTTAACACCCAGTATAACGACAGTAAAGACACGCCATTTATCACGAGTGCTTTGGTGTTTTATCTGCTTTGTCTTATACCTTTTGTAGCACTTTTTGCTCAGCTATTTTTCGTGATTTTTTTATCACATTTGCTTTTTATGCGCAAAAAGCAAATCGGTTTTGCAAATTTATAAACTTACGAAAGAGTATATTCGCCCCTTTTAGTGCTAGTGGGCTTATACCATTTTGGCTTATTAGTCTATCAAAAAGCGCCAAAACCTTGCTAAAAATCATCTTTTGATGTTCTGCACATTTTGATACTGGTAGCATTGATTTTATCTTTACAGCTAGCTCTTTTGTCATGCTTTCGCTTGCGTCTAGGTGCGCTATTTTTAAAAACTCATCTATGCTTACTGCTACCCTAAGCAGCCCTAGCTCTACTTCAGTAATGTCTGCGCTTTTTAGGCTAAGCCTATCATACTCAAAGCCATATCCATAGTAGCTTGATAGAGTATGCTTTTGTGCTTGTAGTGATACTAGATTTTGCGTATTACACTTAGAAAAAGTTTGCATTTATTCTCTCCTTAGAATTTATTGCCAGGACTATATCGGCAGTTTTTACGTTTTTTTTAGCCCCTAGGGTGTAAAATTTGCAAAAAAGGCTTATTTATGTGCTGTTTTGGTGTGCGTGTTTTTGCGCTGATATTTTCGACACTTCTTAGTTTTATTCTGCATAGAATTTATCCAAATATCCCAGTAATTGGGTATTATCTACTTTTAGTTTCAACCATATCATTTTTTATATTTTGGCTTTTTGTACGTGGGGCATTGCCTGCTTTTGTAAAGCCAGCTGCGGTGCATTATTTTAGTGCGATAGGAGGGGTGTTTGGCGCTTTGCTTGCTTTGGGGTTTAGCGGTAGGCTAGGGTGTGATAAATTTAGCATTATAGAGTATTCTATAGCGTTTTTTTGGCTGTTTATGGCGATTTTTGTGCTTTTAAAATTTAATTTTTTAACGCAGTTTTTTGGAGTGCTTTTAAATGCTTCCTGATAAGATTTCAAAATTCATAAGCTCGCGTCATTTACTCGGATTTTGCTGCGTTGATGATGATGGGCTGCCTTATGCGGCAAGTTGCTTTTACGCTTTTTGTCCAGAACATAGCATGCTTTATATAGCAAGTGATGAAAATAGCACACATATAAAGCAGGCACTAAATCAAGGCATCGTGGCTGGGACAATTGCGCTTGATACCTTAGTCGTGGGACGTATACAGGGCGTGCAGTTTAGAGCGCACATAAGGCGAGCTAGCAGTGATGAGTGCTATTTTAAGCGATTTGCCTACGCTAGGGCTATGTCGCCTATGCTTTGGCAGCTTGAGCTTTTTTGGGTTAAATTTACCTCAAATACCCTAGGATTTGGCAAAAAAATAATATGGCAGCATAATGAAGCTATAAAGTATATTTAGATAAAATAAAGCTTTTTAAAGCATGGGGAGGACGCAGTGAAAAGCGACATAGAAATAGCAAGCGAAGCAGAGATTTTAGACATATCCAAAATAGCCCAAAAGCTAGGTATTAGCGAGTATGAACCATACGGTAAATTTAAAGCAAAGCTAAAGCCTCTAAGCCCAAAAAAAGGTTCAAAGCTAATCTTAGTAAGCGCAACCAGCCCAACCCCTTATGGCGAGGGCAAGACGACTACTTCAGTGGGGCTAGCTGATGGCATAGCTAGGCTTGATAAAAGTGTCTGCTTAGCGCTGCGTGAGCCAAGCCTTGGGCCAGTGTTTGGCATAAAAGGCGGAGCGGCAGGGGGCGGATGCGCTCAGCTTGTGCCTATGGTGGATTTAAATTTACACTTTACTGGTGATTTTGCAGCGATTGCAGCGGCGAATAATTTAATCGCGGCAATGGTTGATAATAGCATTTTTAGCGGCAACCCCCTAAATATCGACCCAGACCGCGTCCTTTGGAAGCGCGCCATAGACATGAATGACCGTGCGCTACGCAGTATAGGGCTAGAGTGTGCAAAAGGGCAAAAAAGAGAGGCTGGCTTTGTCATTACCGCAGCGAGCGAGATTATGGCGATACTTTGCCTTTGCGATAGCGTTGCTGATTTAAAAGCACGCATTTGTAGGGCTATCGTGGCTTATACCTACGAAGGCAGACCTGTAAGCGTGGGAGATATAGGCTGTACTGATGCGGCGGTAATTTTGTTGCTTGATGCGATTAAGCCAAATTTAATCCAGTCCCTAGAGCGCACCCCAGCCATAGTTCACGGTGGACCATTTGCTAATATTGCGCACGGCTGCAACTCCCTAATAGCCACTCGCACAGCACTTGGGCTTGCTGATTATGTTGTCACTGAGGCTGGGTTTGGCTCTGATTTGGGGCTTGAGAAATTTATCGATATAAAATGCGTAGAGGGCGGACTAAAGCCAGATGCGGTAGTGCTGGTAACGACAATTCGCTCGATTAAATTTAATAGCGCTCTAAGTGATGATGAGGTGCTAAAAGATCCGCTTTTAGCGCTTAAAAAAGGCAGTGAAAATTTAATAGCCCATATAGAAAATATCCGTGCTTTTGGGCTAAACCCAGTCGTATCTTTGAATAAATTTAGCTCTGATACAGACGATGAGATAGAATTTATTAAAAATCTTTGTGAGGATTTGGGCGCTAGGTTTGCTGTGTGCGAGGCGTTTACAAAAGGCTCTGCTGGGGCAGTGGAGCTTGCTAGAGAGGTTTTAAAAGCTTGCGAAAGTCCAAGCGAGTTAAAGCCTTGCTATGACGCAAACGATAGCGTGCGTGATAAAATTTTAAAAATAGCCACTAGGGTTTATGGTGCAAGCGATGTGGAGTATAGCGAGCAAGCCCTTAGGGCGTTAGAAAGTATCGAAAATCTCGGTTTTGATGGGCTTAGAGTGTGCGTTGCAAAGACGCAGTATTCGCTTAGCGATGACGCAAAGGCGCTTGGCAGACCGCACGATTTTAAGCTTTTTGTAAGAGATCTGCAAATCCGTGCTGGGGCTGGCTTTATAGTCGCAATTTGTGGAGCGATGATGCTTTTGCCAGGGCTTTCAAAGCACCCAGCTGCGCTTGATATGAGAGTGGATGATAGCGGACATATTAGCGGACTTGCGTAAAGGAGTGGGTGATTAGACAGTTTGATTTTATATTTGAGTTTGATAGGCTGCGAGCTAGCGATGAGACTAGGATAGATCCACTCTGGGCTAGAGAGTGGGCAGATAAATTTATCGCTAGTTTTAGAGCCAACTCTAGCACAAATGACGCCATATGCGTGCAAATAAATGGCGATAAAATAGCCTCTGGTACGAGGGAGATATTTGGCTTTTCTCTGCTTTTAGCAGCTAGTGTGGCGGATTTAAAGCGTGGATTTAGGGCGAAGTTTAGGGAGTATTTTGTAGGGGCAAATGGCGTTAGATTGGTGCCGTTTTTTAAGCGTGAAGCCAGAGCCTTTAACTCCATAGTCTCTAGCTTTTCGCCTACTTTAAAGGGCGATTTTATCGAGGCTTTTGAGGAATTTAAAGCAGCTATAATAAAAGGCATTGAGCCTGAAGCTAGAGAGGAGTTTGCTCTATTTTTAATAAATTTAAACATATGGCAAATAAAACAAGATGACGATAGCCAAACCCAAAAAGTAAAAACTGATAAAAACAACACCCTCTTAGACTGGGGCGAGCTAGCTCACAAAGCCCCAGAGCTTCACCCGGCCGACATAGTAGCAAAAAGCGAGCAAAAGCCTGTGCTGCCGCAGATAGTAAAGATAAAAGAGAGCGAGATAAAGCCATCCGTAACCAAACCCAAAGAGCAAAACGAAGCAAAACAAACCCCAAGGCAAAAAGCAGCCCTTTATCATCAAAATATCCTAAATGACTGGCAGGAGCTTTTTGGCGGACGTGCGATAGATAGCGGATATGATGAGGCTAGCTTTGTTGCAGCTAGCAAAAATGTTAAAAAATCTAGCCAAGAACCAGCCAAAACAAACAGAGCAAAGTCAGCTAAAAAGCCTAAACTAGGCTGGGGTATGGGCGTGATAAAGTCAGTCTTTAAAAAGCTTTACTGTCTTAATCCAAAGCGTTTTGGCAAAGAATTTAAAAAGCAGCATTATACGCTTGTGTTTAAGGAAAATGAGAAATTTTGGCTAAAAAGTCTAAGTGGTAGCACACGTGCGGAGATATTTTTATCTGCTTTTGCTATGATTGAGGGGCTTTATGATTATAGGCTTATGCGCTTTGAGGAGCTTGAGGGAATTTATACTAATCACATAAGCTTACTTGATACAAAGGCGCTAAAGAAATTTACCACTAGGCTTTGTAATTTAGCGCAGGATTATCACAAGCTAGCTTATATAAATGACAGTAAGCTTTATACATTTGATAGCTTTTCAAAGCGCCTTTTTAACGTAACTCACAGAAGCGATCAGAGGGTTTTTACTCCGCTTGTGCTTTTGCTTTTTAGACATACTCCGCGCTCTGATTTTCGCTCTTGTGCTGGGCTTATTGAGCGGTTTTATCTATTTCGTTTACTGTGTGGGCGAAATGAGGATTTGGGGCTGTTTTTTTGGAATATTTTTGAAAATTTAAAGCTAAATAGATGTCAAAATGCCATAGGCGAGCTTAAAAAGCGGCTTTTTGAGGATAGGTTTGTAAGCGTACCTAAAAAAGCCGAAGTCTTAGAAGCTTTAAAAAATATGAGAGATAATTTTTATGCTAGGTATGTGCTTTACTGGCTTGAGCTTTATTTAAGAAAAGAGCATAAAAAATGGCGTGGACGAGGTCTAGCGATGCAGTATACGCTAGAGCATATCCTACCTCAAGCATATCGTACGCACTGGAATATAAAGGACGAAAGCGCAGTTGAGGCTTTAATCTATCAAATAGGCAATATGACGCTTTTGCAAGATGAGCTAAACGTCGCCATAAGCAACCTAGGCTGGCTGCAAAAGCGCACGATAATGCGTCTAGACAGGGAGCCTATGCTTTTAAATGAGAGTATTTTAGAGCTTCCTAGATGGAGTAGCGGGCATATCATGGCTCGCACGAAGTGGCTGAGTGAGCTTTTTGTGCAAGTTTGGCAACCGCTAAAGGATTAGGTGTGAATGATGATTTTTATATGCGCCTTGCTATTAAAACAGCGTGGCAGTATCAGGGGCTAACCTACCCAAATCCAGCTGTTGGCTGTGCACTTTTAGACGCAAATGGCAGGCTTTTGGCCATCGAGGCTCATAAAAAGGTAGGCTACGCTCACGCTGAGCTTAGTGCGCTATGGAGTGCAGTAGCGCGTGGTAGTGGCGGTAGTGGCGTGGCTAGGGAGGTGCTGGCTGAGGTTTTTGCTGCTTTGCTTGAGGTGGATAAATTTAAGCCCCAGCAGATAGATGAGTTAATAGAGGCTATTTTAAGCGCCTATTCTAGCTATGAGTTACCTAGCCTTGGTCAGAGTCTTTATATTTACGGCGAGGATGAGCTTAGGGAAAAAGCTGGACTAAAGAGGCTTTTTGAAATTTATTCAAAATGCAAGATTGCTGCTGATAGCGCATTTTTGGGTTCGGATTTTTTAGTGCTTTGTCATAACTTTATACTCTCTTTGCCTACACTTCTTTATCCTGCGCTTATATCTCGTGCTGGCAGGCTAGGGCTTAGCGGAGGGTGCGCTTATGTAAGCCTTGAGCCTTGTAGTCATACCGGACGTACTCCGCCTTGTGCGTCGCTTTTAGCGGCTTTGGGGCTAGCGCGCGTGGTAATAGGAGCAAATGATACACATGATATAGCAAGTGGTGGAACGAGTATACTAAAGGCTGCTGGAGTTAGCATAAGCTATGCCTGCGAAAGTGAGGCTAGGGAGCTTTTAGAGCCTTTTAAACATTGGCAGCTTGGGAGTGGCTTTAAATTTGCAAAGCTTGCCATTAGCATAAACGGCGTAGTAAGCGGTGGGGCTATTTCTAGCACTTTAAGCCGTATGCACATGCATGCGCTTCGTACTAGACTTGAGCTGCTTGCAGTTGGCGGTGGTACGATTAGGGCTGATATGCCTAGGCTTGATGCTAGGCTTGTAAAAGGCAATGCGCCTAATGTGGCTATTTTTTCAAGGGGTAGCAGTGTCATTAGTGCGCCTTGCTTTTTTGTTAAGGGGCGCGATGTGCGTGTGCAGAGTGAGCTTGAGTTTAGCGAAAAATTTATAATGTTTGAGGGTGCACAGGGACTTTTTGAGCTTCTTTGTAGCGGTGCGCTAGGCGTGGATATGGTGCTTATTTATCAAAGTAGTGAGTTTAAAAATGGCAAAAATTTAAGCCTTGATTTAAATCTTATCCCCATTTATGAGGACAGGCTAGAGGAGGATAGATATGGCTGGTATAGGCTTAAGGCGTAGATTTAAGGCTTTGGTTTTGCGTCATTAAAATTTTTAGTGGCGTGATTTCTTATGGATAAAATCCGCAAAAGCTACTTGAGTTATCTTTATCAGCAAACTCTAAAATTGGATAAAACTCTTATACCTGTAATTTGGCGAATAGGACGATTAAATTTAAGCCGATTTTATAGACAAAACCGCTCGGATTTTAGAGTTAGAAAGCCAAAAAGCGTTTATAAAAATGTTTACGTGTCTAGGATTTGTTTTCATCAATGGTAAATTTAAAAAATAGCATTTACCTTAAACCACAACACAAGCTTAATGCCACTAATTAATGTCAGAGGTTTTTTATTGCCACTATTGCTTTGTAATTTCGTCTTAGTAAGACCGCTGGTTTTTTATAGTCCACAATGTAAGCGATATACTTGCTTGCGTCTAGTTTTGCTCTGCCTAAGTTAGGCTAGTTTGTATCATTGAATAATTTAGAAAGTAAAGCTTTTTAATAAAGCAAATGTTTTTAAATTATGGCAATGCCTTGCTTTATGTACGCATAGCAGTCAGTTGCTCCACTAAGTTATTATTTGGCTTGTATGCTTTCTGTGCTTTAAGTAAGCACCGTCGCATAATACGAACGGTTTAGCACAAAGCTTGCCCTTTAAAATTCCTAAAATATGCGAAATTTATGGCAATAAAATAGAATAAATTTATAATACACTACAAAATCTACAGTAAATGGAGGTGTGCGCCTTAAATTTATTATAAGATTAAAGCTATCGAGGCTTAAGAGCGCGACAAAATCCCTAGCCTAAGCCTCATTTTTTAAAGATTCTTTTTCGTAAGGGGCTTGCTCCCCCCCCCCCCATTTGACGAGAGGCGTTTCGCCTTTTGCCAAATTCATCCATGACTATGCAGTTTTTGCCGTTTTGCTTGCCCTCATAGAGTAAAATATCGGCTTGTTTTACTATTAAATCCATGTCTGGAGAGACGCTTTCATCGCAAAATACCATGCCAAAAGTCATAGATACCGTTAGGCTTAGCTCGTCTTGTTTGACTTTATTTGAATGGATTATGCTACGAGCATGCTCGACCATGCGATAGGCTTGGTCTTTTGTGGTGTTGTTTATTAGGATTAAAAACTCCTCTCCACCCCAGCGACATAGAAAATCCTCCTGCCTAAAGGCGCTTTTTAGAGCGTTTGAGACGTGTACGAGGACGATGTCGCCCACATTGTGTCCGTAGGTGTCGTTTACTTTTTTAAAATTATCTATGTCGCAGATAATTAGGGCAAATTTTTGATTTTTGCCAAAGACTTCGTTTTTAAAAAAGCTCTCCATGGAGTTTCGATTAAGAAGCTTTGTGAGTGGGTCGTAATTTGCCACTGTTCGCATATTTTCTTTTTCCTCGTACATGTTGTTGTAAAAGAGATTGTTTGAAATTTCAAGCAAATACGCAAGCACGATAGAAAAAGTAGTAACAATCATGATGTTTATCATAAAAAGCATCTCTTTTTGGTCGCTGTAGTCTGTATTTACGGGTGCATCTATGAGTATAAAATACCAAAATACAAACATTGCTCCAGAGAGTATGACGACACCGTGGCTTAGTGTTTTATACACATGAGGTGCGAAAAATATAGTCAAAAGTAGTGCAAAAAATAGTAGCTCAAAGCCATACCCCCAGCCTAGCGTAAACACGCAGACGCTAGCGTAAATGATGACCTCGGCTTGGAGTATGAGTATGGCGACTTTAAAGCTGCTTGGGTTGTCATTTACTAATTTTATTATGAAAAAATAGCAAGCAACAGAAAAGATATTTACTACTACAAGGCGATAAATTCCTTCAGGAGCGCCATCTACAAATAGAAAATAAAGTAGGTAAAATACATGTGTAAAACCTGCTAGGATTATGATTATGCGAGAAGTTTTAAGCGTGCGCTCGTCTTGTGAGCTCATCATCTTAGTATCTCCATTTCTATTCTATCTTTGCCGTTTTTCTTGCCTAGGTATAGTAGCTCATCGGCGCGTTCTACTAGCTCCTCTATTGTTGTTTTTGTGCCGTTTGGGCATATTATCATGCCAAATGTCGCTGTAACTGGGTTTTTATTTGGTAGCTTGATTGAACTTACATTGGATAAAATTCGGTCTTTTATGATGTGGATAAACTCAGCTTTTGTGCTAGGTAACACTATAACAAACTCCTCTCCACCCCAGCGACATAGTAAGTCGTTTTTTCTAAACACTCTCTTAAGCACACCAGCTAGCTCTTTTAACACTATATCGCCCACGTTATGTCCGAAGGTATCATTTATCTTTTTAAAATTATCAATATCGCCTAAAATCAGCACCAAACTACCATTTATCTTATTATTTCTCAGCATATTTAGCTCATAGTTTAGTAGCTTTTTCATAGCTCGCCTATTTAGTAATCCAGTCAGATGGTCATGCTGGCTTGTCTCTTCTAAATTTTGCTTTTCTTTGGCGATTTCTTGATAGCTTGCGGCTGTTACTATATTTGCAAAGCTTGAAAGTCGTAAAATCACAAGAAAATTTGCACTAAATATAAAGATATAGCTTAGTTTTATAAATAAGTTTAAGCTTATATTAAATATTCCAACCTGCGTTATACCTATATTTAGCAGGCTTGCTATTGTCTCGCCGTCCGCGGTGCTTCGGTATAGGAAAAATAGCACAAACAAGATAAAAGCCTCAATTATCGTTGCTCCGTAGGTTATTATTTTGCTATTAAAAGTGAGAAAGTATCCCAAAAATATAAGCCCCAAAATAATAAACCAAAAGCCAAAATCCCAACCAAAATTTACTGTGCTAATTATTGAAATGGCGGTAAAGTCGATATATGCCCATATAGTTATGGCATTTTTACTCATGCTTTTATAAGAGCTAGTAAATTTATTCCATAAAATAATGCTAATAATCGCCATAATCACGCTAAAAATAACAACAGGTATGACAAATTTATCCGTGTTGTTATCTATCATTAAAAGTCCGATTATGATATTTCCTATATGACCAAATATCAAGGTAAGCAGGATAAAACGATAAATTTGATTTGTGGATTTGTATTTGCTTTGATCCCTGTGTTCAAATTTATCATTTAAAAATCTTTCTAGCACGTGCTACCTTTAGTACTCATAGCTATCTTCTTCATCCTCGTCTATATACTCATAGTCATCCTCATCGTATGAGTAGCTACGCTCATCTTGCTCAAATTCGTCGCTTTCATAATCGTCGTATTCAAACTCTTCGTTTAGTTTAAGCATTGTTTTCTCCTTTATCACTTTGGATTGTTTTTAACTGTGTTTGGTTTTGTACTTCAAGCGCATTTGCAAAATAAAGGCTCTGGCTAGGAAAGGCAAAACTAAGTCCATTTTTGGTGACTATATCCATCACCTTAAATAAGACATCTTGTTTTATAGGCAGATATTCGTGCCTATGTATAGGCTTTGCAAAGCAATAGACCATTATATCTATCGAGCTATCGCCAAAGTCGCTTAAGCAGACGTAAAGCTCGCTTTTATACCCTGCTAAGTCGTTTATGCTGACTATGTTTTGCTTGTATCGTTGTCTTAGGCTACTAGCTTCAAATTTGCCACCATTATCCTCTTTTGAAATCATCTCATGAGCCTCTAGCATCGCTTTTATGTCGTTTATGCACTTACGCAGAGCCTCTGGAGTAGAGTCGTATGTAACGCCCACGGTGAAATTTATAAGCCGCCCAACTTTTCGCCTTGTCCAGTTACGTATGGAGTTGCTCGTTAGGACTGAGTTTGGCACGAAAACTAGGGCATTGTCAAATGTGCGTAGTGTGGTTTTTCTAAGCCCTATCTCTACTACTGCTCCCTCTATATCACCACAGACTATCCAGTCGCCTTGAGAGAAGCTATTATCAAATAAGAGCATAACAGAGGCAAAGAAATTTGCTATTATGTCTTTTGCCGCAAATGCTACGGCAAGTCCGCCAATACCGAGGCTTGCTATTAGTGCAGAGATGTCAAATCCAAGTCGGCTTAGTATCATAAGAATAGCTATAACTACGACTATAAAATAGACTATTTTTAGGATTAAATTTATCACTTCCTTGCGTCCGCTTTTTTGTACTAGTGCACTAAGAAGCACCATCCCGTAGCCATTTAATAGCATGAGCGCTAGCCAGCAAAAGCAGGCAATATAGGCTACGCCAAGTGCGCTAGCTAGGGGGCTAGGTATGAGCTGTGGGTAGTAAGCTACGTTTAAGCAAATTCCAACAGCATAGGCAATAAGTAGTGCTGAGATAGGGTTTTTAATTATCTCTAGGACTTGATCTTTTAGGGCTTCTGCGTGCATGCTTTTGGCAAAAATCGCAATAAAAATGTGATATGTAAGCTTTGCTAAGAGTTTAGTCAGCGAGATAAAAAAGGCAAAAATCACAATGATGATGAGAATTTTTCCGTAGTTTATGTACTCTGAGAGCGGAATTTTTTCATTTATATAATCAATAGCCATTTTTAGGTTTAAATTTGATAGAAAAAAGCTAGACCCAAGCAGATCTGCATTATCTCGCAAATAGCCTAAGATCTCCTCGTAGTTTTGCTTATTTGCCATCATTGAATTAAAGTCTTGCTCGTTTTTGCTCTCTGCGGCAATGCTCTCTTTTAGCTCCTCAAGCTGCCTGTACTGGCTTGTTTGCATTTTTAGTATTACGCCTTCGATGTAGCTTTTTATCTCGGCGGTTTTGGAGTTTTTATCAAATTCTTTCCCAAGCTTATTTAAAGCCTCGTAAAAATTTAGTCTAAATTCTGCATTAGCAAGCTGGATATTTGCCGATACGCTCTTATTAGAATTTGTCGCATTTTGCGCCTTTGCTAGATCGACATTTAGCCCCTTTATAAGCTCGTCACTTGCTGCATTTTGCATTATTAGTACGGGAATTTGTGTGAGTAGTTTTTGGCGGTTTGCCTCAAGTGGCTTTGTGTTTACTAGACCGCTTTGGTTTGAGTTTTTGTCATTTTGGGCTTTTATGATGCTTATTTGATCACTTAATTGCTTGATTTGTAGTACCGTCTGCTCTAGCTTTGAAATTTCTGCTTTTGCACTCTTATCCGCACTTAATGGCAGATAAAAAATCGCAAGTAAAAGTGTAAATTTAATAGCCGCTTTCAATGCTCGTCCTTTCTTATTGCAAGCAGTTTAAAGCTTCTTTCTTTTAAATCGTAGCTGAAAATCTCGCCTGTTTCTATGATGTAGTGCCAGCCGTAAATGTTTAGCTCGCCATTTTCGCAGGCCTCCTCGACACCTGGATAGGTGAGGATGTTTTCTATTGAGTTTATTACATTTAGGCGTTCAGTTAGCCAAGCTATTTTTGCCTTATCATCCCCGCTAAATTTAAGCACCTCTGATTTTATAGGCTCGATTAGCTTTATCCAGTGTCTTACATTTGGCATTTTGCTAAACTCACTCTCTGGCTTATAAAGCGCTGCACATCCACCGCAGTCAGAGTGTCCGCAGACTATTATTGTTTTGATATTTAGCGCGTATAGGGCGTACTCTATGGCCGATGTGGTAGATAAGTACTCCTCGCTTATTCTGTATGGTGGGACGATATTTGCCACGTTTCGCACCATGAAAAGCTCCCCAGGTAGGCAGTTTGTGATTAAATTTGGTACCACTCGACTATCTACACATGAGATAAAAAGCGTGTGAGGGTCTTGGGCATGCTTTAAGCTTGCAAAAAGCTCTGCATGCTCTAAAAATCCCTCCTCCATAAATTTAACAGCGCCCTTAAGTAGCGACTCCATTCTCTCTCCGTTAGTGTATAAAATGTCTGCTATTATAGCAAAAATGTGTTAAATTGACTTAAAGTGCGATTTCTGCTAATATATGGTCTTAAAAATTTAAGGAGTAAATATGAGTTTATATGACAGAAATATCGCTAGCTCTTATGAAAATGAGCGCTATGCTGAGAGTTCCAGAAGTGCTTTTATCAAGCAGACTTATCAGCTTTTTGCTGCCTCTTTGCTAGCTGCTAGCGCTGGTGCTTATATAGGCACTGGTTTTGCTGGGGCGCTTGTAGGTGGAGGGTACTGGGTGCTTGTTATAGCTGAGCTTGCTTTGCTTTTTGGCTTGCAGGCGGCTAAGCGCAAATCACCTTTGAATTTGATCTTGCTTTTTGCCTTTACATTTGTAAGTGGGCTTACGTTAGCTCCTATTATAGCTATTACGATGGCAAGTGCTCAAGGCGGCATAATCGTAGCTCAGGCTTTCACGCTTACGACTGTAGCATTTGGTGGACTTAGTTTTTTTGCTATGAATACAAAGCGTGATTTTTCAGCTATGGGAAAAATGCTATTTATCGCAGTTATCATACTTGTAGTGGCTAGCCTTATAAATTTATTTTTCCAAAGTAGCACTGCGTCTCTTGTTATTTCTAGCATTGGTGCTTTTGTTTTTAGTGCTTTTATCCTTTATGATACGCAAAATATCATAAAAGGTGCGTATGAGACGCCTATTGAGGGTGCTGTTGCGCTTTATCTTGATTTTGTAAACCTTTTTGTTTCGCTGCTTCAAATTCTAAGAGCATTTAGTGGAAGTAGAGACTAAAAGAGCCTTTAGCGCGCTTGATGAGAGCTTGCGCGCTAAACTTGCTCGCATAATCGATGCAAATTTAAACCGCCTAAAAGAGGGACTCCGAGTAGTTGAAGATATACGTAGATATGGCTATGATGATAGTGCTCTAAGCCGTCGTATAAAGGGGCTAAGGCACCTTGCAAAGCTCGAAGTAGGCGAGCTTTTGGAGTATCGTGATAGTATAAGTGACGTACTTAAAAAAAGTGTGGATAGCGAGCTAAATCGGACTAATTTAGATGATATAAGTACTGCAAATTTAAAGCGCGCACAAGAGAGTGCCAGGGTGCTTGAGGAGTGCTTTAAACTCTTTGACATAAGCTTAAGCGAGACCTTTAAACATATTCGATACGAGCTTTATGATATAGAAAAACTTCTTTAACAATAAATTTAAATCTTTTTTAGTATAATCTCGAGTTAAAATATTTTTAAATTAAGGATAAAAATTGACAACTCTTTTTCTGATTTCGCAGTTTGTCCTAGCTGTTATCATTACCATTGCGGTTTTGTTGCAAAAAAGCTCATCTATCGGACTCGGCGCATATAGCGGCAGCAATGAGAGTCTGTTTGGGGCAAAGGGGCCAGCTGGATTTTTGGCTAAATTTACGTTTGTAATCGGTGTGGTTTTTGTGCTAAATACTCTGGCTTTAGGCTATTTTTACAACAAAGAGACAAGTAAATCTATAGTCGACACCCTGCCATCTGTAATACCTCCAGCAGCACAAAGTGCCTCCGCTACAGATGCCCCTGCTGCACCTAATGTTCCAATGGCTCCTTTAGTACCAGCTAGTAAGGACGAGACTAAAGCCCCTGCGCCAGCTAACTAAACCAAAATGAAAAAGGTAGTCGCGTTTTTATTGCTCGTCATAGCTGCGCCAGCTGCCATAGCCGACGCGCATGTTTTGGTCTATCATCGCTTTGAGGAGCCAAAACACCAAAGCACTTATATAAGCACGCAAAGGCTTAGAGAGCATTTTGAGTATTTTAAAAAAAATGGCTACGAAGTCGTCCCAGCTAGCAGGTTAGTAGCTGCTATTAATGGCGCAGAGCCAGTTGGTGAGCGCTGGGTGGTTTTGGCCATAGATGACGGTTACCGTAGCTTTTATGAAAAGGCGCTTCCTATATTTCGTGAGTATGGGTATCCTTTTGTGCTTTTTGTCTATGTGCAAGCAAGTGCAGAGGAGTATGGCGATTATATGAGTTTTAATCAGATTAAAGAGGCATCAAAATACGGCGAGATAGGACTTCACGCCTACGCTCACCCTCATCTTTTAAGGCTAAATGACAAGGCTGTAAGAGAGGATTTTGCCAAGGGTTATGAGATTTTTAAAAGCTACTTGGGATATGCTCCAAAATACTATGCCTATCCCTACGGCGAGTATGATGAGCGTATACTAAATATCGCAAGAGAGTTTAAATTTGAAGCAATTTTTAACCAAAATACAGGCGCAGTGGCAAATGATAGCCCACTTGATGATTTAGACCGTACGCCAGTTTCAGAGCTTACGCCACTGCCGTTTGCTCTTTCTGGTGATTTTTTAAATGCACAGTGGGAAGTTTTGCCTGATTTTCCTAGGATTTCTTATATAAATGGTGTGCGGATAAAGACTAAAAGCGAGGCTAAAGAGGGCAAGCTTTTTGTAAGTGGGCAGGGTGGCTTTAAGCCTGTAAAGCTCGAAAATGGCGTACTTGAGTATAAATTTAAAAAGCCAATATCTAGGTATGCCACTAGAATAATTTTAAAAGTAGGACACAAATCAACAAGTAAAATTTTAACAAAGGATAACTATGCTAAATGAAGTTTTTAACAACCAAAAGCAGGCATGCGATAAGGCACTAGAACATTTACGTCGTGATTTTGGTACGTTGCGTACAGGGCGCGTTAATATAAGTATTTTAGATAATGTAAGCGTGGATTATTACGGCTCGCCTACTCCGCTAAATCAAGTCGCCACAGTCCTAGCCAGCGATGCTAGCACCATCACTATAACACCATGGGAAAAAAGTATGATAAAAGCAATTAGTACGGCTATTCAAGCCGCTAACATAGGCGTAACCCCAAATAGCGACGGCGAAGCTGTTAAGCTATTTTTCCCTCCGATGACGGTAGAGCAGCGTCAGGAAAATGCAAAGCAAGCCAAAGCAATGGGTGAAAAGGCAAAAATCAGCGTCAGAAATATCAGAAAAGATGCAAATGATGAGGTAAAAAAACTAGAAAAAGATAAAGCCATTACCGAGGATGAGAGCAAAAAAGCTCAAGATGAAGTGCAAAAAATCACCGATAGCTACAATTCCAAGGTCGATACTTTGGTAAAAGAAAAAGAAGCTGAGCTTTTAAAGGTGTGAGCGTGAATATCGAGCAAATTTATCGCGAGGCTGGTGCATATTTGCAGGGGCATTTTCTACTTAGCTCTGGCAAGCATTCCCAGTTTTATCTCCAAAGTGCAAAGGTGCTTGAAAACCCTACACTTGCCGCAAAGCTAGCCGATGAGCTAAGTGCTGTTATAGCGGAGTTTGGTGTGAATTATGATAGCGTTTGCTCGCCAGCTCTTGGTGGGATTTTGGCCGGCTATGAGCTAGCACGCGCTGGTGAGAAGCGCTTTATTTTCACCGAGCGAGTGGGTGGTGTGATGAGTCTAAGGCGTGGCTTTGATGTAAAAAATGGCGAGCGTTTTATCGTCTGTGAAGACATTATCACCACAGGTAAATCAGCTTTAGAATGCGCAAGTGTTATAGAGAGTATGGGTGGCGTGGTCGTAGGCTTTGCCGCTTTGGCAAATCGCAGCTTTTGCAAGCTTGCAAACATAGATGGCGAGCTAAAAAGTGAGTGTAAAATCCCTGCAAATAAGCCCGTTTTTGCCCTTGGAAACTTTGAGTTTGAGATTTACGAGCCAGATGATTGTCCTCTTTGTGCTAATGGTAGTGAAGCGATAAAGCCAGGAAGCAGGGGAAATTAATTTTTTGCTTGATTTATTTAAAAACCAGTCCGTCTTTTTGCTTTATGCGGTGCTGGTTTTTTAAATTTGCTCTAAAATATTGTGTGTATTTCCCATTGTAAATTTAAAAATAGCGCACTTCTAGCTTTGTCGTTGCAAACGAAGCGTATTCTGGTAATTAAAGACACTTTTTTAGTGTAAAAAGGTTATAATGCAAAGCAAACTCAACCCTTGATGTAAAATAAATTTAAATGCACCCTCTCCCAGCAAAACATAATTAAAATTTAAGGATTTAAATTTATCGTAGCACTAACGACATCGCTAACTTCTAGAGCGTCGGCGAGCAAACCTAGGTTGCTTTTATTTAAATAATATATCGTTTTGCCAAAGAAGCCTAAAATACGCTAATAGGCAAGCAAATTTATTAAGAGATAAACGCGCTTATGTTTGCCGTTTGACGCAAAAAGCCGTACCACGGAGCAAGCCAAGCTAAATAAATTTAAGCCCAAACCAAGACACAGCAAAATTAAAATTTCGCGGTTTGGGCATTAGCAATAAAGGTAAGACAAGCCACCCTAGCTATAAAATAATCCACGGGAAAAATAATTTCCTCACTAAATTGCATCTAGGGCGAATACTATTAAACCAGCCTAAGACGGATCAGGTAGACCTGTGATTCTGTTTCTTATATCTCGCCTTACTATCTCCATTCCCCAAAGCCAAACAATATGCCCAAAAATCTCGCTTAAATGCTCATCTAACGGCATTTCAGATAGCGGCGGTACTTCGCCAATAAGAGGCATGACGATGACGTGTGCAAAAAGATAGATAAAAAAGCCAAAAACCGCACCCTGCCACATCTTAATGCGCGGCCACGCCTCCGCAATCATACAATACGCCACTCCAAAAACGACCGAAAATAGCACATGCACGATAAAAATAGAAAGCGGCTGACTCACTCCAGAAAACACGTAAACCCAGTCCGTGGCGGCACCTATTTGCTCTAGGAAAATCTTTGGCGGAGTTACGCGCTCAAGTGCGCCTAGCGGGAAAAAAACATTTGGATCTCGTGGTGGGAAAGGCACCTCCCAGCCCCATTTGACAATAGCACCAAAAACACCTGCTAAAATGCCTATTAAAAAGGCCAAACCGTAGCGTCTGCTGCTAGGATTTGTAAAATACATACAATACTCCTTAAATAAATTTTTCAAATTTTAAATCAGAAATGTAAATAAATTTTTAATTTTAATATCTAAGTAGTATTTAATAATACCCCAGCGAAAGTGTGGGCGTCAGGCGGATCTGTCGCTCAAGGGGGCTTGGCGAGAAAAACTTGCTCTTTTCTATATAAATTTGCTTATCGTAGCTAAGCCCCAAATCATCATAAAACTGCCGCAAATCGACAAATTTCACCCCGCAAACGCTAATTTGGCGTATGAGCGAGTAAATGCTTGAGCCATTTGATCGCACCAAATGCGAGCTAGCAAGCCCACTAAAAGCGCAAAACGCCGAAGCCAGCACCAGCCCATCAAGCCTAGTGCAGCGCGCTAGAAGCGGCCGAAACTTAGGTGCCACGCTATCACGCCGCAAAAAAACGACACGTGAATGCGGATACTTCGCCGCCACCGCAGACGCCCAGAAAGTGTAGGCATTTACGCTCACGTTAGCCAGCTTTGCTAGCTCAGCATTTAGCACGTAAGCGTCTAGAAATTCATTCGCCCCAAGGCTCGTGCGTGTCATTTTGGCTGGCTTACTAGCTTGCTTGCTAGCTTTGAAGCCAGTGGTGCGACGACTAGGACGCAAGGATAAGCCACGACAAAGGCCTTGCCCCAGCCCACTAGCCACAGCCAACCAAAGCCGCTTACTAGCCCCACGGCTATGTAAAGCATCACGCCAGAGATGATAAAGCTCATAATCCCTGCCATAATGAAGCCAAAAACGAAGCGAAAATATTTAGCGGGTATCAAATTTTCTCCTTTAAAAGGCTCTATTTTATCAAATTTTTAGACAAATTTGATTAGTAAATTTAAGCTTAAAGCACTTTTGGCTATCATTTTAATTTTAAAGGAGAGAAAATGAAACAAATCATAAGCACAAAAGACGCCCCTGCAGCGGTGGGAGCGTATTCTCAGGCGGTGGCGGCTGGTGGGCTGCTTTTTACTTCAGGGCAGATTCCGCTTACTCCAGCTGGTGAGCTAGTGGGCGGGGATATAAAGGCACAAACCACGCAGGTGATGAATAATCTAAAAGCGGTGCTAGCTGCGGCTGGACTGGGTTTTGATGATGTGGTAAAAAGCACGGTTTTGCTTGCTAGCATTGATGATTTTGCTGGTATGAATGAGGTCTATGCGAGCTATTTTAGCACCGATTTTCCAGCGCGTTCAGCCTTTGCCGTTAGGGACTTACCAAAGGGCGTAAAAGTCGAAATCGAGATGATAGCAAGGCTAAAGTAGCGCTTTGCCCCCCCTTTTTTTTTAATCAAGGGGGCTTTGGTTTTTAAATTTAAGCTTGTGCAGGAAGCCTATATGGCGAAACAACTTTACATTTTTGCTGGTGTAGATGGAGCTGGAAAATCGACTTTTTATGTAAATCAGCTTTATAAAGATGGCTTTTTTGGAGCTAGGATAAACCCGGGCGAAATAGTCAAAGAATTTGGCAACTGGAAGAGCCAAAAAGACCAAAATAGAGCCGCCAAAATCGCACTATCCCTAAGAAAATCGTATCTAAGTCGTGGTATAGATTTTAATATAGAAACGACTTTAAGCGGACACGGGATAATTAAATTTATTAAGCTTGCCAAAGAAAAAGGCTATCACATCACGCTTTTTTACGTGGGGCTTGATAGCGTGGCGCTTTCAAAACAAAGGGTGGCTATAAGGGTAGCCAAAAACGGACACAGCATCGATGAAGCTGTGCTGGAGCGCAGATACTCGCAGAGCTTTAAGAACCTAGCCATCGCTCTGCCCCTGTGCGATGAGATATTCTTTTATGATAATTGCGCTCATATAGCAAACGAGCAAGACCAGCAGCTGTCAAATTTAAAGCTGGTTGCCGTTAAGAAAAATGGCAAAATAGAAAAAATCCTAGATGAAAATGTGCCGTGGTTTGAAGGCGTGGTTAAAGATATTTAGGCTCTGTTTTAAAAAAGCATTGCTTTCTTAAAATTTTAATTTGGTTTTGGCAAGCCAGTATCACGTATATGAGCGGTCTTAGTGCCGATTTTTGCGCTAAGCCACTTCGCAGTGCTAAAAATCGTGCCAACATTGCTTTGCAATGGTGGTAATGCCTTATACTACTGGCACGAATCAGGGGCGCTGCACTTGCTTTAGTGCCACTAAAAAGCAATACTTTTTTAAATAGGGCTAATATTTAAAAATAGGGTGGAATTTTGGCTATTTTTAAGTTTTGCAGAAGCTTTGGCTGGGCGGTAAATTTCGCAGACGACTTTACAAAGCGGTTAAAATTAAGCACATAGAAATTTAAAACAAGGTCAAAATAACCTTTTTATCGTATTTTGCTACTACTAGGTTTTGCTAGAAATGATTAAATTTATCTCTGCTTTAGCTTAGAAGTGCTAGCTTAGCCAAAAAGTTAGAAAAAGGTAAATATTAAATCCTAGCCCCAAAAATAGGGGCTAGCAAGCCATTAATGGCAGCTTCCGCAGCCGCAGCCGCCACTTGATTTTAGCGCTTCAAACACCGCATCGTAGTTTGGCTCTTCTGTGATTTCAGGTACGATTTGTTTATGGATTACCACGCCGTCTTTAATGACAAAAATCGCCCTAGCCAGCAAGCCCTCAAGCACGCTATCACCGATAAGTACGCCGTAAGCCTTGCCAAACTTCGCACCCCTAAAATCGCTCGCTACAACCAGGTTTTCTATGCCTTCAGTCGTGCAAAATCGTCCCATCGCAAAAGGCAAATCCATACTCACCACCACAACTTCAACGCCAGGCTTTGAGGCTGCTTTTTCGTTAAATTTGCGTGCCTCAGCTGCACATACGCCAGTGTCAAGCGATGGCACTACGACTACGACTTGAGTTTTGTCGCTACCGCCGATTGTTACCACGTTTAGGTCTTTGCCGACTACTTCGACTTTTGGTGCGACTTGTCCGACTTCGACGCTAGTGCCTTCTATTTTTACAGGCGTTCCTTGAAATGTTGCCATTTTTTCTCCTTTTAGTAAAAGTTTGATTATACTAGCACATTTTTACTTAAACAGACAAGTTTAGTTCTTTTTACAAACAGGCAAAGTCTGCGTGAGAATGTCGTGTAGGTTCATCTTATCTCGTCTAAAAAACGCTAGCATTAGCCCAACCACGCTAGCACCTGCTAGTGCAAAGCAGACAAATCTCAAAAATGCACGGAAAAAGCTCACTTTTTTGCCAGATTTTATGTCGATTAGATACATTTGCTGGGCTTTGTAGCCTGGGGTTTGTGCGCTTATGGAGTAAAATGCGCTAGCAATCACACCAAAAAGAGCCTGGCATATAAAAATGGCGATCTGACTGTTTAAAAACTCGCTTTTGCCGCCTAAAATAACGTACGTGGTGATGTATAAAATCGGCATAAGGATTATAAACATATCTATGATAAATGCCTTAACTCGGCTAAAAATAGGTGCTGGCAGGGCTTTTTGTCTTGACATTTACTTCCTTTTTTGTCAGTATTTTATCAAGTTTGGGCTTAAGATTTTGACTTTTTAAATTTATTGCTTGCGTATTCTAAACCACTTAAATTTTTAGTTTGGTCTAATTTTAATGTGAGATTGTTTTGATTTGTAATTTTAAATTTATTCCGTGCCTTCTATGTTAAAATGGCACTTTATTGTATTTTTGATTGACATTTGGATATGTTTTGCAGTTTTTTGGCCTAGTTTTGCGAGTTTTTCTTTTGAAGTACGGCTTGACTGCTAACCTAGTATAATAATTAAATTTAGTTTAAATTTAAGACTTTTGGGCTTTATTTTTTCCTTTAAGTTTACTAAAGATATAATTTATTTATGAAAAATTTAAACTTATCACTAATACTTGCCATCTGTTTAGCTGGCTGTGGTGGTGGGGGTGGTGGAGGCGGGAGCTCACCAGCCCCAAGCTATCAAGGCAGCCAAGCACCAAGTCCAAGTCCAAAACAGAACAAGCAAGTACCAAGCCCAAACCAAGGTAGTCAAACCCCAAGTCCAGCTCCAGCTCCAGCTCCAAGCCAAGGCTCAAGCAGGCCCATAGTTTCGCCAAATCCTAGCGCACCCATCACGCAGCCCATAGCACCGCCAGTTTCGCCTAAGCCCAGCGCACCCATCACTCAGCCTATCATATCGCCAACTCCGATAAATCAGCCCGGGCTTGTAAATCCAGCACCAAGCTCTTCGTCAAATTTGAATAGCTATATACCATTTAGCAGGACACTTTTTAAAAGTAATGACGCAGCCTTAAACCCAGTAAAACCCTCCACTCCGCTATGGTCTAGCACGGCTAGTTTGACTAGCCCAGTGCCAAGTTCGCAGACTGACCTAAGCAAAAGAGCCGACTCTCTACTTAGCAGCGTGGCAAGAGACGATATGGCGTCTAGAAACAGACGCTCGACCGCGGAAAGCTACATTTCTGCTGGAGCTAGGATACCGGTGTATAAAAACTCAATCCTTTCTGATTATGACGGCATAAAAATCCTAGCTAGCACAAATGCCCTTAGCCAAGAAGCTGCGATAGTGCAAGTAGATGACTATGCAACGCTAGATAGTAAGCTTAGATATGGTGCTTCAAGGATACACGAGCTTTTTGAATTCAATGTCCTCTCTCGGCTACAAAGAGACAAGCGAACCGACCTAGACGCCAATGTATGGCTAAACCCAGCTGGCATAGCCTACAGCCTAAACGCTTACGCTCCGCTTTATGATGCGATTAGCGGGCGAGTTTTAATAGCTGATACTGCTATTACAAATAGGCTTGGGCTTTATTATGGTGCGTTTAAGGGAGGGGTAAATTATTACTACAACGACCTTGGCGTTGCAAAATTTGACGCTCCGACTCACGGCGATATAGTTTCAAATGTTATCATCGGCGATATTGGGACAAATTTACCAAAAGAATATTCGCAATACGATTTAAAGCTTGATTTTATGAGAGATAATGGCTGGGTGGCGTTTTTAGGAATGCACGGAACATATGATAATAGGCGTATAGATGATGATTTTATACGCTCAGAACTATTTTATAACATAGTAAATAATAATAAAATAGGCGTTTTAAGCTTTTCTTATGGATACTATATGACTATAGATGAGCTTAGAAAGGGATATAGAAGCGACTCAAACGCAAAAGCTTTGGCTAAATATTTAAGAGAAAATGATCTTTTTGTAGCTATATCCTTGGGAAATGGCACTTATGATTTTAATCAAGGCAAAAGAAATCAAGTGCCATTAATTGCCCATTATGAACAAGATAAATATCCAGAGCTAAATCGCCAGCTAATTGCCGTAGGTGCAGTAGAGGCAAATGCAAGCATTGCTAGATACTCCTTTAAATGCGGAGAATTTAAAGATTTTTGCTTGGTGGCTTATGGGGATACGTATTATCACGATAAGGTAGAGAATGCCTATCACGTCGAACAAGGCACATCTATGGCAGCGCCATACGTGGCTGGTGCTGCAGCACTGGTGCGTAGCGTGCTGCCCTTTCTTGACGCTCACGGAGTGCAGCAAGCCCTGCTAACGACGGCAAAGGATCTGGGCGATAAATATACCTACGGCTGGGGACTTATCCAGCCTCACCTTGCTATATACGGGCCGGCTCAGTTTTGGGGTGAGGATTTTGTGGCGGATTTAGATCATAACCTAGATAAAAGAGCTGGCAGGGCTGGCGAGATATTTAAATTTGCTAATGACATTAGCGGCAATTATGGGCTAATAGTCGTCGGCAGCGGCGAGAATAATGCCCTCTCCCTTTCAGGGCTAAACACCTATAAGGGCAGCACTCGTGTGGGGCAAGGCGGCGTGCTAAATATAGACGGCATCCAGACTAGCTCAGATACCATCATTGCAAATGACGGCACACTTTACGGCTCTGGCGTGCTAAAGGATGTCTATAACAAGGGCGTGCTAAATGCCTACTCGATTTTTTCAAGCGCTAAATTTAATCCAAATGCAAATTTAAACGAAGAGCGAAATAACCGCTCTATGCTAATTGCGGGCAACTTTACGCAAGAAGCTAACGCAAAGCTAAACGTCCTGCTGGGCGAGCCCCTAGCCGTAGCAGGCAGTGCTAGCCTAGCAGGCACGCTAAATATCGCAGGTATAAAGCACGCTTATGCCCTTAAAAATGGCAGCGGCTTTAGTCTAGCCGAAAACGCCCTAATCGCAAAGGGCGGCATTACAGGCGGCTTTAGTGCCACGACGCAGAGTATGAATGCGGCGTTTTCAAATTTAAAAAGCGAGAAAATTAGCTTTAGCGTGAGCGGACAAAACTACGACGCCATAAAGGTAAGTATGGACTACGCAGGTGATAAGGCTATGCTATCTAATCTAGGGCTGGCACACGACGCAGCCGCTAGTGCGGGGGCTACGACGCTACGGCGTGCAATACGCTCTGTGGCTAGCGATGAAAATGGGGATGGTTTAAATTTAACCCCAGCTAGCAGCGGCTTAGCTAGAGTTGCGGCTAATGATACGGCTACGCCTGCTAGTGCTGGCTCTGTGGTTCTATCTAGCGCGTCAAGCCCTAGCACCACCGCTTTGCCAAGCACAGCTTCTGCTACGTTAACCCCAGCTAGTAGCGGCTTTGGCTTGCTGGCTAGTGCTTTGCCCTTAATGAGCGATAGCGAGCTTAGAGACTTGCTTCTTAGCCTAGGCGGAGAGAGACAAGCGAAGTCCTATCAGCGAGCCAGCAGGGCTAGGGCGTATTTTGGCGCACTCGATGACGCTAGTGCGATTAAGCCATTTTTAAGCGAGCTAAAAGCCAGCACGCAGTGGCTAAGCAGCGGTAGCGTCCGCAGCCTGCAAGCTAGCCTAGCTAGTGAAAATGTGGGGCTAAGAGCGAGCGTGCGAGAGGGCAAGATAGATGAGGCTAGAGTGCGTGGGCTGGGGCTTGGCGTGGGCTTTGGACAGACTTTTAGGGCGGCTGTTTTGGGCGATTATACGGACTATTTTGACAAGACGCTAGGAATGCACACTCATAGTTTTAGCCTGCGTGCGGTGGGTGGAGCGAGCTTTGAGGCTTTTGGAGCGAGCGTTACGCCTTTTGCTAGCGTTGGGTTTGGGCTTGATAGGGTGCGGTCAAACCGGAGCCAAAGCGTAAGTAATGGCGTGTGGCTTGATACCCTAGCTCAGAAAAAGCACAGGCGTGAGCTTGGTGTGGGTGTGAGCGTGGGACTTGGAGGGCTTGAGGCTGGATATGCGGTGTATAGGCACTTTGGCGATAGTCCTAGCGAGCTAAAGGGCAGGCTAAGCGATGGGGTTAACGAAGTCGCTGCTACGCTTAAAACCACACCAAAGAGCAATCTAGGCCAACAGCTGTGGCTGGGATATTCTAAATCGTGGGGCAGTGTCGCGGCTAGCGTGCGTGCGATTAGCGATTTAAAGGGCGAAAATGGCGCTAGAGTGGAGCTGGCTTATAGATTTTAGGCTGGTTTTGCGTTTTAGCGCTGGCTTGCCTAAACGTGCCACCTAATGCGTGAGCGGATTTGACTTTTTAAACAATACTAACGCTTTAAAAATTTAAAAATAAGCCTTGTACCATGCGTTAAGTGGGGCTTGTCGCTCGTATAAAAGTAGCGAGTGTTTTTGGATTTTACACCAAAGCCTTGCCACGCTTTTAACTCGCTTCGACGCCGTGAAGTGTTACGGATACTGGTGCGAATTAGCGGTGTGTGTTATGGTTTAAATTTTAAATTTGTTAGTGAATTTTATCCTGCGTGGCTTTGCTTTTGTGATTCTGCTCTTTTGGTTTACCTATCGTTTTGGCGTTTTGTGCTAGCAAATTTTAAAAACTAGCCAAATTTAAATTCACCCCCCCCCTCCCTACTTTTTGCAAACTAAATTTATCCAAAGCCCCCAAAATTGTGCGATTTTGCCTAGCCCTTTTTAGCAAAATAAGGCTATAATGCTCCTAGAATTTGACAAAACAGGGCGTTAAATGGCGGATAAGTTTAAAAACCAAGTGGCTTTGGTGCTTGCTGGGGTGGTGCTGATGAGCTTTGAGGGGGTTATTATCAGGCTTAGCGGTGGGGATAGCTTTGGTTTTGCGGTGGTTTTTGGGCTGGCTTTTGGGCTGGCAAATCTTGCGATTTTAGCCGTTAGTAGGGCTGGGATTAGGCGTAGCTTTGGCTTATCTGGCATGGCTGGCTGGCTCGCTGGGCTGGCTATGGGATTATCAAATTTAAGCTTTTTTACCGCAGTTAAGCTCTCTGGCATAGCCCTACCTACGCTCGTGCTTGCCGCTACTCCTGTTAGCTGTGCGGTGATTAGCTGGCTGTGGCTGGGTAAAAAGACGAGCCTAAGCGTATTTGTAGCAGCGTTTTTTGTAGCGGTTGGGCTGGCTGTCATAGTAGGTGGAGGGCTTGGCGAAGTGGGCGTGATGGGGCTGGTGGCTAGCCTTGCTTGCCTTTTGTTCTACTCGCTGCTTTTTGTGGTGTGGGCGAGCTTTGAGCGTGTGAGTTCGGCAACGACGGCAGTTATTGGCAGTGGCGTGCTTGTGGTTTTGGGTACAATTGGGCTATGGTATGAGAGTGAGGATTTGGGTCTTAAAGTCATAGCTGGTAGAGCTAGCCTAGGCGAGATGGGCGAAAAATTTAGCAAAAATGGCTGGGTTTTTCCGCTAGATGGGCTTAGTGTAGGCGGATATTTTATAGCTAGCAAAGGCGTGGAGGCGCTTTTTGCGCAAATGCCTGATAATTTAAGCGTGTATGTTCTTAGCAGTGCTAGTAGCGATAACACAGGCGAGCATTCGCGCTTGGATAAGCTTAATAAATGTAAAATGGGTATAAAAAGCGATTTTATTACCTTTGGCTACTTAAAGCCATGGCACAGCTTTGATTTGGCTAATCTCTGTGGGTTGGTAGCGCAGGCTAATTTGCCACTGGCTAGGCTTAATAGTGTGGTTATTAGCCCTAGTTTTAGTGTGTTAGAGCATGCAAGTGATAAAGATAGTAAGGAATGGTATTTGTGGCTAGATGGGCTTAAAAATATCACAAAGACGCAACATGCTTTTGGAATTAGTGGACTGGGGCTTATTATTTTTATGGGGCTAGTGCTTACGCCGATTTCTAGACTTTTGCTTAGACGTGGAGCTTCTGGGCTAGCACCTGCATTTGTGGGGCTTTTGCTGATCCTTGAGAGCGTTTTTGCTCCGCTTTTTGGCTGGGCAATTTTGGGTGAGGTGCCGACATTTGCTATCTTTATCGGTGGAGCAATCATTCTATCCGCCGTTGCCATAAACACCCTGTGGCTGGCTAAAAATTAAGTATAAATTTAATCTCAAGCCATCTAAATCAGCTAGGCTAAAATTTAACCTAATATTAAATTCTCGCACCGATATATTGCAATTTAGGCTATCTTTAATCAAATTTCTTGCTTTTCTTTGTCATCTTGCAAGCCCAGCTAAAGGCTGCCAGATTAGACTAGTCGCAGGCGCAAAAATCCTAATAAATTTAAAGCCTCGCTAAAGTCTTTATTGGTTGTGTCATTATTCTTTTAAAAACACCATAGGTGGCGTGTAAATACCGTCAAGCTCTAGTACGGCCCCAGCCCAGCTAAGACCCACACCAAATCCAGCCATAGCTACGCTTAGGCGTTTATCCTGTTGTAACCCCTCTCCTATGGAGTGCGTGATGATAGCTGGTATGCTAGCACTGCCTAGGTTGCCGTACTGGGCGGTTAGCCCTTGTGGGATTTGCTCCTCGCTAAAGCCAGCGCTCTTTGCGACTTTGTTTAGCATAAATTCATTCGCCTGATGAAGCAATAAAAAATCGATCTCATCTGCGCTTTTGCCAGCACTTTTAAGAGTGCGGCTAAGTAGCGGCGGCACACAGTGAAGCACAAAATCAAATACCCCAGCTCCGTCCATATACATGTCGTTCATGCTTCTTAGATTGCTTGCTTCTAGTATGCGCTTGTCTTTAAAAAAGCTGCTACTAGCGTTGCGAAAGCCGCTATTTGGGCGGATAATGGTCTCAAATTTCTCCCCATTTGAGAGTATCTCAAAGTAGCTTTCGCTCTGGCTTTTTTCTATCACAGTAGCGCTTGCACCGTCGCCTATTAGCGGGGCTAGATTGGTGTCGCTTTGGCTTATGGTCCGACTTATCGTATCGCCTACTAATAGCAGTACCTTGCTTGCTGCACCACTTTCGATGAGGCTAAATGCAAGCCACAGCCCATACACATAGCCAGCGCAACCTTGATTTACGTCAAAAAAGCTACATTCTTCGCTTAATCCCAGCTTGCCGTGTAGATAGGCTGCGTTTGATGGCATCATAAAATCAGGCGTCTGCGTAACGCAAATGAGTGCGTCTATGTTATCTTTTTCTATGCCGCCATTAAAAAGCTCGGTAGCAGCTGCATGACTTAAATCGCTTGCGGTGGTGTATCCTCGGACTATGTGGCGCTTGTCTAGCTTTATGGTTTTTATGATTTTTTCTAGCTTCTGCCTATTTCCACCATAAATTTTATCGCACTCATCGCGCAAATGCACGCTAAACTCGGGCACGCAGGTGGCGACCGCGCTTATTTTTGCTTTTGTAAATTTTACGCTACTCATTTTTATTTTTCCTATGACTTTGTGCTTTGACATTTTTGTTGCACGCCTTTGTAGAGCATGGCTTTAAAGTGTCTTTTAAATTATAAATTTATTGTGCTTTTGTTTTGCTTTTAGGCAACCTTTTGAGCTTAACATAAAATCAGCTCCGCTTATATGGATTGCTTCTTTACTTAGTAAAAATATTGAGAGCTTAGCTACATCACTAGCGGTTATTTCTCCAGCTTTGTTTGGTGATTTTATAAAGCCAGGCGAGATTGTGTTTACTCTTATATTTAGCCTAGCAACTTCTTTTGCAATCACTCTAAATGCTGCATTTAACGCGGCTTTGCTTGCGGTGTAGGCTGTTGTGCCTATTATGCTACGGTATGCGGCTAGGCTTGATATGGCGACTATGCTTTTATTATCTCCGTCTAACACCCTTCTATCACACAGCCCACTTGCAAGTGCTAATGTGCTGAATAAATTTATCTGAAATATCTGTTTTGTTTTTATTATAAAATCACCCGCTGAAACTGGCACATCATCCATCACGCCAGCGCTTAGTACTCCACCAGCTAATCTGCCGTACTTTTTACTAAGTTCTAATACCCACTTCTTTTGGGTATTGACGTTTTCTAAAAGCTCTTTTGGCTCATGGATTAGTCTAGTTTTTTCGCTATCATTTAGGCTAGATTTTAGTTTATTCAAGCCACTTTCGCTACGATGTACCGCTATGACACTAGCACCTGATTTTATAATAGAGCGAGCGCATTCAAGTCCTATGCCACTACTTGCGCCAGTTACTAGATATAGTCCGCTAAGCGTTGATTTTGCCATTTGCTAGATTTATTATATCAGCTACATTTTGACACTCTTTGAGAGTATTTGGTTCTATTCTAATTCCAAAATGCTCGGCAAAAAAGCTCATTAAATTTAAATATGCAAGCGAGTCCCACTCTTCTAAATCAAAAAGCCTTGTGCTCTCACTCACACTCTCATCGCGTTGTAAAAGCTCGCAAAATGCGACTAAAAATTCATCTTTTTTCATAGATTTCTCCTTTAAATTTTAAAATTACAAAAAGCATTTTTCATCTTTTTTAAGCTTTTTTATAGTTTTTTTGAAATGCTCTTTTGCACCATAGCTAGCGACGACTACATTTTTTATTTTGGCGATTTTATAGCTTTTTAGGCTGCGTTTTATGTAGTTTTGTGGTCTTGCGATGCTTGGTGTGTCGAGTTTACGTGCGAAAAAGATGTTTAGATGTGGTGTTTTTTCATCATTAATCTGCAAAATACCTTTAAATTTCTTGTCAAATCTGTAGCTTACCCCTGCCATTTTTTCGACATGGTGAAATAGTGTGCCACCTATTTTATCATCTCCTAACAACAAGACCTTGCCGTTTAGGGCTTTAAAGGCGGCAAAAAACCCATCCTTGCCAAATGTATCATGGCTGTTTGCGCGCATTAGCCGTTCTGAATTTTTGCCTAGTAGAGCATGGGAGAAGTTTGCATCAAATGTACGATGTGTGGCGTAATTTTTGCGAATAAATTCATTCAAAGCACCCATTTTTGAGTAGCTCATAGTTGGATTATAGATTTTATTTTCGCAAAAACTATAAGTGTATGTTGGTGCCACAAGTGTGCCAGTTTTGCCTATGGCATTAATGATTTCATTTGCTAGAGTTTTTAGGTACTCTTTAGCAGGCAGTAACGGACTTCCTAGATGAAATATTTCAGAGTGTATTAATACCGTATCGCCAGATTTTATCCCAACTTTTTTAATAAGAGTTTTAAAGTCGCTTAGGTATAGGATTTTACCGTTGGCTAGTCTTGAAAGAGCTGTTCTACCCCCCCCCTGTGCCTATTTTACGCATTTTGCGTAGGTTTAAATTTTTCATTTTTTGCCCTATGTTGTTTAAAATTTAATCAATATTGTTATCAATGGGTTTTTCACATTCTTATTCCACATTTTCGGTCTCCGCTCTTTTTAGCCTGACTTTTAGCGTCTTTATCGCAGTGCCTTCCATTTTGCGTACTTCATAATAGCAGTTTTCATCCTCAACCCTATCTCCCGCCACAGGCAGGCGGCCGATGAGATTAAACACATAGCCGCCGATGGTTACCTGCTCGGCTTCATTATCAAAGCCCACGCCTAGGATTTCAGCCGCCTCTTCAAGCTCGTAGCGTCCACTAAACTCATAAATATCATCGCTTATCTTGCGGTAGCCGCTCTCGGCTTCATCGTGCTCGTCGTTTAGATCTCCCAGTATCTCTTCGATAATATCCTCCATCGTAAGTAGCCCCGCCGTCCCACCATATTCATCCATCACAAGCGCTGCTGAGATTTGCTGCTTATTCATCGTTAGCAGCACCTTTGAGATTGAGAGATTTTCAGGGACGATGACAAATTTACGCACGATATCATCAAGAGTTTTGCTCTTTTTCTCATCAAAATGCAGGCTCAAAATATCCCTAATATGCACCATTCCGATGATGTTATCCTTGCTGCCGTCGATGTAGGGGTAGCGTGTATATTTGCTCTCATAAACGAGCTTTAAATTCTCATCAAAGCTACGCTGCTTGTTTAAACAGACCATATCCTTGCGTGGCGTCATTATCTCCTTTGCCACCGTGTCGCTAAAATCGACGGCATTTTTGATTATCTCGGTTTCAAAGCTATCGAGCACGCCGCCTTTTAGGCTCTCGCCGACTATGATTTTTATCTCCTCTTCAGAGTGGGCTATCTCGCTCTCCTTAGCTGGCTTAATCCCCAGCAGCTTTAGCCCAGCCGCAGCAAGCAGGTCAAAGGTCTTAATCACAGGAGAAAAAACGAGCCAAAAAAGGTGCAGTGGGCGTGCGATTTTAAGCACGCTAGACTCGGCTTTGGCTATGGCTATGCTCTTTGGCACTAGCTCGCCAAGGACGACGTGAAGCAGCGTTATAAGAGTAAATGCGATCGCAAAGCTAACGGAGTGCAGGGCTAGGTCGTTGCCGTTAAAAAGCGGCGCGAGTGCCTCGTCAAGCACCCTTGCGATGGCTGGCTCGCCTATCCAGCCAAGCGCAAGCGAGCTAAGCGTGATGCCAAGCTGGGTGGCGGAGAGATAGGTGTCTAGGCGGGAGGTCATATTTAGGGCTAGCTGAGCGTTTGCTACTCGCTCTTTGATAAGCTCTTCAAGGCGACTGCGACGGACTTTGACAAGGCAAAACTCTGAAAGGACGAAAAAGGCGTTTAGAAAGATAAAAAAGACAGCTAGGGCTATCATAAAAAGCGAATTGTCGCTACTGGGGTGCAAGTGTGTATCCTTTGTGTGATAAATTTGGTGGCTATTATAGCAGATTTTTGGTGGAATTTAAAGCTAGTGGCCTGCGTTTGTTTTGCTTGCTTTGGCTAGGTGGGGGCAAAATTTGTCAAAAAGTGCAAGGAATTTGCAAATTTATTCTACGTCTGTTTGCAAGAAATTGACTATAATTTTGTAACCAAAATCAAAGGAGCAAAAATGCAAAAACTAAAAGATAAAGTCGTAGTGATAACTGGGGCTAGCTCAGGCATAGGCGAAGCCACCGCGCATGCACTAGCCAGCCAGGGCGCAAAGCTAGTCCTAGCCGCACGCAGAGATGAGCGGCTAAAAGAGATAGCTAGCGCCATAAAAGCAAATGGCGGCGAGGCCTGCTACCTAGCCACAGACGTAGCAAATGAGCAAGCAAATAAAGCCCTAGCCAGCTTTGCACTAAGCCAGTATGGGCGCGTTGATGCGGTGTTTTTAAACGCAGGCGTAATGCCAAACTCGCCCCTAGCTGCGCTTGAAGTGAAGAACTGGGATTTGATAGTCGATATTAACATTAAGGGCGTGCTTTACGGCATAGCGGCGTTTTTGCCGATTTTTACGCAGCAAAAGAGCGGACACTTCATAGCCAACTCATCAGTAGCAGGGCTAAAGACCTACCCAGGGGCGGGGGTGTATTGCGCTAGCAAATGGGCGGTAAAAGCGCTAATGGATAGCCTACGAATGGAGAGCGCTGCAAGCGGGGCGAACATAAAAACGACCACCATCTACCCAGCCGCCGTGCATTCAGAGCTAATAAGCCACATCACAGATGAAGCGACCAAAGATGGCTACGCCGCACTTTATAAAGCCCACCAAATCCCAGCCGATAGGGTGGCTAGCGTGGTGGCGTATGCCCTAAGCCTGCCAGATGATACGAGCGTGTGCGATATGGCTGTCACGCCAGTAAATCAGTCATGGTAGCGATTATGTGGCGGTTTGTTTTGGCGTTTTTGGCTTGTTTTACTTTGGCTTTTGGCGATGAAGTGCCTGTTTTAAATTTATTCAAGCTTGGTGTGGGTGACGCGCACGAGTTTAAAAGCGTGGCAAGGCACAATATCACGACTTCAATTGCAAGCAAAAATGACGCAGAAGCGATGTATCTAGGCTTTGAAAATAGCGGCAAGAGTGCTTACATAGCCGAGCTTTATGCTGGCAAAGCAGAGTATGAAAATCACCTTCGCTCGCCCCAGTATCAGGAGTTTTTAAAGGCTGCGCCAGTGATTTTAAAAGGCGAAAAGACTAAATTTAATCTTGTGCCACAAATCGTGCTGCAAAAGCCCTTTGCGCAGGAGGCTAGCACGATAGTAAATCTAGCCATCATCGAGCTAAAAGATGGCTACGAGCATGCTTTTAAAAGCGTGGTAGTGCCTGAAATGAAGCAGGCTTTTAGCCTTGAAAGCGGCGTGCTGGCGATGTGGGCGGCAAGCGATGAGAGCGAGCCAAAGCGCTGGTATTTTTTTGAAATTTATGCGAGCGAGCAAGCGTATGAAAGCCACAGGCAGACGGAGCATTTTAAGCTTTACATAAGCCAAAGCAAGGATATGGTAGCGAGTAAGAAGATTATCAAAATCAGCCCATTTTTGCTACAAAATAGGGGCGAGTTTAAATTTGAAAAAGGACAAAAATGAAAAATGTTTTAATCATCTCGGGACACCCAGATTTGAGCAAATCAGTCGCAAATGCGGCGATTTTAGCCGAGCTAGCTAAGCTTAGTGGCGTGCAAATCCGAAATCTAGGCGAGCTTTATAAGGACTATAAAATCGATGTGCCAGCCGAGCAAGAAGCCCTGCTTTGGGCGGATATTATCGTCTGGCAGTTTCCATTTTACTGGTATAGCCTGCCTGCAATTATGAAAAAATGGCTCGATGAAGTTTTCACTCACGGCTTTGCACACGGCTCGGCGGCACGCCTTGGCGGCAAGGAGCTAGTCGTCTCATTTAGCACAGGCGCGCCTGAGGCGGTGTATAAAAAAGATGGCTTTTTAGGGCACGATATGAATGAATATTTGGTGCAGTTTGAAAGCACGGCAAAACTTTGTAATTTAAATTTACGCTTTATTAAAATCCTAAACGGCGTAAGCTACGTCGGCAGGGACGAAGCAGCGGCAAAATCGCAAGCCCAAATGGCCAAAGCCTACGCTGCCGAGCTTATAGCGCTCATTGAAAGCTTAAGGGGCTAGGCGTGTATATCATTAGCATTAAAATCAAAGCTGAGCTTTTAGACGAACAAAGGGCGGCGGAGCTTTTGGCGGCTCATAGGCAGTGGTTTACTAGCCATTTTCAGGCTGGGGATTTTCTGCTTTTAGGGCCTTACCTAGACGAGCAAAACGCAGGCGTGATAATCGCCAAAGCCCCAAGCAGGGCAGCACTTGATGAGATTATCGCAGGTGATGTTTATTATCCAGAGCTAGCTGAGTATGAAGTCAGGGAGTTTCGCGCGGCGATGGCGGTAAGTGGGCTTAATGAGTGAGATTTTACGCAGCGCTAAAAGCCAGCTTGAAGCCGCTTTTAGTGGCAATGGGCTAATACAAACGCCAATAAAGTGGCTTAGCGTGTATAAATTTGACGCCGACACCGCTTTTAGCGGAGTGTATGAGCCGTCGCTTTGTGTGATACTAAGTGGGAGCAAGTCCGTGCAGATGGGTGCTTCGCAGGCGGTTAGCTACGCTTGCGGCGATGTGCTTTTTGTCGCTACGCACCTGCCCTCGCTCGTGCGCATAAACGCCCCATATCTAGCGCTAAAAATCACCCCCAGCCCCCAAGCCATAGCCAGCGTGCTAACTAGGGTAAAGCTAGACTTGCCAGCTAGCCAAAGCCAAAATGCCGTCGTTAAAACCGAGCTTACAGACGAGCTTATTAGCGCGGTATCTAGGCTTGTTGGCTCGCTTAAAAAGGACGCCGCGGCTAGGGATTTTCTAGCTCAGCTTGTGCTTGATGAGATTATTTTTATCCTGCTAAATAGCCAGGCTAGCTCGCTTTTAAAGAGCGTTTTTGCAATGGGCGGCGTGGAGGCAAAAATCGCAAGGGCTAGCAAGATAATAAGCAGCGAGTACGCCAACAAAATCGACCTAGCTAGGCTTTCAAGGGAGCTTGATATGAGCCAGTCAAGCTTTAACTCACACTTTAAGCGTATCACCACGCTTACGCCTGCTGAGTTTTTAAAACGCACCAGGCTTTTAAACGCCAAAGAGCTGCTAAAATCGCAACGCCTAAGGGCAAGCGACGTGGCGTTTATGGTGGGGTATAATAGCCCGTCGCACTTTAGCAGGGAGTATGCTAAAATGTTTGGCGCTACGCCTATGGGGGACGCTTAAATTTGGCTCATTTTGATAAAACTCCTACATTTTTGCGTCTAAATCGACGTGGCTAGCTCGTATCTTATCACGCCGCTTTGGCTTTGTGGCTTTAAATTTAAGCCCTATGCCACTTGCTTTTGTGTGGTTTGCTAATGACTTGCCACCACTAGTTGGGTTTAAATTCCAAAGCTCTCCACAAAGTCCCAAAATAGCCCCCCACATTTACCATTTATTAAGCAAATTCTAAAAAAAGGGGAGGGGTAGAATAATTACAAACTAATTAGCTTTAAATTTGACCCAAAGGAGTAACGATAGTGTTGGAATTTTAAAATATGGTGCAAAAATATGTGATACAAAAATAAATGAAATTCCAGGTGCTTTTCGCGAAATCAGAGCTTCTGCTTGCCTTTTTGCTGGCAATGGTGCTTTAAATTTGAAAGATTTTAAAAAATCTGCTAAATATTATAAAAAAGCTTGCGATGATAAGTCTATCCCAAAATATAGTGCTTGCTTTCTTGGTGGGCTATTTTATGTAACAGAAGAGCTTAATAACAAAAAAGAAGGTGCTAGAATGCTTAAATTGGCTTCTAAAAACGGAGATAGTGAAATAAAAGAAAATACCCACTCTGTTTTTGATAGACTAAATGCAGGCTTGCCGATTTATTTGCCAAAATAATAAAATTTTTTAGCATTGGATATTTCGGCACTATAGGCTAATCAATATTAAATTTCTTTTTGACTGGCTTTGGGTTAGCTAAACTTACCCCAGTGCCAGCCTTACAGCTGCTTCGGCGTGGATTAGCGTCGTGTCATATAGCCTTAGCGGTGTATCAGGCGCACTTACAAGCAGTCCAATCTCCGTACATCCCAGTATCACGCCATCTGCTCCAGCCACGTCAAGCTGCCCAATAATGCGGACAAACTCACGCCTTGAGCTTTCCTTTATCTCGCCCTTACAAAGCTCGTTAAATATGATATCATTTATCAAATCCACATCCGCACCCTCTGGCACGATCACGTCTAGCCCTGCCCTTTCTAGCTCGCCCTTGTAAAAATCCTGCGTCATCGTGTATTTCGTGCCAAGCAGCCCCACACGGCGCACGCCGTCTCGTTTTATCCGCTCGGCGGTAGCTGTGGCGATGTGCAGGAGATTTATACCGTTAGCGCTTAGGATGGAGGCAATTTTGTGCATAGTGTTAGTGCAAAGTAGCACAAAATCAGCCCCAGCCGCCGTTACTTGCCTAGCCGCATCTAGTAGCACCGCCCCCGCTTCGTCCCATTTGCCAGCACGTTGAAAGCTCTCAATGGATGCAAAATCCACGCTATATATCACGCACTTAGCCGAGCTTAGCCCGCCAAGCCGTGCCGCCACGCCCTCGTTTATCGCTTGATAGTAGGTGATGGTGCTTTGATAGCTCATGCCACCGATTAGTCCGATTATTTTCATGTGTGTTCCTTACTTGCTTATACCCATTTTTATAGGGATAAATTTATCCTGCTTTACTGGTGCGTTTGTATCGATTTTGCTTTCGATTTTTATGTTGTCTTGGCTTATGCCAGCTTCTAGGAGCATTGATTTTACGGCGTTTGCGCGCTCTAAAGCTAGATTTTGCAACTCTTTTAGGTCTATTTTTTTAATCTCGTTTTCTATCTCCTCTTTACTCGCTTTTTCGCCTAATTCGCTTAGCACCATAGCCTTTGCGTCTGCATTTGGATTAAATTCTGGTGTTATTGTGATTTTAAAGCCCTTTTCCTCGGCTATTTTTTTAAATTCAGCAGCCTTTTCGCTCTCGCTTTGAAGCATTTGTGCACTTCCAGCGGCAAAATCTATCGATGAGAGCTTGCTAGCGTCCATTCCTAGGGCTTTTCCGATGAATTTAAACGGTGAAAACACCACATCAGTTAGCATTTGAGTGATTGCTTGCACCACGACGCCAGCAAAGTGAAAGCTAGGGTCATTTACACTCGCGCTAATAGGCAGACTTATGTCGATTTGGTTTTTAAAATCTCGTAGTATTGCCAGCGCCATATCAAGCGGCAGGCTCACAGCGTCAGGACTTGGCACGCTTTTGCCTAGGACTAGATTATCCAGATTTAGGTCGTTTGAGACGTTTAGTGCGCCTTTATTTATTTTTACTTGAGTAAACAGCGTCGCAAGCCCTGTGTCTATATCTCTGCCTAGAAATTTCGCGCTATATGGGCTTAGGCGCTGGAGGTTTAAATTTTTTAAGTTTATCTTAAGCTCAGTATCTTCTTCTATGTCTGTTAAAAGCGCCTTGCCATTTATGCTTAAATACGCATCATTTGCGTTTGCGCTTAGGCTTATGGGTGCTACTTTAGTGAGTGCTGTGGCTGAGGCGTCTAGCCTATTTATCTGGGTTTTAAAGCCCACTGTTTCGTCAGAAAATGAGACTTTTGCGTCATTTAAACTTATATTTTTTAGCTCGAGCTTTAGTTCCTCGTCCTTAGTTTCTGGCTTGCTTTTGGCTGGAGTTTTTTCGTTTTTTTGCTCTTTTATGAGTGCGGCTAGGTTTAGTTTGCCGTCTTTTTGTCTTATGATGTCTGCTTTTACAGATGAGATTTTAAGCCCGTCTAGACTTAGGCTATTTTGTGTTAGTACTAGGCTTTGTAGTGCGATTTCATCGACTTGCAGGCTTTTGTTTGAGTTTTCGGTGAGACTTATGTCATTTAGGTTGGCTTTTGAGTGCAGGCTGTATTTTTCGCCATTTAGCGTGATGTTTGAGGTTAGTTTTAGCCTTCCTTTTCCGCCTAGTTGCGCATTTAAAAATGGCCTTGCGTATGCATAATACGGGCTTATTATGATACTTGGCGCATCAAGCTTTAGCTGCGCTTTTAGTGGGCTTATTTGAGCCGTACCAGAGACATTTAGGTCTGTGAGAGCATCTTTTGCGCTTAAGCTTAGATTAAATCTATCATTTAAGCTAAAGTTTTTTATTTTTAAATTTATCCTGTCGTTTTTTAATGTAATACTTTCGCCTTTAAATTTATGCGCTAAATTTATTGAAGCTTCATTTAATGCAATGTTTTCTATTTTTAAATTTATCGGTGCTTTATCACTAGGGCTTTGTGGATTTTTGCTGGCTTTGTTATTGCTTAAAGCCTCAAATATCGGCTCTAGCACGCTTAGTCCGCTATCTGTAAGATCACTTTGAAAGCGCATCTTATCAAGCGCCACATCGCCTATTTGCATGGTGTTTGGATTGGCTACGATTTGGCTTATGTTTAGCACATCAAAGCCATTTTTACCAGAGCCAAAAAGCTCAGTTTTACCCACGTTTATACTTTGAGCATTTAGTGTATTTTGGTTTAAATTTATCGAATTTATCGCTATTTTGCTAATGTCTGCTAGGCTTGATTTATTTGCAGTGGCAGCTACTGCGCTAAGCTCTAGCTTGCCCACACTTGCGCTTAAGCTATCTTTTATATTAGCTGCTATTTGGCTTAAGCTTATCTGTTTCACGTTAGTGCTAAATACCCCACTTTGCGCATCCAGTTCAGATAGCGCTAGCTCATTTATGGTTAGCAAGCTTTGGCTATTTTTCATGTCTAGCTCGTAGCTTATGACTTTTGCCATGATGTCTGTTTTTGCGTTAGTATCATTTTGTTTTAGGCTGAGTCCCAAAATAGCCATTTTGCCGATATTTAGACTGATTTTATTATCGTCACTTTTTAGCTCTAGCTCCTCGCCTATCTCAAAGCCACTAAAGCCTATTTTTACCCCATCACTATCAACCGTGCTTTTACCTAAATTTATAGATTTTAAATTTACCTGTGCACCCTTGCTAGAAAATATTAACTCCTGTGTGGATGCGTTATTTTCGTAGTTTATATTGTCTAATTTAATGCTATTTTTATCATCATTGTATTCTACGCTTGCGTCTTTTATGTTTAGTCCATTTAGCCTGATTTTGACACTACTTGGCTCGCTTTTTTCATCGCTTTTGCTTTTATCGCTCGCTAGCTGTGCAATGTTTGAGCCTTTTCCTAGTTTCACATTTATTTGTGGTTTTTGAATATCTAGTGATGTTATGTCTATCGTTTTTTGTAAAATAGGCAAAAATGCTATATTTAGATAAATTTTATCCGCCACAAATATAGGCTCATTCGTGCCAAACTCCACTCCGTCTGCGTTTAATTCTAGGCTTAGTGGATTTAGCTTTATCTCGTTTATTTTAAAATTTATACCATTTTCTTTTAGCTTGTCTGGGAGTATGTTTTTTACGATATACGGCACTCCCCAAAATCCAAATATCACGTATATAATAAATAATGTAAGACAAATTGTGGAAATTATCTTGATTTTTTTCATTTTGTATCCTCAAAAACTTTGCTATTTGAAATTATACCAAAAATTTATTTTTTATTTTTTATTTGAAATTTGTGTATCCTCATAAAATTTTAAGCCCCCCTTAAGCAACTCTCTTATATAATTCCAGCTCACGATTTGAGAAACCACCTTTAACTTTCTAACAGTTAATAAAGCTTTTCTTTACTTTACCCTTTACTCATTAAAAGCTCTTTCATAAGCTTTTATGATTACAGGCTTTAATAATAAATCGTTGTTCTATAATTTAATAGTGTTAGTATTTAAATATTTCAATAGTCAATCTTTGAAATCTAAACAAGTGATCGATTGAGCCAGACTTATTTATTATTTATGATAATAAGTCTAAAACAATGAAACAATTTATTTTTTAAATAAATTAAATTTAAAAAGTTTTTAGATTAAAAACTTCATATATTTTATATGGAGAGTTTGATCCTGGCTCAGAGTGAACGCTGGCGGCGTGCCTAATACATGCAAGTCGAACGGACAAGTACTAGCTTGCTAGTATGCGTTAGTGGCGCACGGGTGAGTAATGTATAGCTAATCTGCCCTACACTGGGGGACAACAGTTGGAAACGACTGCTAATACCCCATACTCCACCACAACTCAAGTTGTGTTGGGAAAGTTTTTCGGTGTAGGATGAGGCTATATCGTATCAGCTAGTTGGTGAGGTAATGGCTCACCAAGGCTATGACGCGTAACTGGTCTGAGAGGATGATCAGTCACACTGGAACTGAGACACGGTCCAGACTCCTACGGGAGGCAGCAGTAGGGAATATTGCTCAATGGGGGAAACCCTGAAGCAGCAACGCCGCGTGGAGGATGACACTTTTCGGAGCGTAAACTCCTTTTGTTGGGGAAGAACAATGACGGTACCCAACGAATAAGCACCGGCTAACTCCGTGCCAGCAGCCGCGGTAATACGGAGGGTGCAAGCGTTACTCGGAATCACTGGGCGTAAAGGACGCGTAGGCGGATTATCAAGTCTCTTGTGAAATCCTATGGCTTAACCATAGAACTGCTTGGGAAACTGATAATCTAGAGTGAGGGAGAGGCAGATGGAATTCTTGGTGTAGGGGTAAAATCCGTAGAGATCAAGAAGAACACCCATTGCGAAGGCGATCTGCTAGAACTCAACTGACGCTAAGGCGTGAAAGCGTGGGGAGCAAACAGGATTAGATACCCTGGTAGTCCACGCCCTAAACGATGTATACTAGTTGTTGCTTTGCTAGTCAAGGCAGTAATGCACCTAACGGATTAAGTATACCGCCTGGGGAGTACGGTCGCAAGATTAAAACTCAAAGGAATAGACGGGGACCCGCACAAGCGGTGGAGCATGTGGTTTAATTCGAAGATACGCGAAGAACCTTACCTAGGCTTGATATCCAAGAAATCCTGTAGAGATACGGGAGTGCTAGCTTGCTAGAATCTTGAGACAGGTGCTGCACGGCTGTCGTCAGCTCGTGTCGTGAGATGTTGGGTTAAGTCCCGCAACGAGCGCAACCCACGTCATTAGTTGCTAACAGTTAGGCTGAGCACTCTAATGAGACTGCCTTCGCAAGGAGGAGGAAGGTGTGGACGACGTCAAGTCATCATGGCCCTTATGCCTAGGGCGACACACGTGCTACAATGGCATATACAATGAGACGCAATACCGCGAGGTGGAGCAAATCTATAAAATATGTCCCAGTTCGGATTGTTCTCTGCAACTCGAGAGCATGAAGCCGGAATCGCTAGTAATCGTAGATCAGCCATGCTACGGTGAATACGTTCCCGGGTCTTGTACTCACCGCCCGTCACACCATGGGAGTTGATTTCACTCGAAGCCCAAATACCAAACTGGTTATGGTCCACAGTGGAATCAGCGACTGGGGTGAAGTCGTAACAAGGTAACCGTAGGAGAACCTGCGGTTGGATCACCTCCTTTCTAGAGTACAATAGATATTCTCTCACAAGATATCTATCAAAGGAAAATATCTCAATCATCCTTGTTTAGATTTGAAAGATTGACATTAGACTAACATTACTCACTTACAAAGGCAAAAGCAGAGGCTAAGGCTTTTAGCCTATATCCCTGTTACATACCATTGTTAAGAGTAATTAAATCTTTAATAGCTATTGCTATATTGAAATATTAAATTTATTAGTATTAATACTTAAATAATCTAAAGTATAAAGCTAAGCTAGTAGAGTGTGAGCTTTGTGAATGTAAAAGTAAAAATAGGTAGGATAAATAAAATAACTTATTACACCTATTTTACAATATATCATTAATCTAGTATGGGTGATATACTATACATAGATAAAGGCATTGTCCTAGCTAAGTTATATTTTTAGTTTCTAGTATAATGTAAATATAATAGCAAGTAGCTTTTTATATTTATGTTTTTACTGTCTTAGCTATTTATTGTGGCAATATGTGTTAAATTTAGCTATATTGCTATTATAGTTATTTTTAGTTATTACTGTTTAATGGGGAATTAGCTCAGCTAGTAGAGTGTGAGCTTTGCACATAAAAAAGCAAACTGCTTTGCTTTTTTGGATATATCGTTGTGAGCGTAAGCGAACCGATATAGACACTGCGTGCATAAAGGCTTAGCTAATTGTCTGTTGTTTTTTTGTTTGGGGGAATTAGCTCAGCTGGGAGAGTGTGAGCTTTGCACATAAAAAAGCAAACTGCTTTGCTTTTTTGTATGTATCGTTGTGAGCGTAAGCGAACCGATACAGACACTGCGTGCATAAAGGCTTAGCTAATTGTCTGTTGTTTTTTTGTTTGGGGAATTAGCTCAGCTGGGAGAGCGCCTGCTTTGCACGCAGGAGGTCAGCGGTTCGATCCCGCTATTCTCCACCATCAAATTTAAAAGCCATCATCTTTAAAGCAAAAAAGCCTTTTAAAGATGCTTACAAACTGCACAATATTTATATTATAGTTAAGCCATAAGCCAAAGGCTTAGCTAAGCTTCATAAGGGCCTATAGCTCAGCTGGTTAGAGTGCACCCCTGATAAGGGTGAGGTCACAAGTTCAAGTCTTGTTAGGCCCACCATGATTTCCTCTTATGATTTTTTGCCTTGTTGCTTCTTTGCTTTTAGGGTTACTTAATATAGTATTTATATGAATTATTTAAATTTAATGATTTTATATAAATTAAAATTATCTACATTAGTGTTTTTGTGTAAGTATGTCTTATAAAGCTGTATTATAAGATATTATAGTATTTTAGGTTATCTAGATTATCTTAGGTATATATCATTTACCTTTGGCTTTTTTAAAAGATAGCGTTATTTTTTAATTACAAATTCTAATTAACTGCACAAGCCCAACTTCACCATACTCCACTATTTGTATAAATAGCTTTTAGCATATTAGCATTGACTAATATTACAAAGCAATGTCATCATGATTTTTAATTTTATAAAGCTTGGTGTAAAAACCTAAAAACACTCTTAGACTAAGTTTAGTATGATAGCTACTTTTATACAGTTTTTATTGTATTGTGCAAGATGCCTGTTGATTATAGTTTAATTTTGTTGTATTTAGAAGCTTTGCTTTGTCTACTTATTTAATGTGTATACAATAAATAGTCATCCTGTTAAATTATTAAGTGGTCTATATATTATAAGTCAAAGCAAAGCTTCTTTAGTAAAGCAAAGCTTTTTATAACTCTTTATAGTTTTTTGCTAGATTTTACTAAAGTGAAGCTTTTTGCAACTCTTTACAGTTTTTACAGCTCTTTACTAGGTTTTACTAAAGGAAAACTTCTTTAATAAAGGAAATATTTTACTAAAGGGTGGATTTGTTGAAAAAAATGGGGGGGGGTGAGATAAGCGTTATTTAAATTTAAAAATTATAAAATAACACTTTTAAATTTAGTGTCTAGGCTAGACAATAATAAATTTTAGGTTTTACAATGCAAAATTTCTTATCAAAACACTATTCGCCTCTTATCGTTGTTCCACTAATTGGCGTTTTGAGTGCGTATTATTTCGGGCTTACTGGTGCACTCTTTGCTGTTACTGGTGAGTTTACACGCTGGGGTGGGCATATACTAGCTTTTTTTGGCTTTGACCCCAAAGGTTACACATATCTTAATATAATCGGTTTTAAAGGCGGCGTTTTGGATAGGGGCAGCGGTATAATGATAGTCGGTATGTTTCTAGGTGCATTTGTTGCTGCACTTTTATCAAATAACGTAAAGCTAAGACTTCCAACCTCTGCTCTACGAGTTACTCAGGCTTTAGTGGGTGGTATTTTGGCTGGCTTTGGTGCGAGGCTTGCCATGGGGTGCAATCTGGCAGCATTTTTCACCGGCATTCCGCAATTTAGCCTGCATGCTTGGTATTTTACCGTGGCGACCATTGTTGGTACTTGGGTTGGAGCAAAGATAATAAAAAATAAATTCTTTGCATCAAAAGCAAAATTAGCTAAATGCACATGTGAGTATACCCCACAAAAGCATGAAAAAAGCAGCAAGAATAAAATCCTCCTTATCATAACTATCGTAATAACCGCCCTTATCATGTATGACGTTACGGCTAAAAAAGAGATATTCGCGCTTGTGCTTGTTTTTGGCTTGATGTTTGGCTTTTTGCTGGAAAAAGGGCAAGTGTGCTTTACTTCGGCATTTCGTGATTTGTGGCTAGCTGGCAGAAGCTCTATGGCTGTAGCTATCGTCGTTGCGATGATGATAGGTGCTATCGGGACGTATGCCTTTATAGAGGCTGGAGTGAGCCCTAAAATCCACTGGGCTGGGCTAAATGCGAGTATAGGCGGATTTATATTTGGCATAGGCATAGTCATAGCAGGGGGCTGCGAGACTGGCTGGATGTACCGTGCTGTTGAGGGACAGACGCATTATTGGTTTGTCGGCATCGGAAATGTCATAGGGACTATTTTGCTCGTACTTGTGTGGGATAAAATCGGCTTTTTAGCCACAGACTATCCTAAGATAAATTTAATCAGCGAGCATAAATATTCTGGGCTGATTGCCACATATATCGGACTTGCAGCGATGCTCGGCTTTATACTATGGTACGAAAAGGTCTATTTTAAAAGGATAAAAAATGAAAATTGATTATATTCTTGATCTAAAAGGCGAGCCTTGTCCGTTCCCTGCTATGGCGGCTATTGAGGCGTATGAGAGCATGAAAAATGGCCAAGTGGTACAGATACTTAGCGACTGCCCACAGTCTATAAACTCCGTCCCAGAGGACGCGAAAAAACGAGGGCATGAAGTGCTAAGTATAGAGCAGAGTGGTCCAACTTTTACCTATATTATAAAGTGCGTTAAATGAAAATTTTAAACAAAAGCTTACTTTATGAAATTTTAAAAGATAACTGTATTTTTATCGTTTATCCAAAGCTAGGTATGCACGGTGCTAGCGTACCTGGTGAGCTTGATAAAGAGTGTGCTATGACTGGTTGCTCGGCTCAACTATCTGGGTACAAAAAGCTTATCGATGAGTTTTTAAAGCTAGGCTTTAAGGTGTATGCCGTGGGTACTATTGAGCTAAAAAAGCAAGAAGCGTTTGCGGCTAGCGTGGGTGAGAGCGCGGTGGAATTTATAAGCGACGAGGATTTTTTGCTAGAGCGAGAATTTGGCGCGGCTGCATTTGTTACAAATTCTGGATTTAAGTTTTATTTTAGACAAAATTTAATCTTTTGCGATAAAAAATTAATATTTAATCAGATGGTAAAAGATGTCGAAAATGACGCGCGCAATACGTTAGAGTATGTCAAGAAAATATAAAATTTTACTTTTGGCTAGCGCCTGCCTTACATCTTTTGGTCGAGGGCTGCTTGGCTTTGATGATGTGTTTTTTGACGATGATGAATTTATCTTAACGGCACTATTTGGTGATTGCGCTTTGGTTAATGAGCAGTGGTACTGCGTCGGCGATAACGTGCTTGGCTCTAAATTTATCTCAATAAATAAAAGCAGCATAATGCTAGATAATGGCTCAAAGAGATTTTTGGTGTATCTTAAAAAGAGTGCTCTTAATAGATGAAATTTCGAATTTGTTACATCAAAGACGGCAAGAAATTTGAAATTTTACGCGAAGCTAAAAGCCTAGATGAGCTAAAGACAGACGACCTTGGAGTGGTTGTCAGGATTAGTAAGGCATTTGCTTTTCCTAGATTTAGCTTCGAATTTGTCGATATTGGCTCTTTATCCGTCGCATTTTTGCAGCTTTCTTTGCTCTTAGAGGCTGGCGTAAATATAAGCGTGGCTCTTGATGATGTAGCCAACTCAAGCAATAATCAAAATATCAAAAAGATATTCACAAAAGTTCACAATGACGTACTTTTAGGACTTTCTTTAACAAAAAGTTTTGAAAAATTTAAATCCAAAATAGGCACTGTCTCGCTTGCGTTTATTGCCATGGGCGAAAGTAGCGGAAAGCTTGCTAGTAGCCTAAAAAGTCTATCCGAAGTTCTGAAAAATCAGCAAATTTCACGCACTAAGCTTCGCAAGGCCAGCACCTATCCAGCCATAGTTTTTATCGGTATTATTGTGGCGTTTTTTATCCTTTGCGGATTTATTGTCCCGCAATTTGCGCAAATTTTTTCTGACATGGGCGCAAATTTACCACTGATTACAAGAGTTTTGTTGGCTATTTACGATTTTGTTAGTACATACGGCTTATTCGTGTTTCTTTTGGTGTTTGCTTTAATGTTCGTCATGCTTAGATTTTATAGCTCAAACAGTAATTTTAGGCTATCGTTTGATAAATTTATGCTAAAAATTTTTCTAATAAATAAAATTATAAAATATTCATCCTTGTCGCTATTTTGCTTTATCTTAAGCGAGCTTATTGACTCTGGCATGCCCTTAATCGACGCTATTAAGCAAGCGGCAAATAGTGTAAAAAATGAATATTTAAAGCAGAAGCTAGATGATATTGGCTTTATGATTTGTAGTGGAGTTGACTTAAAAAGCTCGTTTGAAAGGGCTGAAATATTTGACAAGACTTCGATATGGCTTATCTCGACCTCCGTTCAGACGGGGAAATTTGCCAAAGCCCTCTTAAATGTGCATAAATATTATTTTGATAGATTTAATAATACCAGCGAAAATATTCAAATGTATATCGAACCATTCCTTTTATTGTGCGTTGGTGGCATGGTTCTTGTCCTTGCTTTGGGGGTTTTGATGCCTGTTTGGGATATGACAAGTACAATTTCTTTCTAACCCCCCCCCCATTCCCCCAACTTTCTAAGCTTTTCTTAAGCAACTCTCTTATATAATTCCAGCTCACGATTTGAGAAACCACCTTTAACTTTCTAACAGTTAATAAAGCTTTTCTTTTACATTATATTATTATCCTTTCTAAAACAAACTTGTTTTTGTCTTTAGAAGCGATGTAGTTATTTATGTTGTAAATCGTTGTTCTTTAATTTATTAATGTTAAGAGTCACAAGCAAGTTTTAATAAAAAACAATTTTACAGGACTTGTTAAAGACTTAAGATTTTATCTTTTTTCACTTTATATACTAATAAAGTTTAGTATTTAAAGTAGAAGTTTAACATCACAACTAAATTAGGATTTAAAACTTATCTAATTTAGTGTTAATGCTTTCCGTCTTGAAAGATAAAAGATTAAGTATCGTAAGATTAAATTTAATCAAGCATTAAATTGAAATTACCTTTAGCAAGGAAGTGATGCGAATTAGAATATTAATATTCTGCCTATTAATTACTTTAACATAATTATTAGGTATAAAAAAGGTAAGCTACTAAGAGTGAATGGTGGATGCCTTGGCTAGTAGAGGCGATGAAGGACGTACTAGACTGCGATAAGCTACGGGGAGCTGTCAAGAAGCTTTGATCCGTAGATTTCCGAATGGGGCAACCCAGTATATAGAGATATATACTACCGCAATGCGGGGCGAACTTGGGGAATTGAAACATCTTAGTACCCAAAGGAAGAGAAATCAATAGAGATTACGTCAGTAGCGGCGAGCGAAAGCGTAAGAGGGCAAACCTAGTGCTTGCACTAGGGGTTGTAGGACTGCAATATAGACTAAATGATGATAGCAGAATAATCTGGAAAGATTAACTATAAAGGGTGATAGTCCCGTATGCGAAATCTGATTTTTACTTAGCAGTATCCTGAGTAGGGCGAGACACGTGAAATCTTGTCTGAAGCTGGGAAGACCACTTTCCAACCCTAAATACTACTACTAGACCGATAGCGAACAAGTACCGTGAGGGAAAGGTGAAAAGAACTGAGGTGATCAGAGTGAAATAGAACCTGAAACCATTTACTTACAATCATTCAGAGCCCTATGATTTATCAGGGTGATGGACTGCCTTTTGCATAATGAGCCTGCGAGTTGTGGTGTCTGGCGAGGTTAAGGAAACCCGGAGCCGTAGCGAAAGCGAGTCTTAATAGGGCGATTAGTCAGATGCTGCAGACCCGAAACGAAGTGATCTATCCATGAGCAGGTTGAAGCTGGTGTAAGAACCAGTGGAGGACCGAACCCGCTAGCGTTGAAAAGCTATGGGATGACTTGTGGATAGGGGTGAAAGGCCAATCAAACTTCGTGATAGCTGGTTCTCTCCGAAATATATTTAGGTATAGCGTTGTGTCGTAATATAAGGGGGTAGAGCACTGAATGGGCTAGGGCATACACCAATGTACCAAACCCTATCAAACTCCGAATACCTTATATGTAATCACAGCAGTCAGGCGGCGAGTGATAAAATCCGTCGTCGAGAGGGGAACAACCCAGACTAACAGCTAAGGTCCCTAAATCTCATTTAAGTGGAAAACGATGTGAAGTTACTGAAACAACCAGGAGGTTGGCTTAGAAGCAGCCATCCTTTAAAGAAAGCGTAATAGCTCACTGGTCTAGTGATTTTGCGCGGAAAATATAACGGGGCTAAAATGAGTACCGAAGCTTTAGACTTGTCTATGACTATTCAGACTAGCTCGTCTTTTAAGTGTCTTTAAATGAGCTTGAAATTTTACTCAGTTACATACTTTATGTATGCTACTTCGTAAAATTCCATTGCAACATTTAAATCCATTTTAAAATACTTCGCTTTCTTTGTTAAAAGATAGTAGAGTTTTTAAATGGTAAGATTAAATTTAAAGATAAAATAAAATATGAGTATAAAAAGTCTTAATAGTCATAGACAAGTGGTAGGAGAGCGTCCTATTCAGCGTTGAAGGTGTACCGGTAAGGAGCGCTGGAGCGGATAGGAGTGAGCATGCAGGCATGAGTAGCGATAATTGGGGTGAGAATCCCCAACGCCGTAAACCCAAGGTTTCCTACGCGATGCTCGTCATCGTAGGGTTAGTCGGGTCCTAAGCAAAGTCCGAAAGGGGTATGCGATGGCAAATTGGTTAATATTCCAATACCAACACTATTGTGCGATGGAAGGACGCTTAGGGCTAAGAGAGCTAGCTGATGGAAGTGCTAGTCTAAGGATGTAGGTTGAATTATAGGCAAATCCGTAATTCTTTATCCGAGATCTGAAAGGCTCACAAAACTCTTCGGAGTAGCGTGAGAATCTCTGATGCCGTCGAGCCAAGAAAAGTTTCTAAGTTTAGATAGTGTTGCCCGTACCGTAAACCGACACAGGTGGGTGGGATGAGTATTCTAAGGCGCGTGGAAGAACTCTCTTTAAGGAACTCTGCAAAATAGCACCGTATCTTCGGTATAAGGTGTGCCTAACCAGGTGTATGGATTTACTCCAAAAGCCAGGAAGGTTACAACAAAGAGTCCCTCCCGACTGTTTACCAAAAACACAGCACTCTGCTAACTCGTAAGAGGATGTATAGGGTGTGACGCCTGCCCGGTGCTCGAAGGTTAATTGATGGGGTTAGCGTAAGCGAAGCTCTTGATCGAAGCCCGAGTAAACGGCGGCCGTAACTATAACGGTCCTAAGGTAGCGAAATTCCTTGTCGGTTAAATACCGACCTGCATGAATGGCGTAACGAGATGGGAGCTGTCTCAAAGAGGGATCCAGTGAAATTGTAGTGGAGGTGAAAATTCCTCCTACCCGCGGCAAGACGGAAAGACCCCGTGGACCTTTACTACAGCTTGATACTGCTATTGGGATAAAGATGTGCAGGATAGGTGGGAGGCTTTGAGTATATGACGCCAGTTGTATATGAGCCGTTGTTGAGATACCACTCTTTTTTATTCTGATAGCTAACTAGCCTGAGTTATCCTCAGGTAGGACAATGTCTGGTGGGTAGTTTGACTGGGGCGGTCGCCTCCCAAAATGTAACGGAGGCTTACAAAGGTTGGCTCATGTCGGTTGGAAATCGACAGCAGAGTATAAAGGCAAAAGCCAGCTTAACTGCGAGACATACAGGTCGAGCAGGGACGAAAGTCGGTCTTAGTGATCCGGTGGTTCTGTGTGGAAGGGCCATCGCTCAAAGGATAAAAGGTACCCCGGGGATAACAGGCTGATCTCCCCCAAGAGCTCACATCGACGGGGAGGTTTGGCACCTCGATGTCGGCTCATCGCATCCTGGGGCTGGAGCAGGTCCCAAGGGTATGGCTGTTCGCCATTTAAAGCGGTACGCGAGCTGGGTTCAGAACGTCGTGAGACAGTTCGGTCCCTATCTGCCGTGGGCGTAAGAAGATTGAGGAGATTTGACCCTAGTACGAGAGGACCGGGTTGAACGAACCACTGGTGTAGCTGTTGTTCTGCCAAGAGCACCGCAGCGTAGCTAAGTTCGGATGTGATAAGAGCTGAAAGCATCTAAGCTCGAAGCCAACTCCAAGATGAATCTTCTTTTAAGAGCTCAGAAAGACTATCTGTTTGATAGGCTGGGTGTGTAAGTGATGAAAGTCATTTAGCTGACCAGTACTAATAGCTCGTTTGCTTATCTTAAATAAGCATCACTTCCTTGTTAAGGGTAATTTTTACTTGCTCTTTTTCCGTTATGCGTCGTTGGACTGCATTCGAAACTTCGGTCATTACCTATTTGGTAACTCCCTTGTTTCTCATTTGTCCGCCTAGCCTAACGAAAAAAAGCTACGTAAAAACAGATCCTAAAACAAGAAAAGTAAAATAAAACTTTTTATTAAAGCGAAGCTTCTTTAAAACAAAGCTTTTAAACTTGTCTCTTAACATTTAACACAAATAGCGTTAATCAGTGTATCTTTAAAAGATATATTGCTTAACGCTGTCCGTGGCTATACAGACTGGGAAACGCCTTGTACCATCTCGAACCAAGAAGCTAAGCCAGTCATGGCTGATGATACTCTCCCTTACTGGGATGTCGGGAAAGTAAGTCGCTGCGGACTCGTTAATTATTCACTATCTACTTTCTAAAATCTACTTATAAAATTAATTTATGTTTAATAGATTAAATGTAATGGATTAGTTATTGCCTATTAATTGCTATTAGTGTTAATATTCTTTATTTAGTAGCAGGTTATTCCTATGTGTTTATAGTCTTAATAAAACTTATAACTTAACATTCATTAAAGAATTGATACATTGATACATTGATTAAATAAGTAATATAATCTATTGATTATAAAAGTTATCTAGTCATAACATACAAAAATATATAACTAAATAAAAAGAGTCGGTGTAAAAATATGTTTAGAATTTAAATCTTATAAAATATTGGTTATAAGTATAATATTATGATTAAGTTATATATTGCTCTGCTAATTCATTAATCACCTTTTTATCTAGCCTTTACTTATTGTAAAACAAAAACAGAGTGTAAATATCTACCCATAATCTATACCATAATGCTACTACATGTGTATAGCTTTGATAAAAATCAGCAATAACTAAAAATATATAAATTTAAAAACTAAAGCCCATTTATTTAAGTATCTTATAAATTAAACTACTGTTTGGTACTTCACGCATCTTTTAAAAGCATAGAAAGCTTATTAAAAAGCTAGTTGTTTAGTTATAGGCCTTCTAAGCAAATATTACTGCTTTATAAATTTAAAAGACAATCTTTATACAACGTATATGGATTGTTTATTAATAGCTATTATATCGCAAAATAATATACTGGCTAAAGTACAAGAACATGGTAGGCCACATAGTGGCTTAGCAGAGCAACTGCTTACTGTGCGTGTGTTAAGCTTATCTAGTAAAGCAAAGCTTATTTAAAACAAGGCAAAGCCGCAGTTTCTATCAAAACAAGGCAAAGCCGCAGTTTCTTTAAAGCTGCGTATGTGGTCGGCATATGCACAGCTTTAAAGAACTTTGCTTCCCGCATCAATTTATAGCACACCCAAATACAACAAACTTGATATAGGGGAGTATTATTGCTTATGATGTAAGACATATAAAAGTATTTTACTTTACATACTCACTCTTATCCATGCTCTCCAGATTTTATACCAAGCTTTGCTAAGAGCTAAAATAGTACTGACATTATTGCTTTTATAGCGTTAGTAATGCTTTATGCTACCAGTATGAATTAATAATGTTTGGTTTGTAAAATGAGGAGGGGGATTAAATTTGTAATTTAAAAACAATAATATGTTTTTAAAGAGCCTGTATTATAAATTAAATTATAGGGCGATAAAAGTAAAGAAGAGTAAAAGAGTGGAGCTAATGGTGTTTTATGGGGGGGGGATATTATATGGTGTAGGCTTAATCATTGATTTTTAGGTTATAATTAATCTAATATTTATAAAAGGAGGGGAGTATGGAGGTAAAAGGGAATAAGGCACTAATTAAAGATACTCTTTTAAATTTAAACAGCTTGCAAGATAGTGGTGTGGTAGAACGTATGCTTAAAAGCTTTAGTAAAGATTACACTCAAAAAAGTGATGATAAGCGCCTTTGTTATGAGGAGTTTGCCAAGCATCTTTTGGTGCTTAAAAATATCACCACAAAGCTTGAGGTCAATATAGAGGCTATGGCTTGTGATGGCGACGTGGTCTTTACTCATCATACAGTAAGGGTACATAAGCTAAATGCCTAAAAATATAAGCCTAGTAGATATTGTTAAAAATGGCAAGATACTAAGCTGCACGGAGCTTAGTAGAGTGGTTTGTGGGGATAGTGAGGATAAGAGGCTTAGCGGGATAAGCTAGATTTGCTTTTAAATTTAAAAAAGAGAGCAAATTTACTAAATCGTAGGCCAAAGGCTAAAAGATTATCGGTATGAAGTAGAATGACTGGAATATGACAAATAAAGACTATTAAAGGGTAAAAATATTAAATCAAAAAAATTATTATTTAAGCCTTAAAATAAGCTTTGTATAAGTATAATTGGATTAAATTTTTATTAGCAATTTTATCTTAATTACAATGGAGCTACTATGAGAAAGCTAAATTTAGTGACTAAAATTTCACTTTTAGTTGTGTGTGCGCTCGTGCTTGGCTTTGGCATTTTTGCTTATAAAAACTACACAAATATCCATGAAAGTGTCTTTGATATAGTCATTGGCTCCAAAGAGCGAGAGACCAGTACTGCCACAAAAGCAGTGGATAATTACATAAATGACTCACTAAGCACCCTTAAGAGTATAGGCGAAGTGGTAAAATCCCTAGGCGACATGCCAGATACTGAGGTAGGACCACTGCTCGCTAAGATTTTTAAGACCACGTGGTTTGACTCCATCTATGTGGGATACGCCAAAGACGGCAGGCTTATAGGGTTGGATAAGGGTAATGATGAGATCTTTTATCTTAATAAAATTAAAAACGACTATGACGCTAGGATTCGACCGTGGTATATCGCCGCTAGCAGTTTAAAGACCCCAGGCGTCGCTGAGCCATACGAGGATCACACTACCCACAAATTTACCGTGGGGCTTTATGCGCCTATTTATGAGGGAGACGAGCTTAAATTTGTTGTAGGGGCGAATATATTTTTGGATACTTTGCGCAGTGATATGTCCGCGCTTTACGATCAGAAAAATGGCGAAAGCAGGCTATTTATCATCACGCCAAAAGCGAATTTAATAATGCACACAGATCCAAATATGGTAATGATTGACAAGCCTGCTGTAAAAGAGGTTGTGGGCAATTTGCTTAAATTTTACGAGCAAAATAGTAACAAGCCATATTATTATGGTTTGAGCAAGCACCAAAATATCGCCCTTTGTGATAGGATAGAGCAGGGCTGGCTGGTGTGCTATGCGGGCGGGCTTGAGAGCTTTAGCAAAAAGATAGATAGTATCTCTAAAAATCAGATAATCTACTCTATTATATTTGTTATTATTATGATAGCTATTTTGGTGGGAGCTATTAAATGGCAGTTGCGCCCTCTTGATGCGATAAAGGCTCAGATTTCCGATTTTTTCAGCTTTTTAAACTACCAAAGCCAAAGCGCGACCATAAGTAACATATCCACAAGGGACGAATTTGGCGAAATAGGACAGATGATAAATGAAAACATACAAAACATAGAGCAAAATTTAAAAGACGAGGCGGCGTTTATTAAAAGCGCCGAAATCTTTGCTAATAGAATAAAAGATGGCGAATTTGACGCTAGTATAGACGCCAGTAGCAAAAACCCAGCTTTAAATAGCCTAAAAGACACCCTTACGCGCCTTTCTGCATCACTTCAAGAAAATATAGGCAAAAGCTCAAATGAAATTCTATCCTTGCTTGATGATTTTAAGGCTAGAGATTTTACCAAAAGTCTCTCAGATAGCGGCAAAATCGCAAGTGGAGTAAATTTGCTGGGCGAGCAGATAGCTTCCATTTTAAAAGAAAATTTAAACCAAGCAAACCTGCTTAACAAAAAATCCATAATCTTAAAAGAAGCAGTTGGTACTCTTAATAAAAGCGCCAGCGACCAAGCCGCGGCTCTTAATGAAAGCGCAACTGCAATAGAGCAGATGAACGGCGCTATGCATAGCATATCTGTAAAAGCCGATGAAGTCATACGCCAAAGCGATGATATAAAAAACGTCATTACGATTATTAGAGACATAGCAGACCAGACAAATTTACTTGCTCTAAATGCAGCCATAGAAGCCGCTAGAGCAGGCGAGCATGGCAGGGGGTTTGCTGTAGTGGCTGATGAAGTCAGAAAGCTAGCAGAGCGCACCCAAAAAAGCTTGAGCGAAATAGAGGCAAACGCAAATATCCTAACCCAGTCCATAAACGAGATGAGCTCTAGTATACAAGAGCAAACTGGCGGCATATCGCAGGTAAATGAGTCTATCGTAAATATCGACAATATCACAAAGCAAAATCTGCAAATCGCAAATGATACAAATACCGTTACCTCCGAAGTCGAAGCGATGGCGGCGCAGATAGTAAAAGAGGCGAGCAAGAATAAATTCTAACACTTTTTGTCTATTTTGGTTTTTGGGGATTGGCTGGCAAGTCCTATTTTGGGGCTTGCTCGTGCCTTAAGGCTTGCGGAAGGTTAAAAATTTAATCGTTTAAAAGTTATTGCTTTTAATTACAAATTTAAGCCATTTTGCAAAATATAAAATTTGTGGAAGCGTACTTATGGTTCAGTCTTAGCAAGCCTTCTGCTTAGCTTGCGCACTCTAAGCGAGGATATGACCTGTGATATGAGAGATTAATAAGCTGCTAATATGTGTGGCTAGGACTTGTCTTTTAAATTTTTAAAGCAGTAGCATTGATTAAAAGAGCCAAACATTTTTGCATAGTGTAGTTTAAAAGTGGCTTTTGCTATTAGTTTTGCATTTGATATAGTTAAAGCTAAGCTAAATTTACAGAATGTTTAACAAATGGCACTATAATTCATAAACAATAATTTTTATTATTTAAAATTTATTCTTTTAAGGAGATTATATGAAACTTACAACCACTTCAGGCAACCCAATCGCCGATAACCAAAACGCCCTAACAGCAGGTGAGCGTGGCGGCGTGATGCTACAAGATTATCAGCTAATCGAAAAGCTAGCCCACCAAAACAGAGAGCGGATCCCAGAACGAACGGTGCATGCAAAGGGTAGCGCAGCTTATGGCGTGCTAGAAATCACACATGATATTAGCCGTTACACAAAGGCAAAAGTCCTGCAAAAAGGCGAGAAAACAAGGCTGATTTTACGCTTTAGCACCGTCGCTGGCGAGGCAGGTGCGGCTGATGCAGAGCGCGATGTCAGGGGCTTTGCGATCAAATTTTACACTCGCGAGGGCAACTGGGACTTAGTCGGCAACAACACGCCAGTATTTTTCTTAAAAGACCCTTATAAATTCCCAGACTTTATCCACACGCAAAAGCGAAATCCACGCTCCCACCTACGCTCAAACGAAGCCGCCTGGGATTTTTGGAGCCTAAGCCCAGAGACACTTCACCAAGTAACAATCCTAATGAGTGACCGCGGCATACCAGCGAGCTATAGGCAGATGAACGGCTATGGCAGCCACACTTATAGCCTGATAAACGAGGCTGGGGAGCGATTTTGGGTGAAGTTTCACTTTAAAACTCGCCAAGGTATCAAAACCCTAACAAACGACGAGGCAGCCACCATAATCGCCGCTGATAGGGAGAGCCACCAGCGTGATTTATACGAAAATATCGAGGCTGGCAACTTCCCAAGCTGGGATATGAAAATCCAAATAATGACCGATGAGCAAGCCAAAAAGCTGCCTTATAGTCCGTTTGACCTGACTAAAGTCTGGAGCCACGCAGACTTCCCGCTCATCGACGTGGGCGTGCTGACGCTAAATGAAAACCCAAAAAATTACTTTAACGAAGTCGAACAAGCCGCCTTTAGCCCGTCAAACATCGTCCCAGGCATAGGCTTTAGCCCTGATAGAATGCTGCAGGCTCGAATTTTTAGCTACCCAGACGCACAGCGCTACCGCATAGGCACGCACTACGCACAGCTAAGCGTCAATCGCCCGATAAGCGAAGTTGGCACCTACACTTTGGGCGGAGCGATGAATGACGGCAGCTACGATGTGAGCGCACAGGCGTACTATGAGCCAAACAGCTTTGGCGGAGCGAAGGAGGCTCCTGAGTTTAGCGAGCCAGCCCTGGAGCTAAGCGGCGAGATGAAGCGCTACAATCACCGAGAGCTAGACGATGATTACTACAGCCAGCCACGCGCTTTGTTTGGCATTATGAATGAAGCCCAAAAGCAGCAGCTTTTTAGCAATATCGCCCAGAGTATGGCGGGCGTGAGTGAGTTTATTATCGAGCGAGCGTTGGGGCATTTTGAGAAAATTAGTCCAGAGTATGCGGCTGGAGTAAGAGCGGCTTTGGGACGCTAATTTCTTAGCAAAAGTCAGCTTGTCTCGCTTCGCTATGCGTCGTTGAATTTTAAATTCACTCAGTCACATACTTTATGTATGCTCCTATCGTGAATTTAAAATCCGCCTTGCCTAGCTTTGCGATACTTCGCATATAGCCAGTCAATGCGGAGTAGTCGCCAGCCGTCGCGATTTAAAAATTTGACGCAGGCAAATTTTTAAATATCAGCGACCCATTGCACGTGTGGGGGATAGATTGTTAAGAAAGGGGGCGACTTCGTAATTCAAACCCCTTTCCCCCTAGCGTAAAAAATAAAAGCTATAACGTTAAATAAACTTAGCCTTTGACGCAAAAATAAATTTAAACCCAAACAAACCAAAGCCCTTTGGGTTTAAAATTTAAGGAAAGAAAATGACTTATGACGAATACAAATCAGCAGCCAAAAAATCCAAAGACGCCGAGCTTGCGCGCTATGATGAGCTTTGTTTGATGGCGCTTGATTTTGCTAGGCAAGATAGGGTGGATGAGCTAGCAAAGATGCTAGACGCTGGGCTTAGTGTAAATTTAAAATCGCACAAGGGCGACACGCTTTTAATGCTAGCTAGCTATAACGATAGCCTGTCTGTGGTACGTCTTTTGCTCGCTCGTGGTGCTACGGTCGATGAGCGAAACGACAGGGGGCAGACGCCGCTTGCTGGGGCTGCTTTTAAGGGGCATTTGGCGGTGGTTAAGGCTTTGGTAGAAGCTGGGGCGGATGTGAATGCAAATAATGGCATGGGTGCGACGCCGCTTAGCTTTGCTGTGATGTTTGGTAGGGGTGAAGTTGCCAAATATCTAAAATCTCAATCCGCAAAAAGCGGAATAATCTCAAAAATTTTATCTACTTTTGTTAGGATTTTTAGGTTTATTTTTGGCAAAGGCGTACGATGAGTTTTAAATTTATAATAAAATAATTTTATATTAATAAATAATTAAGTTCTATGATATAAATTTTCATTGCTTTGATAAAAAATATGCAGAGCAATGAAAATAAAAGGACCAATGTCTAAGTGGTGGTGGATTAAAGGCACTCAAAAAGCCAAGTATCAATGCGAGCCTTAAAGTAAATAAGCTATACAGTACTTGTACAAGTATGGTAAATTTGCTCAAAAATGCAAAAGCAAATAAGCTCAATAAATGGTGCTAAGTGGCATTTTTGGAAAAGTCAAATATATCCAATGCCAAGGCAAGATGTCCCAAAACCAAATCGCAGCAAAAGCGAAAAAAGCTTTGCATATATTTTGCGGCACTCTTAAAAACCCAAAATGGGAGCAAAGGAGCTAATATGAAAGCAAATTTATTCAAAGTTTTGGCACTTCTGCCTTTAGCCTTATATTCTGCAAGCCCAGCAGAACAACCAAAAGATAGAACTCTAGCAGTAACGCTCATCGAAAAAGCAGGCTCTCAAAATCTTTGCCTGACACCTAAATTTAAAGGTGGCGACGGCTATATCTACGCAAATTATTGTGGCAGCAAAGACGTAAAAAAGGCTAGATACGACCTTTTTGGCAGGATAAGCTTTAATGTAAATGGCACAAATCTCTGCATGCAAGCCCCAGCAAACGTAACCGACGCTAATAGCATACATCAGTCTGAGTGGGACTATGTTAGACTAAGACCTTGCGTAATAAACGACGACAATCAAAAATGGCGTATCAAAGATGGGCATATCTACACTTATAAGGGAAATTTGGAGCTAAAATCCTACGGTTATTATGGCTATGTGGGAGCGGTTGGTGATAATGGTGATAAAATCGAGCTACAAGACGTTATGCATAGCTGGATATACACCGCTGCTACACCATCTACTCTCAGTATAAAAACTACGCTAGGCTGGATAAGCGAGCCTTTTGAAGGCTTTAGTTTTTACTCGCTTTATAATAATGCCTCAACAAATGCCGAGCTAAAGTGGCTTTATTATAATCCAAGTAACGGACATATTGCTCAGTACGAGCCAAGCGATGGCACGCTAAGCTGCCTGAGCTCCACAGGGCTGGAAAATGCCGAGCCATGGGACTGGGCTAAGTGGAGTGTTTGTACTGATAGTGTAACAAGAAGCTCTGATAAACACAACTCATGGCAGCTAGGCGAGATGATAGAAAACGAAGCGGAGTTAAGGGATTATAATGGCAATCTGCTACGACTTGATAGATATGGCACCCACTGGGGCGTACCATATGTCATTAGTCCACAGCAAATCGACGCAGACATCGCTCACTCTCCTACGTCTAGGTTTATTTTTTCTAGAGATGTGGAGGATTTTGTTAAATTTGAAAATGCAAATCTCTCCCTAAGTCTGCCTAGTTGCGAGGCGAATGGGCGGTTTGAGCACAAGATAAGCAAGCGCGATCTGCCGTCAAATTTTACTCTTGATGATGCGTGGATTAGGAGGCTTCATGATATAGCGACTACTGTAAATCCAAACATACGCCCAAGCCCTAGATCTGGCGTGTGTGGCACGTGCATGCTTCATAGCTTTGAGATGATACTAGAGCTTATGAGCTCGCACGATGAAAGTCCGCTTAGTAGAGGCGGACTTTTGTTTGATACGGGCTTTGGCGAAAATCCATTCGCATCTCTTGCTACTCGTTTTCCATCACTGAATGAGCGGCTGATGGCAACTAGGGCGATGAGTGCTGGTTTTACTCGTTTTGAGACTACTGATAGGTTTATGACTAGGGCTGAGCAGATAGTTTTAGCCGTCTCTCAAATCGCTATGCCAAATATCTCACTAAGACCAACTAGAATGGTAAGAAGCGATGAGATTTATCAGTTATCACAAAGCGTACTAAACTCCCCAGACGGCAGTCTGTGGCTGACCGTGATGTATCGTAGCAGGCCTGACGGCACTGGTACGGTGGGGCACGTGCAGCCTATCTTGCGTACTCATGATGGGGTAGTTATAATTCCTACAAATACGCAAATGGACTTAGATAGCTTTAGAGAAAATCTCCAAGCTGTTGATAGCAGTGATGATATGATTAGGGCTTTTACGCTGGGAGGAGCTAGGAGGCTTGAGTTATTGCAGTTTTACCGCGTTTCAGCGGCGACTGTATCGCCCCTAAGTGTAACGCTCTCTCCGCAAAACTGCTCTGCTAGTGGCAGCGGTAGTGGGTATGGTAACAAACGCCCGCTAAGCCCATCAGAGCTAAGCCAGTGTGAAGTTAAAAAAAGGTGCTTGGAGTAAGCTTTTAGGCTATATCAAATTGTCTCTTTAAATAAAATATTGCTTTATAAATTTTTAAAAAGCAAGCCCTGTGTTGCGTATGGGTGGCTTAGCCATTGTTTGCGATGCAGGGCGATATACTCACTAGAGTCTGGCTTTGCTTCGCTACGCCTAGACTGGGCGGACATAAACTGAAGTGGCGCAAAAAGCAAAGCTCGTTTAAAAACTATGGCTACGCTCTGTTTTAAAATAAACTTGGTTTTGCTTATCTTTGCAAAAAACATCGGCTACGATTGTTTAAAGAAGCCACGTTTTGCTTGCGACACTAAAGCGTATGCAAGCGATAAAAAAGCAGTGGCAAGCATCAAAACACAGGGTTCATAAGATAGTAGGCACGCTAGGCTCATGCTCAGCGAAGCTATCCAGATTTTTACACTAAGCTTTGCTAAATTCCAAAATCGCACCGATACTGCTTTGCAACGCTTGCAATACTGCAAGCCAATCGCACAAATTAGTAGCACTTGGCTTGCTTTGTGGCTTAAAATTTGCATTTAAAAAGTCACGCTACTTCTTTAGGGGTTATGAATTTAATCCAGTCTCCTTTTTTGAGCGTGTTTGACTAGCTTTTTTAAATTTAAAACAAGCTAGTTTTGCCCCCCCCCCTTTTTTTTAGACCACGCAAAGCTAGCCCAAATCCGCCTAAAATCTTATCCGTCCCCAGCAAAAGTCGTTTGACAGCTGACTATACAGGGGCGAGTTTGGACGCCCCAAAGCCAAGTAAATTTAACAAATCATCCTATCCGCCTACTATTTTTGGTTTACTAAACGCCCTAATCTCTCTTAGCACGCCTTTAAATTTCTCCACTTGAACAAGCAGGGTGTGAGCGCAGTTGCTCTGCCCTAGGCTGGAGCTACCTTTATCACGAGTTAGGACATTGACATTGCCGTGCTGGCAAAGGCTCTTTTTGCCCCACTCATCAGGGTCATACCACGCCCCTTCGCAGATGATTATCACGTCATCTTGAGCCACTTCGCTCACAAGTGCACCGCAAAGTATCTCTCCGCGGTCATTAAAAACTCGCACCACATCGCCCGTTTTTATGCCGCGCTCGCTTGCCGCTTTTGGGCTTATGATGACTGGCTCACGTCCACCAATCTCAGCATATCCCCTAATAAGCGAGTTATTTAGCTGGCTATGAAGGCGAAATCTTGAGTGTGGGCTTGATACGGCTAATGGGTATTTTTTTATTAAATTTTTATCGCCCAGCCACTCAAATGGCTCAAACCACGCAGGGTGTCCTAGGCAGTCAGCATAGCCCATTTTGGCGATGGCTGGAGAGTAGATTTCTATCTTACCAGATGGTGTGCCTAGGCGGTTTTTGTGCGGATTTTGCCTGTAAGCAGCAAGGCGCGTGTAGTATCTTTTGCTCTCATCTTCACGATCAAACCTAGCGTATCCAGCCTGCCAAAACTCATCAAAGCTAGGCACATTAGCATAGCCTAGAGCCTTTGCCTGAGACGTAGCGTCTGCGTAGATTTCCCTAACCCACTCTAGCTCGCTTTTGCCCTCGCTAAACACTTCGCCCATGCCCCAGCGTTCGCAGATACCTCGACAAATTTCAAAATCGCTCCTACTCTCGCCCATAGGTGAGATGACAGGCTTAATGGCAAAGATATACTCATTTGTGGCGTTGCTAGCGGCTATGTCGGTGCGTTCGCCCTCAATCGCCACTGGCAGGACTATGTCGCTAAGCTTAGCCGTGCTAGTCCAAAACGGCTCAGCGGTGATTACGGTGTCAAGTTTTTGCCACGCTTTTACGGCACGATTGACGTCTTGATGACGAGTAAAAATTGACCCACTTGCGTTATACGCCACTCTGATGCGCGGCAGGCGGATTTTGCGCCCCTTAAAGTCTATCTCCTTGCCTGGATTTTCGAGGGCTTCGATAAAGCGGCTGGTTGGGATAGTGTAGTTTTGACCCTTTACCCATGGGCTTTCTGGCGTAGTGTAGCTCTCGCTTGGCACGGCTGAGATGCCCTTTAGGCTAGGGGCTATCATAGTCTTTGCGCTGCCGCCATTGTAACCTAGGCTAAACTCAAATCCCCCTCCGCTTTTGCCGATATGTCCTAGCATGGCACTAAGCGTAGCTATCATCCAAAACGCCTGCTCGCCGTGGTCTTGTCGCTGCAAGGCGCGTCCTGCGATGATGATTGAGTTATCCTTTGCTAGGCGTTCGCACAGGGCTTTTAGCTCGCTTTGGCTTACATTGCATATCGCACTAGCCCAGGCCAAATCTTTCACCACGCCGTCATCTTTGCCGAGCAGGTAGTCTTTAAATTTATTAAAGCCGACGGTGTATTTTTTGATAAATTCCTTATCATATAGCCCGCTTTCATATAGGTAGTGGCACATTCCTATCATCATAGCAGTGTCGGTGTTTGGGCGGACTGGGATATACTCACTATCTACGTAGCGAGCGGTGTTGTTGCGGTAGGTGTCTATGCTTGTTATGCTGATTTTACCAGCCTCTTTTAGCTCTTTTATGCGGGTAAAATACTCATAATTATCGTGCGTTGGTACGCCTGTGGCGATCTGGTTTGTTACTACTGGATCTGTCCCCCAAAAGACTATGTTTTTACAATCCCTAATAATCGCCTCCCAGCGTGTGGGTGCGTCATACACGGTCGTACTACCAAAGACGTAGGGCATAATGGCAATGCCAGCCCCAGTGGAGTAATCATCAGTCTCCTCCACATAGCCGCCTAGTATTTTTAGCATCCTGTGAGCCACGGTGCGTCCCCAGCTGACCTTGCCACCGCCGCCCCACCAGTAGCACTCTCCATATACCGCCTCAGCTCCGTATTTATCGAAGTTTTCCTTTAGTGCCTTTGCTGCTAGATCAAGCGCCGTGTCCCAGCTAACCCGCACAAACTCCTCCTTGCCACGAAGCTCTGGCTTGTTTGGGGCATTTTTGGCTAGGTAGCTTTTGCGTACATAGGGGTAGAGCACTCGGCTTTCGTTTTGTATGCGATCTGGCAGGGAGTTATTCATCGTGCTTGGGAATTTATCCCCATTAAACGGCTCTACGCTTACGATTTGAGCGCTGTTTGTGTTTGCCCAAAATGCCCCAAAACGGTTTGCCGTTAGAGTCTTTTTGCTATCAAAAATAGTCTCAAGCGCTCCGTCAATGCGGTTTGCCTGAGCCGAAGCCGCCGCTATGGCTGAAAATTTGATAAAATCACGCCTTTTCATAACTATCTCCTTTAAATTTATTTTGCGTCTTTTGCGTTGTGTTGCAGGTATTTTATGATCAGATCTTTTTGGGCTGGTTCTAGCACGACAAAGCCGCCACTTTCCATACTCTCAATCGCAAACGGCCATTGACTCACGCTAAACTCACTAGGAGCGTGCAGGTGATGACACGCCGAGCAGACCTGCTCGTACTCGCTCTTTGCCTTTGCGTATAGCTCGTCTGGACTAGCGACGATAGCACTACTAGGCAGATCAAAGCTTAGCTCAGACTCAAGCCAAATCTCGCCGTATTCATCCTCAGCCTTTTTTAAAACTTTAATAAATGGATTACTTTCTCCTTTAAAGCTAGCATTGTCGTTTTCGTCTGCAAAGATGAGATACTCTTCATATTTTTGCGGGTCTTTGACTAGCTTTTCTTGATAATTTTCATTGACAAATCCAGATACCTTTACTTTTGCATTTTTGGCATTTTGCGAGAGTATCTCAACTGGCGTAAGCACTGTGGCAAAGCCTATAAATTTGCCATCTTGCGATACCTTAATATGCTCTTTTAAAAAGCCACTCTGCCCAAAAGCAAGGCAGGCACAAGCACTAAAAATCAGCATAGCCTTTTTCATTTTTATCCTTTATTAAATTTAATCCATAGCTTTGCAAATGTAGCAATAAATCATACTTGCAAATGCCAAAAACACTCAAATTTTAATGGCTTTTGTATTATTTAATGCTTAAAAACTTAATATAATTTTATATATTTTACTTAATTTTTTTCTCAAAGTATTACTGGGATTAAATTTATATAAAAGCAGCCCTTACAAACTCTCCAGCGTCCTTTAAGGCTTCATTTGCCGTGTCAAGTGTCTTTGTATAATGCAAAAATGCGTGCAAGACGCCCTTATATTCCCTATACTCGCTCCTGCCCCTGCGTTTTAAAATCTCAAAAAGCAAGCGACTATCGTCTTTGAGCGGGTCAAACTCGCACGAGGCGATAAAGCTAGCAGGAAGCCCTGATAAATCGGCATTAAAGATATTTACAAGGCTATCACTACGCTCTTTTGGAAAGCTTAAATACATATCGTAATAATACTCTATATCAGCCGCGCTTAGCCCGTCCCACTCGCCGCCTAGCAGGCTTTGCGAGACGGAGCCTTTAAGCCCATAAATGCCGTAAAATAGCAGCAGAGCTTTAAATTTATCCGCAAGCTCTGGCTCGTTTTGCCTTAGCATAAGCTGGCTAGCCAGGCATAAATTTGCCCCAGCACTATCTCCAAAAAGCGCGAATTTATCATCGCTTAAGTCAAAGCTATCGGCGTGGGCGATGACGTGCCTTGCAGCCGCCACGCACTCGTTTATCTGCGTGGGGTATTTTGTCTCTGGGGCTAGGGAGTAATCAACGGCGATAGTAACGGCGTTTGCGTGCTTTGCTAGCGTCCTTGCCATTCGGTCGTGTGTATCTAGGCTGCCTAGCACCCAGCCGCCGCCGTGAATGAAAAATATCGCCCCGCAAGGCGTATCGCTAGGATAGTGTAGCCTTAGTCCGAGCCTTTTGCCGTCAAATTCAAAACTCGCCTCACGGCTTTTTGCCATCTCTGCGCCGCCCTCATTCCAAAATCTCCGCTCCGCCTCATACGCCGCCCTCATCTGCTCTAAGCTAGCGTCCGCGCCTAGGCTAACCGAATGCTCTTTGCTTAGACTTAAAGCCTGCTTCATCTGTGCTGAAATCTCGCTTAAAACGTCTATTTTGTTTTTATCCAGCATATCCGCCCCTTTTAAATTTAAATGATTTTTTAATTACAAATTTTAAGCCATAATACAAGCCCAACGCCACTACTTTATGCGGCTCGTATTGCCTTGCAATATACTCGCCTACTCGCTTATGGCACGGACGACGAGCAGTCGTCGTCCTAAGTCCTGCGGACTTGCCGACACTCCTGTGCCAGTACCGTAAGGTATGACCGCCACTGCTACGCATTGGCGGCACGATTTTTAGCAGCTCCTTCGTATTGCTGTAAAAATCTGGGGAGCGGCGGCAGGACGTAGTCCTAGCAAGCCCACTGCTGGGCTTGCGTGCCGTAAGAGAGTGAGCGGAGCGTATCGCCCTGTGATGCGAGCGATAGATAAGCCACTCATATACGTGGCATTTGGCTTGCCAGCCAGCCTATTTAAAACCTTCCTAGCGTTTTATTATATGGTATCGCCCAGTGGATTATTAAAAACAGCATTATCATTACGCCAGCCGCAATAAAAGCGTAGCCGTAGCGGATGTCCTGCCTGTATTCGCTGCCCTTTTGCTCGCTTTTAGGCAGCTCGTGCAAGGCTTTTAAAAACGCTCTCTCACTCTTGCTCTGCTTGCCAGAAAAAGCCACGCCAAGCACCACGCTAATAGCTAGCCCCACAAAAAACGCATCAAGCCACGCTGGCAGGCTAAAAAGCCCAGCAGCAGTGGCGGCCTTAGCCCCCAAATAGCCCGCAAAGCCCCCTATCATCGAGTAAAACGCCGCCCTTTCATTCAATCGCCCACTCCACACGCTAGCAAACGCCACATACCCCCACGAAGCCGCGATAATCGTGCTAGCAAACCACGCTATAATCCTAATGCTAGCCAGCTCAAAATACGCCATAACAAGCACCGCCACACTAACGGCTAGGATAATTAGCCTAGTAAGCTTAAGTTGAGCGGCTTCAGAGTCAAGCTTAATCCCCAAAACATCATCTGCAATGCTAAAACTAACGACGGATAAAAATGTTGTAGCTGAACTAAGTCCAGCTGAGAGTATGCCAGTGAGCAAAAACGCCCCCAAAGCCTTTGGGGCTAGTTCGTAAGCGGCATAGATGATGACGTTTTCAGGGCGTGGCATATTAGGATAAATCTCAATCATCGCAATGGCGATAAGGTATAAAAACAGCAAAAAATAGATAGTAAGAATGGCTGAGATGATGCCAGAACGAAAAATGGTATGCTCATCTTTTGCTATTAAATTTCGCCCAGCCTGCCAGGGGCTAACAGCGACGGTGATAAGCCAGACTATGCCAAGCGTAACGCCGTAGATAATAGTAGTAAAGGGGCTTTGCTCTCCTGTATTGCCGTGATAGCTTAGTAGGTCTTTTGGGGCGTTTGGATTAAGTGTGAGACGCTCAACCAGGCTTGCAAGTCCGCCGGCATTTTCAAAGACATAATATCCCACAAAAATGGTCGAAAGCAAAAAGCACACGCACATAGCCGTGTCAATGAGTATGACGCCCTTTGAGCCTGAGTAAAGCGTAAAAAGCAAAATCGCCGCAAAGCTGATTAAAAGGCAGCTTAGCCTATCTAGCCCCGTTAGGCTTTGCATTAGTATGCCAGTAGCTTGCAGGACGCTTAGCAAATAAGCACCAAGAGAAACCGTAACTATAAGCCCAGATAGAATTTGAATGCGCCTGCTATTAAAACGAAGCCTAAAATAGCTAGGCATAGTATTTACCTGTGCGCGTCTAATGTATCTACCAAAGTAAAGCGGACCTATGACATAGCCACAAGCACAAAGGGTATTAATAATAAAAAGCGTGGTGATATTGCCGCTATACGCATACGCCGTATCGCCCATAAAGCCGTTTGTACTTAGCATCGAGGCAAACATAGTCCCAGCGATAAAAAGCGTAGTGGCGTTTCTGCCGCTGACGTAATAATCATCTAAGCTTTTTACCCTACGCCCAGCCCAAAGCCCAATAGCTAGATAAAACAAAAGCCCCAAAAATATGCCAGCAAGATAGATATTCATATTCTCTTTCCTAGCTTGCTTTCTTTACTTATCGTCCGCACGAAAACCACCCCAGTAAGTACGAGAGTAAGCCCCACAAATACACTAAAAATAATCTCACTCATTTTTTCTCCTTTGGGCGGATTGGGAAGTTAAATTCCACCTAATAAAAATAAGGAACGACTAGATGCGACGTATCGCACAGCCAAACAAGGCGGATTTAAATTTTGCGATGGGAGTTACCTCTTTGGTAATGACCGAGCAAAATTTAAATAGAGCGCTGTATGGCGAAGCGAGACAAGCTCACCTAATCGCTTGGCTTATTTACCTTTCCACTTTGGCTCACGCTTTTGCATAAAAGCCAGCGGCCCCTCCACGCCGTCTTCGGTTTTTTCGATGTAGCGGTAGGCGATGTCGCTTAGCCGCATCGCATCTTCAAGCGACATTGAGCCAGATTGATGGATTATCTGCTTTGTAAATTTTAAAGACAGTGGAGCGTTTTTGGCTATCACGCCAGCTAGCTCTACGGCTCGTGGTATTAGGCTTTCACTGCTTACTACTTCGTTTATGATGCCTATTTCTTTGGCTCTTTGGGCATTTATTAGCTCGCCGGTTAGACACATTTGCATAGCGACCTTTCTTGGTAGTTCTCGCCCCATTCGCACTAGCCCACCTGTGGAGGCGATTAGCCCCACCTTTACCTCAGGCAGACCAAACCTAGCCCCCTCGCAGGCGATGACTATATCGCAGGCTAGGGCTATCTCCATTCCTCCGCCCACAGCAACACCATTTACAGCGGCTATTATGGGCTTGGTCGATAGCCTGTTTGTTAGCCCGCCAAAGCCGTGAGCCGTGATAGTCTGGCACTCGCCACTCTCGCTTAGCTCGCTTAAATCCTCCCCAGCACAAAAGCTTTTCTCCCCTTCGCCGGTTACAATTATAACTCTTACTTCTGTGTCGCTTTCGGCTAAATTTAATATCTCCTCCATCTTAGCCGAAGTCTCGCCGTTTAGAGCGTTTCGCTTGTGTGGGCGGTTGATTTTTAGCGTTAAAATTCCATCTTTAAGCGTGCTAATTAGCTCGGCACTTCCGTGATAATCTTTCATTTTCTCCCCCTTTTTTCCCTAGCCCAAAGCCGCTATTAGCCTTGGTAAAATTTTATTTAAATCCCCCACTATGCCGTAGTCTGCATACTCAAAAATAGGGGCGTTTTCGTCCTTGTTTATGGCGATAATTTTCTCGCTATCCTTCACGCCGACCATATGCTGGACCTGTCCGCTCACGCCTATGCCGATGTAGATTTGCGGCTTAGCCATCACGCTTGAAATGCCGATGTATCTGTCCCTATCCAGCCACCGCTCGCTTTCTGCTATGGGGCGAGTGCAGCCTAGCTCGGCACCTACTATCTCGCACAGGCTTTGTGTCATGGCTAGGTCGTCCCTGCGTGAGAAGCCACGCCCCACTGCGACGATTTTCTTTGCCTTTGCTAGCTCCACACTGCTGGCTTGCTTTGGAGTGGTTTTTATTAGCTTTATGGCTTGCTTTGGCGGAATAAATTCGACGCTTTTTACTTCGCTATCTTTTGGATTTGGTGTGGCTGGTGGGTAGCTGCCAGCAGCTAGAGCGATTATGGCTAGGTCGGTTTTGATTAGCTGCTCGCTTATGGCAAGCCCTCCGTAGACCATCTTTTCGCACAGCACGCCTGCGTCGCTTTTGCTTAGGCTTAGGGCTTCGGTGCATACGCCAGCTTTTAAGCTCTCGCCAAGCAGTGCGGCTAGGGCTTTGCCGCTTCTTGTGCTAGCTAGTAGTAGCACGCCGCCCCCATTTACGACGCTAGCGATGGTTTCGGCATTGCTCTCTGCTATTTCGCTGCTGCCGTTTATCTGCACTATTTTGCTAGCACCCAGCTCGCTGGCTAGCTTTGTTATCTCGCTTGTTGTCACGATGACGCTAAAATCCTCACTTAGGCTTGCAGCTGCACTGATTAGCTCCGCTAGCCTGCTTGCCGTATCGGCGTAGATATAAACGCTCATTTTTGCTCCTTTTTAAATTTGTTTTTGCTTTTGGGGCGTGGCGGTTTTTGACGCTTCTGCCTTGCCTGACGCTTTTGCTTTTGCCAGCTTTAAATTTAAACGGCTCACGCAAGCCCCCAGCCCCAGCCAGCTTTGCCTGCGATGCGGACGGCACATCTATGCCTCCTGCCGTAAAAGGCTAGGCTGCATATTTTAAAGAACTTTAAATTTAAACAGCAGGCTTAATTCAAAGCGTGGCAAGAAGCCTTTGCCTGCAAAAGCTGGCAAGCACCCTGATAAAGCCTTAAAACGCACATTAGCACGCAAGCCCCATACAAAGCAGCCTGCAAACGCATTTAACGCAGCTTGCCCTAGCTGTTTAAATTCATCACTCCGCCATAACCACGTGCTTGATATTTTGGATAAACTTATCTATCATTTCATCGCTATCGCCCTTTACTATCACGCCAAGCCTCTGCTTTCGTGCTGGGGCTTTAATGCTTAAAATCTCCACGTCCCCAGCCGCGTTAAGGCTCACGCTAAGCTCGCTGGCTGGCTTTTTAGACGCAGCTAAAATTGCCTTCATACCGGGTATGGTTGGGGTGTTTATGTCTGTGGATACGCACAAAAGTGCTGGCAGGGCGAGCTCGAGTTTTTGAGTTTCATTCTCAAGCTCTCTTAAGACCACGACCCTACTTTCATCGACGCTAACTATCTCACTCACGCCGCTAATGGCGGCTATGCCTAGCTTTGCCCCCAGCCGCATACCCACCTGCGAGCTGTAAAAATCCCCAGACCCATCACCGCAGATGATGAGCGAGTAGCCCGTCTGATTAGCCATCGCAGCTAGCACGCAGGCGGTGTCGCTGGGTGGCAAAATATCGCTTTGCGTGGATAAAAACAGCTCATCAAGCCCCCTTGAGAGCAGGTCTTTTTTGATTTTTGGGCTGTTTGCTAGCTCGCCGCCCACGCTTAGTCCTATGAGTTTGGCTTCTGATAGGCTGGCTTTTATATCCACGCCGGCTTGGATTGCATTTAGGTCAAACTGGCTTATTTTGCCGCCTGCGTTACTTAAATTTAGCGTTCTATCAGCATTTATTGCGATGTCTTGTTCTTGTGGTACGACCTTGCAACATACTAAAATATTCATCGTATCTCCTTATAATCACGATATTTATATAATCGTGATTATATAATAACTATAAATAAAAAGTCAATAGTTTTTTTATAAAATTTAATTAATTTAAATAATTAAAATAAAAATAAGTGGTAATCTTGCCTTTTGTTGTATATTTAAACTGAATTTTTTAAATTTAGGCTTTTATTTAGGAAATATTGCCTATTGTTCCACGTCTTCTTTCTAGGTTTGGTTTTATAAAAAAATCTGCTATGAATGTTTTTAAAATAAAAATTTAAGCAGATATTTTTAAATTTATACTTTAAAAATTAAAAAATTATATTATATGAATATAATAAGAAAATATTTCAAAAAGCCTTGACTGAAAGCGATAGTTGGCTTAATTTTATAAAAAACTTAAGTAAAAAATATAATAAAAATTTTTTATAAAACTATTGACAATTTAATCATAGTTGTTATATAATCATGATTATAAAAATAACTTGATTATAGTTGTTTTTATATATTGATTAGCATGTTTAGAATGTTTTGTTCTTTTGGTTAATGGTTTGAATATTGTATTTGCAAAGATAAATAATAAAGGTTTTGATTGGTTTTTTTAAGTTTTTATTTGGGTGGCAGATTAAATTTATTTTGCTTTTAATAAGGCAAAAATTTAAACAAATCATTAATCATTTAGACAAGGATGGCATTTGCGAATTTGTGTTGGTTTGTGGTCAAACTTACAGGTTAAAAAAATAAATATAAAAATATAAAAAGGAGGGCAAAATGCAAAACAGCAAAGAAACTAAGTTGAGCGAAAGCTCGGTAAATTTAAGCCCATCAAAGCCAGATAAGACTGCTGGGGGTGGGTTTAAAAGTGGTGCGAATTTTTCGCAGGATAGTTCGGATTTGAAAAATGCTTTAGATTTAGATGCAAATCCAGCCAAATCAACAAAAACAAGCATTGAGCCAAAGGTTTTCTTCCCTTCCCTTGCAGTGGTGTGCTTGCTGGGCTATCTTGTGGTGCGTGATCTAGACGCCGCAAACCGCGTCATAAACGCCACTTTTAGCTATGTTACAAACACTTGGGGCTGGGCTTTTGAGTGGTATATGGTCGTGATGGTAGTTGGCTGGTTTTGGCTAGTCTTTGGCAAGATAGGCGATAAAAGGCTGGGCGATGAAAAGCCCGAGTTTAGCACGCTTAGCTGGGTGTTTATGATGTTTGCTTCTTGCACATCGGCTGCGGTGCTATACTGGGGCAGCGCTGAAATTTATTATTACGTTACCACGCCGCCATTTCATCTTGAGCCAAACTCCCTAGCCGCTCGTGAGCTGGGCTTAGCCTACTCGCTCTTTCACTGGGGGCCGCTGCCGTGGGCGACTTATAGCCTGCTTAGCGTGGCTTTTGGCTATTTTTTGTTTGTTAAAAAGATTAACGTCATACGCCCAAGCGGCACGATAGAAGCAGCTGTGGGGGCTAGGCTAGCAAAAGGCTGGCTGGGAACGCTGATTGACAACGTCTATATCGTCGCTCTAATCCTAGCTATGGGCACTAGCCTTGGGCTAGCTACGCCGCTGGTTACTGAGTGTATGCAGTATCTTTTTGGCATTCCACGCTCGCTTGAGCTTGACACGATGATAATAAGCTGCTGGGTCGTATTTAACGCCATTTGCGTCGCTTTTGGACTAAACCGCGGCATAAAGCTAGCCAGCGACGTGCGAAGCTATCTAATGATAATAATGCTAGGCTGGGTCTTTATCGTGGGGGCTAGCGGCTTTACGATTAATTATTTTACTGATAGCGTGGGCGTTATGCTTAATAACCTTGGGCGAATGCTCTTTTATACAGACGCCGTAGGAGCTGGTGGCTTTCCGCAGGGCTGGACTGTGTTTTACTGGGCGTGGTGGGTAGTTTATGGCATACAGATGTGTATATTCCTAGCTCGCATTAGCCGTGGTAGGAGTGTGCGTGAGCTGTGCGTGGGTATGGTGGCGGGGCTAACGGCAACTACGTGGCTGCTTTGGACCGTGCTTGGTTCAAACACCATAAATTTAATGATAACAAACGCCATAGATTTACCGACTATAATCTCCACTCACGGACTGGCTCGTGGCATAATTGAGACTTGGGCTGCACTTCCTTTCCCTACCATAACTATGTGGGGCTTTTTCGTGCTTTGCTTTATCGCTACGATCACGCTTATAAATGCTTGCAGCTACACTTTGGCGATGAGTACGTGCAAAGAGGCTAGCGGCTACTTGGAACCGCCACTTTGGGTGCGTGTGGGCTGGAGTGTGCTTGTAGGAGTTATTGGCGTTACACTGCTAGCTCTTGGCGGACTTAAGCCTATTCAGACGGCGATTATCGCTGGGGGTTGTCCGCTGTTTTTTGTCAATATTTTGATTTTAGTTGCGTTTTTTAAGGATGCAAAGAAAAGTGGGTGGTTTTAAATTTATTGGCTGCTCGTCTCGTGAGCACTTTTTTACAAACTTCGGGGCTCACATACTATTAGTATGCTTCGCCCATCGCCAGCTTCGTGTCAAAGCACTCGCTGGCTCTCAGTTTGTAAAAAATCATCTCACGATACGTCGCAGCAATAGCTAGTAGTAAAAATCTTGATAGCAGGGCAGAAACGGAGAATGCGAAGTATTGTGCGTTAGATTTCAATGTTGCGACGAAAATTTGCGACCGAGCATACATATAGTATGTGAGAGAGCAAATTTTCTAGTCTCATTGACCCAACGGGTGCAAGCCACGAAGTGGCGAAGCAAAAGATGACGTGCGAGACGAGCTGGCTTAAATTAAATTTAAAAACTTTCAAAAGGAGATGGGATGATAGATTTTAGTTTAACTGACGAACAAGAGCTTTTCGTAGCTGGAGTTAGGGAGCTTATGGCTAGCCAAAACTGGGAGAGCTATTTTAAAGAGTGCGACGCAAAGCACGAGTATCCGCTTCGCTGGGTAAAGGCCTTAGCCGAGCTTGGCGTGGATACTATGCTACTGCCCCAAGAATACGGCGGTATGGGTGAGAGCTGGGTAAGCCTAGCGGCTATTTGGGAGGAGCTAGGCAGGTGCGGAGCGCCCACATATGTGCTTTACCAGCTACCAGGCTTTAGCACCATTTTAAAATATGGCAGCAAAGCCCAGATTGAAAAAATCTTTAAATTTCGTGGCAGCGGAGAGCAGATGTTTAACTCCGCCATTACTGAACCAAGTGCTGGCAGCGACGTGGGAAGCCTAAAGACGACTTATACAAGAAAGGACGGCAAGGTCTATCTAAACGGGCAAAAGTGCTTTATCACTAGCTCGGCTGGCGTGCCTTATCTAATCGTAATGGCAAGAGACGCAGCAAGCGAAAAGCCTGTCTTTAGCGAGTGGTTTGTCGATATGAGCCTGCCTGGCATTAAGCTAACGCCGCTTGAAAAGCTGGGGCTTAGAATGGATAGCTGCTGCGAGATAAGCTTTGATAACGTGGCGTTAGATGAGAGCGATATTTTTGGCGTAGAGGGCGGCGGCTTTGAGCGGGTAAAGGAGGAGTTTGACGCGGAGCGGTTTTTGGTAGCTTGCACGAACTATGGCGTCTCGCTTTGTGCCTTTGAGGACGCTGCGAGGTATGCAAACTTAAGAGTGCAGTTTGGCGAGACTATCGGCAGAACCCAGCTAATCCAAGAAAAAATCGCCCATATGAGTATCAAACTAAATGCGATGAAAAATATGATTTATGAAACGGCGTGGAAAATGGACAGGGGGCAGAATGTAACAGCCGAAAGTGCGATGTGTAAATACTACTGCGCAAATGCCGCTTTTAGCGTCGTCGATGATGCGATGCAGATTTTGGGCGGTATCGGCGTAACAGGGCATAGAGTGGAGCGATTTTGGCGAGATTTGCGAGTAGATAGGCTAAGCGGGGGCAGCGATGAGATGCAAATCCTAACCCTAGGCAGAGCCGTGCTTAAAAAATTTAAATAAGGGGGCAAAATGGGACTTGATACTCCTAAATTTGGCGTTTTAGCTGGCGTTAGAGTGGTCTTTTCGGCTATGGAGGTGGCGGCTCCTTTTGCGGCTGGGCTGATGGCTGAGTGGGGGGCTGAGGTGATATGGATAGAAAATCCAAAATACCCAGACACGATTAGAGTGCAGGAGTATTACAGCGAGCTAGCCAGACGAAATATGTACTCACTCTGCCTTGATGTTTTTAGCGAGTTGGGGCGGGAGGTGTTTTTAAATTTAATCAAAACCGCCGATGTTTTTATAGAAAGCAGCAAAGGTCCAGCCTTTGCCAAAAAGGGGCTAAGCGATGAGCTGCTCTGGCAGGCAAATAAAAAGCTCGTCATCGCCCATTTATCAGGCTTTGGGCATAGCGGCGATGAGCGATTTGTAAGACTAGCAGCCTATAACACCATAGCCCAAGCCTTTAGCGGCTATTTAATCCAAAACGGAGATGTTAATCAGCCTATGCCAGCCTTTCCCTACACGGCTGATTATATGTGCGGCTACGCGCTGCTTAGTGCGACGCTAGCGGCACTTTATAAGGCTAGGGCAAGTGGCGAGGGCGAGAGCATTGACGTGGCGATGTATGAGATTATGCTAAGGGCTGGGCAGTATTATATGATGAACTACCTAAACGGCGAAGAGATGTGCCCTAGAATGATAAAGGGCAAGGACCCGCTTTATGCAGGGTGCGGGCTATATGCGTGCAAGGACGGCTACATAGTCTTTGAAGTGGTCGGCATAGCTCAAGTGGCGGCGATGTTTGAGCTAATAGGACTAGCTGAGCTATACGCAAGCGAAGTGGCAAAGGATGCTCAGCTAATAAGCCGCAATATGAGCGTGAGCGAGCGTTTTGAAGCTGGGCTTGATAGCTATTTTGGCTCTTTGTGCGTAAGCGAAGCACTGGATATTTTAGCCAGCCTAAAAATAGCCGCAGCCAAAGTGCTTGAAGTAAGCGAGCTAGAAAGCAACCCACACTACAAGGCTAGGCAGAGCTTTATTAGCTGGCAAAACGCTAAGGGAGAGATTGTAAAAGGCACGAACGTCTTTCCTAAATTTAAAAACAGCCCATCACGTATATGGCGACCTCGTCCTAGCTACGGACAGGACACGGCAGTCCTGCTAGCTAGCCTGGGATACGACGTCGCACAAATTGCCGATTTGCAAAGCCAAAAGACAATAAGGCTAAGCGAAAAATGAGCGAGCTAGGCTGGAAAAACGTCGCCCATTTTCTAGCTAACCTCAAGCTTCAAGGTGGGGACAAGACGGCTCTTGTCTTTGAGAGTGAAAGCGGCGAGTGCGTAAGCCATAGCTATAAAGAGATGGCTAGTAGGGCTTACGGCGTGGCGGAGCATTTAAAAAGGCTTGGTGTAAAACGTGGTGAGAGGGTGGCGTTGTGGCTAAGAAATAGCGACGAGTACGTTATCGCTTGGCTTGGCGTGCTTGCCCTTGGGGCGGTGGTAGTACCGCTAAATGCCTGCTTTTTGCCAGCCGAAGCGGACGAGATTTTAGCTAGGATTAAGGCTAGGGCGATTATTAGCGAGTTTGAGCTTTTCTCGATTAAATTTAAGCCCCAGCTCATCATCACAAAGGCAGAAATTCAAAAAATCAAGCCCCGCGCTAGCTTTAAAAGCGAGGCAGGGCTAGCGGACGTGGCGGAGATTATCTTTACCTCTGGCACGTCTGGGACGCCAAAGGGCGTGGTGCTAACGCAGTATAATCTGCTTTTTAGCGTGGCTTATGGGGCGGACGTGATGGGGCTTAGGGGCGGGGAGAGCTTTATTAGCGTGATGCCGCTGTGGCATATTGATGCTCAATGCACTCAGCTGCTGCCTATTCTTGGGGCGTGCGGAAAGTTTGTGCTTTTAAGCCGCTATAGTGCGAGTGGCTTTATGGCTAGCGTGCGGCGGCACAAGGCAGAGATAACAGAACTAATCCCAAAGATAATAAAAACCCTAATGCTAAGCCCAAAAAGCGAGCTGGATAGGGTGCATAGCTTGCGGCTTGTGATGTTTTACCTTTCGATTGGCGAGGCGGAGTTGATTAAATTTAAAAGCCGCTTTGGCGTGGGGCGAATGCTGAGTTCTTGGGGTATGAGCGAGAGCGTGGTAGGGGCGATAACGCAAAGGGCAAGCGAGAGTGAAAACCTAAGTAGCATAGGGCGGCTGGGAGCAGGATATGCCGCTAGGCTAGTGCGAGATGACGGCAGCGAAGCTGGCGTAGGCGAAGCTGGCGAGCTATGGCTAAGAGCAGAACGAGGCAAGGAGCTTTTTAGCGGCTATTTTGACGATGAAGCCTTAAATGAAAAAAGCTTTTTCGGCGGCTGGTTTAGGACTGGCGATGTGATGCGGCGTGACGAATGGGGCGAGTTTTACTTCATTGATAGAGCTAAAAATTTAATCAAAACCCTAGGCGAGAATGTAAGCAGTGTGGAGATTGAGATGCTTATTAGCCAGCTAAGCGGAGTGAGCGAAGTGGCGGCAATTGGGGTAAAAGACGAGTTGGATGAGGAGATGATAGCTACTTTTATCGTGCCAAGCGGCAAGGGCGAGCTAAGTGTGGCGGCGGTGCAGGAGTATTGTGCGGCTAGGGTAGCGAGATTTAAAGTGCCAAAGTTTGTCATTTTTAAAGACAATCTTGAAAAAACCGCTAGCGGCAAGGTCAAAAAGGAGCTTTTAAAGGCGGAGTTTGAGCGAATGAATTTAAAAGGAAAAGCAAATGAGCGAGGATAAATTTGATGTCATTATCGTTGGGGCTGGCGTGGCTGGCTGCGTGGCTGGCTATCTGCTGGCAACGCAGGGGCTAGACGTGCTGATAATCGAGCGAGGTAGCGAAGCAGGAGCAAAAAACACAAGCGGTGGCAGGCTGTATGCCCACACCATAGAGCAGGTTTTCCCTGATTTTGGCTTAAACGCACCCGTAGAGCGAGTCATCACGCAAGAACGCCTTTCATTTATGAGCGAACAAAACTGCACGAGCCTGCTTTATAGCTTCGCCCCAGATGATGAGCCAAAGAAGCGGTCTTATTCGGTTTTAAGGGCTAAGCTTGATAAATGGCTAGCCCAGCAAGCCTGCGAAGCAGGGGCTGAGCTAATAACTGGCGTAAGGGTCGATGACCTGCTAAAAAAAGACGGCAAGGTCTGCGGCGTCATCTCAGACGGCGAGGAGCTAGAAGCTAGCGTGGTGCTCGTAGCCGATGGGGCAAATTCGATAATCTGCGCTAAAAATAATCTTGGCTTTAAGCCTGATAAGAGCAACTGTGCCGTGGGGGCAAAGGAGGTGCTAACTATCGGCGAGCAGGCGATAAACGAACGCTTTGGCTGTGGTAGCGGCGAGGGTGCGGCGTGGCTAATGCTAAGCGACGCGACGCAGGGGCATATGGGCGGAGGTTTTATTTATACAAACAGGGATAGTATTTCTCTTGGTGTGGTGCTAGGGCTTGAAGCGGCAAGCGAGTGCGAAACTAGCCTGCCATCTATGCTTGAAAGCTTAAAATCTCACCCTGCCATCGCTCCGCTAATTAAAGACGCAAAACTAAGCGAATACTCAGCCCACGTCATACCAGAGGGCGGCTTTAATGCAATCGGCAGGCTAAGCGGCGATGGAGTGCTAGTCCTAGGCGATGCGGCTGGGCTTTGTATAAACATAGGCTACTGCGTGCGTGGTATGGATATGGCAGTCGATAGTGCCATAGCGGCAGCCAAAGCGGTCGTAGCGGCAAAGAGCAGGGGTGATTTTTCCGCCGCTGTTTTAAGCGAGTATGAAAGTGAGCTAGCAAAAACCGCTAGTCTAAGCGATATGCGGCTTTATAAAAACGCCCCAAAACTGCTAGCAAATGAGCGGATTTTTAATGCCTATCCTAAGATGATAAATTCAATAATGGCGGACATTTTTAGCGTAAATGGCACAAGCGAGCCGCTGCGAAAAAAGCTAGCTAGTGGGCTTAAAAAAGTGGGATTTTTAAATTTAATCAAAGATTTATACAGGGGGATAAAATCGCTATGAGAAGCTTAAATATTGACGCAAAATTAAGCGTAAATAAATTTAATGTTGATGAGGGTAACGCCCACATTGAGCTAGCTAGTCAGATAGAGCTAAGTGAGTTTAAAAAGCTAGCTCAAATCTGCCCTGCTGGGCTTTATAAAATAGGCGAAAATGGTGAGTTGGGCTTTGATTATGCTGGGTGCTTGGAGTGTGGGACGTGTAGGATTTTATGCGAAGGTAGCGTGATAAAAAAATGGGAGTATCCAAACAGCAGTTTTGGTGTGGAGTATCGTTTTGGTTAATTTTTAGCTTTATGAAAGCTTTTAAAAGCTAAGATTAAGGTTATTAAATTTGACACGGATAAAAATATGACAAAGCAAGAGCGAGAGAGCATTAAAAGATCAAGAATGATGAAGTATTTTATTGATGCGGCAAATGAGATAATAAATCGCGACGGCGTGAGTTCAGTAACAATACGAAATGCCGCATCTTTAGCTGGCTACTCCTCTGCTACGCTTTATAATTATTTTGATAACCTCACTCATTTAATATTTCTTTCTATACTAGATCAGCTTGATGAGTATAATAAAGCTTTAAAAAAGGCGATTAGCAAGAGCAGTAATTCGCTTGAGGTATATATGCAGGTGTGTGCTTGCTTTTGTGAGTATGCTTATGCTAAGCCTGAGATTTATTGGCTTTTATTTTTCGCTCACGGCGAGGGTAAATTTGACGCTTATCTTAAGCAATATTATGAGATTTTCCCTGATAAAATCGCCAAGGCATCTCCCCTGTTTTTGGATAAGATGTTTCACTCAAATAACATTTATGATCGTAGCTTTTTTATGCTGGAACGCTGCGTAAATGACGGCTATTTGCAGGCTGGGCTTGTAAATGATTTTAATGACATTTGTCTTCGCTTTAATAAGACCATACTCCAAGACGTCAAAGATGGCATTTTAAGCCAAGATGACGCCACAAAAATGACGATGAGATACTATCATCAGCTATTAAATTTTTACGCTACAGACGACGGACGAGTGATGCTTAATCGTTGTTGTAAGGAATATGCTGGTATTAAAATTTGATCCAGCCTATGTTAAATTTAGGCATTTTTCATCTGTTTTTGGCTAAAATCTAGCGAAAATTTAACAAAAGGTAAAAAATGGCTGAAAAATCTAGCAAAAGCGATAAGCTAGAAAAGACACAAAAAACCGAAGCTGATAAGCAAAAAGCCCTTGAGCTTGCTTTAAAACAGGTGGATAAGGCGTTTGGTAAGGGCACGCTTGTACGCTTAGGGGATAAGCAAGTTGAGCATATAGATGCTACTTCGACTGGATCGCTGGGGCTTGATCTCGCACTTGGTATAGGTGGTGTACCAAGAGGCAGAATAATCGAGATTTATGGCCCTGAAAGCTCTGGTAAAACGACGCTGACACTTCATATTGTGGCCGAGTGTCAAAAGGCTGGTGGAGTGTGTGCCTTTGTCGATGCGGAGCATGCGCTTGATGTTAAGTATGCTGCAAATTTAGGCGTAGATACAGATAACCTTTACGTCAGCCAGCCTGATTTTGGCGAGCAAGCTTTAGAAATAGTTGAAACTCTAGCCAGAAGTGGAGCCATAGATGTAATAGTCGTCGATAGCGTCGCGGCACTAACGCCAAAAAGCGAGATAGAAGGCGATATGGGAGACCAGCACGTGGGACTTCAGGCTAGGCTGATGAGCCAAGCACTAAGGAAGCTAACAGGCGTCGTTCATAAAATGGGTGTAACGGTTATATTTATTAATCAAATTCGTATGAAAATCGGCGCTATGGGATATGGCACACCAGAGACTACGACGGGTGGAAATGCGCTTAAATTCTACGCCTCAGTCCGCCTTGATGTGCGAAAAATCGCCACACTAAAGCAAAATGACGAGCCAATTGGCAACCGTACCAAGGTAAAAGTGGTAAAAAACAAAGTCGCCCCTCCATTTAAGACGGCTGAGTTTGATATTATGTTTGGCGAGGGTGTAAGCCGTGAAGGCGAGATAATTGATTATGGCGTGAAGCTTGATATAGTCGATAAAAGCGGAGCGTGGTTTAGCTACAAGGCAAACAAGCTAGGACAAGGCAGGGAAAATGCCAAAGCCTACTTAAAAGAGAATAAAGACGTAGCAGATGAGATAGTAGAGGCAATAAAAGGCTCTATGGGTAATATCAAATTTGAAGTAAGTGATGGCGAGGAAGCCAGCGAAGAAATCAGCGACGAAGGATAAAATCATGGTATACATCGAAGACGTAACAGCGCTTTTGGTGCTTGATAGCAGGGGAAATCCAACCATAAAAGCAAGCGTAATGCTAAGCGATGGCACAACTGCTAGCGCGATAGTGCCAAGTGGAGCAAGCACTGGCAAAAGAGAGGCTTTAGAGCTAAGAGACGGCGGCAAGGAATACGGCGGCAAGGGCGTAAGCAAGGCCATCGCAAACGTAAATGAACGCATAGCTGAGGCCATAATCGGGCTTGATGCGTATAATCAAAAGATGATAGATGATGAGATGCTAGCCCTTGATGGGACGGAGAATTATTCAAATTTAGGCGCAAATGCCGTCCTTGGCGTATCTATGGCGGTGGCTCGTGCTGCGGCAAATAGCCTAAAAATCCCGCTCTACCACTACCTAGGCGGCGCAAACGCTAGCGTGCTGCCTGTGCCTATGTTTAACATCATAAACGGCGGCGCTCACGCAAATAACAGCGTCGATTTTCAGGAGTTTATGATTATGCCTTTTGGCTTTGATAGCTTTAGCGAAGCTTTGCGTGCTGCGGCTGAGATATATCAGAAGCTTAAGGCCATATTAAACGCCGCAGGACACAGCACGGCAGTGGGCGATGAGGGCGGCTTTGCGCCAAATTTAAAGGACAATGAAGAGCCGATAAAGCTCATTATGCAGGCCATTAGCGAGGCTGGCTACAAGGCTGGCGAGCAGATAAAGCTAGCCCTAGACGTGGCAGCTAGCGAGCTTTATAATGATGGCAAATACGAAGTCGCAGGCAGCAAGCTAAGCAGCGATGAGATGATAGAGTATTATGCTATGCTTTGTGAGAAATATCCGATTTTTTCAATTGAGGACGCACTAGATGAAGATGACTGGGAGGGCTTTAAAAAGCTTACCCAGCGTCTTGGAAAGCGGGTGCAGCTAGTGGGCGATGATCTGTTTGTAACAAACGAAAAAATCCTAGCCCGTGGCATAAAAGAGGGCGTGGCAAATGCGATTTTAATCAAGCCAAATCAAATCGGCTCAGTAAGCCAGACTATGCAAACAGTCCGCCTAGCCCAGCGAAACGGCTATGCGTGCATAATGAGCCATAGAAGCGGCGAGAGCGAGGATAGCTTTATCGCTGATTTTGCCGTTGCACTTAATACTGGACAGATAAAAACTGGCGCGACAAGCCGCAGCGAGCGAAACGCCAAATACAACCGCCTGCTAGAAATCGAGTGCGAAACTAGCGAGTACTTAGGAAAAGAGCTGGCTAGTAAGTGAGCGAGGAGCTTTTAAAAGGGTACGACGAGCATGCTAGGAGGGGGCAAAGGCTTCGTCAAGCTGGTGTGCTTGCCCTCGCTGCTTTTGTTACTATAATGCTAGGGATTTACTTTGGCGGTGTATTTTTTGGGGCACGCTCGCTTGAAGTAATGCTTGCTTTACAGGGCAAAAAAGAGCAGTTAAAATCCGACATAGAGCAGCTAAAGCAGGAAAATGCCGCACTTCAGAAAAAATATTTTGAGCTAAAGATGCTTTTTGAGGCAGCAAAATGAAGAAAATCATATTTTTATCTCTTGCTTGCTTTTTATTAGCAAGAGAAAACCCTTTTATTCCCACAGGCGAGCTAAATACAGATGTTGTGGTTACAAATTTAAAGCAGGAATTTGAGCCGTTTTCAGAGCTTAAAATATCACTTGATAAAGGCGATATGCTCCTAGATGAGGTGGTTTTATATACCGTGCAAAAAGACGGCAGCAAACGCAAGCAGACCATAAAAGTAAACAAAAGCATAGATGCTAGCGAACCATACGTGCTAACATCTGCTAAAAACACGGTTTGTAAGCCCTGCGAGATACCTCCCCCTGTGCCAGAGATAATAAATTTAAACATAACTCCACCTGTGCCTGTTGTGCCTAATAAATCTAATGATGGGGGCATTAAATCCGCTAATCTTGAGCCTAAGGACGAAGCCTTAAAAAATCCAGTCGAAGCAGAAGTGCCAAAGCAAACAGTGCTTGCCCAAATTCCACAAACAAAGTCCCAAAAAACTCCCGAGTCTCAAAATGGTGCAAATATCATAAAAGATAGCTTTAAATTTAAAAATTTAATTAAATTTGAAGCTAGTGATAAGGGGATTAAAATTTATACCAGCGCAAAGCTTGCTAAAGATTTTACGTATAAAAATGAAAAAATAGTGCTTGATTTTAGTGCTAAATTTAGGCAATTTTTGACCTTTTCTAGGCATTTAAAATCGGCCGGATTTGAGTTTTTAAATATAGGTGCGCATAATGGATATTTTCGCGTCGTCATAGTTCCAAGGAGCTTTAAAGGGTATGTTTTGCGTCCTATTAAAGGCGGATATGAGCTGAAAATTTAAGCTTTTTTGGGTAAAATGTAGGATTTTGAATTAATAAGGGAGAGATAGATGAAAAAAGAGGATATTGAACAGCTTATTGATATTTTTGAGAAAAAAGATATAAATAAGATAAGAATAAAGCAGGGCGATTTTGAGATCGAGTTAGAAAAACAAGACGCCGTTAGCACGCCAGCTGCTGCGACAAATCCAGCCGCTTGCACTACTCAGATAATCCAAGCCCCACAGCCTGCTATCGCCGCGCCCCAAGCCCCAGTCCCAGCGTCTAGCACAGATACCATAGACTCGCCTATGGTAGGCACTTTCTACGTCGCAGCTAGCCCAGGTGCAGCTCCGTTTATAAAGGCTGGACAGAGCGTGAAAAAGGGCGATACGATAGGCATCATCGAAGCGATGAAAATAATGAATGAAATCGAAGCTGAGTTTGACTGCAAGATAGTGCGCTCTCTTGTCGAAGACGGGCAGCCTGTGGAATTTGCTATGCCGCTTTATGAAGTGGAGAAAATCTAATGGCACTTGAGCGAATACTAATCGCAAACCGCGGTGAAATCGCACTGCGAGCCTTGCGCACTATCCAAGAAATGGGCAAAAAGGCTATCGTAGTCTATTCTACGGCCGATAAAGACGCCTTATATGTTCGCTACGCAGACGCTGCTATTTGCATAGGCAATCCAAGAAGTAGCGACAGCTACCTAAACATCCCAGCCATCATCTCAGCCGCTGAGATAAGCGAGGCAGACGCTATTTTTCCGGGGTATGGCTTTTTGAGTGAAAATAGAAATTTCGTCGAAATATGCGAAAAAGAGGGGATTAAATTTATAGGCCCAGGCGTGCAGCCTATGTATTTAATGAGCGATAAAAGCAAGGCAAAAAGCGTGATGAAAAACGCTGGAGTGCCTGTAATTCCAGGTAGCGACGGCGCTGTGGCAAATGCTGAGGCCGCTAAAAAACTAGCCGCCGAGATAGGATACCCAGTCATATTAAAGGCTGCTGCAGGTGGGGGCGGACGCGGAATGCGTGTAGTCGAGCGCGAGGAGGATATAGAAAAGAACTTCTGGGCGGCTGAGAGTGAGGCGTTGACCGCTTTTGGCGATGGCACAATGTATATGGAAAAATACATCACCAGTCCACGCCACGTCGAGGTGCAAATTATCGCTGATGATTACGGCAATGTCCTGCACATCGGTGAGCGGGACTGCTCTATGCAAAGACGCCATCAAAAGCTCATCGAGGAAAGCCCAGCCGTAGTGCTTGATGATGAGACTAGGCAAAAGCTGCATGAAGTTGCGGTAAAAGCGACCAAGGCGATAGGCTATAGCGGCGCTGGTACGTTTGAGTTTTTATATGACCAAGCCGAGCGGAAGTTTTATTTTATCGAGATGAATACACGTTTGCAAGTTGAGCATTGCGTGAGTGAAATGGTAAGTGGAGTGGATATTATAGAGCTTATGATTCGTGTAGCAGAGGGCGAAAAGCTCCCTCCACAGGAAAGCATTAAAATAAGCGGACACGCCATAGAGTGCCGTATCACCGCCGAAGATCCAAAAAGTTTCACTCCAAATCCTGGTAAAATTACTAAATTTATAGCTCCAGGCGGACGAAACGTGCGTTTTGATAGCCATATTTATGAGGGGTATAGCGTGCCTCCATATTATGATAGTATGATAGGCAAGCTGATTGTGTATGACAAGGATAGGGAGCGAGCTATAGCAAAGATGAAGGTAGCGCTTGATGAGCTTGTTATTCAGGGGATTAAAACGACGCGCGATTTTCATTTAATGATGATGGATAGCGAGGATTTTAAGCACGGTAGATACGACACAAACTATCTTTCGCGCCATTATTAAATGATAAATTTAATTTTTACGTTTAAATTTTTTAAATTTATGGGCTGTTTTGCTTGACATTTAAACCCTTTTTAGGTAAAATGCCAAACTCAATTATTTATAAGTGGGACAGCTCACAATCGGGGTGTAGCGCAGTCTGGTTAGCGCATCTGGTTTGGGACCAGAGGGCCGAAGGTTCGAATCCTTTCACCCCGACCATTATGGTGAGTGTAGCTCAGTCGGTTAGAGCATCAGATTGTGGTCCTGAGGGTCGTGGGTTCGATTCCCATCACTCACCCCATTTCATGGGCGCTCGTAGCTCAATTGGATAGAGCGACAGACTTCGGATCTGTAGGTTATGGGTTCGACTCCTATCGGGCGCGCCACTTTATGAGATATGCGCTCATAGCTCAGCTGGATAGAGCAACGGCCTTCTAAGCCGTAGGCCAGAGGTTCGAATCCTCTTGGGCGTACCACCTTTTTTATGCGGTTGTGGTGAAATTGGCAGACACGCCAGACTTAGGATCTGGTGCTTCACGGCGTGGAGGTTCAAGTCCTCTCAACCGCACCATCTTTTTAAATTTTTTATTTCTATACTAATTTAGATTTTAAAATTTTATTTTGTATATTTTTATAATTTTTAAAAATATCTCTTTCTAATTTCAAATTTTAATATTAGGTAGTACTTTATTTGATGAGTTTTTGCAAACAATCATGAAAAACGCATTCTTGCTTAGTTAAGCGTGGGCATGCTTTTTGCTAGCAAAATTTATTGAGATTGTAGGCTGGTTGAACTTTTGTCGCAGTCTTTCAGGACTTAAGTGCAGTTTTGCGTAAAAACAACTTCATCGCATCGTTTATTAAGAGCTAATTGAATGAGTATTCCTCGTCCATGCTTTAATAAATTCAAGACATAGTAAAAATATAACTATAATCTCTAGCTTAATAAATTCCAGGCATATTTAGTTATCCTGTAATTTAGCGGCATAGCCTCTTAAAATATAGCATTTTTGCGTGTATGCCAGAAATTCTAAGTGCGAATAAATTTAAATATTTTATAACGTAAAGGGCTAAAGTGCAAAGAGTTTTAACTAAGCCAAAAATCTAAAATAAAACTTAAATATAGCTCTTGCAGTCTACATAATTTTGCCAACTTTTATCATCTATTTTGGCTGGTTTTTGTGAGTTTTTTATGGCGCCACTAAAAAATTGCTATGAGTAAATGTGTTAAAGCCCAATATTAGCAGAAATAAAGCCATTATTTTAGCCTTGTGCGTGGTTAAATTTTTGCTTTTTATGTTATATTAATGCGATAAATTTAACTTAAAGGATAAGTATGAGAGCCATTTTGCTAGGCGCGACTGGGGCTAGCGGCGGTGTGCTTTTGCGTGAATTATTAGACGATGCGAGTTTTACGAGCGTGAGTGCTTACACCCGCCGCCCGCTTGAGATAAAACACGAAAAATTGCAAAATCACGTCATAGATTTTGATCGCATTTTAGAGCTTGAGCTTTTAGGGGCTGACGTACTTTTTAGCACACTTGGAACCACGATAAAAGACGCAGGTAGCAAGCAAGCTCAGTATAAAGTCGATGTTACCTATCAGCTTGAGTTTGCCAAAAAGGCGCATGAAGCAGGCATTCAGACCCTTGTGCTGCTTAGCTCTGCTGGGGCAGATGAGAAATCTTGCGCCTTTTACACTCGCATTAAAGGCGAGCTGGAGGAAGCTGTAAAAGATCTTGGATTTAAAAGCGTGTCTATTTTTCGTCCTAGCATTTTACTGCGCGCTCATAGGCTGAGGCTGGGTGAGAAAATAAGCCTATCCGTGCTTAACTTTTTTAATAAATTTGGGCTATTTAAGCGCTTTGCGCCTCAGGATTTGACTAATCTTGCAAAGGCTATGATTAAAGCGAGCAAGAGTGGAAAAACAGGCGCGCATTTGTATAAATTAGATGAGATAGACGCAATTTTGGATTAGGTTTTTGTGGATTTTATTGGCTAAATTTGCTCTATTTGCGCTTTTTGGCTTAAATTTGTATTTTAAATTTGATTCTAGCCAGTGATTCTGTGGCTTTAAAATAATGTTTTTTATGGAATTATTGGCTTAGTTTAACTATATTTTATGTTAAAATTTTAAAAAATATTTTAAATTTATTAAGCTTTTATATTCCATAGCTTAAGGGTAAAATGCGCACAATCAGCCTTTTGTGTTAATGATATGAAGCATTGATAAACTCAAGCGCATTGTTAAGATTTTAGAGTTTTAGAGTGCCACAATAAAGTGTTAAATTAGAGTAAAGACTGCTAAACCAAATTTAAAGTTATCAAAACCATGCCTTAAATTTTGCAAAAATTACCAAATAAAGCCTCTTAAAATTCTAACCCAAATAGCACTTTATGGCACTTTTGCACTCCAAAAGCGTGCCTGTAAATTTGCCTTTAAACTGCCCTTTATTAAACGTCCGCTGGCGTTTGGCTAGCTGTGCGGTGTGCGTGCTAATAAGCTCTGATAGCTCGTCTGCGCTGCCTATCTCACCACGCAGGTACTCGCCGCACTCCTTTAGCCCGATTGAACGAAGCGACTTTAGGTTTTGGTTATAGCGCGCAAATAGCCCGCGCGCCTCCTCTATTAGCCCAGCCTCTAACATCTGCTTTGTGCGCGTTTTTATCCTCTCTCTAAGCTCATCTTTTTGCCAGAGTATGTCAAAAACCTCAAGCTCTTTAATAATCGGAGGGCGCCTGTTTTTGGCTAAAAACTCGCTTGGCACCTCCTCTGTAAATTTATAAATCTCCCACCAGCGATAAAGCCGATAGCTATCGCTTGGGCTAAATTTGTTCGCCCACTCGCTATCCACGTGCCTTGCTGTGGCATAAATCTCATCTAGGCTTGGCATGTCGCTCTTTGCTATTTTGGGTACAGCTGGGCTAAGTCCTTCGAGCATGGACTTTAGGTAAAATCCGCTCCCACCAGTGATAAAAAGTGGCGCATTTAGCCTTTTTGCCTGCTCTGCTGCGCTTTTATAAATTTTAAAAAACTCCCCAGCGCTAAACTCCTCATCAGGGTTTATTAGATTTATGCCAAAATGCGGCACAAGCCCCAGTTCATCGACGCTTGGCTTTGCGCTTGCGATGTCGATTTGCTTATAAATTGCTAGGCTATCAAGGCTTAATATCACTCCGCCAAACTCGCAAGCAAGCTCTATGGCTAGCGCGCTTTTTCCGCTTGCTGTGGTGCCTATTATGGCGATTTGCGTTAGGTTTTGCAAGCCCTCTCCTTGGTTTTTAGCTCGATTTTACCCAAAAAATTTGAATTTAAACCAAAAAACGGTAAAATTAAACCTTATTAACGGAGTAAAAATGCAAAAAATCATCACTACTTTGCGCGACCTTGGCGAGCTTATTGCGTTTAAGCACTCCATTTTTGCGCTGCCTTTTATATTTATTGCTATGCTTGTTGCCTCTTTTTTGCAAAGTGGCTCTGCGTGGTTTGGCTTTAGGCTTTTAGTCCTTGGCATACTTTGCGCGGTGAGTGCTAGAAACTTCGCCATGCTTTTAAACCGCTACCTAGACCGCGATATTGACGCGGCAAACGAGCGCACCAAAGACCGCCCTAGCGTCGATGGGCGAGTGAGCGGGGCGACTATTTTTATTTTTACTGTGTCAAATGCTTTGATTTTTATTCTCTGTTCGTGGGCGATAAATTCGCTAGCTTTTGCGCTTAGTGTGCCGTTTTTGGCGGTTCTTGGTGGATATTCGTTTTTTAAGAGATTTTCATCTAGCGCACACATTATTTTGGGGCTTTCTTTGGGGCTTGCTCCAATAGCTGGGGTGGTAGCTGTGAGTGCTAGTATACCGCTTTGGGCTGTTTTACTGGGGCTTGGGGTGCTGTTTTGGGTGGCTGGATTTGACCTGCTTTACTCGCTTCAGGATATGGAATTTGATCGAAAGGCTGGGCTTTATAGCGTGCCTTCAATTTATGGCGAGGCTGCCACGATGGCTTTATCTCGGCTCTTTCATGCTTTGACTGTGCTTTTTTGGTTGCTTTTTGCATGGGCGGCAGGGCTTGGTGTAGTGGTGTATGCTGGAGTGGGCGTGAGTGCTGTGATTTTGTTTTTTGAGCACCGCATAGTAGCGTGTGATTTTACAAAGATAGATAAGGCGTTTTTTACGCTAAATGGCTGGCTTGGGATTATATTTTTTGCCTTTGTGCTTTGGGGTGTTTTGTGAGTATTCGGCTTGTACCAGCTATGCTCGAGGTATGCCTTGAACTTGATGCAGTGGCAAAGGAGCAGCATTTAATGGAATATAACTCTCTAAGCTTTAGTGAGGAAGACCCCCTTGGTGCGTGGCTAAAGCGAGCAAGGGCAAAGGGCGAGACAAAAAATACTGACGAGGTGCTTTTAAATTTACTCGTGCATTTACACCGTAAAATAGACGTCCTAAGTGAGGCTGTAAGCGGCGTAAAACGCGAGTTTAAAAGCCTTGCAATGAGCGCTATTATCAATGAGGTGGGCTTTGAATATGTGGGCTTTGGTGATGAAATTTTAAGCGTCGATGAGAAGTATTATATGCGCTTTGAGCTTCCTGTCTTTCCAAAAAGGCAGATTGCCATGTATCTTAAAGCCTGTGATAAGAGGGTGGCTAAAATCGAGCTTATGCATGATGATGACGTTTCAGACTGGGACGGATTTGTAGCAAGCAAAGAGCGCGAGATGATACGCATGATAAAAAATGGAGGATAGTATGCAGGCTATTTTGATGGTTGGTTTTGTGGTTCTTTTGGCGATATTTTTTGCGCTTTTAGTGCTTAGAGATAAGGAAAATAGCGCTAAATTCAGGCACTACGAGGGTGCGATAGAGTCTTTAATGAGAGAAAATTATGAGCTAAAAAAGCGTATAGAGACGCTTGCAAAAGAGGCAAATAGCATAGATATAGACCGTGTGCAAATCGAGCTTGAGGAGTTTTTAGACGCTAGATTGCGTGATAAAACTCTGCCTATGCTGGCCACTCTTCAGGAACTAAAGCAAAAAATAAGCGAGCAGCAAAGTGAGCAACAAAACCGCATAAACAGCCTAGAGGAGCGCACTCGTGATTTTAGTAAGCTCACTCCGCCTACACCCCAAAGCGAGAGCGAGCTAATCCTAGCGCAGTACCGAAGTGGCAAGAGCGTGGAGATGATAGCAAAGGATATGCAGCTTGGCGTAGGGCGTGTTGAGTTTGTGCTAAAGATGAGTGGTATAAGTCTGGCTTAAGTGTTTATATAAAAATTTAATTTAAAAATAGCGCGCCAAATTTCAAGCGCGATTAAGACAAATACAGTATAGTTTGGCATTTATTTTACGATATAAAAAGGGAGAAAATGCTAGTTGATGGGCATGGCAGGGTTGTTGATTATCTGCGTATTTCTGTAACGCAGCGTTGCAATTTTAGGTGCAAATACTGCATGCCGACCACTCCTTTTAGCTGGGTTCCTAGGGAGAATTTGTTAAGCTTTGAGGAGCTTTTTGAATTTGTTAAAGTAGCCATTGACGGCGGAGTGAATAAAATCCGCATAACTGGCGGAGAGCCGCTTGTGCGAAAGGATCTTGAGAAATTTATAAAAATGATATCAGGATATGCTCCAAATATTGACCTGGCAATGACCACAAACGGCTTTTTGCTAGCTCCAATAGCGGATAGACTAAAGGCCGCCGGGTTAAAGCGGCTTAATCTTTCTTTAGACACCTTAGTGCCAGAGCGCGCCCTAAATCTCGCGCAAAAAGATGTGCTTGCTAGCGTCTTGGCTGGGTATGACGCAGCGCTTAAAGCTGGCTTAAAAGTCAAGCTAAATACCGTCGCTTTAAAGGGTGTAAATGATGATGAGCTTATAAGTTTGCTTGAGTTTGCGCGAGAAAATGGCTCACAAATCCGCTTTATAGAATATATGGAAAACTCCCACGCCGATACCGAGCTAGTGGGGCTAAAATCTAGCGAAATACTGGCTATAATAAGCCAAAAATATAAGATAAAAAACATAGACAAGCTCCCAAGCGCACCAGCCACGCTTTACGAGCTTAGCGATGGGTATAAATTTGGTATCATCGACCCGCATAAGCACGATTTTTGCGAAAGTTGCAATCGCATACGCCTAAGCGCTGAGGGGCTGCTTATCCCTTGCCTTTATCACGAGGATGCCCTAAGTATCGCAAAGGCTATGAGGGCTAGGGATATTGAGGCGGCTAAGCAAATTCTAGCTAAGGTGCTGGCTAATAAGCCAAAGGAAAATCGCTGGAGCGTGGGAGCGGAGAATGAGACCTCAAGTCGAGCTTTTTACCACACTGGGGGCTAGCTTGAGTGGCAAATTTAAAGCTTTAAATTTGATTTTAGCCCCCACGCCCCAAGCTAAGCTAGGGCGTGCAAAAATTAAGCTTAAGGATAAAGGTGCTACAGGTAGTTGAGCATTTTTTAAGCATTCAGGGCGAGGGCGCGGCGGCTGGCAGGCTGGCTGTTTTTATCCGCCTGGCGGGGTGCAATCTAAAATGCCAAGGATTTGGCGTGAGCGCTAAAAGCCCCAAAACTGGGCAAAGCCTAAGGGGCTGCGATACGCTTAGAGCCGTGGCGGTAGGGCATTTTGGCTTTTTGCGTCTTAGTGCGGACGAGCTAGTAGGCACAGTGCAGGAGTATGGCAAGGCAGCTAAGCCCATAGTCGTCATCACTGGCGGAGAGCCGTTTATCCAGCAAAATAGGGCGGAGTTTGCTAGGCTGCTTTGGCTGCTTGATGAGCTGGGCTACGAGATACACTTTGAAACAAACGCCACTATCACGCCAGATTTTAAGACCTTGGCGGTGCTAAAAAAGTGCCACTTTGCTATGAGCGTAAAGCTAGCCCTTAGCGGCGAGAGCGAAGCTAGGCGGATAAATAAAGACGCCATTAGAACAATCGCTGCTAATGCAAAGGGGGCGGCGTTTAAATTTGTCCTTTCAGGCAGGGCGGATGAGCTAGAAAATGAGCTAGCCGAGGTGGCACGAATCGCCGCTATTTCGCCCACTACGCCAGTGTGGCTAATGCCGCTTGGGGCAAACAAAGCCGAGCTAGAACGCCACGCTCCAGCCGTGGCAGCAGCAGCGATAAGGCTGGGATATAACTACACCGACAGGCTTCACATAAGGCTTTGGAACGATAAGGAAGGGGTGTGAGATGATAATACGAAAGATGTTTAAATTTGAAAACGCACACATAGTCAGGGACTGCACGTCTAGGCGGTGTCGCACGTCCATACACGGGCATAGCTACCGAGTGGAGGTGCTGCTAGAAAGCGAGTGGCTGGACAATGCGGGGATGGTTTATGACTTTGGGCTGATGAAGCGCGGTATAAAGACGCTAATTGACGGCTTTGACCACGCTACGACTATCTGGGCAGGGGACGATAGCGAGTATATTGCGGCGGTTAAGCAGTTTTCAAAACGCTGGGTGAGCGTGCCTGTAAATCCCTCGGCCGAGCAGTTTTGTCGGATATTTTTCGTGCTGATTGATGAGCTTTTAAGCCTAAGCGTAATGAATAACGGAGAGCGTGGCGTGCAGGTGCAAAGCATCATCGTGCATGAGACGGATACTGGCTATGCGCAGTGCTTTCGCAAAGACGCATATAACGCAAATATGGGCGTTATAAAGCCCGCTGATATTGTCTTTTCGCCTGAGATTATTGCTAGCTGGGATGAGCCTGAGCTATTAGAGTGGATAGTGCAGAAAAGGGAAATCGTAAATCCTACTGACGTTTAGTCAGCTCGTCTCGTGAGCCCTTTTTTACAAACTTCGGGGCTCACATACTATTAGTATGCTTCGCCCATCGCCAGCTACGTGCCAAAGCACTCGCTGGCTCTTGGTTTGTAAAAAATCATCTCACGATACTTCGCATTCTGACGTTTTTTTATTTTTTTGGTTTTTGCATTCTCTAGCGAACTTCAAATTTAAGCCCATTCTAACAAAGGGGCTAATTATCGCTAGCCAGCTCCTGCCATAACGGCAGGGCTGACCCTTGGAGCAACCTTACTTTTTAATAAAATAATCCAGCTTCTAGCCTTTTATATTTACCATCCATTAAGCAATTTCTAAGCAGGGCAAGATAGAATAATCGCAAACTCATTAGCTTTAAATTTAACCCAAAGGATAAAAATGAAAAAGTTAGTTTTGTTTGCCCTTGTGGCTGGTTTTGCTTTGGCTGAAAATTCGTTTTCGCCAAAATTATTGGAAATAGTTGATGCTTATGATGCAGAAGATTACAAAAAAGCTTTTGAGCTAGCTAGCAAGCTTTGTGATGACGAAAAGGCTTCAAAAACTTATAGAGCTGTGGGATGTGGCTTTGTAGCAGGGATTTATCAAAACGGCAAAGTAGTAAAGCAAGATGATGAAAAATGGCTAAATTTTATAAAAAAGCTTGCGATTTAGCTCCAAATGAAGGTTTTGCTTCATTTGCCTGCTACAATACAGGTGTTACTTATGACTATGGAAAAGATGGCTTTAAACAAAGCAGAAAAGAAGCAGCTAGATATTATAAGCTAGCTTGCGATAATGAAAAGGAGCCAAATTATATTTCTTGCTATAATTTAGGGCTTCTTTATTATGACGGCGAGGGAGTTAGGCAAGATATGGCAGAGACAAAATATCTATACAGCTTAGCTTGTGATAATGATATTAAAGAGGCTTGCTATAATCTAGGCATTGCCTTTGAGCAAGAAAGAAATCTCTTAAAAGCCAAAGAATACAAACAAAAGGCATGCAAGCTTGGAATTTCTCAGGCTTGCAATTTATAAAAGATTGCTTTTAATCTCAATCTAAGCACCTGGGGCTAGCAAAACCAGCAAGCCCTAAAAATAGTCAGAGAAAAACCAGTCAGAGCAAAGCCAGCCAGCCCCTGCGGCATAAGAGCCGATGCGAGCAAGACAGGGGGCTGGGGCGTGCTAGGACCTAGCGAGTATGGTGCGGCTAGGGCTATGAGCGCTAGCGAGGTGGCTGATATGGTGGCTAGCTTTGCCAATGCAGCTAGGCTGGCGCTTTTGGCTGGCTTTGATGGGGTGGAGATACACGGAGCAAACGGCTGGCTTATACAGCAGTTTTCTCGGCTAAATTTAACCGCAGAGACGATGAGTGGGGCGGGGATTTGCCTAGGCGGCTTCGCTTTGCTTTGGCGATTGTGGATGCTATTAATGATATGCGTAAAAAGCAGGGCAGGAGCGATTTTATTATCGGCTATCGCTTTAGTCCAGAAGAGCCAGGCGAGCTTGGGCTTAGTATGAGTGATAGCTTTGCTTTAATAAACGAGCTGGTTAAAAGGCCTTTGCAGTATCTGCACGTATCGCTTTGGGATTTTTACAAAAAGGCTAGGCGTGGGGCTGATAGCACTCGTGCCAGAATGGAGCTTTTGCACGATAGGATAGGCGGGCGTATGCCTTTTATAGGCGTGGGAAATCTTTATGAGGCTGATGAAATTTTAAACGCATACGAAACTGGCTGGGCGGAGTTTATCGCCATTGGTAAAAGCGTAATGCTAAATCCAAATTTAATAGAGCTTATAAAATCAGGCAACGAAAGCCAAATCCAAAGGTGCTTTGACTGGGATAGAGCCGATAGCTATCGCTACACCCCAGCTATGCTAGAAGGCACACGCATAGGCACGGACTTCTATCCGCCGTCAAAACAATACGGCATAAGGTATAAAAGCTATTAAGCACTTAAGCTTTCCTACAAAGCGTGGCGTGCTGCTAGATGGCACTCTTTTTTGCAGCGGGAGCAAAAAAGCTGTTTTAATCGCCATAACAGGCGTGCACGGCAACTTTTACTCAAACCCCTTTTACGAGCATATAGGCGTGGCTTTAATGCAAAACGGCATAGACTTTATCTATGCACAGACAAATGACGCCTTTTCGCAAATCAATACTCACAATGTCCGCACAAATCGCTGCGAGCTAATAGGCTCGTTTAACGAAGACTTTGCCCACAGCGACGAGGACATAGACGCTTATTTAAACTACGCAAAAAAGGCTGGCTATGAGCGCATTTACCTAGCAGGGCATAGTCTAGGGGCCAATAAAATCATCGCCTATTTATCCTCTCATCAAGACGCTGGCATAGAGAAATTTATACTAATAAGCCCTGCTCAGCTAAGCTATCTAAGGCAGGGCGTAAGCCAAGCCCAAAGGCAGACGATAAAGCGATATATGAGTGAAAATAGGGGCGATGAGATGCTTGAGTTTGAGCTTTTTGGTTGGCTACCTTGCCTGGCTCGCACGGCATATGGGTGGGTCTTTTCTGATAAGCTTGATAACGCCCACTCCGATATTGGTGCTGATTTTAGTCAGATAAAAAGCATAAATCACTCTGGGGCTATCATAATAGGCACGCTTGACGGCTTTAGTCAGGGTGATGGCGAACATTTTATAAGGCTAATGGCAAGCCATATCAAAAACGGCGCTAGTGTGGGGCTTATTAAGGACGCTAGGCATAATTTTATGGGTAAGGAAAAGGAGCTTGCTAGCGAGATTTTGCAGATACTAAAAGGCTGGGAGCTAGATTTTGCTTAGATTAAATTTACCACAAGGTGCTTTTTAAAAAGTCTTTTTTTATGGTAGTACCTCCTATCACGCTGAAGCTAGCATAATGATAGGGCTAAATTTATAAGTTGGCTTTTGGGATAAATTTAGAGTGAGTTTTTAGTGTGTTGGCAAGCCCAAAAAGTAGCTTACCCTAAATTTAGCCTACTTTAGCCTTGCTATCATCTCGATTTCGACCTTTACGCCCTTTGGCAAGTCCCTAACGGCAAAGGCTGAACGCGCTGGAAAATCGGCACTAAAATAGCTTGCAATATGCTAAAGCTCTAGCTTTGGGGGCAAGCTAAACTATGCTAAAGCTTGCCCAGCGGCTAGTGGTGCAGGCTAGGAATACTTATCTAAGCCTTGCTATTATCTAGGTTTTTGCTCCCCTAATGCTAAAGGCTAAATGACTTAGAAATTTAAACCAACAAATTTGCACGGCTATATTATCGCTATCCTTACTCCTTTGGGGCTTTGCTTAGTGCGGGCTTTACGCCTTTATCAAGTGCGCTTACGCTTTTTATCCTGGCCTTGCCGCTCTCGCTCACCCCAAGCGTTACCAAAGCACCGACACTTGCTAGCTCGCGCTCAAGCTCCTTTGCCTTTTTTACCGGCACAAAAAACGCCTCAATGCCAAAAATTGGCTTTGAAAATGCCCCCATTTCGCCACTTAAAAACAGCCCAGAACCAGGCTTTTGCGTCGTAATGCTTTCAAATTTATAGCCGTTTGCCCCAGCCCTATTATCTGGCACAAGCGGGGCATAAATTTTTGTCCCAGCGGCAATTTGCTCTTTAGAAAGCAAATTATCATAGCCAAGCCTTACGTAATTTCCCCGCAAAAGATCTCTGGGATCTACTGGACGGGCGATGATGGTAATTTCTCGCCCAAAAATAAGCGGCATAGCTGAGATAGCATACATCCCAAGAAGCACTAAAATCTCAAGCACGCAAAGCGCTAGACAAATTTTAAAAGCTCTCATTTTGCCCTCCTAAAAAGCACCAAAACAGCCCCGGCCACCGCTAAAAATATTAAGCTTGTGCCAAGGTAGCCATATCGCAGCGTGAGGTATTCGCTAACCGCCACAGCTAAGATTAGCTTAGCCCCCAGATAGATATTTAGCTTGCCCTTAGTCATTATCGCTTTTAAGCCAATTAGCACAAAAAGCAAGATATTTATGCCGCCAATTGCAAGCGGACTAAGCCAGCGGCTAGCCCCAAAACCAAGCGCTAAAAGATAAAGCGCACTTGCGCCCAAAATCCACCGCCGCTTTTTAAGAGCTATTGCCACACTGGCCGCACAAAGCACCAACAAAATAGCCCACCAAAACGGCTCTTTGCCCACGTTATTAAAGAGTGCATAATTATCAAAAGAGGCAAAAAATTGCCACAAAAACGCCACGAATGTGCCTACAATCGCACTCACCTGCCCTATCGCCGAGCCATAAAAAACAAGCGCTAAAAAGAGGCTAGCAGCCAGATAAAGCAGCGTAGCCTGCGTCAAATCGCCAAAGGTGTGATAGCTATAAAGCGCAAAAATAAAATTTAAAAAAGCCCCCACAAAAGCCCCAAGCCAGCCGCTACGCCCTTTAAAATACCAAAATGCTCCCACCGCTAAAAATACGCTCCAAGCGGGTGAAAATGAGTCATAAATCATAAATTCCATACCCATATACACCCCAGCAAGCACGAGCGAGAGCGCCACCTGCTCCGTCCAGCCAAAGATCGCCCCAAAAGCAAGCGGTGCCACCGCCCAAACCAGCACGCCATCGCTCATATGCTCGCCCAAATTAAAAATCTGCGCGACAAGAGTAAGCGCCGCCCCAAAGAGCAGATTTGCCAAAAATAGCCACGCCCTAGCGAGCAAAATCTGCTCACGACGCAGACAAAATAGCCCCACGCCCTGCACCCCAGCAAGCACGGCTAGCACCACGCCAAAGCGGGCTAAAAGCGCCATTTCGTCCCAGTTGTGAGCGATAAAAAGCAGTGCCGCCCCAAAGGCAAAAAGCGAAGCGATAATGCGCACGGCAAGATAGAGCCTGCTAGGGCTTTCGTATCTTGATTTTAGCTTGGCGGCTAGATTTTCGTCGATTAATCCTTCGTTTTGCCAGATTTTTATCTGGTTTTGCATAAATTTAAAATTATTCATCACTTGCCTTTTTTGATTTTTTAAATTCTAACAAAAAGTGCATTTTAAGTTCATAAAAAAGCTTAGAGATTAAGCAAAATACGCTATAATCAGCCTTTTAAATTTAAATTTGGAGCGAGTAATGCAAGATAGATTTGAGCTAAACGCAAACCTAGCGCAAATGCTAAAAGGTGGCGTGATAATGGACGTAACCACGCCAGAACAAGCCCGCATAGCCGAAGCCGCAGGGGCTGTGGCGGTAATGGCACTAGAGAAAATCCCAGCCGACATACGAGCAGCTGGCGGCGTGGCTAGGATGAGCGACCCAGCGATGATAAAGAGCATTCAGGCTGCGGTGAGTATACCAGTGATGGCAAAGGCACGCATAGGGCATTTTGTCGAGGCTCAGATTTTGCAGGCCATTGAGATTGATTATATCGATGAGAGCGAGGTTTTAAGCCCAGCTGATGACGTTTTTCACATTAACAAGCGTGAGTTTAGCGTGCCTTTTGTCTGCGGCGCAAAGGATCTGGGCGAAGCGCTAAGACGAATAAACGAAGGTGCGTCGATGATCCGCACAAAGGGCGAGCCAGGCACGGGTGATGTGGTGCAGGCGGTGCGTCATATGCGTGCGATGATGTCGGCAATACGGCGTGTGCAGGCGATGAGCGAGGACGAGCTGTATCACGAGGCAAAGAGCCTAGCCGTGCCGTATTCCCTGCTAGAATATGTGCATAAAAACGGACGCTTGCCGGTGGTAAATTTCGCCGCTGGTGGCGTGGCGACGCCTGCTGATGCGGCGCTGATGATGCAGCTGGGGGCTGAGGGCGTGTTTGTGGGAAGCGGCATATTTAAATCGGGCGACCCAGTCAAGCGTGCGCGTGCGATAGTGCAGGCGGTAACGAATTTTAACGACCCAGCTGTGCTAGCTGAGATTAGCGCGGATCTTGGCGAAGCGATGGTGGGCATAAATGAAGATGAGATTAAGCTTTTAATGGCGGAGCGAGGCAAGTAATGATAAAAGTGGGCGTGCTAGCGGTGCAGGGCAGCTTTGCCGAGCATATCGCTATGCTAGAGCGTATTGACGGCAGAGCCGAGCGTGTGGGGCTATCATCTACGCTCTCTCCTGCTGGGTTTAAATTTGATAGCTTTGATGATGGGGCGAGTCTTCAAAAATCTAGCCCTTCAAAACGCCCACGCAGTGCTGATTTGGCTGGTTTAAATTTAAGCCAGTCAAGCCAAAGCCCAAGCGCCCCAGCCTTTAACGACCCTAGCCGCCCAAGCCCGCTCTCTCAAAGCTCTAATGAGCCAGCCCCAGCCGTCCAAGACCCCGCCACAGGGGCGGATAAATTTAAAGGGCGGCTTGATATACGCCAGATCCGCCAGCAAAGCGACCTAAAAGGCGGCTTTGACGCACTCATTTTCCCAGGTGGGGAGAGCACGACTATGGGCAAGCTTTTGCGTGAGCTGGGGCTTTTTGAGCCGCTTCGTGAGATGATTAAAGGCGGCGTGGGGGCGTTTGGGACGTGTGCTGGAGCGATACTGCTAGCAGGGCGACTTGTGGGGGATAGCACGGTGCATTTTGGCTTGCTTGAGGCAAGCGTGCAGCGAAACGCCTACGGACGCCAGCTGGGTAGCTTTACCTGTGTGAGCGAGTTTAAGGGCGTGGGAAGCGTGCCGATGGTCTTTGTGCGTGCGCCTGTTTTTGCCGATGTGGGCGAGGGCGTGCAGGTGCTATCTGTTGTGAATGAGCGTATCGTGGCTGTTAGGCAGGATAATATGCTAGCCACGTCATATCACCCAGAATTAACAAGAGATGAGCGAGTGCATAGGTATTTTTTAGAAAGTCTTTCTCTGGGGTGAAAGCCAGCTCGTCTTTTCGCCTTATACTGCGTTGGTTTTTAAATTTACTCGGTCACATACTATCAGTATGCTCCCGTCGTAAATTTAAAAACCGCCTTTGTCTAAGACGAAAATACTTCGCATTTTTGGAGTTATTTTTTGATTTCTTACACTCTTTTAAATTTAAGCCCATTCTAACAAAGGGGCTAATTATCGCTAGCCAGCTCCTGCCATAACGGCAGGGCTGACCCTTGGAGCAACCTTACTTTTTAATAAAATAATCCAGCTTCTAGCCTTTTATATTTACCATCCATTAAGCAATTTCTAAGCAGGGCAAGATAGAATAATCGCAAACTCATTAGCTTTAAATTTAACCCAAAGGATAAAAATGAAAAAGTTAGTTTTGTTTGCCCTTGTGGCTGGTTTTGCTTTGGCTGAAAATTCGTTTTCGCCAAAATTATTGGAAATAGTTGATGCTTATGATGCAGAAGATTACAAAAAAGCTTTTGAGCTAGCTAGCAAGCTTTGTGATGACGAAAAGGCTTCAAAAACTTATAGAGCTGTGGGATGTGGCTTTGTAGCAGGGATTTATCAAAACGGCAAAGTAGTAAAGCAAGATGATGAAAAATGGCTAAATTTTATAAAAAAGCTTGCGATTTAGCTCCAAATGAAGGTTTTGCTTCATTTGCCTGCTACAATACAGGTGTTACTTATGACTATGGAAAAGATGGCTTTAAACAAAGCAGAAAAGAAGCAGCTAGATATTATAAGCTAGCTTGCGATAATGAAAAGGAGCCAAATTATATTTCTTGCTATAATTTAGGGCTTCTTTATTATGACGGCGAGGGAGTTAGGCAAGATATGGCAGAGACAAAATATCTATACAGCTTAGCTTGTGATAATGATATTAAAGAGGCTTGCTATAATCTAGGCATTGCCTTTGAGCAAGAAAGAAATCTCTTAAAAGCCAAAGAATACAAACAAAAGGCATGCAAGCTTGGAATTTCTCAGGCTTGCAATTTATAAAAGATTGCTTTTAATCTCAATCTAAGCACCTGGGGCTAGCAAAACCAGCAAGCCCTAAAAATAGTCAGCCAAAAACCAGCCACACCCAGCTGTTTTAAATTTACGCTAGTGTGCCATCTCATCGTCCAGGACAAAGCTGGTAAAACCCCTTAAAACAAATTAAAGTCCTGCCAAATCTCACCCCAAAAGCCCCCATAAATTTAAATTTTAAACAAAATCTGCTACAATCTCGTTTTAAACTAAAGGAGAGCAAATGAGCGAGCATTTAGTCCCGCTTTACACATACACTTTGCCTTATCACGTGGGCTTTGCGCATGCTATGCTAGGCTGTGCGGTGCTTTATCTAGTGATCACGCAGCTAGCGTACAGGGCGCGCAACTACTCACTTTATGTGCGCTACTACCTGCCACTTTATCACACTATCATCGCATGTTCTATTTTTACAGGCATTATTATGCTGGCGGCGTTTGAGTTTAGGCTAAGCCATAAAAGCGCGGTTATGGTGCTAGTAGCTGTGCTGCTTATTGGCTCAAGCGCGGCTGGATATGCTAGGCTAAAGCGCTATTTAAGGCTAGGCGAGCGGGATAAATTTAGAAAATTTGCGCTAATAAAAGGGATTTTAGACATAGCTTTAATCCTAATAGCCTCAAAGGCCTAGGCGTGAAATTTATGTACCACGAGTGCGCGGGCGATGAGAGAGTGGGCTTTGATGCGGATATGCTATCGCATATAAAAGCTCGTAGGATGCGTGAGTCTGAGCGGCTTGAGATGAGAAATTTAAAAGACGAGTGCGTCTATATTTACGAGATTAGGCAGCTTAGTAGGCGAGATGGCTTTGCTGAGCTTGTTTTTACATCGCAAAAGCCTGTGATTAAGAGCGGATTTTGCCTAGCGTGGGCGGTGATTGACCCAAAGAGCGTACAAAAGGCTCTGCCTGCGCTTAATGAGCTTGGCGTGGAGCGCATAAGCTTTATTTATTGCGATTATTCGCAGAAAAACTTCCGCCTTGATTTTGATAAGCTTGAGCGTATTTGCGCGCTCTCAAGCCAGCAGTGTGGGCGCGAATATTTGATGAGTTTTGAGCTTTATGAAAGCCTTGATAAATTTATCGCTTCGCACGAGAATGTGGCACTGCTTGACTTTGGCGGCGAGGCTTTGGGGGCGCATGCTGGAGGCTTTATAGTCGTTGGTGCGGAGGGTGGTTTTAGCCAAAGAGAGCGTGAGCTAGTTAGGCAAAAATATTCGCTTAATACGATTAGTATATTGCGCTCTGAAACCGCTGCGATAGCGCTTGCGGCGAAAAGTTTAGCCTAGGCTTGATTTTTTAAGTTTATTTTAGTATAATCACGGCTTTATAAACTCTCTAAGGAAAAGCGATGAAAAAAGAGATACACCCAGAATACGTAGAGGCAACTGTAACTTGTGCTTGCGGAAATACCTTTAAAACTAAGTCAAATAAAGCAGAGATTAGAGTAGACATCTGCTCAGCTTGCCACCCATTTTTTACTGGTAGCGAAAAGATAGTAGATAGCGCAGGACGCGTAGAGAAATTTAAGAAAAAATACGCACTTAAATAATTGCTCTATTTTATCCCCACGCCTATAGGCAACTTAGCCGACATCTCCTTGCGTGCATTAAGCACGCTAAAGGAGTGTAGCGTCATACTTTGCGAAGACACTAGAATAAGCAAATCTCTAATCACACTTTTAAACCAGCGCTTTGATGCTAGAATAAATATAGATAAATTTATAAGCGTCCACAGCCATAATGAGGCTGAGTTTGTATCAAATTTAACGCCTAGCTTTTTTGATAAAAATGTAGCCTATCTAAGCGATGCTGGCATGCCTGGTATCTCAGACCCAGGGGCGGGGCTTGTTAAATATGCGCTTAAAAACGGCATAGAATTTGAAGTTCTAGCAGGGGCAAACGCGGCATTAATAGCCCTTGTGTCAAGCGGTTTTTGCGAGAAAGAATTTGTCTTTTTGGGATTTTTGCCAAATACAGGCACCCAGAGAAAAGAGGCTCTGCAAAATGCGCTAAATCAGCCCTATCCAGCCATAATCTATGAAAGCCCACGTAGGATAGTGCCACTAATTTCTAACATAGCTCAAATAGACCCAAGTCGTGAGATATTTGCCATTAAAGAGATAAGCAAAAAATTCCAAAATAAATTTTTTGGTAGCGCTCAAACTGTTTTAGATAAGCTAGAAAATGCAAACATCGATGGCGAATGGTGCGTAGTGCTAGGCGCTAATGAGCTAGCTAAAAACACTGAACGCATTAGTATAGATGATATTAAAAGCCTCGATATTGCTCCAAAACAAAAGGCAAAACTCCTATCAAAACTCACTGGCAAAAGTGTAAAAAGTGTGTATGCAGAATTAACCACATAAGCAGAGCAAAACCCACCAAATAGAGAAAAAATAAGTAAATTTTCATTTAAAATTCGCTATCATCGCCTAATGATAATATATGGAAAACAACTTTTTTTACACGTTTTAAAGCGCCATTTTAAGCGCATAATCGAGGTTTATCTTGCCAAAGATATAGAAAAGCCGCTATTTAACGAGATAGTAAAAACGGGTGCAAAGATAATCAGGGTGGATAATAAAAAAGCCCAAGCACTCGCGGCTGGTGGAAATCATCAGGGATTGCTGGCTAAAATCGAGCCTGTTTCGTTTTGTGATATTAACGAGCTTAAGCAAAAAGATTTTATCGCTGTGCTTTATGGGCTTAGCGATGTCGGAAATATCGGCGCTATCTCGCGGACCGCTTATGCGTTAGGCTGTGATGGGCTGGCAATAGTTGGCAAAAGTGCGAATCTGGCTGGAATTTTACGCTCTAGTAGTGGCGCGGCTTTGGAGCTACCTATTGCTTTAGTGCCTGATGGATTAAGCCTTTTAAATGAGCTAAAGCAGGTAGGATTTAGCCTGTATGCCACAGCTGCTGGAGGCAAAAATGTCTCTTTGGTTAAATTCGACAAAAAGCTAGCTTTAGTGCTAGGAAGCGAGGGCGATGGGTTAAGTGCTAAGGTCATTGCAAAGTGTGATAAAACAGTCGGCGTGCGGCTTAAAAACGGCTTTGATTCGTTAAATGTAAGTGCAGCTTTTGCAATAATATGTGATAGGATAGTAAATGAATAATTTTGAAACTTTAAGAGAACTAGGCGTTAAAGAGGTCGCTAGAAAAACACACATAGAGCCTCAGATTATCTCTTTGATACTGGAGAAAAACTACGACGCACTGGCAAAATATAACGTCTGCGGACACATTAAAATCATCACTCGCGAGTTTGACGTAGATATGAGCGAGTGGCTGTCTGAGTATGCTGCTGCAGTGCCATACTCTCAAGGTGTAAAAAGCTGCGGTGCGATAGATAAAATTCCACCTTTTACAGATAGTGCAGAGCGTGATGTAAAGCCTGCTGGAAGGGGGCTTATGTGGTTTGGGTTTTTGATATTTGTGGCGGCTATTTTTGTTTATTTTTTCAGCGAGCATATAGGGCTTGATAAATTTATCCAAGATATGCAAGAGAAAAAAACTCAAGTCGTTAGCCCAAATTTAGAGCAAGTAGAGCAGGCTAAGCGCAATCTAAATGAGGCAAATGAGGAACCAAAACCAAGTGCAGGTGAGGGCATACAAAGCCAAAGTATTGATGATAGCTCGGCTTTAGCTCTTCAAGAAGCACAAGAAAAAGTAAGTGCTAGTGATGAGGGCGCACAAAATCAAGAAGCTCAAGCAAAAGAGCCGGCGGATAAAACTCAAGATGCCACACCTAACACCCAAGATATAGTGCCAGCTAAAAGCGATACTCAAGCCTTGCAAGATAGCCCTAAAAAGGTGCAAACAGCTAGCTTAAAGACGCTAAAAAAGGTTTGGGTTGGCATTATAAATTTAAAAACAAAGAGCAAAAAAAGCTATGATGCAGCGGCTGGCAGAGAGTTTGTGATAGATTTAAGTCAAACGCAGCTAATCGTGGCTGGCAATGGAGGTGTAAATTTAATAACAGACGGCAAGAAGCAGAGCTTTAACCCTAGTGGAGCGGTTAGGCTTTTAGTAAAAGATGGCGCTATAAAGCAGATTAGCTACGATGAATTTGTTACGCTAAATGGCGGAAAATCGTGGTAAAAAAGCTTTTAGTCTTACTCTTTTTGCAGGCTTTTTTGCTGGGTGCTAGCATAAATATAAAAAACGCGCAAACTAGCATAAACGCCCTAAGTCAAACTGAAATAAATTTAACTCAAGTAGCTTTATCTAGTATTTTTAGCGATAATGGAGGATTAAAATTAGCTCAGATAGAGGAGATTTTGGGAGCTAGGCTCGATAGGGCGCTCCTTAACAGGGCTGGATTTGAGATTAAATTTATCTCGCAAAGCAGTAGCCATGCCTTACTTTTTGTAAAGGCGCTAAAAAATGCGCTTTTAATGCTGTCTAGCCAAAGTGAGGTAAGTTTCATAGGCAGGCAGCCACTTGAGTATAGTGTGAAATTTGAACGATTTAGCGATACTTTAGCGGCTCTTGATGATGCTCTTAGAGCGCAAGGGTTTAGAGTAAGTCTCATAGAGCGCAACGACTTTGGTATAAGGATTGTTTTAGATGATAGCGATATAAGGCTCAATCTAGCTAAAATCGAGCCTGAAAAAAGCGTAACGCTTTTAGGCACGAGCGAGTTTTTATTAGTCGGAGATGTGGGGGCTTTGGAGCTATCTAGTAGGGGTGCTAGGCAATGGACGGCGGAAATAGGTGTGTATGATGCTAAATTAAATGAGCTTGCATACGCTAAAAAAGATTTAGACGCAAAGATTTTAAGGTTAGAGCTTCCTGCTTCTAGTGTGTATGCTGTGGTTTTTAACGAGCGCGGAGCCAGCAAGGGAGCCATGATGCTTAAGGCTTTTTCGCGAAATGATAAAGGGGAATAAATTTATACAAAATTAGGAGGGAATAATGTTTGAGGAGATTAGATTTCACACGATAGAGCGGTTGCCAAATTACGTATTTGCCGAGGTCAATGCTATAAAAATGGCAGCACGCAGGGATGGGGCTGATATAATTGATTTTTCAATGGGGAATCCAGAAGGCAGGACGCCCAAGCACATAGTCGATAAGCTCTGCGAAAGCGCCCAAAAGGACAAAACGCACGGATATAGCGTGAGTGCAGGCATTTACAAGCTGAGATTAGCTATTTGCGAGTGGTACAGGCAAAAATACGGTGTGAGTCTAGACCCAGAGACCGAAGCTGTGGCTGTAATGGGCAGTAAGGAGGGCTTTGTGCATCTAACCCAAGCTATTATAAATCCAGGCGACGTCGCTGTCGTTCCAGACCCAGCCTACCCTATCCACACGCAGGCTTTTATCATTGCGGGTGGAAACGTTGCCAAAATGCCGCTTAGCTTTAATGATAAATTTGAACTCGATGAGAATAAATTCTTTGATGATTTAACTCGCACTATACATGCAAGTAGCCCAAAGCCAAAATATGTTGTGGTAAATTTCCCGCACAATCCTACAACCGTAACCGTACAAAAAAGCTTTTATGAGCGTTTAGTCGCCCTAAGCAAGCAAGAACGCTTTTATATCATCAGCGACATTGCCTACGCTGATTTGTGCTTTGATGGATATAAGACGCCTAGCATTTTTGAAGTTGAAGGCGCAAAAGACGTCGCAGTAGAGACCTATACATTATCAAAAAGCTATAATATGGCAGGCTGGAGAGTAGGCTTTGTGTGTGGGAATAAACGCCTAATCGCTGCGCTTAAAAAGATAAAATCGTGGTTTGATTATGGTATGTTTACACCCATTCAGGTGGCAGCGACCTTTGCGCTTGAAAGTGGCAGCGAGTGTGTGGAGGAGATAAGTGCAGGCTACAAACGTCGTCAGGAGGTGCTAATTGAATCCTTTGCTCAGGCAGGCTGGCAGCTAAACGCACCGCAGGCGAGTATGTTTATCTGGGCGAAAATTCCGCCAGTGGCAGCTCACCTAGGTAGCCTTGAGTTTTCAAAGCAGCTTTTAATCAAGGCTGGTGTGGCGGTTAGCCCTGGCGTGGGCTTTGGCGAAGGGGGCGAAGGATATGTGCGAATAGCCTTGATTGAAAATGAAAACCGCATACGCCAAGCGGCACGAAATATCAAAAAATATTTGAGAGAATTTAAATGAGAGTAGCAATCTTAGGCGTAGGCACCGTTGGCGAAGCGGTGGCACGCATACTTGTACGCAACGCCTCAATCATCACTGCGCGAGCAGGCAAGAGTATAGAGCCAGTCGTGGGTGTTGTAAGAGATTTAAACAAGCCAAGAGATGTGGCTGGAATGCACCTAAGCACGGATCTTAGCGCTGTATTAGAGCGGGATGACATAGATGTGTATGTCGAGCTTATGGGCGGAGTTGATGGGGCTTATGCGGCGATAAAGCGAGTGCTAGAGCGTAAAAAGCCAGTCGTAACGGCGAATAAGGCTCTTTTAGCCTATCATAGAGATGAGCTTGCTAGGCTTTCGGCTGATGTGCCGTTTGGCTATGAGGCTAGCGTGGCTGGCGGTATACCTATTATAAAGACCCTGCGAGATGGGCTAAGCGCAAATCACATAATCTCCATAAAAGGCATACTAAACGGCACAAGTAATTACATAATGACATCGATGATGAAAGGTGGCGTTAAATTTAAAGACGTGCTAAAACGTGCGCAAGAACTTGGCTATGCTGAGGCTGATCCGACCTTTGACGTGGGCGGATTTGACGCAGCGCACAAGCTTTTAATCCTTTCAAGTATAGCCTATGATATACACGCCCGCCCAGAGGACATACTCATAGAAGGCATTGAGAACATAAGCTCTGATGACATCGCCTTTGCTAAGGAATTTGAATATGAGATTAAGCTTTTAGCTATTGCGCGCAGGATAGGCGAGCGTGTGGAGCTACGCGTACACCCAGCCCTCGTACCAAAGGATAAGATGATAGCTAAGGTAAATGGCGTGATGAATGCTATTAGTGTAGCTGGAGATGCAGTAGGTGAGACTATGTATTATGGTGCTGGTGCTGGAGGAAATGCCACAGCAAGCGCAGTCATCAGCGACTTAATTGATATTGCACGTGGCATAAATCCACCTATGCTAGGCTACAAAGCTCCTATCGCACCGCTATCTTTGGTGCCAAAAGGCGAGATACAAAGCAAGTTTTACTTTAGGTTAAATGTCGAGGATGCAGTCGGAGTACTGGCGAAAATCACAAAGATAATGAGCGAGCATGCGCTTTCGGCCGACGCATTTTTACAGCGCCGAGATGATGAAAATAGCCTTGAGGCGACGCTATTTTTCATCACGCATACTGCATTTGAAAAGGACGCAGTTAAATTTATGCAAATACTAAAATCAAGCGATTTTGTAAGGGGTGAGATATTTATGATGAGGATTGAGGAGTAGTTTGGGGATATTTTCTTATATCTTTGGTAAAGAGGGCGAGGATAGAGCGGCCTCGTGGCTTATGTCGCGTGGCTTTACTATTATGCAAAGAAATTTTAAAAGCCGCTTTGGTGAGATAGATATAATCGCTAAAAAAGATGACATTTTGCATTTTATCGAGGTAAAAGCAAGTACCTCAGATTATGAGGCAGAGTATCGGGTAAATAGCCAAAAGCTTAGGAAGCTTTTTAGATGTATTGAATTTTATGAGCTTACTCATGAGATTAGTTGCGATATACAGCTTGATTTAATTGTCGTAAACGAGTCGTCTATAAAGATAATAGAAAATATTACTTTATAAAAATTATCCTTTAGATAGAATTCAGAATTATTTATATATAATATGCCGAAATTTAATTTAAGGAGAGTATTATGGGAAAATACATCGATTTAACATCAGAAAACTTTAGTGTAGCTAAAGAGGGCGTAGCTTTAGTGGATTTTTGGGCTCCTTGGTGTGGACCTTGCCGCATGCTAGCACCTGTTATAGCTGAGCTTGCGGAGGAATTTGACGGCAAGGCTAAAATTTGCAAGGTAAACACTGACGAGGTTCAGGATTTGGCGGTTGAGTATGGTATCCGCTCTATCCCAACAATGCTATTTTTCAAAAATGGCGAAGTTGTCGACCAGTTAGTTGGCGCACAGTCAAAACAAGCCATAGCGGATAAACTAAACTCGCTACTATAATGCCAAAACGCCGTTGGGGCAGTTTCTTGCCCCTTACATATATCTTTGGCTCATTTTTTGGCGCAGCTATGATAGCGGCGGCATTTGCATACAACAATTACCGATTTTCTAAGTTTAAATTCATTGATTTTTCGCAGTATTATTTGTATGAGAGGGCTGATATTTTTACGCCTGATAAAATGTCTTATAAATTGCTTTTTTATAGCTCAAACCAAAATAAACTCAAGGATATAATTGCAAAAGGTGGCATAGAATTAGACGAAAATCAGCCAGTTTTGGCTATCGATATAGCTCAAAAGCGCGGCGATACAGGCTTGGGGCTTATACAGCTAAGCTCTGATATAAACACTATATTAAAAATTTTAAGCACTTTTAATATCACGGACTTGCCAGCTAGTGTGGTAATAGAGCGTGATAGGGCTAGCATTTATAAGCAAAGCTCTAAAATAGATAAAATTTAAGGAGAAAATATGCTAGATTTAGCGATTATAGGTGGCGGTCCTGCTGGGCTTACGGCAGGACTTTATGCCACTCGTGGAGGACTTAAGAATGTTGTTATGTTTGAAAAAGGCGAACCAGGCGGACAGATAACTAGCTCAAGCGAGATAGAAAACTACCCAGGTCAGAAAAATCCAGGTGAGAGTGGGTATGATTTTATGAGTACGTGGTGGGCGCAATGCAGCCATTTCGGGCTAAAGCATGAGTGGGCAAATGTGGTGCGCGTAAGCCAAAATGCCGACAAAAGCTTTAAAATCGAGCTTGAAGGCGGCGCTAGCCATGACGCAAAAGCCGTCATTGTGTGTACTGGCAGCACTCCACGCAGAGCTGGATTTGCTGGCGAGGATACATATTTTGGACGTGGCGTTAGTACGTGTGCGACTTGTGATGGATTCTTTTATAAAAATAAAGAAGTCGCAGTCCTAGGCGGAGGTGATACAGCTATTGAGGAGGCGATTTATTTAGCAAATATCTGCTCAAAAGTTTACGTTATCCACCGTAGAGACGAGTTTCGCGCAGCCCCAGTAACAGTAGAAAAAGCTCGCAAAAACGAAAAAATAGAATTTATTACTTCAGCGACAATTAAGGAAGCTTACGGTGATGCTAGTGGACTTTGCGGGCTAAAGTTAAACACAAAAGAGGGCGAGCGTGATTTAGCAGTACCTGGTGTTTTTACCTTTGTTGGGCTAAATGTAAACAACGAGATTTTAAAGCAGGAAAACGGCGAGTTTATCTGTGATATGGTAGATGGTGGACAGGTTATGGTAAATTTAAAAATGCAAACAAGCGTGGCTGGGCTTTTTGCAGCAGGAGACCTTAGAGCAGACGCTCCAAAGCAAGTTGTCTGTGCGGCTGGAGATGGCGCTGTTGCAGCACTTTCGGCTATGAGCTACATAGAGAGCCTTCATTAAAATAGCTGGCAAATCTGCCAGCTTCTACTCACCTACAAACCCAAATTTACAAAATCATATCTAAAATCAAGAAAACTTTTGTTAAAATCAGACTTTAAAAATATAAAATGAGGAATTGGGTTTTGTCTAAACGCTCATATATCAAGTATGAAAGTTTTAAAAAAAACTTCATCGCACGCATTTACGTAGCTATATCAGTTGCTTTTGGTATACTCTTTTGTTGTGCTGTTTATGCGCTAAATGTAAATTCAGCAGACGTTAGAAAAGACATAACAAAGCTTAATAAAGACATAACTTACTCTCTTAATAATAGCTTTGATGAGATAAAATCACACCTTTATTTACAGGCATTTTTATCTGAAGTAAACGGAGCTAGGCTCATAAAAGACGGTAAGAGCAAGGAGCAGTTTCGTTCGCTTTACCTGCTTGATGTTGCAAATGATGAGGTGGTGGATAAATTTGAATATGTAAAAGCTCATAAAATTACAAATTTTGAGATGTCTTTTCTATCAAAGCTTGCTACTACTGATTTTGTTATATCTAAATTTGTTTTTGCGCCAAACGAGGAGCCGTATTTTTACGCAGCTTATAAGATAAGTGATCAGTATTTTATTATCGCTGAAGTTAATATGGACTTTTTCCTAAGTAGGCTAAAAGATGAGCTAGGGTATAAATTCCATAACTCATACATAACAGACGGCAAAAACTTCATCTCAGGGCGTGAGCCAGAACTTTTATTTCAAAGCAAAGAGTTTAAAAGAGACCTAAGCAAAGGCGATGATTTAGTCCCCACAGTTAGGCTTGATTATGTAAAATCGACTGGCTATATGGCTAGCTATGACGCTAGATACGGGCTTTATGTGGTTAGCTTTTATGTAAATTGTTTAGATATTATGTCAATTGCTGTTCTTGCGATTTTAATCACATTAAGTACTGTAATCTTTTTGGTATTTTTGCTAAAAAACATCTCTTTGCTAAAAGAACAGCTTATAGAACCTATGCAAAAGCTTATCGAATTTTTAGACTCAAATGGGGATAATAGTATAGCGATAGGTAGTGATATAGAGGAGATGCAGTCTATTAAAAAGGGTATTTATAGGCTTTATAAGCAGATGCAAAAGACAAATGATATATTAAAGGATAATCAAGAAAGATATGGGTATTTGTTTGAGCGAAGTACGATAAATATAATAGTCTATGACGCATATAGTGGGCAGATTATCGAAGCTAGCAACTCTGCTTTAGAATTATATGGCTACTCAAGAGGGGAAATTTTATCCTTAAATATTCTTGATTTGGCTGATTTTAGCATGCGTGATATTTTATTTACTCGCCAAATAGCAAAGGAAAATGGCACAAGCTATACCGTAAAGCAGTTTGGTAAAAATGGGCGAGTGATAGAGGCTAGCATAAATATTTCAGAGATAAATTTAAGCGATGGAAAGCGGCTTAAGTTTTTAATCATTAAAGATATCGGCAAAAAGCTCCGCAGACGTCGCAATGTAGATGTGATAGAGCAGTACTCTAATATGATGGTGGGTGCTGTTATGGTAGCTAGCAAGGATGAGCCATTTAAGATAATAAACGCTACAAAGAGCATCCAAGATATTTTTGGCATAAATTACGACGTGCTTTTAGAGAGCGGATTTGACCTGCGAGATAGCGTCATCGCAGCTGATAAAAATGCCTTTATAAATGAAATTGAAATGAATAAGCGCTTATTTGGGAGTGGTGCTAGTGGCAAAGATAGGCTAAGACTTATCGTGCGAATAAAAGGTGCAAATGATAGGGTTGCTCCATATAGGATAAATGTACGTTTTAGCAGAGATATGAATGGAAATTTTAATGAAATAGTCTACTCTGCAAGCGATTATAGTGAACATCAGCAGCTTATAGAAAAGCGAGAGCTTGAGAGCAAAATTTCTCGTAGTGTGGTTTGGGCGACTGGTGCAGTGTCTTTTGAGTGGGACAGGACTACTGATATAGTTACTCTTGGAGACAATTACGCTCAAATGCTAGGATATGAGAGTATGAAAGAGCTTGGTCTTTTAAACTATGAGCGTATTAGGTCTATGCTTTTGGTTGATAAAAGCGCAGAGACTTCGGAGCAGTTTTTAGCAAATATAGCAATTGACAAAGATACATTTGGTGGAGATATAGCCACATATCGAAAAGATGGCAGCATTATTTGGGTTAGGGTTAGGGCCAAGGTAACTGAGCGCAATGAAGAAGGCAAAGTGCTAAAAATCAGTGGCGCTCTTGAGGATATAAGTGGAGAGCGTAATAATCTCTTTTATAAAAACGTTCTAGCCTCGATATTTTCATACTCTGATTTAGGTATTGTGATACTTGATACAAATGGTAATATAATAGATGCAAATGACGCCTTTGCTAATACTATGGGTTATACTCATGCTGAGCTTGTTGGAAATAATATAAATTTATTCCGCTCAGGACTTCATGGGATTGATTTTTACGATGATCTTTGGAGAGACTTAGAGAAAAATGGTCTATATAGGGCTAGGATATGGAGTCGCACAAGCAGTGCCGAGGATATACTTCAGTCTGTTACGCTTTCAAGCATAAGTGATGAGGATGGTGCTAATAAATTTATTCTAGCTACTTTTTCAAATATAAATAACGACGGTGTTAGCAAAGATTATTTAGAGCATATAGCCTATCATGATCCACTTACAAAATTACCAAATAGATTTTTATTTACCCAGCGCCTTGAGAGTATACTTTTAGAGATGAATGAGGGTGAGCATTTAGCTGTGATATATCTTGATTTAGATGGCTTTAAATCAATTAATGATAATTACGGACACAGGATAGGTGATGCGTATTTGGTAGATCTTTCTAGTAGGCTTGATATTCTTTTTGATGAGCAAGAAGTGCTTGCTAGGTTTGGGGTTGATGAGTTTGGCGCCATAGTCAAATACGAAAGTAGGGGGCAGATAGATGAGATTGTGGCAAATATGCTCAGAATCGCCTCTAGTAAGATAAAAATTGAGGGCGTTCAGATAGGGCTAAGTGCTAGTATAGGCGTAAGCCTTTATGAGAGGCAGTACGGCGCTTCTGATATGTTAGAGCAGGCTGATTGGGCGATGTATCAGGCAAAACTAGCGGGTAAAAACCGCTTTTACGTCTTTGACGCTAGACGAGATAGGCACTTTAAGCGCCAGTATGATGATAGCATTAAGCTATTTCGCGCTCTTGAAAGTGGCGAGCTATTTTTACAGTATCAGCCGCAAATTGACATTGCCGAGGGGCGCGTAGTGGCGTTTGAGGCTTTGTTGCGTTGGCGTAGCGAGGATGGCGTGATATATCCTGAGAATTTCTTGCCATATCTAAAAAATCAAAGCGTGCTTGATGAGATAGCACTATTTTGCATTAAAGAAGCCCTTTATGTGCAGTATCTTTATGCTAGCAAACACAGAGGTGCAAAGGTAAGCGTAAACGTAAGTCTAGCACAAATTTGCAAGGATGACTTTTTTGATAAATTTAACTCTATCTTAAGTCAAAATCCGCACCTAGACGTCTCTATGCTGGAGTTTGAGCTTTGTGATGCTGGCGAGGTTAGGTATCTTGAGGGTGCGCATAATCATATGGTTAAGTATAAAAACCTAGGCGTTAGATTTGTCCTTGATGATTTTGCCTCTGGGGATAGCTCGCTTGAGGCGCTTCAAATTTTAGACGTAGATGAGATAAAACTTTCTAAGAGCTTTTGTAAAAATTTATTAAGCAAAAAGACATTTTTGCAATCTATTAAGATTATTAGGGATTTACAACATATCTTCAAGGTTCAAGCATCGGCAAAAGGCATCGAGGATATGGCGACTTTGCGTATATTAAGCGCGCTGGGATTTGAGATATTTCAGGGGTATGTCATACATGAGCCTATGTTTGTTGATGAGGTTATGAAGTATGAATTTAAAGAGCTTAGCGAGCTTGATATATCCTACCTCATGCAAGATGATGAGTTTCAAAGGCTTTGTGAGTGCGTACAAGTAAGGCAGGTAGCGTCTAAAATAGTACGTGAAGCAAGCGAACTAAGTGAGCATGAGAAAAAGGATATAGAGGATGAGCTTAGAGATAATACCTACTTTAGCAAGTTTACAGACATCCTCATAAGCGCGCTAAAACAGACAGATATAGCTGCTATGAGCTCTCTTGCAAAGAGTGTTGAAGGGGATTGCCTAAACTACATACAAAGTGTCGGTACAGACAGGATAAGGGAGCAATATGAGTGATGTTTTTGCACACGAGATACCGTCTGGGTCTAGACTGTATTTTGGTGCTAGCGCAGCGATAAAACGCCGTGTAGAAGGCATGGCAAGCGATATACTTTTAAAGGCTGGATTTAGCGAGATAGTTACGCCTTATTTTAGCTATCATCAAGCCCTTAGTGTTGAGCCTAGGCTCTTGCTTAGATTAAGCGATATATCAAACGCCGAGCTATCTTTAAGGGCTGATAGCACCGTTGATGTGGTGCGTATAGCTATGCGTAGGCTAAAAGAGCAGGGTAGGTATTATTATATTCAGCCTGTATTTCATTACCCAAGTTATGAGCTATATCAAATAGGGGCTGAGAGCATAGGTTTAAATGAGCTTTCTTTACACGCTAGTTTGTCTATTGAGCTTTTTTCAAATTTAGGGCTTAATTCGGCTACGCTTCAGCTTAGTCACATGGGTATACCACTGGCTATATGCGATCTTTTAGGTATAGACATAGCATTATTTAGAGATAGCAGGGTAGAGGATATTTTAGCTCTTAATGTAAGTTGGCTAAGCGAGCTTTTGCGTGTAAAAAGTGCAGATGATTTAGAGCGGATAAAGCTACCTGATGAGATAGCTAAAAATGCTAAGAGTCTCATAGACCTATCTAGGGCAAGTAAATTTAAAAGTGTGCGTGTAGAGCCACTTTATTACTCTTGTATGAGGTATTATGAGGGGCTATTTTTCCGTTTGATTGAGGCAAATACGACCTTGGCTAGCGGAGGGGAATATATGGTAGATGAGGTGGAGTGTAGTGGATTTGCAGTCTATACCGATGCCGTAATTGAAAAAATATCAACAAAGGAAGCAAAATGAGAAAAGCTGATGTCATAGTAGGAGCGCAGTGGGGAGATGAAGGCAAGGGCAAGATAGTCGATATGCTCTCGACAAATTATGATATGGTGTGCCGTGCAAATGGCGGACACAACGCAGGACACACCATTATAGTTGACGGTGTAAAATACGCCCTACACCTTATGCCAAGTGGCGTGTTGCACCACAATATAATAAATTTAATAGGTAACGGCGTAGTTGTAAATCCAGACGTCCTAATCACTGAAATGGCACAGTTTGATGATCTAAAAGGCAGGCTTTTTATAAGCGATAAGGCACATTTAAACCTAACCCATCACAGCTTAATTGACCAAGCCAAAGAGCGAGCCAAAGGCGAGAAGGCTATCGGCACTACAGGCAAGGGTATAGGACCAGCTTACTCTGATAAGGTAAGTCGTACAGGGCATCGTATGAGCGAGCTGCTTGAGCCAGAAAAGCTTGTGGATGACTTAATGGCAGATTTTGAGGCAAATAGTGCGATTTTAAACGCCCTAAAGATAGAAGTACCAAGCCGTGATGAGCTTTTAAGCGAGCTTACGAGGTATAAAAACGCCCTAGCCCCATATATCACAAATACCACACGCCTGCTTTGGGCTGCTTTAGATGAGGATAAGCGTGTCCTAATCGAAGGCGCACAAGGCACTTTGCTTGACATTGACCACGGCACCTACCCATACGTAACCAGCTCAAATACCGTAAGCGCAGGGGCGTGTACTGGACTAGGGCTAAGCCCAAAAGAGATAGGCGATGTGATAGGAATTTTAAAAGCCTATACTACGCGCGTGGGACACGGTGCCTTTCCTACTGAGGATTTAGGCAGCGATGGAGATAGGCTTTGTGATGTGGGTAGGGAGTTTGGCACGACTACTGGCAGACGCCGCAGATGTGGGTGGTTTGATGCGGTTGCGGTACGCTACTCAGCACGCTTAAATGGACTTGATAAATTTGCCCTAACCAAGCTTGATGTACTTGATGGCTTTGAGAGTATAAAAATCTGCAAAGCTTACCAGTACAAGGGGCAAACGATTGATTATTTCCCAGCTGATTTGGAAAATGCAGTGCCAATTTACGAAGAGCTTCCTGGCTGGCAGAGCATAGCTGGGATTAAGCGATATGACGATCTACCTTTAAATGCGCGTCGCTATATTGAGCGCATAGAGGAGTTAACTGGCGTTAAAGTTGCCCTAGTCTCCACTGGCGCAGACCGCCGCGATACTATTATTAGATGAAAAGCAAATTTAGCTCCATTTTGCAGGTAAAAAAGCGTGCTCTAGAGCTAGCTGAGGCTAGGGTGGCAAAGGCGCAAAATGCCCTAGCAAATGCTGAAATTGTTGTACAAAATGCAAAATCCGAGCTTTTAAGCCTAACTCTACCCACAAAAGGCGATAGCTCGCAGCTTAGCATGGCCATAGCCAGCATTGCTTCGGCACGTGCAAGCCTAGCTATGGCTAGTGAGAGAGTTAGCCTAGCTAGTAAGGAGCTAGCGCACTTTAAGCATCTTTATAAGCAGGCAAATTTGGAATTTGAAAAGATAAATTACCTGCACGAACAAGAGATTAAAGCAGCCCTTGAAGCAAATGCAAAGTCCGAGGCTGCTAGACTTGATGAGTTTGGCACCATTGGCTTTGCTAGAAAGATGCGCCTATGAGATTTAAATTTATCATTTTAGCGTTTATGCTATGCGCCACACTTGTATTTAGTGCAGCGAGCGATGTGCCAGTTGATTGCACGCAGATATTTGAGGCTAGAAAGAGTGAGCTAGTAAAAGAGTTAGAAAAAATAGACGAACAGCGTCAGGTGCTTGAGGCTTACAGGGCGCAAGTGCAAAGTGCATATGATAAAAGCCTTGCTGATTTAAACAGCAAAAAGGCTGAGATTGAGGCTACGCAAAAGCGTGTCGAAGCCCAAAAAGCCGAGATAGCTGCGATTAAAGAGCAGAATGAAAAAATTCTAGCCGATCTAAAGAGTATGACAAGCGATAAAGTCGCAGCAAGCTATGCAAAGATGAAAGACCAAGCCGCCGCAGACGTACTTTCTGCTATGTCGGGTGCAGCAGCAGCGTCTATATTATATGCGCTTGAGCCAAAGAAAATCGCTGCCGTCATGGCAAAAATGAGCCCAGATAAGGCTAGTACTCTTACTAAAATGCTCCAAGATGGACCACCTTTTAAAGACGAAAAGAAAGAGGAGATAAGCTCCCCTGCTGGCAGTTTGATAGAGTAGTTTTATCTTTTAAATTTAAAAAACTTTAGCTTTTTGGTAGGTTTTGGGCTACTTTTGACTTTAGAGCTTTTGCGCACAAGGTATGAAATTTTACTATAAAAAAGCCGTAAACTTCGGCATAAATTTGGTACATGATTTTATCCTAGTAAAATCAAAGCTTTAAATTTATGCTGACGTGAGGGTTTGGCTTTATTTAAAGCACTTTAACATGATTATTATTTGCCATAAATTTAAGGCTATTTTAAAATGATGTCAATTAGGTGTTTTGCAACTTTGCTTTACTTGTAATCGCTAAAATAAAGCCTTAAACTCTTTGTTTGATAAATCAAATTTAAGCTAAAATTGTCACAGTCTTTAATAGCGATAATACTTGTTTTAAATTTAACAAAATAAGTAATAATTTTATCACTCTTATACTTAAGCCTTATTCACCACAAAGTACTGTAAAATCGGTATTTTGGTAAATTTAAATATCAAAAATGTAAATAAAAAAGTTGTCTTTAAGTTAAATATATTATTATTGTTAAATAAACCAAAAAATTATTTATTTTTAACCACTAATAGGATAAAATATATTAAAAACTAAAGGAAAATAATGCGTATAAAACTCCCACATGCACCATATATTGCAAATAAAATTGCCATTGATTTGTTAAACTCAGGCTTTGTTACCCTTGATGCGGGAGTCGAGCCAGTGGCAAAACAAGCAGAAATAATCCTAATCGCAGACATAAAAAAAGAACGCACACTTGAGGAGAGGGCGCAGGATATATTAGAGGAGCAAGAGGATCAAATGCAAGAGCTGCAAATTGACCGCAGGGATATGTTTCGCCTTGTGAAAAAAAGGCTCGCAGCCGAGCAAGGCTTCATGCTCTCACATGAGGATAGATTTAGCCATATTGCGCACCTTATCCTTTCGGTTTTAATAGACGAGGGGCTTATAAATTTTAGCGTAAGCGACAATAGAGTAAAAAATATAATCTACTCCTCAATTGATAATTACTTACGAATTTACTCTCAAATCGAGGCAGAAGTAGCTGGAAAAATGGACGAATATAAGCGCAAATTAATCCCTGGTACAGACGAGTACGATCTAGTCTATGAGAGGCTTTATCAAGACGAGCTTAGAAAAAGAGGCATGCTGTGAACGCTTATATTTATATAGAAAATGGCACTTTTTTAAAGGCAAAGGCATTTGGTGTACACGGCGAATGGGCTGGCGAGATGGTCTTTAACACCTCTATGAGCGGTTACGAGGAGATTATCTCAGACCCTAGCTATGCTGGGCAGTTTATAGTCTTTACTATGCCAGAAATAGGTATTGTCGGCGCAAATGATGATGATATGGAGAGCGTTAGAATTCATGCAAGCGGTGCTTTTATGCGAAACTACAGCAAAACCTACTCAAACCATCGTGCTCAAAAGAGCCTTGCAAAGCTTTTTGAGGAGCAGGGTAAATTTGGCGTTTATGACATAGATACGCGCTATTTAACCAAAATGCTAAGAAACGAAGGCGCACTAATGGCATACGTCTCTACGCAGATAGACGACAAGGACGAGCTAGCCAGACGCCTAAGCGCAGCTGGTAGCATAGCCTCTACTAATCACGTCGCACGAGTTAGTGCAAAAGATGAGTACACACATAAAAGCGCGGCTTGGGATATGCGCACAAAGAGCTACAAGCCGCTAAAGAGCATAGGTAAAAAAGTAGCCGTGATAGATTACGGTGTAAAGCGCAATATCTTAAACGAGCTTTGTGAGGTGGGGCTTGAGGTTACGGTGTATCCGCATGATATTAGAGCTAGCGAGCTAATAGATAAATTTAAAAACTCAGAGATTCATGGAGTGTTTTTATCAAATGGCCCAGGCGAGCCAAAAATGCTAACAGATGAGATAGCCCAGATTAAGGAGCTAATTAAGGCACGAGTGCCTATGTTTGGCATATGCTTAGGACATCAGCTGCTTTCAAACGCCTTTGGCTACCCTACTTATAAGCTTAAATTCGGACAACACGGTGCAAACCACCCAGTGCAAAATTTAATCACAGGCGCAGTGGAGATAACTACGCAAAATCACAACTACAACGTCCCAGAAAATATCGCCGAAGTGGCAGAGATAACGCACAGGAATTTATTTGATGGTACGATTGAGGGTGTTAGGTATAAAGATTATCCCGTATTTTCCGTCCAGCACCACCCAGAAGCCAGCGGTGGACCTAGTGAGAGTAAGTATATTTTCGCTGAATTTGTGGAAATTTTATAGGTAAATTAGTGCCAAAAATCGCCTTTATTGTTAGTGTTGCCGTGCTTAATAGCCTAAGCCACTGCATGGCTATGTGTGGTGGCTTTAACACACTTTTGGGCGTAAGTTTAAGGCAGAGAGCAAAAGGTGCAAAGGCAATTGGCTATTTTTTATTTCATTTTGGGCGCATTTTAAGCTACGTTTTGCTTGGAATTTTAACAGCTAGCTTTGGCGCAAGCGTAGTAATCAGCCAAAAAGCCCGCGCTCTGCTTTTTTTTGCGGTGGGCTGCTTTATGGTTTTTGTGGCTGCGGCGCTTTATTTTAGGGGGAGTATTTTGGCTATTTTAGAGAGTAAAAGGCTAGCTGGAGTAGTAAGCAGTGCAAGCACAAGCATAGTAAAAAGCCTAAATAACCCTAAGAATTTCTTTATCAAAATCCTAGCTCTTGGTGTTTTAAATGGGCTGCTTCCTTGTGGGGTGGTGTATTATTTTCTTTCGTATGCCATGCTTAGCCAAAGCTGGCAAGAGGGCGCTTTGATAATGGCTATATTTGGCATTTGCACTTTGCCAGCCCTGATTTTTGCTGGTGCTTTTGCTAGCTTTTTGGCGCGATTTAGAGGTGTATTTTTAAATTTTACGCTTTTGCTTGTGGGGCTAAATGGGATTTATCTAGCATATTTGGGGTATTTGGCTTATGGATAGTGTTTGTACTAGGTTTTTGCAGTATCAAAACGCCATAGAACAGAGTAACATAGTCTCAAAAACCAACGTAAATGGCATAATTACTTTTGTAAATGATGAGTTTTGCAAGATAAGCGGCTACTCACGCGAGGAGCTAATAGGCAAAAATCACAATATAGTCCGCCACCCAGACGTATCGCCAGATGTATTTAAAAAAATGTGGCAGACCATACTTAGCAAAAAGGTCTATAAAACAGTTGCTAAAAATTTAAACAAAGACGGCTCAATAGTGTATCTAAACACCACCATTATACCTATTTTAGATGAGCAGGGCGAGATACTTGAGTTTGTCGCTATCCGCCATGATATTACAAAAATGGTGCTAATAAATGACGAGCTAGTTCGCACTCAAAGCAAGCTAAGAGAGCTAAACGAGCAGCTTGAGGTTAAAGTCGAGCAAAAAACCGCCCAGCTACAAGCGCTTAATAAGCACTTAGAATCACTCGTGCTAAGCGAAGTAGCCAAAAACGAGGAAAGCACAAAAATGCTCCTAGCCCAGAGTAGATTTGCCTCTATGGGCGAGATGGTTGCTAGCATAGCCCACCAGTGGCGCCAGCCCCTAAATGAGTTATCTATCCTCATGTATAAGCTAAAGCAAAATATCAAAGGTCTAGCCGACGATGTGGCACTTTGGCAGCCAGGACGCTGCTATGTAAATCCAAACTGCCGCGATAGGGATAGGCTCTTAGCCTCGCCTATAAATCCGCAAAAAATTTCACAAGAGTTTGAGATGACCTATGGTGCAGCAAAGCAGGTGATATTAAATATGTCAAACACGATTGATGATTTTCGCTCATTTTTTTCATCTGAGCAGGAGATGCAGGGCTTTTGGCTATCTGAGATATTTTCTCAGCTTGAGCTTATGATAGGCAATACTTTAGCGACAAATATGATAAAGCTTATCATAGAGGTAAAGAGCGATACCTATATAAAAAGCTACAAAAGCTGGCTTAATCAAGTGATGATAAATGTCGTAAAAAACGCAAAAGACGCTCTTGAGGAGAGTGATAAAGAGGATAAGATTATAAAAATTTGTCTTTTTCAAAAAGGTGAATATGCGATTATTAGTATAAAAGATAACGCAAGTGGTGTACCAGATGAGTTAGCAAGCAAGATTTTTGAGCCATTTTTTACGACCAAAAAAGCAAAGCAAGGCACAGGGCTTGGGCTATATGTCTCTAGGCTTATACTAGAGCGCATAGGTGGCAAAATCGAGCTAAAAAGCTCCAAAGATGGCACTTGCTTTAGTATTTTATTACCCCTATGCAAAAAGCATACGGGGGGGGGGGATGACGTATGAGCAGATTAAGAGATTTGAGTATTCTTGTGGTTGATGATGAGGTTTGTACTTTAAATTTGATGAGTGAGGTGTTAAAGGAGGAATTTGACTCTGTCATAACAGCTAAAAATGGTGATGAGGGGCTTAAGAAATTTAAAAAATACTCCCCAGATGTAGTTTTGGCCGACGTGGCTATGCCTATTATGGATGGGCTTGATATGGCGCATGAGATTAAGAGCCTAAACCGCCAAACCCCAGTCATAATGATAAGCGCACATAGTGAAAAAGAGATGCTTTTAGGCGCGATTGATGCAAATGTAGATAAATACATCATAAAGCCAGTCGATATGGACGATATGATAGAGCTACTTAAAAAACTCGTAAATAGGGCTTTGCCAGTGCGTGATGTCGTGGAGCTTTGCGAGGGACTAAGCTTTGATAGGGCTAGAAAATGCCTGCTAAAAGACGGCTTGCCGCTATCTCTTTCAAAGCGAGAGAGTTCTTTTGTGGCGCTTCTTGTGGCAAATTTAGGCATGGTTGTGGATATGGAGCTTATTAAAAAGCGCATCTGGCAAAATAGCGAGATAAACAACACTGCGGTGAGGACTTTTATAAAGCGCATACGAGATAAGGCTGGGATAAATTTTATAAAAAATGTCCCAACGGTTGGCTATAAAATAGAAAAATTTATTAGCTAAAATGGACTTTAATATGCTAATAAATTTAGCTGGATTCTAAGTGATAAATTTATAAAACTAAGTAGCATAAAAGCTAAATTTTAAAAAACAATAGCCCTAAAATTTATCTGTGGCAAAGCTTTGTTAAGGACTTAATAAGTGGTGCTTTTGGGCGAAAGTTTGTCTTTAATAATTTTAAGAAATTTTAAATTTAAGTTTTTTTATATCAACTTTAGTTTAAAATATATTTGTAATTTTTAACGTAAATTTAATAGGAGGGTTTTATGCGACCAGGTCAGATGCTTAGCTATGACTACACCGTGGCTAAGCTTTTTATGTTTTCCACGATAGTCTTTGGTATCGTGGGTATGGCTATCGGTGTTTTTATAGCATTTGAGATGGCATATCCTGATTTAAACTATATAGCAGGGGAGTACTCGAGCTTTTCACGGCTTCGCCCACTTCATACTAATGGCGTAATCTTTGGTTTTATGCTTTCTGGTATTTTCTCGTCGTGGTATTATATCGGGCAGCGCGTGCTAAAGGTATCTTTATCTGAGAGCGCATTTTTACGCTGTATTGGACAGCTTCACTTTTGGCTTTATATGCTTGTTATGGTGCTTGCGGTAGTTAGTCTTTGGGCTGGAATAAGCACATCAAAAGAGTATGCGGAGCTTGAGTGGCCTATTGATATTTTAGTCGTGCTTGTGTGGGTGCTTTGGGGTGTTAGCATATTTGGGCTAATTGGTATTCGACGAGAAAAGACGCTTTATATTTCTGTATGGTATTATATTGCTACGTTTTTGGGCGTGGCTATGCTTTATCTATTTAACAATATGGAGGTGCCAACCCGCCTAGTAAGTGGCTATGGTAGCTGGCTACACTCAGTCTCTATGTATGCTGGCACAAACGATGCGCTTGTACAGTGGTGGTACGGGCATAATGCCGTGGCGTTTGTCTTTACGGTGGCGATAATTGCACAAATTTATTATTTCTTACCAAAGGAGAGTGGACAGCCTATATTTAGTTACAAGCTTTCGCTTTTTAGCTTCTGGGGACTTATGTTTGTCTATCTTTGGGCTGGCGGACACCACCTCATTTACTCAACTGTGCCTGATTGGATGCAGACTATGGGCTCTGTATTTTCTGTGGTGCTAATTCTGCCTAGCTGGGGTAGTGCTACAAATATCCTTTTGACGATGAAGGGCGAGTGGCAGCAGCTAAGAGAAAATCCTTTGATTAAATTTATGGTGCTAGCATCTACTTTTTATATGTTCTCAACCCTTGAAGGTCCGATTTTGTCTATTAAATCTGTAAATGCCCTAGCTCACTTTACAGACTGGGTGCCAGGACACGTGCATGATGGTACGCTTGGCTGGGTCGGCTTTATGACTATGGCGGCTCTTTATCATATGACGCCACGCTTTTTTAAGCGAGAAATTTATTCAAAATCACTCATGGAAGTACAGTTTTGGATACAAACTGCGGGTATTGTATTATACTTTGCATCTATGTGGATTGCGGGTATTACCCAAGGTATGATGTGGCGTGCGACCGATGAATACGGCAATTTGCTATATTCATTTATAGACACTGTTACTGTGCTTATCCCATACTACTGGATACGTGCGATAGGTGGCTTGCTGTACCTAATAGGCTTTTTCATTTTTGTTTATAATATCTATAAATCTTTATCTGCGCCAAAGCTTAATGCAGAGCCTAAAAACGCCTCTCCTATGGGTGGTATGAAAGTGGAGGTAGCGTAATGTTTGCTTGGTTGGAAAAAAATCCGTTTTTCTTTGCGGTTTGTGTTTTTGTAGTTATAGCGTATGCTGGTATTGTTGAAATTCTACCAGATTTTGCTAATCGCGCCCGCCCACTTGAGGGTAGGCAGCCTTATAGCGTGTTAGAACTTGCTGGCAGGCATGTGTATATAAAAGAAAGTTGTAATGCCTGCCATACGCAGATGATTCGCCCATTTAAGTCCGAGACTGACCGTTACGGCATGTATTCTCTTAGCGGTGAGTATGCCTTTGACCGTCCTCACTTATGGGGTTCTAAGCGTACTGGACCTGATTTATGGAGAGTGGGGGATTATCGCACCACAGACTGGCATGAACATCACATGAAAGCTCCGACTTCAGTCGTGCCTGGTTCTATTATGCCAGCTTATCCTCATATGTTTAGTAAAGATGCGGATTTAGAGACAGCTTATGCTGAGGCTCTGACTGTTAAAAAAGTCTTTAACGTGCCTTATGATACTCCAAATATGCCAGCTCTTGGCACCTGGGACGAGGCTAGAGAAGCAGCTCTCGCTCAAGCAGCTCCGATAGTTGAGGCTATGAGCGATGAGGGTGTAAAAGAGGCGTTTAAGCGAGGCGAGATAAAGCAGATAGTGGCTTTAATCGCTTATTTAAATAGTCTAAAGTAGTCAGATATGAGTCTTGAGTTTTTGCGCGAAGTGCAAGCTTATGCCTACTTTTGTCTCACGGTCTTTTTGGTGGTGGTGCTTTATAGTTACTATTATCACCTTTATAAAAGTGAGCGGACTGGGCGCAGAAATTATGAAAAATATGCAAATTTAGCCCTAAATGATGACATAACAGACGTTGTGCTAGAGGGCAAGGAGAAAAGGGATTAATATGCAGTGGTTGAATCTATCAGATAGTGTGAATCTACTATCCTTAATAGGGGCAGCAGTCATCATCATAGCCACCATTATAGTCGTTGGGCGATATGTGGGGCAGATGAAGGTTAAAAAAGATGAAAATGTGGAGCTAAGCGAACATAGCTGGGACGGCATAGGCGAGTATAAAAACGGCTTGCCTTTTGGCTGGGCTTTGATATTTGTGGTGCTTATAGTGTGGGCTATATGGTATATGCTATTTGGCTATCCAGTAAATTCATACTCACAAATAGGCGAGTACAACGACGAAGTCGCTGCTAGCAATGCCAAATTTAACGCCAAATTTGCTCACCCAGACGCAGAAACGCTAAAAGCCATGGGGGAAAATATTTTCTTAGTGCAATGCTCTGCTTGTCATGGAATTTCAGGTACTGGTATAAACGGCAAGGCTGCAAATTTGACAAAATGGGGTAGCGAGGATGGAATATATAACTCAATCATAAAAGGCTCAAAAGGGCTTAACTACCCAGGTGGCGAGATGCCAAGCGGGGCTGATTTGGGTATAGATGAGACCACAGCTAGAGCTATCGCAGCTTACGTAGCGGCTGATGTTTCAGCTATTAAAAAGACCGCTCACCCTGAGCTAGTCGAGGCTGGCAAGGAGGCATATGCAGCGTGTGCAGCGTGCCACGGCGATGACGGCAAAGGCATGGATGGTACCTTCCCTGATCTTACGCAGTATGGTAGTGCGCTATTTGTCGTAAATGTGCTAAATAGCGGCAAACAAGGCTTTATCGGTACTATGCCTAAATTTGATGATAATAGGCTAAATGGCATACAAAAACAAGCTGTTGGTGAATATGTCATATCGCTATCAAAGGAGTAAGCAATGAATGAAAATAGAAGCGTATTTGCCCTAAATGGCGTAACAGGAATGTTAATAGCGACCTTGCTTTTGCTTAGTATTTTGGCGGTGCTTACATATTTTGGCATAATGCTACAAAAAGATGTCGCCTCAAAGCCTTATGCTATAAAAGATCAGCAATCAATACAGATGATAAGCAAGCAAAATGCTTCTCATATCGTGATAAAGGAGTGAATATGGCAGGCGTATTAGAAAAAGCGATAGTCTTGCTTTTGCTCGCAGTAGCAGCTATTACTGCGTGGGCGGTGCTAACACCAAATCACCTATATGTAGGCTAATCGTGCATAAAGTCTTTGTGCTTTTGTTTTTTGCGCTAGCTTTAGGGGCTAGCGTTTTTAACCCAGACGCAGTCCTAAGCCCTCAAGTGAGCGCAAAAATAGGGCAAATATCAAGCGAACTTGAGGCAAAAACAGGCATAAAGACCTATGTTTATATAAGTGACACCCTAGGCGATAAGACGCCAAATTCATTAATTGAGAGCTTAGACTTAAAAAGCCCATATGCTATTATAGTCCTAAGCAAAGCCCTCATAGCAAAAGATGGTAAAAGTCACCCATTTATAGGTATTTTTGCCAGTGATGATGTTAAGGGGCTTTTTGATAAAGCCCAAATTCTAAGCCCGTTTCCAGAACGTGGTACCATACTCCCCATTCTAGCCTCAAATAAGGGCAAGGATATTTACAATGCTGCTATATTAAACGGCTATGCAGACCTAGCCGAACAAATCGCCAAATCTCGTGGCATAACGCTAGAAAATGCCGTAGGAAATGCAAATAAGACATTTTTAAATTTAATCAGATATTTTGTCTACGCAAGCATAATTGCTGTTTTGTTTGTCATGATAAAAAAAGGAGTACGCCGTGAGCAAAAATAGTGCAAAAGCGTGGCCTATTGCCATTATCTCATCTATCCTAGCTTGCGTGGCTGCTAGCGTGGCTACTATAATTATCTCGCTTGATTATCCAGTTGAAATGGATAGTGCGTACATCTCAAATTACAAGGCAGTTGACGCAAAAATAAATGATATTTTGGCAAATCAGAAGGAATTTGAAGCTAAATATGCGGTTAAATTTATAAGCGATGATAAAATTAGCATAAAGCCAAGGCAGGATTTAAATGAGCCTTTAAGCATAAAATGTGCCGCACTTCTTACTCGTCCAGAGACAAATGCGTATAATGCAGATCTGCCTTGTTCTATTGGTGATGAGGGCATTATTAGCCTAAAAATTCCTAGCCACTTTGAAAAGCCTGGACGGTGGCAGATACTGCTTAGGCTTAGTGATGATAAGATAAGTGGGTTTTTTAGGCGTGAGTTTTTCGTGCAAAAATGAAGCCAACCCAGCTAGTTTTTGACTTTAGTCAAGAGCCAATAAACCAGGAGCAAAAGCCTGCTTTATGGGTGTTTTCTACAAGCCGTGGAGTGAGGGAATTTGTTAAATCACACTCCGTAGCAATAATACCAAAAGCTATGAGCGTGGTTGAGTTTTTTACTCGCACTCTAATTTGCCCTAATCGCCGAAAAGCCGATGAGAGCGAGTGCTTGCTTATTATGAAGCAAGCTTGCGATCTAGCTCACGCGCAAAAAATTTATATCCCAAGCAATTTTTACGAGTTTTTAAACGATAGCGAATATCTGTTTTCATTCTTTCGTGAGCTTGCCTCGCAAAAAAAGCGCCCAAGCGACATTCGCTATGCTGATATTTATGCAAATTTTGAGGAGCATATTGACATACTCTCAGATATTTTGGCTCATTATGAGGAGATTATGGCAAAGCGTGGACTTTTTGACGCTATTATTTTGCCGTTTGATTACTGCATAAATGAGGATTTTATCGGCGGATTTGGCGAAATTATTTTTGAGGTTGATGGATTTTTAAGCGAGTTTGATTATGAGGTGCTAAACAGTGTGGCTCATATTACAAATCTAAAACTGCGTTTTGGAGTTTCTAAATTTAACCAAAAGCTCACTTCGCGCTTTTCTAGCCTTCTTAGTCAAAAGCTAGAAAATGGCGGCTTTTATGAGATAAGCCTAAGTGGCGCAGAGGGCGGGCTAGCTGCTAGTGAGCTTAAGCTTTTAGGGCGCAGCATGGCAAATCGCACAGTCCTTACTAGAGGCTTTTATATCCAAAGCCTCCAAGCCGCGTTTGTCTTTGAAAAAATTAGCAAATTTATCCTAAATGGCATAGATGCCTCGCAGATAGCTGTGATACTTCCTGATGAGGGTTTTGCGCCTATTTTACGGCTTTACGATGGAGTTTGTACGCCTGGGCGAATGCTTAGCTTTGGCATGGGGGTAAGCTTTACTTCATCGCGTTTTTATACTGCGCTTTTATCTATGCTAGAAGCGGCTAGTGAGGGGGCTAGGATAAGCCTTGAGGAGGATTATCTTGCTTGCGCTAGGAGTATTGACGAGCTAAGTTTGAGGCTAAATTTATTAGGTGTTAGCAAGGATTTTTACGCCAGTTTTTGCGATAAATTTAATAAAAAAATGGACTTTAGCGATTTTTATGAGTTTGTTTTACTTTTAACGCAGCACTTTGGCTCGCAAGAGACTGTGCTTTTAGAGGCTGAGGCGATGAGGCTTTTGGTGCAAAATGAGAGCCTTAGCCTTAGGGAGCTTTGCTATCTTTTACTCTCTAGGCTTAGTCAAAAGAGCATAGACGATATAGGTGGCGGTGCGGTGCGAGTGCTGGGGCTTTTAGAGAGCAGGGGGCTTAAATTTAAAGCTGTCATCATACCTAGCTTTAACGATGATGTTGTGCCAAAAAGAAGCGTTAATGAGCAGTTTTTAAGCTCCTCTGTAAGGGCGAAGGCCGGGCTTGTAAGCTATCGTGACCGTGAAAATTTGCAGAGATTTTATTATGAGAGGCTAATCGCTGAGGCAAGCGAGGTGGCGATTTGCTATCTAAAAACCGCCCAAAAGCTACCTTCACGCTTTTTAAAGCACTTTAACTGCATAGACGATTGCGCTCATAGTGATGAGGATTATTTAGCTTTATTTGGTTTTATGGGCGCTTTAAATTTGCCGGCTAAAGTAGGCGAATACTCAAGCATTGAGCCAGTCAATCATGATTTTTTTGCGAGTGAGTTATCATTTTCTAGGCTTGATACATTTTTATCATGTCCTAGGAGATATTATTATCGCTATTGTATGGGTTTAAATGAGGCCAGAATGCTTAATGATGAGCCAGTAAGTGCCTATGGCAGCGCACTTCACGAGCTTTTGTGCGATTATTATAAAGAGCCAAAAAATGCGGACAAATTTGAAGCAAGGGAGTTTGATAGGCTTATTTTTGCCTCAAATTTATCCCCTCTTGATAAGCAGATACTCTCACTTCATGCTAAGCGATACGCCAAAGAGGTGGCAAACCCTCACTTTGAGGCTGGCTGGCTGGTGCAATCGTGCGAGCAGAGTCTAAACGGAGAGTTTATGGGCGTTAGAATAAAGGGCGTGGTGGATAGGATTGATGATAAAGAGGGTGAGAAATTTATTATCGATTATAAAAGTGGCGCAGCAAACGAAAACTCCCTGCAACTGCCGTTTTATGCGGCTTTGCTGCTAGCTAGCAAAATAGCGTGTGATGAAAATTCTATAGATGGCGCATATCACTCATTTTCTAAAATGCAGGCTATTAGCTTTAAAAAAGGCTTAAAAAATGGGCTAGACGAGCTTAGGCAGACGCTTGAGGGGGTGTGCGAATACTTTAGGCGTGATAAATTTGCCGCTTATGAGCCAGCCCCTAGGGATAAGGGTGTGTGCAAATACTGCGCCTTTAGAGCTATTTGCAAAGGAGAGGTGTGATGCAACCTTATCTTAGCCTATCAGCAAGTGCAGGAAGCGGTAAAACATTCGCCCTTAGCGTGCGCTTTATTGCGCTATTTTTAAAAGGTGCTGATATAAGCACCATAACGGCCTTAACGTTTACCAAAAAAGCCGCTAGTGAGATGAGCGAGCGCATTATAGATACGTTTTTAAACCTGCATAAAAAGCAAGCAGAGCTAGATGAGATCTCCTCTATGCTAAATATTAGCGCGGATAAAACTTTACAGCGCCGCGATGAGCTAAGGGAGGAGTTTTTATCAGCTAGGCTTAAGGTTACGACCTTTGATTCATTCTTTGCTACCATAGCCAGGAGCTTTGCAAGCTACCTTGGCATAAGCCCAAATTTTAGCATAAGTGATGATATTATTAGGCTTTCAAAGGAGGCGTTTTTAGCCCAGCTTGATAGCGAGCTAATGCGCTCTTTGGCGTATTATATCGTAGCAGGTGATAAGAGTAGGGGGGATTTTTTTAAAACTATCTGCTTGCTTTATGAAAACGGCGTGGATTTAAGCGGCTTTAATAATGCGCCTTTTAGCGTGCTTGAGGCGGATTTAGAAAGAGCCAAAGATAGGGCAAATAGCGCACTTTTTGATATTTTTGATTTTATTAGTATGAAAGACTTTGCCATAAATGACGCTATAAATGCTTTTAAATTTAATAATATCGATGAGTTTTTAAAGGCAAAATTTAAGCTTTTAGAGCGTGATACGCTTGAGTATAAGACTTTTGCTAGGTTTTTTAAAAACGGCTCTGGCGTGCTTTTGGATATTAAATTTAAAACGCTAAAAGATGACATTTTTAGCTATTTGCTCTGCCTTGAGCGGTATAAAATCGCCCAACTTAGCGTCTTTTTAGAGCTTTATAAAAACATAAGGCAAACCCTAAATAAAAGGCTAAATATATTAAATTTTGCCGACGTTACGCTTAGCGTTTTAGAGCTTTTGCGCGGCACAAAAAGCCCACTTTATCAAAGTGGCAGCTTTGACCCAGCTCAGCTTTATTTTAGGCTGGATGCCAGTATAAATCACCTTTTAATCGATGAGTTTCAAGATACAAACGTAGCTCAGTATGAGATTATGCTGCCGCTTATTAGGGAGATTGCTGCTGGTGCTGGACAAGGCGGGGTGGGAAGCTTTTTTTACGTTGGAGATATTAAGCAGAGTATTTATCGCTTTCGTGGCGGAAAAAAGGAGCTTTTTGAAAAGCTAAAACAAGATGTTGGCGGTGCGCTTGTAAGTTCTAGTTTGGATACAAATTATAGAAGTGCAGCTGGGCTTGTGGATTTTGTAAATGAGACGTTTTTGCCAGTCATAGACGATTATAGGGTGCAAAAATCCAAAAGTGATGAGGAGGGATTTTTAAATATCATCTCATCTAGCAAAGAGGCTATGATAGATGAGGCGGTAAAAATCACAAAAGAGCTTTTAAATAACGGTGTAGACGCAGCGCAAGTAGCGGTGCTTTGCTGGAAAAATGATGACGTTGAAACCGTCTATGATAGGCTAAGCGAGGAGGGAATAGATGCCAGAAAAGAGGGCGTGTTAAAGCTAGGCAAGACGCCTTATGTTTATGGGCTTATCGCATATGCGGCTTATTGCATTTTTGGCGATGAAATTTATCTTTTTAAGGCGCGTAGATTTTTGGCATTAGATGATAAAAAAATCCTACCTCGATTAAAGCTAGATAGCGATAAAAGCGGCGCAGAGAGCCTGATTTATTTATCTAAAAGAGCTGGTATAAATCTAAGCGATGAGAATATATTGCAAGCTTGCGAGATAGGTGCTAGTCTTGATTTAGCTGGGCTTATTTTTATGCTTGATAGCGAGTCTTTAACCGCTCCAAACAGCGATAAAAGTGCAGCTAGTGGCGTACAGATAATGACTGTACATAAATCCAAAGGGCTTGAGTTTGAGCATGTGATTTTGCTCGATAGCGTCAGTGGCGGAGCAAAGGATAGTGCTGAGTTTATCTATGAGTATGAGGCTGGGGGATGGCATATTAGGCTTAGAAATGGCGCTTTTAAATATCTTGACGAAAGCTACGAAAAGCTTACAAATTTAAGCCAAATGCTTGATAAGGAGGAGGGGTTTAATAAGCTTTATGTGGCATTTACTAGGGCTAAAAATTCGCTTTTTATAATCAAAAACGCCATAAGCGACGGCAGAAGTGCCAGCTTTTTCACAAAGACAAAAAATGGCGATGTGAGCTTTTTAGACCTTGAGGATAGACTAAGCGGAGAGTTTAAATTTAATAGCAAAAAAGCCCAGCAAACGCGTAAAAATAGCTCTATAAAACTAGCCTACGTAAGAGCTGATGAAGCAGGCACAAATAAGCAAGAAATAGGTCATGACACGCAAGCTATAAATTTTGGTTTAGCGCTACATTATCTTTTAGAGCTTTGTCCTAGCTTTGATGAAAAAGGGCTTAAAATCGGCTTTAATGCGATGAAAAGCGAATATGCAAAACTGCTAGAAGCTAGCGTTTTGAGTGATATAAAGACCAGAGCAGAAGCTTTGATTAATCACGATAAATTTAAAGAGCTTTTAAATGGCGCAAAAGCTAGTAAAGAACAAGATATAATAGCCCTTAATAAGCAGCGGCGGCTTGATTTATTGCTCGTTAAAAATGATGAGCTAATCGTCATTGATTATAAAAGCTCACGGCAAAATGAGAGTGATAACCTTGCCCAGCTTAGGGAGTATTTGGATATGCTAAAAAGCATTTATCCCCAAAAGCGCATTAGGGGCGTGCTTTTTTACCTGCTGGCAAATGGCGTGGAGAGCTTAGATGTTGAAAGTTAGCTTAATTTAAGCTAAATATAAGCAACTTTAAAATACAATCACAACTTAAAATTTATTTGGCAAAGGCGCAAAAATGACAAAGATAACAAAGCCAAACGAAGTAAAACGCGACTGGATCGTGCTTGACGCGAGCGGAAAGCGTTTTGGTCGTCTTTTAACAGAAGTGGCAACCCTACTTCGTGGCAAACATAAACCAAACTACACTCCAAACGTTGATTGTGGCGATTACGTCATTATCATAAACGCTGGCAAGGCTGAATTTACAGGCGCAAACAAAGCAGAACAGAAGCTTTATCACCGCCATTCTGGCTATTTTGGCAGCGTAAAGAGCGAGAAATTTGGCGATTTATTGGCAAATAACCCAGTCAAGCTTTATAAGCTTGCCGTCCGCGGTATGCTACCAAAGACAAAGCTAGGCAAAGAGATGATAAAAAAGCTAAAAGTGTATGAAGGTAGCGAACACCCGCACACAGCTCAAACAGCAAATAAAGGAAAATAAAAATGGCAAAAGTTTATGCAACAGGTAAAAGAAAAACAGCTATTGCGAAAGTCTGGATAAAAGCTGGTAGCGGTAAAATCATAGTAAATGGCGTGGATTTAAACACTTGGCTAGGCGGACACGAAGCTATCAAGCTAAAGGTAGTCCAGCCGCTTTTAGTAACTAAGCAAGAGAGCCTAATCGACGTAACGGCTACGACCCTAGGCGGTGGCTACTCAGCTCAGGCTGAAGCACTTCGCCACGGCATCAGTAGAGCCCTAGCTAGTATGGACGCTGATTTTAGAGCTATGCTAAAGCCAAAAGGCTTGCTAACTCGCGACTCTCGTGTGGTCGAAAGAAAGAAATTCGGTCGCCGCAAAGCAAGAAGAAGCCCGCAATTCTCAAAACGCTAATAAGCGTTTCTCTGAAAACGTTAATCGTTTCTTTGAAAACGCTAATAAGCGTTTTTTTGAAAGTGTTAGCTTTAAATTTAAAAGCTGGCGTTTTTGGATATATTTATATATTTTTACAAGGGGTACAAGCTCCTTGTAAAACTTCTCAAACTTTGAATCTTTAAATTTTAGAATTTTAATTACAAAAATATACGATATTGTCTTTTTATTTAAGCTCTGTTTTTAGACATTTAATAAAAAATTAGATATAATTTCATTTCACTTTAGTCCAAATAAGGGCAGGAGTTTTTAAGGAGATATTCATGAAAAAAATTGCATTAGCACTTGTTGCTAGCACGGCTTTGTTTGCTGGTGAAGCGGCTTATAACTATGAGATTACACCTACAATAAGCGGGGTACACGCAGAGGGTAATCTAGGCATAAACAATGAAAACGTTTCAGTTGGTATAAGAGCTGCTAGAAACTTAGAAAATTTCTTTTTAGATCAAGTTGAGCTAGGCTTTGACTACGCTCCAAGCGTAAAAGAAACACAAAATAGAGAAACTCGCAAAGGTAGAGTAAATCGATATTATGTAAATGGTGTTAAAAATTTATTTGACATTACTGATAAAGTGGGTGTTTACGGCTTAATCGGCGTTGGTTATGAGGACGTTCCAAAAGCGTTTGTTAAAAATGAAGATGGCGGCTTTGGTCAGTATGGTGCTGGTGTGCGCTACCAAATTACAGATCAATTCGCTCTTAAAGCAGAAGTTCGTGATGAGATTAAATTCGAGCATGCAGATCATAACCTATTCTACACTCTAGGCTTTGCTTTTGGTCTTGATAAAAAAGCTACACCAGTTGTAGCTGCTACACCAGTTGTTGTTGTTGAGGAGACTGTTGTGGTTCTTGATGATGATAATGATGGCGTGTTAAATGACGCTGATAAATGCCCAAATACTCCAGCTGGCGTTGTTGTAGATGAGACAGGCTGCGAGAAAAAAATCGTATTAAAAGACGTAAATTTTGCATTTGACAGCTATAAAGTTTCAGAAAACTACGTACAGCGCATTAAAGAGGTTGCTGATTTTATGAAAGTAAACCCTGCTTATAGTGTAATCCTATCAGGTTATACAGATAGCGTTGGTAGCGAAGCTTACAACCTAAAACTATCTCAAAAGCGTGCAAATGCCGTTAAAGAAGTACTTGTAAAAGACGGCGTTGAGTCTGAGAAAATCACTACTGTTGGATATGGTGAAGCTAATCCAGTAGCTACAAACAAAACTAAAGAAGGTCGCGCTGAAAACCGCCGTGTTGAAGCGACTTTCAAAAAATAATAACTCTTAATAAGATGGGCTTTTACGCCCATCTTGCTTAATTTAAATGAAAAAAATCGCTATTTTATTTGATCTTGACGGCACTCTGATAGACTCCACGGACGCCATACTTAACGGTTTTGACGCCGCTTTTTTGGCACATGGTAAGCCAACCCCTGATAAATCGTACGCAAAAAGTCTCATAGGCTATACGTTAGAGGATATTTTTACCTCTCTTGGTGCGCCAAAGGACGAAGTTGCAAGCTATATTAAGGCTTATAGAGAGTATTATCTACCTGTATTTTTAAGCCAAACAAAGCTCCTGCCAAGAGCAAAAGAGGCGATAGAGCTAGCGCACAGCTTCGCAAATCTTGGCATTGTAACGACTAAAAATTCAAACAAACTCCCAGAGCTTTTAGATGTGCTGGGCGTAAGAGAGTATTTTAACGTGCTTGTGGGGCGAAATGACGTTACACGTCCAAAGCCAGATGCTGAGCCTATTTTGACGGCGCTTGAAAGGCTTAAGTTTAATGGTGGGCTAAAAGACGTTTTTATGATAGGTGACACCCCACTTGATTCACTCGCAGCAAAGGCTGCTGGTGTAAATGCCATAAGCGTACTTTGCGGATATGCTAGCTTTAGCACCTTGCTTGAATATAATGATAAAATCTTTGACACTACTTTTGATGCGGTTGAGTTTGTTAAAACCATAGCTGGTTAGTTTTATGGTTGTTCCTGGTAAAATTTTTTAAGCTTCATTGGTTAAAGCAATTAAGATAGCAGAGCCTTAAATCAAGCAAGCTTTAGTTTAGCGCTATTTTTTGGTGATATGATAAAATTTTAACCACTTTACAAACCTAATACTACTAATTTTTGCTAGCAGCTTTTAACATTAGCGCCATTACTATGTAATATCAACACAATATTATTCATAAAGTTCTGTAAAATTTAAAAACTATCCTAGGATAACACCTAACCCACTGTTTTACGTGACTTACATCGCAGGGATACGCCCTGTCTGCGTCCAGTTTTGCTAGGCTTTGTCTAGAAATCGTAGCTATACCAACTGAATATGCTTGTTTTAAATAAACTTCGGCTACGCCTTGTTTTCACAGAAACTGCACTTCGTTTGTTTTAGCTTAATTAGCACACAATAAGCAGTTACTCCACTAAGCTATTTTGCGGGTTGTATGCGTTCCTATGTCATATATGAATACATAGCAATCGATTAATAAGCCACTAATGCGCACAAAGGCTTGTCTTTTAAATTTGTAAAGTAATATTGTTTAAAAGGGTGGAATTTATAAAAGGGATTTAGTAAGCTAATTTTAATGCGTGGCAATTATTTAAGAGACTAATTGGCAAAGCCACTAAATTTAAACTATATTAATTAATATTTTTATTTAAATTTTATACTAAAGTTTTCTTTAAAAATATATATTCATTATCTTGGAAATATTCACTAAAACCGCTACTGAAATAAAGGTAAGCTGCTTTTTTATTTTCCTTTTTTACCCTACATATTAGAGTTTTTGCCCCTAGTATCTTGGCTTGAATTAGTATGATACGCATTAAAAAGCGCCCAAGTTTACGCAGTTTTGGCGATTTGTATACTCCAAACTCCCACTCACTTTGTTTAATCTCTGTAAAATTTATAACCCCAACATAGCGTCGCACCCCCCCATTACAGCCGTTATTAGATAGTATTTGCGCGTTTTGTCGTGAGATAAAGATTTAAGAAAGTTTAAATGCTGCTTTAAATTTATACGCTTATTCACCATTTTACTAGCTACAAATTTAGAATTTCTCCACTCAAAAATAAGTCTTTTAAGTTCTGAATTTAATTTTATAAAATCGATTAAAATCGCCGTTTCATATCTCATTCGTCGCCCCTTTTTACATGTTAAATTTAGCATATCTTTACCAAATATAGTTTAAATTTTTTATTTATTTAATTGATAATAATCATTGCCAAAAAGCCAAATCCCTGCTAAAATATCGCAAAAATTCAAAGGAAAAACAATGCAAGCACTTTATCCATACGCGCAGATTATTCACCTTTTTTGCGCCATTATATTTTTAGGTTTTGTCTTTTTTGACGTGGTGATTTTTGCCCGCGCAAAGGGCGATTTGGGCGAGAGGTTTGAGGCTGTAAAACAAGCCATAGTAAAGCGTGCGATTAAGATTATGCCAGTTTGCCTTTTGCTTTTACTGCTTAGCGGTGGGATTATGATGAGTACATGGGTAAACCGAAATATAGGCTATTTTGACACACCTTTGCAGAAAATTTTTATGATTAAGGTCGCTCTTGCGCTTATTATTTTTGCTGGTGTAGCGCTCTCTCTTAGCTGCCGTGCGCTTAAAAAGCCTAGCCCAAAATTTATGCAGCTTCACTTTCATAAGTTTGTTTTAGTTCTCGGATTTTTTATAGTACTATTTGCCAAGCTAATGTTTTTAATTTAATTAAAAAAGTTAAAAAAATATTAATATTAAATTAAGCCCCTTTGTGTTACCATGGTTTCATTAACTTAAATCTTAAGGGGAAACTATGGAATTTTTGGGGCTAGTGATAGTCATCATAGCTGTATTTTTAATCTACAAAAAGCCCGAAAAAGAAAATCTCGCCTTTGGGCTTTTTGTCTTTGCTTGGGTTATGGCGGCGTTTATGTATTACGGACACGTTTCGGCTCTTTTGCCAAATATATCGCTTTAAGGGGACAAAATGCAAAAGGCTAGACGTTTTTACACGCTTTTTGCCCTTGCGGCGATAGGCATTTTTGCCCTACCTGTGGGCATAGCAAATTTTATCTTTGGCTACGTTTTGGGCGATAGTCCCTGCACGCTTTGCTGGGGGCAGCGCCAGAGTATGATTTATATCGGCGTGGCGGTGCTTTTTATCCTGCGATATGGCATGCGTCCTCGTTATCTTGGTATGCTGCTAATAATGACGGCTTTTGGGCTTTGGGAGAGTTTTTATCATTACGGTGCGCACGCGCTTGAGGATATAGGGCAGGGCTTTGGTGTAGCGATATTTGGCATACATACTCAGTTTTGGGCTGAAGTGGTATTTTGGGCTGTGGTGCTAGTGCTCGGTGTTATTTTCTTTTTTGCGCCGCGCCCTGAGGGCTTTGCTGAGGAATTTGCCTCTCATGGGGCAAAGTGGCGCAAGCTAGTCGGCGCTCCGTTTTTGGCGTTTTGGGTGTTTTTTGTGGTGGTTAGCTCAAATGCCATTCAGGCTTTTGTCTCTACTGGTCCTCCGCCGTTTTGGGGGCAGGGCGATCCAGTGCGCTTTAGCTTTAATCCCAAATACATCATCTGGTCTAGCGAGAGCTGGGACGGCTTTAAGGTAGTGCAGAGCTTTTTTGGCAAGCGTCGTACGATAAGCGAGCCTGATTATCCGCTTACTCCAGCTTCAAACTTCAGCTTCTCTCAAGACGCGGCTGGTGCGCCACTTGAGCTAACTCAAAGCTTAAGCATAGCTGGCAAAAAGAGCATTGAATTTAGTACAAATGCTCCAGCTATTGACATTACTTACGCAAACGGCGAGTATTTAATAAGCACGCAAAATCACGGTTTTTACGTGGCTAATAGCGATTTAAGCTTAAAAGATAGCTTTTTGCTTGATCCTTATTTCTCAGCCACGATTACGGATTTTGCGGGTGCTAGCTACGTAAAAGATGGCGTAATTCGTATAATGGGCTCAAATAAAACCCTAATAGACGTCAAAACCCAAAAAAGCGATGATTTAATCAAAGGCTATGCAAATTTCATTAAAGGCTATGATAAATTTAGCGCCGATGGCTGGAGGAACCGTCTAAAGACATCTCGTTCAAAGCTAAACTACATCCAAAGCTACGCAAACGATGGCAAATACGGCTATATGGCAACTATACCAAATGGCACTTATACGAGGCTTTTTATTATTAAGCAACTTAATTCTGATAAGGGCTTAGAGGCTGAGTACACCCCAGAATTAGCGGCGAATGTAAAGCTAAAAGATGGCAGAAAACTTGATGAGCTTTATATCACTGGACTTGCGTTTAATGCAGGTAGGCTTTATGCGGTTAGCAAGGCTTATAATCTGCTTTTAGTCATTGACACAAAAGAGCAGACTATCACCGAAGTTGTGGGTTTGCCAAAGGAGATTTTAAATATTCAAGGCATTACTTTTGTAAACGATTTGCCTGTGGTTTTAAGCTATGAAAACGGTAAAAATATGCTTTACGAGTTAAGATAGTAGCGAGGGCTTAGCCCCTTGCTTAATCAAATTTAAAGCAATTTTTTTGTAATATCTACGTTCACTTTTTTTACAAGGAGTTGGCAATGCCAAAGATGAAAACCGTAAGCAGTGCCGCCAAACGCTTTAAAGTGGGTAAAAACAAGATAAAAAGAGGCTCAGCTTTTCGCAGCCATATCTTGACCAAAAAATCACAAAAGCGAAAGAGAAATCTAAGACAGCCGCAGTATGTCGATAGCACAAATGTAAGCGCTGTTAAAAAGATGCTCGGCGTATAAGTTTTTGACAAAATTAGTCATTCAAACTCCCCGAATTTCGGGCAAGACCCATATATGGGCGCCAATTTGTAAAGGATAAATATGGCAAGAGTTAAAACAGGCGTGGTTAGACGCCGACGACACAAGAAGGTATTAAAGCTTGCTCGTGGCTTTTATAGTGCAAGACACAAGCACTTTAGAAAAGCTAAGGAGCAGCTAGAAAGAAGTCTAGTATACGCATATCGCGACAGACGCCAGAAAAAGCGCGATTTCCGCCGATTATGGATAGTGCGTATAAATGCTGCTTGCAGACTAAATGACATAAGCTACTCAAGATTTATAAACGGGCTTAAAAAAGCTGGCATAGAGCTAGATAGAAAGATTTTAGCAGATATGGCTATGAATGATGCAGCTGCTTTTGCAGTGGTAGCACAGAAGGCTAAAGCCGCTTTATAATTTTAAGGGCGCATTTGCGCCTTTAATTTTTATATCCGTGCGACCATCTCACCACAATTTAAAACTCCCAAGTACTTTAAATTTTTAAGCTTTATTGAACTTTGATAAATTTTATTTTTAAAATAAATATGGGTAATCAGTTTATAAATACGCATCTCGTCCATAAATACTTATCATATCAGTAATCTTTAATCTCTTGTGATTTTGTAAGAGCTAGTGGGTGATAAGATTTTAAAATAATGTAAAAATCTATGTTGTTTTATAGGTCAAATGGTTATCTTAGTAATTTTTTAATAGGCATATTGTTTATAAAATTCTGCCTTTGTGTATTTTTAAGCAGAAATTTTGAGTATGGGCGGGGATTACGTATGCCTCTTATTTTTGCTATATTGGCATTTTATTATAATAAATTTAAGCTGCTTTATAAGCCCAATATCACTAGTTTATACTGGTAGCTTTTAGCACAAAAATATCTAATAAATTCCCCTAAGTAAAGCTTAGTAAGCTTACTATTTTTATGTATCTTTATATTACAAGCGTTTGCTAGGTTTTGCCTAGAAACCACGGATATGTCCTTGGCGCAAGTACAGCAAGTAGTTACCCAATAGTACGTTTATTGCATTTATGTCTGTTTTGTAAACAAAAGCAAAATCTTAGTAAAGCAAAACTGGACATGAGCGAGTGCTTCAATGCTATACTAGCGATGAATAAGCCGCTCATGTGTGTATAGAGTTTGCTTTTGAAATTTATAAAGCACGCTATTGTTTAAAATGGTCAAATTATTTTATCTGTACCCATTAAATTTGTTATTTTAAGAAATTTAAAATTTATTTAAATAATATCCAAAATTAGATTGAAACTATCGTGGTTTTATATTATTTTATTATAAGCTCGCCTCCTGCCGCATTATGAGTGCAAATTTTTGCCATTGAGATGCGGCTGGAGAGATTAAATTTAAAGCCAGATTTAGGCTTTATTTTGCCTGCTTAAAGCTAAGCGTGCAAGTAAGCTGCAGGGTTTGGGCTAGTTTATCGCCTATATAAAACGGCAGTTTCACCCCAGCTGCTATTATGCTAAGCCCATCTCGTGGCGCGCTTAGTGGTATATGCGCTATGCCGTCTTCATCAGCCTTGATGTCTAAATCATCATTTTGATCCTCAAAGCTAGCACCGCTAAATGGCTTTCCGTCAAGCGTAACCAGCACTTTTAGCTTGTCGCCTTGCTTTAAATTTAGTGGGTTTTGAAGAGGTGTGATTTCTAGTTTTAGTCCCACTGGTTTACTTAGCTCATCACTCCAGCTAAACACACTTTTGCCAAATTTTAAATTCCTTCTAGTGTCGTATATTGTGCCACTAACTTCATTTCTAGGCTTGTTAAAATGCTCATTTTGCGTAAAGCTATAGTAGCCTAAATCATACATCACAACACTTAATGCAACCTCGCCTTGGCTTTGGATTTTGTTATTTTTATAATCATATCCAGCTTTTATTTGCTTGCCGTCTTTGTCAAATGCGCTTACACCGACGACATTATCGCTTTTTATCTCCTCCCAGTGATCATCAGCCCAAAACTTAAGCTCATAGCCCTTATCTTGCTGTACTGTAAAAATTTGATGAGCGCTTAAAGATGTCGTGATTAATAAGCCAGCGATGGCAACTTTTGATAAATTTATCATTTAAAGCCTCCTTTTGTAGGTTTTATTAAGTCTTATGAGGCGAACCCACGCTCAAAATAGGGCGTGGGTAGAAGGGATTATTCAAAGCTAGGCTTTATTTTTGCCACCCAACTGCTTATGCGCTCAGCTGTTAGATCACCTTGATTATCAGCATCTAGTGCAAGACCTATGAATTTGCCATCCCTTACAGAGTCAGAGCCGTCAAACTCATAGCCATCTGTGCTAACGCTTGCGTCTATCATATCACCACCAGCGGCTTTTGCTGCGTCATAAAGTTTTCCCAGAGCGTTGCAGTACTCATCAGAGTAGCTAGCGCTATCGCCCATACCAAAGCAGGCGACTGTCTTTCCGCTTAAATTTAACGAACCAAAATCAAATGCGTCCCAGTCGTCTTGCAAATCGCCACTTCCCCAAGTAGAGCTACCTAGGATTAGCTTGTCAAAGCCATTTATTGTGCCAGCGTCGGTCTCACCCACGTTTAGCACCTCACAAGGCAAGCCTAAAGTTTCAGCGATTAAATTCGCAGCGTCTGCAGTATTTCCCATACTGCTACCATAAATGATACCTATCATTTTATTCTCCTTTTAATAAATTTGGAACTATCGTATATGGGACTAGCTTTATCTCTCCCACGCCTTGCTCGCAGTGCCTTATTTGTATCTTTTTATTAAAGCGCGGCGAGCGAGGGGCTACCACGTATACGCTAGCTTGTGGCTCTTTGCGCAAGAGCTTTAAAGCGCTTTTTATCTGTGCGTCTGCGCTTGTTTTATCTTCGCAGTCAATCTGCGAAAAGCTAGGCAGTACGGCTAGCTGCACCTCGTTGTTTTCTTTGATATAAATGACGCCGTTTTCTAGCGTTACATCTTTATCTTGCTGTTTGGCTGATATTTTTTCAAAAACGTAGTTAGTAAATACCTCCTGTGCCCCAAGCCATATCTCAAAGTTCCCCTGCGCATGGCAAAGCGTTATAAGCCTCGCTACCGGCAGTGCCGGTGCAACGGCTAAATTTGAGATTACGTGGGATAAATTTATTGCGCTTTGCTTTTTCTGCGCTAGATTTTGGGCTTTTTGCCTTTGTTTGTAGGCGTTTATCACAGCTGTGCTTGCTAGGTCTATAAATTTAATACCTTGCGCTTTTTTATAGCCATTTGGGCGCAATAAGGCTTCTATTTTAAACTCAAAAGCTCTCATTATATTGCCACATTTTGCCTGTTTTAGCGGTATTTTTAGGGCGCATTCAGTCGCACTATTATAAAGCGCCAGGAAAAGCTTCGTCCTTTTTTGTGCGCTAAGAGTGCGAAATATACTTGGAGCTATTTCGCCAAAATCGCAAGAGTATCCAAATCTCATCTGCTATTTTCTCCCACATCCAAACTCCCTGTCTAGCCCAAAGACCTTGCAGTATTCACAAAAAACGCAGCTAACACTACGCTTAGCGCATACAAGTGGAATATTGCGCTTTTTAGCCTGAGTTTTGATAGTTTTCATTGTGTTGTGGTTTAAAAAACTCGTAAGCATTACGATGCACTGAGTATCTTGCGGGATCGGTTTGCGGTTTACGCGGTTTTCATTGCGTGCGTCCCAGTGCTCGATTTTGTTTGCGCCTAAGTCTTTTAAGACCGCTTTAATAGGGGTTATTTCATCTGCACCGATTACTAAAACTGACATCGTAGCTCCTTTTATTTGATAATGGATATTATAAACAATTTATTCTAAAAGATTTCTTACATATGAGAATAAATATCAAATAATTTCTAAAATTTTTAATTTTTATTAAAAAATATAAATAAATTTAAACAGTTAGCCTAAATAAGCAAGCTATGGTAGCTGAATGTTTATCTATCTTTTATGGGTTTAAAATTAATGCATAAGAAGGCAATTTGCGGCTAAAAGATTGGATTAAAGCCTGTGATGGAGCTTGATAAATTTATTAGCTAAAATGTGTGGCATTATTAGCTTTTTGACGTCGTTTATTTGGTGTTAGCTTTTATGTCTATTTTTGGATTTTGTGATAAATAGCCTATCTTGCGCAGCTAAGGCTAAAGTATGGGCATAAATTTACCCCGCTACGCATAGCTAAAGCCCAGCGGGGTTGCGCCGTAAAATGGCTATTTGCCTGGGTAGAGGCTCTCTAGCTTTGAGTATATCTGTTCTAGGCTAGCGGGCTTTGTGGCTAGGATTTGGCTTAGGACTTCATTGTCCTCCTTATCGCCCCAGACTTTTATGTATGTGCCATCTTTGTAGCCGTGCTTTTGTCTAAAGGCGTTTAGTACGTTTTTGCCGATGTAGCCGTTAAAGAGCTTTTCTAAATTTACTCCGCATTTTAGTGCGACTGTAAAATAGCTGTGAAGTATGGCAAACACGTCAAAGCTAAAGCCGCTGCATTCGTGGATTAGCTTTTCGATGTCGTTTAGAATTTCGTACATATTTTCGCTTGATATATCGCGAGGTTCTTTGCAAAATGTGCTAAAATCCCTAGAGCTTGCTATGTCATTAGCTAGTCTTACAGGGTCTGTAAGCCCTCTTAGGTGGTATTGCGCTAGCATTAGGCTTAGCACAAAGTGCCAGATGTCGACTATTTCGATTAGGATATTTTCGCGGTCTGCCTCGGCATTTACGTTTTTCCAATGCTTCCATGCAAAGCTATCGATTAGCTCAGCGCACTCCATATATATGCAACGGCGCCAGCTTATGAGCTTGCCGTTATTTGCGTAGCCGCTCTCCCAGCCTACCCCAGCGGTGGCGTCATTTAAGCTTTGTTGCATGTTTATCATTTGTAGGATTAGATTTTGTTCTTTCATGGTTTGTCCTTTTTGTGCGTCATTATAGCACGAGTTTGGGCTTGACGCAAGTTAAGGTGAGCTTATAAATTTAATGATAAAATTTGGCGATTTTATTTAAGGAGAAAAAAATGAAAAAAAATGATGAAGTCATATGCAATGTCTGCGGCATAAGCAGCAAAGATGAAAAAGATGCCGTATTTATACAGGCCATAAAAGGCGGCGAGAGCGTGGATATATGCACTAGCTGTATGCCAACAGTCATTCACGGCTCAGGCTCTGTAGTAAGAAGCAATGAGAGCATAGCAGCCGAGCTAGGTAAGTAGCTTAGGCTGGTAGTACGCGGTGGCTGTTGTGCCTTAGATACGCTCTAAACTCCTCAGCCCTCATAGGGCGTTCTAGTGCGTACCCCATAGCCTCTGTGCAGTTTAGTTTTCTTAAGATTGCGATAAATTCTTTATCTATCACGCCCTTTGCCGTTGTGTGAATACCTAGGATATTTCCTATATCTATAATAGATGAGAGTATCTCCTTTTTGCTTTCACAACCTTCGGCACTTTCAACGATACTGTGAGCGATTTTTATACGGTTTATGCCGTAGCGTTTTATGAAATTTATCGATGAATGCCCTATGCCAAACTCATCTATACATACGCTTATTCCCATTTTTTTAAGAGCCTCAAATGTATCATCTAGTACAACTTTTGGGTGGCGCCAAATTTTTTCTAAAAGCTCGACCTCTATATATTTAGCCTCTAGCTCGTATTTTTGCAAAAAGCCATTTATTATGGAGGCAAAGCGAGGTCTTATGAGCTGTTGGTGGAGGATGTTTATGCCGGTTTTTGGTATTCTTAATCCCTCGTGTTGCCACTGGGATAGAATTTGTATCGTTTTTTGCGCACTTAGCGAGCAAAGCTCTGAGCCCATATCTGAGTTTTGTGCTATGGTTAAAAACTCCTTTGCCTCTAGCTGTCCGCCACGGTGATTCCAGCGTAAAAGTGCCTCTGCGCCACAAATTTGGTTAGTGTTTATGTCAAAAACAGGCTGGAAAAATATCTCAAAATCCGTTTGAAAATCGGCATTTCTAAGCATATTTTCAATGCGTGCTCTATCGTTATTTAGTTGGCTTACCTCTTTGGAGTAAAAGCAAATTTGAGATTTGCCTGAGTATTTTAAAAAATGCAGAGATTTATCTGCGTTTCTAAGTAGTTCTTGGGCGTTGTTGGCCGCTTTTATGACTTCGTCGCCTTGTGCTTTTGTCATGTGTGCGCCGATATGGTAGATTAGGTTAAAGCTATAATTATCTATAAAAAATGTCTCACTAAGCTTTGAAAGTATAGTGTCGGCCAGGTTTTTAAATTCGTCTTCATTTTCTAACTTTTTTACCAAAACAAACTCATCAGCCCCAAGGCGTGCTATGGTATAGTTATTTGCAAACTCACCATCATACTCCTTAATATTACCCTGTACTAGCTCAAGTAAAGTTTTTGCTATGCTTTTTAGTAACCTATCGCCTATACTGTGTCCGTAGGTTCTATTGATGAGTTTAAATTTTTGTATATTGATATAATAAATCGCTACTAAATTGTCTTTTATACCGAGCATATTTTCTAACTCATACATTAAAAAGTTGCGGTTACTTAGCCCTGTTAAGTGGTCTTTGTTTAGCATATCTCGTAGCTTTAAATTTGATAGCGAGTACTGGCTAGAGTGCGTTTCTATAGTCTTTTTAAGTGAATCTTGTGCTGCGAGTTCTTTTTCTAGGAGCATTTTTGCGTTTATGTTACTTCTTGCATAGTGTCCGATTAGGGCATGGGTCATTAGCACAAAGATTATAAACGATAAAAACTTTGCGTCCATGTCCATGTGTATGGCTATTGGGATTAGCACTAGTAGTGGTATCCAGCTCGTGCTAGGGGATAGAGTTAGATTATCTCTACGAACGCGCCTATTTATGTGTCTTAGGTGAAATGCGCCAAGCATATAGATAAAAAATGGCACCACTCCAAGGGCTAGTACCACTCCACGCTCATAAGGCAGGGACATCTGGCTCTCTCCAGAGCCTATCCAAGTAAGATTATCATATGCATCATATATGGATATGGTTGCTTCAAGCATGGTTGCTATCATTATGTATAGTATGCTATGTCTTATGATTAGCTGGTTTGAGACGAAAAATGCGCTCATTATGATAAAAATGCTAGCCATGCTTATGATGATTATTAAAAAATAGGCAAATGGCGCTGGAGCTTTAAACACCATAGAATAATCAAATTTATCAAGCATGCCAAGCGTAAATGCGCCAAGGGCTAGAAAAATACTAGCCATGTCGATATTTGCTACAAGGCGCTCTTTTATATCATTTAAAAATCGATTAAAAAAGTACACACTAATTGCTGAAAATATTAAAAGCACAGGCAAGACATTTGAGATAAATAGGTACTGGTACTCATGCTCTTGTATCTTTGTTACAGCTACCATATAAAAATACCACATCGAATTTCCCACTATGCTCATAATAGCTCCAAGGCAGATAAGCACCCAGTGGGTCGGCGTTTCGTTTTGTTCTATCGCACAGATATAAATCTCCCTAGCTATGACAAAAAGTGCGCATATATTTAGGTAATAAATTAAAAATGAAAGCTCCAAAAACATCGCCAAAAGCGTGCCTAAAAATAGCGAAGTAGATATATAAATAGCCCTTTTTTGGCTTTTGCTAAAGGCTAGGTCTAGTTTCATTACCGCTTCCTTTTTTAGGCTCTACGCTTGTTATAAAATGCCTATTTTTTAAGCCATTTTCTGCCCTAACTAGCTCTATTAGTTCGCTTAAGCTTAGCGCCTCTGCCCAGATAAATCCTTGTACTTCATCGCACTCTAGCCCTTTTAAAATTTCAAGCTCTGCTTCTGTTTGTATGCCCACTGCTATGGTTTTTATCTCCATTTTTTTAGCCATTGTTATAATCGCTTTTACCACCTTTTGGTTTGAGATATTTGTGTCTATATTTTTTATTAGCTCTTTTGAAATTTTTATCTTATTTATGCTGTATTTTTTGATAAATTCGATTGAGATTAGCCCTGTGCCTGAATTATCAAGATTTACAAAGACACCATTTTCTCCAAGCTGTGTGATAACATTTGAGACAGTTTCCTCTAATCCAGAGATGTTTTGCTCATTTATGTCTATGTTTAGCCAGCTAGGTTTTAGTCTATTTTGGCTTATCATCTGCATGAGCTCTTGTGTGAAGTTTATATTTTCAGCCTGCCTTGAGGCTATATTTACACTCACTGTTAAATCCGTCTCAAACCTAGCATTTACTCCGCCTATCTCTTTTAATGCTTTTTCAAGTACCCAATTTCCTATATTTATTATAATAGGGCTTTGTTCTGCCACTTTTATAAAGACTTCAGGCTCTATTTTTCCCTTTATTGGGCTTTGCCACCTAAGAAGTGCTTCTACGCCTATTAGTCTACGCTCTTTTAGTGTGTAAATAGGCTGATAAAGCAGGCTAAATTCTTTGTTAAAGTCAGCCCTTTCAAGCAGTATGTCGATTTTTGTGTCCTCCCATACCTTGCTATTTATCTTATCGCAGTAGTAGGCAAACCCTCCAGCACTTACCTTTGCTGGAGCTAGGGCTATTTCGGCTTTTGCTATTAAATCAGTCGCAGAGATTTCGTTTATTTGTGTGCTTGATATGCCTATTTTGGCATTTATTTGAATTTGTCTTTGCTCTATTAAAAGTGGCTTTTTTATCTCATTTAGTAATTTTACAGCAAATTCGGTGCGGTCATTTTTGTTATATGCTCTCCTTATGGCTATTATTATATCATCGCTATTAAATCTCCCTATTATTGCGTTTTGAGGCAGTATTTGCTTTAGTTTTTTTGCGGTTTGATTTAGTGCACCATCGCCTATATAGTGTCCATATATATCGTTAATTTGCTTAAATTCATTAATATCTATGCTGTATAAATTTATCACATCGCCAAGCGGTTTTGAGGTAATTAGCTCACTAAGGGCGATGATAAACCAGTGTCTATTTAGCACCACAGTTATTGAGTCATAGTGGCTTAGATTTCTAAGAGTTTCATTTACTTCTTTTAGCTTTTTTTTGTGCTCTTCTATTTCATGGTCTAGCTCTGAGTGGAGCTTTTGCTCTTTTTTAAAGACATCTTTATTGTGGGCGATGCTTGAGATGTGGTATGTGAGTATGCGGTGTATTATTAGGATTAAAATTAAAAAGCTAATCCATATAAAATTTGGTCTATTTACAAAAAAGCTCGCTACAACAGGGGGTAGTAAAAATATAAAATTTAAATTTCTAAACTGGCTTGTACTAATGCTTTTTTTAATATAAAATTGACTTTTTTTTGCGATTAGGCTAGATAGCAAAAATAGCGTATAAATCACGCCAAAGATGGCAATGTAAAACTCATTTGTGCTTAGTATATTTTTTATTTTTAGCCAGTGGCTATCATTGCTAAAGGCTATTTCAGATTGAATTATTATGGCGTTTAAAAGCCCGTAAATACCATAGATGGCAATAGCTGAAAAAACAATCCAAAATGATGCGCTAGCTCTTTTTCTTTTAATGGATAAAAATATGCTTAGCATAGTACTTAGGACAAAAATATCCATAAAAAGATAAAATTTATATGGGTTAAATTTTAATCCGTCTACGTCTTGAGAAAATAGCAAAATCCAAGTAAAACCGCTGTAAATAAGCGTCTTTGTAAGGGTATCTATTAGAATTTGTGCGTTTTGCGTTTTTTGATAGATTGCGTTTAGTATGGAGGCTGCTATGCCTGATATTAAAATAGAGCCAATCACGCTAAAAGCGTGTAAAAGAGGCATTTGTGATATTTGCGTAATATCTGTATCTTTGTAAAATACCCAAAGTCCAGTTGCTAGGGTGTTGCTTAGTAAAAATATAAAAATAAATACGTAATATGAGGTAAAAAGCCCCACATGCCTAATAAATGCGATATAAAGCAAGCATGAGGCTATTTGCATGAGGCTAAAGCTAGTAAAACTAAGCGCAAATAGCCCAAAATACGATAATACAAGCGATAAAACAAAAGGCGCTAGGGTGCATAAAATAGCAATAGCGTGGCTTTTTTTAGTCTGCAAATAAATCCTATAAATCTCAAATTTTTCTAAATTATATCACAGTTTTACTCATTTATGGCTTGTGCACTGTATCTAGCCCACGCCCCTGAAGTATCCAGCTCTCCACCTATTAGCTCGTATCTGTTGTAATAATATTTTACAAACTCCTCCACTTCGGATTGCTTTGGGAGGTAGGTTTTGTCATCTTTTACGCAGTAGTTTTTTAGCCAAGTGCTAGCGTCATTTTGCTCTATGTAGTGTATGGCTAGGCTCTCATAGGTAAGTAGGCATAGCTTTTTAAATCTCTCATAAGCTGCCGCGCTTATATCAACCTCTAAGCTAGTGCCGTTAAATTCTATCGCTTTGGAGCTAAAAAGCAGGCTTAAATGTATAAGTCCCTCACAGTAATACGCTCTTACCTCTGGGACGTTTTTCCACGCTATTAGCCCTACAGCGCGTGCGATTAGTTCCGCAAATACGGCTATCCTAAGCTCTCCGCTAACCTCCTTATCGTTTAAGAAAAAGTTAACAAGTCCCCCAGCTGTGGCCTTATACTCCTCTATAAATTTAAACTCTCCACTTTCATTCATCAGCTTTTCAGTCTGCTCACCAATAAAGAAAATATGCCCAAACTCATGTCCGATTGTGCTTGCGTTATAAACTTGCTTCCAAAGCCTAGGTCTTACAAAAAGCACCCTGCGGTTAAATTCCAAAAACTCACTTGGAAAAATCTCCGTACTAAGGCGCATAAACGGACGCGCCATAGAGGCAGTGCGGATATGGTCTGTAAAGGCAAAGATTTTCTTGCCGCATTCAGAGCTTACGGTTTCGTCATTTGGCACGACTTGAGCGCTAAAAAGCCCATCAAGCTCCGCTGCGTAAAAGAGCATAGGTGCGCTTATGTAAAGCTGGGTTTTTTTGATATTTTCTATCACTTGAGTACGCATAGACTCGTCATCTGCGCCCAAATTTTTATAAAAATGCTCAAAGGTGCTTATCATTTGGGATTTTAGCTTATTTTCGTCTATGGCTGAGTTTGAGGCTAGTCGCAAGTCCCATTCGGGCGCAACTGCATGCGTTAGGGCGTCCTCGTAATATTCAAGCGGATGTCCCACTTGAAGTGGCGCTTTTACCCTCATCCACACGCGTTCCGCGTCTTGCCACTTGCCTATGCACTCATTTACCTCTTTGCAAGCAAACGCCTCCTTTAGCGCGCTAAAATACTCTATATAAGCAGCCGCATCTGCGCTAGAGATTAGCTCATCAGTTTGATTTAGATTATCTTTCATAGCTTTAATAGCATTAAAAAATGCCGCGTCAATGGCACTAAATTCATCCTTAAAAGCCTCTGCATACGTCCTCATATCATAGCCTGCGCCACTTTTTACAAGCGCGCCATAAGCCCTATCAGCCGCCTCGCCCTGTGGTGTACGCATGAAAAGTCCGTTTTGTTTTAGCCACTTTACAGCCTCGCTTAGCTCTTTAAATTTATCCAAAAGCTCCTCGTTTGTGCCGTCTATTATCTTTTCTTGCCAAGATATTTGCCACTCATTTATGGCTAGCCCTATCTCGTGTACGCCCATGATTAGCGCCTTGCTAAAGCCTTTTATTAAGCCGTCATTTATGGCTCGCTCGATTAGATTTTCGAGGTTTTGCATATTAAATTTAAGCGCAAGTTTAAAAAGGGGTTTTTTAATATCTTTTATCTGCGATTGATTAAAGTTTAGCTTTTTTAGCTCATTTTCTATCGCTTCGGTTTTTAGATCCACAAGCCGCTTTGCCACAGCTAGTCGCAAAGCCTCTGTATCCTCCTTTAAGCCAGTCTTAATCCCGCAAATATTAATCCCCTCGTCTATGATAGATGAGTTTAAATTTTTATAAAGCTCGTACTTTTCTTGCCAGCTTTGTTTTAAGATTAGATTTAAATTTATGAGTTTTTCCATATTTGTGTTACCTTTTTGCTATTAAAATTGATAAATTTTATCACAAACTATTTAATATAATTGCAAATAGGAGTAAATTTAAGTAAAATCAACTAAAAATTAAAACAAGGAAAACTTAAATGATAGGCGCACAGCAAGACCCAAATAATGTCTTAGAAATAATAAAGGATTATGGAGAGCCATTTATCCGTATAGTGGCTATGCCAAAGGATACAAACTCAGCTGGAAATATCTTTGGTGGGTGGATAATGAGCCAAATAGATCTAGCAGGTGGAAGTGCAGCTAGGCAGGTAGCACCAGAGCGTGTGGTAACTGTAAGCATGAAAGAGATTCTTTTTACAAGCCCTGTTTATGTGGGGGATCAAGTCTGCTATTATGCAAAGATAAAAGATGTGGGCAAAACCTCCATACATGTACAAGTTGAAGTCATTGCGCTTAGGCTAAATGAGCTGGGCTTTCGTCAGCCTCATCACGTCGCCAGCGCACACGGTAGCTACGTAAGTGTAACCAAAGACGGAGTAAAAAAAACCATAAGCGACGAACTAAAGCGCCTACATGGCTTTTAAATTTAATATGGTATAATCCGCGCTATTAAATTTACAAGGCGCAAAGAAAATGAACGAATATGATATCATCGTAATAGGCGGCGGACATGCTGGCATAGAGGCTAGCATGGCGGCTGCAAAAATGGGCAAAAAAACGCTTTTAATCACAATCCTAGCCGAGCAAATAGGCGCAGCAAGCTGTAATCCAGCTATAGGTGGACTGGCTAAAGGACACCTCGTAAAAGAAGTCGACGCTCTTGGCGGGGTTATGGGGCTTAGCACCGATATTTGTGGGATTCAGTTTCGCGTGCTAAATGAGAGCAAAGGTCCAGCAGTACGTGGCTCAAGAGCGCAGATAGATATGGATAAATACCGTGTTTATATGAGAAATTTGCTCCTAAATACTCCAAATTTAGAAATCACTCAAGAAATTGCCTCTCAAATTCTAACGCAAAACGGCGCAGTGTGTGGCGTAAAAACTCACCTAGGCAATGAATACTTTGCAAAAGCAGTGATAATCACGACTGGGACGTTTTTAAACGGGCTTATTCATGTGGGATTTAATAAATTTAGCGCAGGGCGAGTGGGCGAGCTAGCTAGTACGGAGCTATCAAATAGCTTAAGGGAGCTTGGGTTAAATTTGGGTAGATTAAAGACTGGCACCTGCCCTAGGATTGACGCAAAGAGCATTGATTTTAGCACTCTTGAGCGACAAGACGGCGATGCTAAACCAAAGGCATTTAGCTTTCGCACTCGCGATTTTAACCCCACTCAGCTGCCATGCTACATAGCCTACACAGATGAAAATACCCATGAGATAATCCGCTCAAATTTTGACAAAGCGCCGCTTTTTACAGGGCAGATTGAGGGTGTGGGGCCACGCTATTGTCCTAGCATTGAGGATAAAATCAATCGCTTTGCCGATAAAGACCGCCATCATCTTTTCATCGAGCCGCAGACTGCCGAGGCGAGCGAATACTACATAAATGGCTTTTCTACCAGCCTTCCTTATGACGTGCAAGTGGCAATGATAAGAAGTATAAAAGGCTTTGAAAATGCGCGCATAGTAAGGCACGGATATGCGATAGAATACGACTATGTAGAGCCTACACAGCTATACCACACGCTAGAGACAAAGGCTGTGGCTGGGCTATATTTAGCGGGACAGATAAATGGTACGACTGGGTATGAGGAGGCTGCGGCTCAGGGGCTAATGGCTGGCATAAATGCCGTGCTTAAAATTGACGCAAAAAAGCCCTTTATCTTGCGCCGAGATGAAGGATATATCGGCGTTTTAATCGATGATTTAGTAACCAAAGGCACAAAAGAGCCTTACCGTATGTTTACAAGCCGTGCGGAGTATCGCCTGCTACTGCGTGAGGATAATGCGACGCTTAGACTAAGCCATTATGGGCATGAGTTTGGGCTTTTATCAAGCGATGAGTATGCTTTGGTAGATGCAGTAAGAGAGCGTGTAAAGCAGGGGCTGGAGTGGCTAAATTTGACAGAGATTACACCCTCAAAGGCTAATTTGGAGTTTTTATCTAGCATTAACGAGGATATTATAAGCGAAAAAAGTACTTGGCAAAAAATCGTCGCTAGAAAGAGCTTTGGTGCGGATAAGTTAAGAAAGCTTGATGAGTTTTTTGCTGGGCTTGATGAGGTTAGCTTAGAGCAAATTTTAATCGAGGCAAAATATCAGCACTATATAAAAGAACAGCTAGGGCAGATAGAGCGCATGAGAGGCATGCTTGAGGTTAAAATTCCGGGTGATTTTAGCTTTAAAGGTATAAGTGGGCTTAGTAATGAAGTGATAGAAAAGCTCGAGCTTTTCAGGCCGCCGACTCTATTTGCGGCTAGTCAGATAAGCGGTATCACGCCAGCTGCAATTGATATTATTCATATATATTTAAAGCAACGCGGAGCAATTTAAGCATAATTAATTGCGAGATTAAATTTAAATTTAAAGTTGATTTAGCTAAAATCAACAACTTGTATATAGCAAATTAGATGAAAGGACGGCAATGTCTCTTAAGCAAGAACGACGAGATTTTATTGGTTTAGCCTTTGGCGCGGTAGCTGCTGTTGGCGGAGCTTTTTCGCTCGTGGCGATGAAAAAGACGTGGGATCCGCTTCCGAGTGTAAAAGCAGCTGGTTTTACAACAGTGGATATAAGCCCTATAAACCCAGGCGAGATGCGCCAAGTAGAGTGGCGTAAAAAGCCTATTTTTATAATAAGAAAAGACGATAAAATGTCAGCTGATGACGCTAGAGACGTCATTATAGACGGTAGTCGCTATACCGTAGTTATAGGTCTTTGTACCCACCTAGGCTGCATACCTCAATGGAGAAGTAGTAGTCTTGACTTTGTATGCCCCTGTCATGGAGGCGTATTTAACGCAAGCGGCGTAAATACCTTTGGCCCACCACCTCGCCCACTAGATATACCACCTTTTAAAATAGAGGGTACTAAGCTAGTCTTAGGCGAAGAGGGCGAAGAGTATAAAAAATTAGTTGGTAAAGCTTAAGGGGGGGCGTTTAATGGCACAAATTCATAAATCAACAAGCGTTCTTGACTGGTTTGATCAGCGCTTAGCAGTAACTAAGCTCTTTAAAGTACTTATGAGCGAATACTGGATACCGAAAAATATCAACTTCCTTTGGGCTATGGGTGTTATACTTATTAGCCTTTTTGCGGTGCTTTTTATAAGTGGACTTTTTCTTCTTATGTATTATAAGCCCGATGTACATTTAGCCTTTGATAGCGTAAACTACACAATAATGCAAGAGGTTGAGTATGGTTGGTTATGGCGACATATGCACGCAGTTGCAGCTTCTGTTGTGTTTTTGATTATGTATATTCACCTACTTACTGGGCTTTATTATGGTTCTTATAAGAGGGGTCGCGAAGTCATATGGGTAAGTGGAATGCTGCTATTTATCTGCTTTTCAGCTGAGGCATTTAGCGGATATATGCTACCATGGGGACAGATGAGCTACTGGGCGGCGACTGTTATTACTCAGCTTTTTGGTGGTGTACCAGTAATTGGCGATGCGTTAGTTGAATGGATACGTGGAGATTATGCTGTTGGCGATAGTACGCTTACTCGCTTTTTTATGCTTCACGTCTGCCTTATGCCGATAGTTATTATTGCCGTTATTGCGGTGCATTTTTACTCACTTCGTATTCCGCATGTTAATAATATAGATAGCGAAGAAATAGACTTTGAAGTAGAGGCTAATGAGTATTTGCATGGAGATAAAGCTAAGGCTAAGGTTATTCCATTTTGGCCTGGATTTTTGTCAAAAGACTTTATGTATGTATCGTTTTTTATGATTTTTTATTTTTATCTAGTTTGCTTTCACTACGGTTTTGCGATGGATCCGATAAATTTCGAGCCAGCAAATCCTCTAAAAACTCCACCACACATCTATCCTGAGTGGTATTTCTTATGGCAGTATGAGATTTTACGTGGATTTTTCTTTGATATAGCTGGAATTTCAGCCTACAATATAGGGCTTATGGCATTTGCTTTTGCTGGAGCTGCATTTATGATTATACCTTTACTAGACCGCAGCGATGTAGTAGCCCCAGCTCAGAGAAGACCTCTGTTTTTTATATGGTTTTGGGTGCTTGTGATTGATTTAATATTGCTGTCAATCCTGGGTAAACTTCCAACCGGAGGTATTATGGATTGGTTGGGCTTTGGTTCATCTGTGCTATTTTTATTCTTATTTATAGTGGCACTACCACTTATTACCATACTTGAAAGGAAAAGGGGCTAATTATGAAAGAGTTAAAGATATTTGCTATATTAGTTATCCTTTCAGGGATTCTTTACTGGGGTATTGAGCCTTATGCACATACTAAGCTACATCCTCACACCTCTGCTGCTGATTTTGACTATATAAATGAGGATGTGGAGCTTGCAAAAGAGCATTTAAATCAAAAACAAGTAGAGCTAACTATGGCTGAGCTTAGCCATGACAGTGCCAAAGTCTTATCTGCAAAGGTGGCTTTACAATCATCTAAAGAGTATTTAGATTCTTATGAGAGCTTTTGGGGAGATATTAAAAAAATTGACCTAAACAAAGGCGACGCCACAAAAGGCGAAGAGATATTTAATAATGCTGGCTGTACAGGTTGTCACGGCATGAAAGTAGCTGGTATAGAATCGCCAAATGATGCAGCTGGCGCTAGCGAGGCTTTTGGGGTGGTTCCACCTGATCTTAGTACCGCTGGGGCTATTTATGATAGCGAGTTTTTGGCTGCACTTATTAAAAATCCACCTATGGCGCTTAAGTTAAGTCATAAATTTAACGATGAAAAGCCTTTTCCTATGCCAAATTTTGCACCAAGTTCTGATAATGAAAATGGCGAAATTGCTGATTTGGTGGCTTATCTAAAAGCAATGAGCGAAAAATATATAAGCGAAAACAATGGTATAAGTGACGAGAGATTATTTGCTGATGCTTGCCAAAGATGCCATGATATGAAGTACGCAAAACTTTATGCTACTTCAAATAAAGCATTGCTTGCAGAGTATTTAGGCTCAACTCCACCTGATTTATCTATGATGATTAGAGCGAAAAACTCTGATAATTATCTGGTCAAATTTATAAATGATACTCAAAAAATGCTTCCAGGTACGGCTATGCCTCGTGTTGGTTTGACTGATCAAGCTACTGAACAAATAGTCGGATATATGGAAAAAGTAGGGGATAGTAAAAAGGCAGAGCGCGAGAGCTTGGGAATTTATATAATGCTATATTTCTTAGTTTTGGGCATATTTGCAACACTATGGAAGCGCAAGATTTGGGCTGATCTACATTAATATTTTTGGGTTAGGATAGTCCTAGCCCATTTTAAATTTATACAAAGCTTTATTTCATGTCTATGCTAAAATGTTCTCATTGTCAGCAAAAATTTGATAAAAATGCCATGATAAAATCAGGCTCTGAGTACTTTTGTTGCACTGGTTGTGAGAGCGTTTGGCAGCTTTTGCATTTAAGTGGGCTTGAGGAGTTTTATGATAGGCTAGGTGATAATGAGCTAAATCCAGCCAAAGATGTAAAGTCTGATAAATTTTCATTTTTAAACTCAAACAAAAGCCAAGCCATAAATACAACAGATGATAAAATTTCTACCGATTGTCCTACTCTTTCAGATATTAAAGTCATAGCAGATAAGCTTGATAGCGAGCTTTTGGATATTCAAGAATTTGAAACAACTTACGCTAAATATATCAGGGTAAAAGACAAAGCCCACGAGATAAGCCTCGTGATTGAGGGGATTTCCTGCTCGGCTTGTGTCTGGCTTTTAGAAAAGCTTTTAACTTTAAAAGATGGCATTTTAGAAATTAGCATAAACTCCACAAACCAAAAAGCAAACATAGTCTTTGACCCACAGAGCATAAGCCTTTCTTATATTATAAATTTAATATCGCGCGTAGGGTATAAGGCTATGCCATTTGACGCGGCTAGCTACGAGGAGCGCACCCAGAAAAAAAGGAGAGAGTTTTATTCGCGCCTTTTGGTGGGGCTTTTTGGGCTTATGAATATAATGTGGATAGCTGTCGCACAATATAGTGGGTACTTTAGTGGCATGAGCGAATCTATTCGCTTGATTTTAAATTTTGCCGAGTTTATTCTGGCTACACCTGTGCTTTTTTATACTGGTAGCGGATTTTTTGCTGGGCTTAGGGCTAGTATTTTAGGGCGACATGCAAACATGGACGCGCTTGTGGCAAGTGGAGCTTTGAGTACTTATATATACTCGGTTTATGCTATGCTTACTCGTAGCGGGGAGGTCTATTTTGACTCTGTTGCTATGATTATCACCTTTGTTTTTATAGGCAAATTCTTTGAATCTACAAGCAAAAAAAGCGCCACAGATGCCTTTGATACACTCCTAGCGCGGCTACCTAGCACGGTTATGGTTAAAAGAGGCGAGGGGTTTATTAGCGTGAATGCTGATAGCGTGTCTAGTGGGGAGATTATTAGGCTTTGTGCTGGGGATATGGCTCTGCTTGATGGGGTTTGTAAGAGTGGCGAGGCCAGCTTTGATACATCGATGATTACTGGCGAGAGTTTGCCAGCTTTTGTCGAGGCTGGTGGCGAGATTTTAAGTGGCAGTATCTGCATAAATGGAAACGTGCTTTATCGTTGTACCCAAAGTGCAAAAAATAGCCTTATAGGCAGGCTTTTAGACGTGCTTTGGCACAATCTATCTAAAAAGCCTCGTATTGAGGAGTTAGCAAATAAAATTTCATCAGGCTTTTCTTTAGCCATTATTGGTCTTGCTGTGCTTACATTTGTTTATTATCTATTTTCTAGCTCGTTTTCCTATGCGCTTATTATAGGTGTTTCAGTCATTGTTATAGCCTGCCCATGTGCGCTATCTCTAGCTACTCCAGTTAGTACCGTGGTCGCACTTTCTATCGGATTTAAAAATGGCATACTTTTTAGATATGCAAGCATTATTGAGGCGCTTTGTGAGTGTGATACGGTAGTCTTTGATAAGACAGGCACTTTAACGACTAAAGAGCTTAAGGTGTCTAGTTTTAGCTACTTTGCACCATTTGATGAGGGTATTTTGCTATCTATTACGCAGGCTAGCACCCATCCAGTAAGCGTAGCTATCGCAGGTTATCTAAAAGCAAAAGGCGTAATGCCAAAAGATGTTTGCGGTGTTAGGGAGCTTGCTGGACGTGGCGTGATGGCTTATTATAAAGAGCGTGAGATAGCAGGCGGTAGTAGCAGGCTTATGAGGGAGCTTGGTATTAGCTTATGTTCTGGTAGCTCAGGGTATTATTTTGCGATTGATGGGGTTGTTCTAGCTAGTTTTGAGCTTAGCTCTGCGCTAAGAGATGAGGCAAAAGATAGTGTGCGTGCGCTTTTTGATATGGGGCTTGATGTGATGGTGCTATCAGGAGATACCAAAGCCTCTGTAGCAAAGAGCGCACAAGAGCTTGGCATAAGCTCGTTTAAGTCCTGCTGTCTGCCAGAGGATAAGGCTAGCGAGATATCAAGGTTAAAAGAGGCTGGGCGCAGGGTGCTTATGGTGGGAGATGGTATTAATGACGCTTTGGCGCTTTCAGAGGCTCACGTGGCTGTGGCGATGAGCACAGGGGCTGATGTGAGCCTTAATACAAGCGATGTGATACTACTAAACGACAGCCTAAAAGCGCTTGTTTTTGCGGTGCGTCTGGCTAGGGCTAGCATGCGTAAGGTGCGGATAAATTTAGGCTTTTGCTTTGTCTATAATGCCCTTAGTATTCCGCTTGCCATGACTGGGTATGTCGTGCCGCTTGTGGCTGCTGTTTCTATGTCGCTTAGCTCGCTCGTGGTGGTGTTAAACTCCCTCTCACTTGGGCTTAAATTTAAAGGAAAAATATGAGTGATGGCGTGGTTGTGATGATGCTTATAGTATCGATTTCTCTTGGTGGGGCTGGGCTTGCGGCTTTGCTTTGGGGGTTAAAAAGTAGGCAATTTGAGGATCATCGCAAGTTTTTAGAAGGTGCTCTTGATGATGGCGAGGATGCGCTTAATGATGCGTATGAACTAGAAAAAAGGCGCGAGGAATTTAAAAATAGGCGCTAAATATTTTATATAAATTCGTATGATTTTTGCTAAGTTTAACAAAACTAGCAAAGGGCGATATGAATAGTGTGTAAAGTATAAATTCAAATCTCTTACAAATAGCAAAGCCCAGTTGTCAAAATCTAGTGCCAAGCCTTAATGTGGGAGCTTTTCTAGCCTTTTATCTGCTAATCCGCCTAGCTCAAGCTTTGGCTATACGGTAGATGAAAATGGCTTTTTTAATAAAGTAGCAGGCTTGCCAAATGATTTTAAAACCCACAAAGACATGCTAGCTCAGATTGAGCAGTTTAATTAGGAAAATTATATCTATTCTCACGCTCTAGGCATAAGCCCATTTGTGCATATTGATATGGAGGGCACGTATAGGATGTTTAGCGAGATTACTGGGCAAATCACACAGAAAAAGGAGCGGTTTTATAGTAGATTTTAACAAGGTGCAAATCTTTGATGTGTGTAAAACCGTCTAGGAGCTTGAAACCGCAAAAGAATTTAAAAGCAAGCTACCGGTTGGCGTTAGTTTTAGCTTTAATGAGTTAAATTTTATCCCCCTCCCCGCAAAGCCTTCTTAGTACACAGTGCTCGTTTAAATTAGTGGAAAAGACGAGTGATTTTTGGTGAGACTTTAAAGCATCTGGGGAAGGAGAGGGTAAAAGATGAATATTTATTGATTAAATTTAAACCTTTTATCGCAGGCAGCGTCCAAATTAGACTCAATAAATTCAAACGCTGCTTAATTTAATGAGATTATAGTGCAGCAATATTAAGGCGCTGATTTTAGCCATTTATACGGATATTCGGTGGATAAAGATGGCTTTATGGGAGAGGATTTAATAAAGTAGCTGAGTTAGCAAATGGTGTAAAGGTACATAAAAACACGCTAAAAAAGATTGATGAGTATCTTAAAAACACAAAAGAGTCTTTCTCTTTTGGAGGTAACTAGGGTGTGCGTGAGGCTTTTTGATAGGATAACTAATAGCGCAAATGCTAGGGGCGGCGAGCTTGGTGTGCAGGATATGTGGCGTATACCTAGTGCGTTTTTAGCTATGATGGGGCGATTTTTTACAAAAATGCAAGAGTGTATCAAAGCTATGACGACATAGGAGAGATAAATAGGGCGGAAAATCGGATTTTATAGCTATCAAGCGGCGCCTTAAGCACTGGATTTAGCCGCTTTTTACGCTCGGATTTGGAGCTAGTGCGAGTAATGAGATGATACGGGTCTTGTGTAGCTCTTTTACTTAAATTTCTGGCACTGTGCCGCAAAAAGCGGATAAAATATCCGCTTCTGAGCTATTTTTGGTTTTTGTAGAAAATGAGACGACGGCAAACCCAGCTTGTAAAAAGCACTAGATTAGCGAATTTAAAGATCTTGTGCTTTCAAACACTGGCTTAATGGGATATTTACAGAATAAATTTGAAAATGATTATATCGAAGCTTTGCGGTGCGAGTACTCAAAAAATATGGCAGATAGGCTAAAGTCGCAGGTGGAATTTGGCAATATGATTTATTAGATTGAGGTTTTTTAAAACCAAGCGCGCCATTATTTTGCTTTTTACTGATAGTAAAAAGGCGCGCTGCTGGCTATAAAGTAGACATCTAGGGATATTTACAGATGAGTTTAATGAGGCTGCTGAGGTTTTGTAAGATTTAAAATTCATTCTGATACTATAAAATCGCTAATCATCTGTTTAGGTCATTTGATGAAATAGGCATAGCAAAGAGCGTCGGCAATGCTTATGAAATTCTAACTCAAGTTGTGGGCTAGGATGTGCTAAACTCAAAAGATAGCTTTAGCCTAGATGACATAGCCAAATTTCCACAAGAGTATATATAGTAAAAATACTTTAGAGGTTACAAATAAATTTAACTCGGTTATGTATCACATAGCTTCTGAGATGGATTTTGGTTCTCGCACAAATGAAGACGAGAGAGTAAGCGCTACTTTTTATAACTGTTCTGCTAAGAATTATTATGACAGCCCAAATAGCAATAGTGGCGGAAAATAGGAGATGTAAAGCTTTATTTGCTTTGACACCACAAGAGATAAATATACACAAACCAAGATGGCTCTGTCACAAGGGGTGGATTGCTAATAGGGGAGAGAGGGAGGGGGTGGCTTTTTAAAAATTTAAATGCAGCAACTGGAAAACTCACTTATATGTGGTATACTAAATGACCATGATAAAAACATAGACACAAAAGACCATCAAGTTCAAATTAAACTATTTAACCTAAACCACGACCCACATAATAATATATCGCATAGCGAATATCAAAGCTTTCAATAAGTATCAGAAAAAGAATAATAAACGGCACTTTTATAAACGCGGATGATAAAACTGGCATAAAAATTGAAAAAAGTTCATTTGAAATTTTATTAAAGCAGATGGATAAAGATCTTAAAAAAAATCTAAAAAGTCTTGCCAAAAAGGCTGAAATAGCAAGGCTGAAACAGCAAAGGGCACTCAAATAAAGTCTCAAAAACCTAGATAAATCAATAAACGAAAATGCTAAAAAAGTACTTGTGCAGATAATTGAGTTTATAGATAGTGTCTCTAAGGAGCTAAATGTTTCATTAGGTATAAAAAATATTCAAAGTCTTTTTTAGATATTTTTAACTTATAAAATTCTAAAACAAAATTTAAAATAGATATTAAAGCTTGAGTGTAGAATATTTAAAATAAATTTAAACCTTTCCCAAAGAAAGGGAAAGGTTTAAACAAGAATTAGTCGCCTATTACGGCAGCTTGCTCCTCGCCTGCTTCATCGCTGAAGTCGCTTTCTGCTAGGCGTTTTAGCTGTCTCCAGCGGCGTTTTGAGTCAGCTTTGTTGTGAGCTAGTAGCTCTGCTGCATGTTCTGGATTTTGCTTAGCTAGAGAGTTGTATCTTACCTCATTTAGCAAGAACTCATCATAAAGGCTCCAATCAGGCTCTTTTGATGTTATCTTAAGTGGGTTTTTACCCTCTTTTATTAGACGCGGATCATATATGTATGTCGGCCAGTATCCGCATTTTGTGGCTATTTCAGCGTGGTTGCCAGAGTGGCTTAGTCCACCTTTAATGCCGTGAGCTATACAAGGAGAGTAAGCGATGATTAGGCTTGGGCCTTCATAGGCTTCAGCTTCTGTGATAGCTTTTAGTACGTTTGCTTGGCTAGCATTTGAGTTGATTTGTGCGACGAAAATGTTTTCATAAGTCATTGCAATGTAGCCTAGATCTTTTTTCTGCATAGGTTTACCAGCAGCTGTAAATTGCGCTACTGAGCCCATGCGGCTTGATTTTGAGCTTTGTCCGCCAGTGTTTGAATAAACTTCTGTATCAAGCACTAGGATGTTTACGTTCTCTCCACTTGCTAGGACGTGATCAAGACCGCCGTAGCCGATATCATATGCCCAGCCGTCGCCACCGATTATCCATTGAGATTTGCGGCGCAAATAAGACTTAAGTCCTAGTAGCTCTTTTACGCCTTCTGCGCTTGGATTTTGCTCTAGAATAGGAATTAGTTTATTGGCTACTTCTATATTTGCGCTAGTGTTTTTAGACTCTATCCAGTCGTTATATAGAGCTGATAGTTGATTTGGCACTGCGTCTTTTGTGCGTAGCATTATATCTTCTATTCTGTGGCGGATAGTTTCAGTAGCTACCTTCATACCCATACCAAACTCAGCATTGTCCTCAAATAGGCTGTTTGCCCATGCTACACCACGTCCATTGTCATCTTTGCGATATGGGGTAGATGGAGCTGAGCCGCCGTAGATTGAGCTACAACCAGTTGCGTTTGCTACTATCATATGATCGCCAAATAGACGAGTTACTAGAGTGATGTATGGAGTTTCACCACAACCTGGGCAAGCGCCGTGGAATTCAAAATATGGCTGCGCAAAGCCTACGTTTTTGACGTTACCCTTGCCTACTAGATCTGATTTATAAGTTACTTTTTTAAATAGATAATCAGCGTTTACTTGCTCACCTTTATCCATCTCTTCACCAAGTGGAACCATAACGAGAGATTTCTCTTTTGTAGGGCAGTTTTGAGCACACAGCTCGCAGCCTGTACAATCTAGTGGGCTTACTTGAATTTTATATTTTAGTCCAGCTACTTCTTTGCCTTTTGCGTCAAGCGCGTGAGCTTTTACACCATCTGGAGCGGCTGCCATTTCAGCATCATCTATAAGGAATGGGCGGATAACTGCGTGAGGGCAAACAAAGGCACACTGGTTACACTGGATACAATTTCCCTCTATCCATTTTGGAACCATTACGCCTACGCCACGTTTCTCATATTCTGTTGTACCTGATTCAAAGCTACCGTCCTCATGTCCGATAAAGGCTGAAACTGGTAGTTCGTTACCGCGAGCGGCATTCATAGGCTTGACTATTTTTTCGACAAATTCAGTACCTTTGTAAAGCTCTTCACTTGCGGCTACTTCTGTTGATAGGCTAGCCCAAGCCGGATCTACATTTACTTTTACTAGACCATCTGCGCCTACGTCGATAGCCTTGTAGTTCATCTCGATAATAGCTTCGCCTTTTTTTGCGTAAGTTTTAGCGGCTAGTTTTTTCATCAGTTCTTTTGCTTTTTCAAAGCTTAGTCCTAGGCGCTCGCCTGAAAGCTTAAAGAAAGCTGACTGCATGATTGTGTTTGTTCGGTTACCTAGACCTATTTCGTGAGCTAGTTTTGTAGCGTTAATGATGTAGAAATTTGCCTTTTTCTCAGCTAGGATTTTTTTGACTTTATTTGGTATTCTATTTACTGTTTCAGCCTCATCCCAGATTGAGTTTAATAAGAACGTACCGCCTTCTCTAATACCGTCAACGACATCATAAATATCTAGGTAAGCTGCGACCGAGCAGGCTACAAAGTGAGGATTAGATACTAAGTATGTAGCGCGGATTGGGCTTTCACCAAATCGTAGGTGGCTTCTAGTGTAGCCGCCAGATTTTTTACTATCATATGCAAAATATGCCTGTGCATAGTAGTCTGTGTTATCGCCTATGATTTTAATTGAGCTTTTATTTGCGCCAACTGTGCCATCTGCTCCTAATCCATAGAATAGACATTCATAAGCAGAAGTTAAGCTAATTGGTTCACCAACTTCAAGAGATGTAAATGTAACATCGTCATTAATACCGACAGTAAAGCCGTTCTTTGGGTTTTCTTTTTCTAGTTCTTTATATACAGCTAGCATTTGTGCTGGATCTACGTCTTTTGAGCTTAGACCATAGCGCCCACCTATAATTACTGGACGTAGTTCAGACTCATAAAATGCCGCTTTAATATCAAGATATAGTGGCTCGCCTAGGCTGCCTGGCTCTTTTGTGCGGTCAAGTACAGCGATTTTTTTGACTGTTTTTGGCATAACGTCAAATAGGTATTTAGTACTAAATGGTCTATAAAGGTGTACTTTTATTACGCCTACTTTTTCGCCTTTTTCTCTTAGGTGATCTATTACCTGCTCTAGACATTGAGTTACTGAGCCCATAGCTACTATTATGCGATCTGCATCCGGTGCTCCATAATATGTAAATGGCTTATAGTCGCGTCCTGTGATTTTTGAAATTTCATTTAGATACTCAGCTACTATATCAGGTATTGCGTCGTAGTATTTGTTTACTAGCTCACGAGTTTGAAAGTAAATGTCGTCGTTTTGTGCTGTACCGCGAGTTTTTGGATGATCTGGGTTTAGCGCTTCGTCTCTAAATTTTTGCAAAGCCTCTTTGTCTAGCAAGCGATCAAAGTGAGCGTAGTCCATGACCTCGACTTTTTGAATTTCGTGGCTAGTTCTAAAGCCATCAAAGAAGTGAAGGAATGGTACACGACCCTTGATTGCAGATAGGTGGGCTACACCAGCGATGTCCATTACCTCTTGCACGCTACCGCTAGCTAGCATTGCAAAGCCAGTTTGTCGACAGGCATAGATGTCTTGGTGATCACCAAAAATAGATAGCGCTTGAGATGCGATAGCGCGGGCTGAGACATGGATTACGCCTGGTAATAGTTGACCTGCTATCTTATACATGTTAGGTATTTTTAGTAATAGACCCTGTGAAGCTGTGTAAGTAGTAGTAAGTGCACCAGCTTGCAATGAGCCATGTACCGTACCAGCAGCACCCGCTTCGCTTTGCATTTCGACTACTTTTACAGGCATCCCGAATAGGTTCTTATGACCGTGGGCAGCCCAGTTGTCGGTGTAGTCAGCCATAGGTGAGCTTGGAGTAATAGGGTAAATTCCAGCTACCTCTGTAAAGGCATAAGAGGCATATGCGGCAGCCTCGTTGCCGTCCATTGTTTTCATAACTTTACTCATAAAAAAGCCTTTCAGCAAAAAATCTGTAAAAATTTCGGACGAATTATATCATATTTAACACAAAAGACATTTAAGCTTTGTGATATAAATTTTTGATATAGCTCGTAGCATAATTTTTACCTTGCTTGGATTGTAGCGTAAAAAATGTTAAAATAATCAAAAATTTTGAAAAAAATTTAAATTTTTTAATGAAAATTATTAGTTTTTTATTTTAAAATAAAATTCAAAATAAGAATTAATGAACATAAAATCGTTAATTTACATTGTTTTTTGTCTATTTTTTACTGTATTTTGGCTATAATGTAGACATTTTTATATTTATGTTATGTTGTATTTTATTTAATTTTAATTAAATATATAAAATTAATTTTCATTTTTTAGTAAATATAAAAAATTTTTTTTATTTTTAAACTTAATTTTTTTATTATACAAATAATAATACTAGGAGAGATTATGCCTTTACTCGATAGTTTTTGTGTTGACCATACTAAAATGAATGCTCCAGCAGTGCGTCTAGCAAAGACGATGACCACGCCAAAGGGCGACACTATAAGCGTTTTTGATTTGCGGTTTTGTAAACCAAATAAGCAGATAATGAGCGAGAGAGGCACTCATACTTTAGAGCATCTTTTTGCTGGGTTTATGCGAACACATTTAAATGGTGATGGTGTGGAGATAATAGACATTTCTCCGATGGGTTGTAGGACGGGGTTTTATATGAGCCTTGTCGGTGCGCCTAGTGAGGGGCTTGTCCGTGAGGCGTGGGAAAAGAGTATGCAAGATGTGCTTAATGTGGCTAGTGAGGCAGATATTCCAGAGCTTAATGAGCTTCAGTGCGGTACGTATAAAATGCATTCGCTTGATGAGGCAAAAGAGATTGCGCAAAATGTGCTAAAAAGTGGCATAGGTTTTATCGATAATGAGGCGATTAGGCTCGAACCCTCAAAGATTTAGCTGATTTTTGCTTTTTAACTTAGCTTAAATTTATATTTAATATAAATTTAAGCATGCTTTGGGTATAAATACGTCTTTAACTTTGCGGTTGTGGTGAAATTGGCAGACACGCCAGACTTAGGATCTGGTGCTTCACGGCGTGGAGGTTCAAGTCCTCTCAACCGCACCACTTAAACGCTATTTTATACATTTATTCATGAAATTTAGGTAATCAAAACTTTTTTCTAAGATACTTGAGTGTACTCTTTCCATTTTAAATTTTATATTATAATATCCGTAAAAGTCGTCCTGGCCAAATAAGCCATCAGTATCCCTTAGCATAAATTTGATTTCTTTATCGGAAAAATGTGATATATAAAAATCAAAAGCGCAGTCGCAAAATTGCTTTGAATTATTATTGCTTAGCTTGTTTGCTTTGCACCATTCATAGAAGTCATCTCTTAAAATATTTATATCATCGCCACATGAGATTAGGAAAATAGCAGAGATAAGTATCACTTTTTTCATTATTGCGCCTTTTTCTTGCACGATAAAATTTCTTTTTCGTTTAAAATATCAAGAGCGTCTATTTTTCCTTCTCGGAAGTATTTTTCAGTGTCGTTTATTTCCGCATTCCCAAAACTTAAAATATTATCCCAGTAAGGCATTTGCATTTTGCTATGCATTGTATCTGTTAGGCATTCGCAGTATTTTTCAACTTTTCCTATATTTTGCCTACTCCATTCCTCATATAGCATAGATTTACACTTATCATTAAATTTGGTAAGTTTATCTCCCAAATCCCCAACAAATAAAAAGTTATTATGTACAAAACACACTATAATAATAATCACATAAAGTACAGCTGGTAAAAGTAGCCCATTTTTCATTTTTTACCCCCTATTAATCAAAATATAATTGGGATTTTACAAAAAAACAAACAAACTTAAAGAAATATAAAAATTAGCTTAATCGTTGGATTTAAGCGCTCAAAATCACTCAAAATAGCCAAATCCGCTATTTATGCGCTTATAAATTTGATACTCTACCCTCACATTTTTGGGCGCGTAAAAGATAAGTGGGAGTTTGTGGTTGTACGGTAAAGTGAGGGTGCTGCTGTATTTTATAAATTTATTTTGTTTTTTCTGTCCCAGGCATACCATTTTTGTCCCAGCTAGGATGCCATTTTGTGCGTTAAATTCATAATAAGCGTACCCGTAGCCATTAAGCGAGTGTTCTTTTATTTCTGCCATTCCTAAAAAGTAGTGATTGCAATCAAGCTCTAGCCACTTCCCAAAGCTTATAATTACGAGATAATCCTGCTCGTTTTTTATCTCTTTTAGTGTGATTATTTGCCTTTGTTTGCCACTTATTTGCGCCGGGAAAAGCTCTTTTAAATTTATTGACTTTTCGCTTTTTGCCCCTGTTTTAAAAGCACTAGCGCAACCTTGCAATGCAAAAATAGAGCAAATGGTAGCTAAAATAACGCCCTTTACTTTTATGATTTTACTCCTATTTGATAATATTCAAAGCCGAGTTTTGCAAGAGTACTGGCATCGTACTGATTGCGTCCATCAAAGATTACGGGGGTTTTAAGTCTGTTTTTTACCTCGTCAAAATCAGGTGAGCGAAACTCACTCCACTCAGTTACAAGTGCCAGTGCATCGGCGTTATTTAGTGCATCGTATTTGTTTGAGGCATATGTTATATCTGCGTCTTTTAGGTATTTTTGCGCCTCATTGTTAGCTTTTGGATCGTAAGCTATGACGCTAGCACCTGCGTTATTTAGGAAGTTTATTAAAGTGATCGAGCTAGCCTCTCTCATATCGTCTGTATTTGGCTTAAATGCAAGCCCCCAAAGGGCGATTTTTTTGCCTTTTAAATCGCCTTCAAAATAGGTATAAATTTTTTCAAAAAGCACCTTTTTTTGGGCTTTGTTGCGGTTTTCAACGGCTTGAAGGATAAGTGGGGTAAAGCCGTTTGAGCGAGCTGTAAATATAAGTGCCTCGACATCTTTTGGAAAGCAGCTTCCGCCGTATCCGCACCCTGGGTAAATGAAGCTATAGCCTATGCGTGGGTCGCTACCGATGCCTTTTCGGACTTTGTTTATGTCTGCGCCCACGAGTTCGCAGATGGCTGCCATTTCGTTGATGAAGCTGATTTTTGTCGCAAGCATTGCATTTGCGGCATATTTTGTCATCTCTGCGCTTTTTATATCCATTAGGATAAAGCGGTCGTGATTTTTCATAAATGGCGCATAAAGCTCGCGCATAACGGCACTTGCACGCTCGCTATCACTACCCACTATTACGCGATCTGGCTTTAAAAAATCCTCCACCGCAGCACCCTCTTTTAAAAACTCAGGGTTGCTAACGACATCAAATTCTACCTGAGCACCACGCCTATTTAGCTCAGATTGCACGCACTCTCTTACCTTTTGGGCTGTGCCTACTGGGACGGTTGATTTATCGACTATGATTAGAGGCTTGCTGATATGCTCGCCTATGCTTTTTGCCACTTCTAGCACAAATCGCAAGTCCGCCTGACCATCTGCTCCCATAGGCGTGCCAACCGCGATAAAAAGCACGCTCGCAAAGCTAAGCGCGCGCTTTATGCAGGTGTCAAATTTAAGCGTGCCATTTGCCGTACACTCAGCCACTATCTCGCCAAGCCCAGGCTCGTAAATGGGGATTTTGCCCTCTTTTAGCGCATTGATTTTACTCTCGTCTATGTCTATGCAAAGCACGTCGTTTCCCATTTTTGCTAGACACGCGCCAGTAACTAGCCCAACATAACCTGTGCCTATAACTGCTATTTTCATTTTCGCCTCTTAAATTTTTTACTGATTATAGCGAGTTTTAGCACAAAAGTTAAAGCATGAGGCGCAAAATGCCTACCAGCTACCACTTGCCCCTCCGCCGCCAAAGCTACCACCTCCGCCTCTAAAGCCACTATTTCTTGAGCTTTTGCTGCTAAAGGAGCCAAAGTTTTCAAAATTTTTAAAATTACCCCTGGGTATATTGCTAAAAAAATCATCATTTGATATAAAATTCCCATTTTTTGGGCTAGATATTGTAAAAAATGAGAGCAATGACACGGCTAGAAAGATTGTGATTAAAATTATCCCGGAGTTTATAAAGCCTGTGGCTATTAGGGTGGCAAATATGCCTAAAAATGCTGCACGAGATAGCCTGTGGAGCGATTTATTTTTAAAAAATGAGCCTATAAAATTTAATAAAATAAAGCCAATTACAAGTAAGGGTGCTATAAAATCTGCCTCCTCATCGCTTTGCGCTACTTGTCCTTGTCCGCTAAACTCACCCTCGCTAGCCTTTATCATTGCCTCTACGCCCTCTTGTACGCCTGTGTCAAAATCCCCAGTGCGAAACTTAGGCAGGATGACATGCCGTATTATGTCGCCGCTTACTGCGTCGCTTAGCGCGCCCTCTAATCCGTATCCAACCTCAATCCTTACCTTTTTCTCATTTGGAGCTACTAATAATATCACTCCGTTATTAAGCCCTTTTTGCCCTATGCCAAGCTTTCTGCCAAGCCTATAGCCATACTCGGCTATGTCGTATCCATCAAGGCTTTTAAGGGTTAGTACTAAAATTTGCACCGAGCTTTTCTTTTCAAAATCACTAAGTCTTTGTTCTAGCTTTGTTTTGCTCTCTTTGCTTAGTATATTAGCCTCATCAACTACCTGGCTATTTATCTTTGTAAAGTCAATCCCAAACGCAAAATTAAAAATAGCAAGAAATAAAATAATCTTTTTAATCAAGCTCTATTACCTCTTTTTCTATTTCATTTACGTCGTCTTTTTTTACTGGAAAGCTTTGGATTAAAACATCTCCGCAATCGCGCAAAGCTTTGATTATTCCAATTTCTAAGTTGCCGTTTTTTGCTGTTTGGATAAATTCTTTTATGATATTTTCAAGCTTACCATTTTCTTTGTTTAGGCTTTCTTTGGTTATTACGCAGATATATTTTTCGCTTAAGGATACAAAAAACATTAGCACTTGTTTGGAATTTATTTCATTAAAACCTAGGCTATTAAAGTTTTTTAGTGCAAATTTATATAAAATTTTATTTATAAATTTTTCAGGTAAAATAATCCTAAAAATAGCTGGGAAAATTTGTAAAATCAAAAATACTCCGCAAAGAACCACCCCGAATATATAAAATACGCTGCTTAAATTTAAAAAGATCGAGAAAAACCCACAAAGTGCGGCTATCGCTAAAGACACCAAAAAGCACGTAAATTTAGTATTTAGCGTGCTTTTTGTGATTACACAGATTACCTCGGCGCTACTTTTTGCCTCTATGTTTTTAATTAGGCTTGATAGTTTGTTTTTAAACTCCGGTTTAATAACCACTAAAAACTCACCTGCGGTGCATTTTGCTCATTTTCAGAGGCTTTAAAACTCTCTTTTGGGCTTATTTGGGTAAATATTTTTGCTATTAAATTTGTTGGAAAACTTCTTAAGACGGTGTTAAATCCTTGTAGCTCATCTATGTAATCTTTTCTTGCTATGGCTATGCGATTTTCAGTGCCCTCAAGCTGGTCTTGTAGCTTTAAAAAGCTCTCGTCCGCCTTTAGCTCAGGGTATTTTTCTACCACAACCATTAGCTTAGAAAGCGCCGAGCTTAGCGAGTTTTGTGCATCTACGAAGGCTTTCATTTTGGCTTGATCGCTCAAATCGCTTGCGTTTAAATTTATCGATGTTGCCTTGCTTCTTGCTTCTATTACGTTTTGGAGGGTTTGGCTTTCATGCTTTGCGTAGCCTTTTACGGTTTGGACTAGGTTTGGTATTAAATCGGCGCGCCTTTTGTACTGATTTTGTACTTGCGCCCATTTTGCGTTTACGCCTTCATCAAGCTTTACTAGATTGTTGTACTGTGGCATTATCCATGCTCCAAGAGCCACGATGGCAACGATTAAGATGATAAATTTTTTCAAATTTGATCCTTTTTGTTTATGTTTATAATTTTATCAAAATTTTAAATCTTGTTTTTTAAATCAAATTTAAATATTTTTTAATCATTTTTTTAAATTTAAAATGTAAAATATAAATAAAAAAGAGCTTTTATGGATGTATGGGTTTTAGTCGATTTTTTGGGGACGGCGGCATTTGCACTTAGTGGGTTTTACGCTGGAGCGCGCGGTAAATTTGACTGGCTTGGCGTGTTTGTGGCGACATTTTTAACAGCCCTTGGCGGAGGCATAGTAAGAGATACTATAGCAGATAGGGCGCCATTTGCCTTTACAAACACCATGCCAGGCATTATTGTGGTTTGCGTTTTAGTGATTGCCATTAGCTTAAAGCTTCATAAAAGGGATAGTTTAGAGCAGAGATTTTTATTCGTGCTTAGTGATACTTTGGGGCTTGCTAGCTTTACGATTACTGGCGCACTTGTGGCGATAGAGGCTGGGTTTAATTTTTGTGGTGTGGTTATGCTTGGTTTTACTACGGCAATAGGCGGCGGCGTACTTAGGGATATTTTGATGAATGAGGTGCCATGGTTACTTCGCACCGGGCTTTATGGTACGATTGCCATTGTCATAAGTGCGTTGCTTTATGCGCTAAAGCAGTTGGGGCTTGACGGCGCGCCATATATTTGGGGACTTTTTGCATTTGGTGTGGCGTTTCGCCTGCTTGCGTATTATCGCTCGTGGCACCTACCTGTGATGGATTAGGCTACGCTATGGGTCTTTGCGCACCCTTAGGTATTTTGGGGATTCTGGTATGCCACCCTTGCCTATACGCTCATACGTGTAGGTGATAATTTCTCCTATCTTTGGTGCGTTTTTGCTTTGGTTAAAGCTGGCGGCTATCCTCATCATTTTGCCATTTGGTAGCTTGCAGTCAAAGGATTTTATGACGCCATTTGATACGGATTTATGGCTTGTTACCTCGCATTCTGCGTCGTTATAGGCTTTGTATTTTAAATTCTTGTCACTTACTCCAGATGTGTATGGAGCCAGTGGGTCTCGTAGCACCATGCCCTCTCCACCTCTTGCTGTTATATTTTTAAAAAGATGATGAAGTTCGTCCTCGTCTTTTATTTTGACTTGTTCGATTATTTTTATTCTTGATTTTAGCGCTGGGTTTTGCTCTAGCCATCGCCTTATCACGCTAAGTCTGTCTAAAAGTCCGCCCTTAGCATCAGGCACGTCAAATACATTATAGCTTATCTGCGCCCAGCCACTCCAGCTAGTATCTGGCTTAGTAGCCATTACTATTGAGGATATATTTGCATAATCTTGCCTTTTAGTATACAGCTCCCCATCTAGCTTAAATGGAGGAAATCCAGAGATAAATGCGCTGGGGACATTTATGCGCTCATTTAGTCTAGTGTATAGCGCCTTCCCATCCCAATAAGCCCTCACCCCATCAAGCATCTCAGACGCAAGCCAGCCTTTGACATTCATCTCTTTTTTATATACTCCAAGCCTCATAGGTTCAAAACTACTTGTGCAAAAAGCATATGCAGCACAAAGTAGTATAATTAAAACAGTCTTTTTCATTAAATTTTCTTTATGCGTTGTAAAATTGTCTATACCATTTTACGAATTTTCCCACGCCCTCATCTACGCTAGTGCTTGGCTTGTAGTCAAAATCGCTTACCAAATCGCTAACATCAGCGAAAGTCTGCGGCACATCTCCAGCCTGTAAAGGCAGCATATTTTTCTTTATCTGTTTGCCTATGTGTTTTTCTATCGCGGCTATATACTCCATTAGCTCGACTGGGCTGTTGTTTCCTATGTTGTAAATTTTAAATGGCGCTTTAGAGCTAGCTGGGTCTGGTGCTAGAGCGTCCCAGTGCTGATTTGGCTGGGCTTTATTGTCGATACATTTTATGATGCCTTTTACTATATCGCCCACGTATGTGAAGTCTCGCTTCATTTTGCCGTGGTTATAGACGTCTATACTTTCGTTTTCAAGCGCTGCTTTGGTAAATAAAAATAGTGCCATATCGGGTCTACCCCACTCTCCATAAACGGTAAAAAAGCGAAGCCCAGTCGTCGGCAAACCAAAAAGATGACTATATGTGTGCGCCATCATTTCGTTGCTTTTTTTGGTGGCTGCGTAGAGGCTTATAGGGTGATTTACGCCCTCGTGTACGCTAAATGGCATGCTTTCATTTAGTCCATACACAGAGCTTGAGCTAGCATATACTAGATTTTGCACTCCCATGTGTCGGCATGCCTCTAGGATATTTAAAAAGCCTGTGATGTTGCTATTTATGTAGGCTTGAGGATTTATAAGGGAGTAGCGTACCCCTGCTTGTGCGGCTAGGTTCACCACTACTTCTGGTTTAAAATCTTTAAAAATTTGATCTATTTTTTCTTTATCGGTTAGGTCTATTTTGGCAAATTTTAAATTTGCATACCTTTGACTTGTGAAAATTTTAAACTCGCTTTTGTCGCTTTGGGTTTTAAGGCAGTCTATTGCCTCATTGCTAAAGCCAGCTTCGCTAAGCCTAGCGTATTTTAAATTTACATCGTAATAATCGTTTATGTTATCAATCCCTAAAACTTCATCATTTCTAGCAGCAAGAGCGTTTGCTAGGTGAAATCCGATAAAGCCAGCTGTGCCTGTTATTAATATTTTCACTCAAGGAGCCTTTTTGAAAGTCAAATTTATTTTTTAGCTTTGCATAGTATCTAATTTTATTTTAAATTGTGCTTTAGATGTTATTTTTTAATTTCTAGAGAATTTTAAAGAGGGTGAAAATTTAGTGGTGGTTAGAGGCAGAATCGAACTGCCGACACGCAGATTTTCAGTCTGCTGCTCTACCGACTGAGCTATCCAACCACAAAATTTAAGAAATGTGATTATGCCTAGAAAATAATTAAAAAACGCTTAAAATTATAAATTTAAATCGATTTTATAAGGGCTTTAAATTTATCTCCGCGCTCGGCATATGAGCTAAACTGATCAAGGCTAGCTGCAGCAGGGCTAAGAAGCGCGACCTCGCCAGCTTTTAAGCTTTTATCTATCATCATTACAGCTGCGTCTAAAACATCGCATTTATGGCAAGCAAGTCCATACTCTTTGCTTAGGTTTTCTAGTTTTTTGGAGTTTGAGCCTATGGCATAAATTGTGATATTTTTGCTAAATTTATCACCAATAAATTCAAAAAGCCCCCTCATATCCACACCCTTATCGTCTCCGCCAAGGATTAGGTGTATGGTTTTATCGCTATATCTTAAAAGTGCCTGAATGCTTGCATCTATATTAGTAGCTTTTGTGTCATTTACCCATAGCCTATCGGTACTATCTCGCAGCTCCTCAAGCTTGTGCGGTTCAATCACAAATGAATTTAAAAGCTTCACATCAGCTTTGTCAAAGAGGATTTTTTGGCTTAGTAGGGCAAGGAGTGCGTCAGTTAGAAACGGTGGCTTGAAATTTATGCTTTTTATATCCACGCCAGCTGCTTTGGCTAGATCAAATTCGTCCTTATAATATATAATGTAAGCTAAAGTGCTGCTTTTTTCAACAAAAGGGCGATAAATTTCAGGCAGCACTGCCACGCTTCCTTCACGCATACTTAATATAGGCTTAAGCTTTGCCTGCTCATAAGCCTCAAAACTACCGTGCCAGCTCTCGTGGTCTTTTGTGATATTTAATAATAAATAAAGCTCTGGCGCAGCTATTTTGCTATAATGTATCGTAAAGCTACTCGTCTCTAGAACCCAGATTTTGGCATTTTGGCTCAAATCTGCTAGCGGAGTGCCTACATTTCCGCCTAGGACGCTACCATACTGCACTAGGAGGTGCTGGGTCATTTTTGCAGTCGTAGTCTTGCCGTTTGTGCCGCTAATCCAAATTTTAAACGGCTTCGTGTCCGCGTAAAAATCATACTCGCTGATTAAATTTAATGCCTGCTTTGTTAGTGCATTAGACGGTGGTATGCCTGGGCTTGTTATCTCAAGCGAGCTTTTTTGAGGGTCAAAAGCACTTGCGGGCAGTAGCTCATTGCCCCATTCGTCCGTGCTAGGGGAGATAAATTTATCATCAAAAATCTGCCAACCACCGCTTTTTGCGATAGCCTTTGTTGTGCTGCCGTAGCCAAAGAGTGAGCGCGCCATGCCCTTGTTACCTTAGTTTTATAGCTGTTAGGGCTAGCAAATTTGCAAGCAGTGCGATAGTCCAAAATCTAATGATAATTTTATTCTCCACCCAGCCTTTCATCTCAAAATGGTGATGAATGGGTGCCATTAAAAATATCCGCTTTTTAAAAATTTTAAAGCTTCCTACTTGCAAAATCACGCTTAAAGTCTCCATGACAAAGACAAATCCAACAATAATAAGTAAAATTTCATTCTTGCTCATCACGCCCAAAAGCCCAATAAATCCGCCAAGGCTGAGGCTTCCACTATCTCCCATAAAGACTTCGGCTGGATAGCAGTTATACCACAAAAATCCAAGCAAGGCGCCTATTAGGGCTGCTGTGATGACTACGACCTCGCCAAGTCCTGCGATTTTTGGTAGGAGCAGGTAGTTTGCAAGTACTGCGTTGCCGCTTAGATAGGCAAAAATACTAAGGCTAGCCAGTGAAAATATAGACGGCATCGTGGCTAATCCGTCAAGTCCGTCTGTTAAATTTACCGCATTTGCGCTTGCTATGATTACTAAAATCCAAAAAACAATCGCAAAAATTTCCAAATTTATCACTGGATTTTTATAAAACGGCAAATACACATCAGCGCCTAAATCGCTCTTAAAATACAAAATTACACAAAGTGCGCCAGCGACTAAAATCAAAAATAGCATTTTAAGCCGCGCGCTTAGCCCTGATTGATTTTTCCCGCCTACAATTTTGCCATAATCATCATAAAATCCAACCATGCAAAATAGCCCAAGCCCAAGCAGAGAAACTATCGCATAGACATTATCAAGCCGCACGCAAATGAGGCTAGCTAGTATCGTCGCACTTATAAAAACAAGCCCACCCATAGTAGGGGTTTTGCCCTTTTTTTGGTGGCTTTGTGGGGCTAGGTCATAAATGGGCTGGTTTGCATTTTTAGCCCTCGCCCAAGCTATAAAACGAGGCATAGCGATCATCGTCATCAAAAACGCTATAAAAAACGAAAACCCAGCTCTAACTGTAATGTAGCTAAAGAAATTTAGCCCTGTAAGCTCATATAGAAAGTCAAACACTTTTTGCCTTTATTTTAAAAAGAGTTAATTTTAGTATAATGCCAGTTAAAATAATATAAATTTAAAGGTTATTTCTAGATGAAACAGCGTGTAGTTTTGGTTATCACAGACGGTATCGGACATAATGAGAGTGATGAATTTAACGCATTTAGTGCAGCGCATAAGCCAACATATGAGTGGCTTTTTAAAAATGCCGCGCACACTCTGCTAAAAACTAGTGGCGAAGCAGTGGGACTACCTGCTGGACAGATGGGAAATAGCGAAGTGGGGCATATGAGTATAGGGGCTGGGCGGATTTTATATCAAAATCTAGTCAAAATCGATAAGGCTCTAGCCGATGGCAGTCTGGGCGAACACAGGCTCTTAGCCGAGCTATTTGCGCGGTGCAAAAGGGTGCATGTCGTGGGGCTTTTTAGCGATGGTGGGGTGCACAGCATGGATACTCACTTTTTGGCTGTTTATGATGCGGCTGTTAGGGCAGGGTGTCAGACGTGGGCGCACGCTATAACTGACGGAAGAGACGTGCTAGCCTCAAGTGGAGCTGGGTTTGTTCGCGCTTTAGAGGGGCGGGCTAGGATAGCAAGCCTTAGCGGGAGATTTTACGCTATGGACAGGGATAATCGCTACGAGCGTGTAAAGCAGGCTTATGAAGCCATGGTGCTAGGCGCAAATGCGCAAACCATAAGTCCAGCTGAATATATGGACGAATGCTACGCAAGGGGCGAGTTCGACGAGTTTATCACGCCTGCTAGCTTTAATGGCTTTAACGGCATTAGTGAAAATGATGGTGTTGTATTTATAAACTTTAGAAACGACCGCATGAGGGAGCTAGTAAGTAGCTTTGGAGAGGATAAATTTGAAGCTTTCGCTCGCCCTTTTTTGCTTAAGAATTTAATCACGATGACCGAATATGACGCAAATTTTAACTACCCTGTACTATTTGAAAAAGAGCTTTTAAAAGATACCCTGCCACAAGTCATATCAGACGCTGGATTTCGGCAGTTTCACACTGCAGAGACCGAAAAATACGCACATGTGACCTTTTTCTTTAACGGTGGGGTTGAGGATGCTTTGCCTGGAGAGACTAGGCTTTTAGTGCCTAGTCCAAAGGTAAAAACGTATGATTTAATGCCACAAATGGCTGCTGCTGCGGTGGGTGATGCTGTGCTAGCGGCGATGGAAGCGGAGTATGAGTTTATTGTGGTAAATTTCGCAAATGGCGATATGGTAGGACACACTGGAGATTTTGCGGCTTGCGTAAAGGCTGTGGAAGCTGTGGATAAGGAGCTGGGACGAATAGTGCAAAAAGCCCAGCAAAAGGGTTACGCGTATATGCAAATCAGCGACCACGGCAACTGTGAGCAGCTAGCCGATGATCAGGGTAGGGCGCTTACAAACCACACTACTTTTGATGTGTATGCCTTTGTTCTTGCTGATGGAGTAAAGCACCTAAAATCTGGGCTTGGGCTAGCAAATGTTGCAGCTACGGTACTAGAGATAATGGGGCTAGAAAAGCCAGATAGTATGAGCGAGAGCTTAATTTAAATTTTGAAAGGAAAAGTATGAATTTTACAGGTAAAAATGTGCTAGTAACTGGTGCAAGCAGAGGAATAGGTGCGCAAATTGCTAAAGTTTTAGCGACTAAGGGACTAAAGGTGTGGATAAATTACCGCTCAAAGCCTGAGATTGCAGATGCTTTGCAAGCTGAGATAGAAGCAGCTGGAGGTAAGGCGGCTGTGATTAAATTTGACGCTACTGATGAGGATGAGTATATAAAGGGGATAAACCTAATCATTGATACAGACGGCGAGCTAAGCTATCTGGTAAATAACGCTGGAATTACAAATGATAAGCTAGCCCTTAGAATGAAAACCGATGAGTTTAAAAGCGTGGTTGATACAAACCTACTTTCTGCGTTTATAGGCTCACGTGAGGCGCTAAAAGTGATGAGTAAAAAGCGCTTTGGTGCGGTGGTAAGTATAGCTAGCATTGTTGGAGAGATGGGAAATGCAGGGCAGGTAAACTACTCAGCCAGCAAGGGTGGAATGATAGCGATGTCTAAGAGCTTTGCAAAAGAGGGCGCAAGCCGAAATGTGCGTTTTAACTGCGTAACGCCAGGCTTTATCGCTACTGATATGACAGACGCTTTAAGCGATGAGGTAAAGGCAAACTATGCTAAAAATATCCCACTAGCGCGCTTTGGCGAAGCGAGTGAAGTAGCCGAAGCGGTGGCGTTTTTATTAAGCGATAGCGCAAGTTACATAACAGGTGAAACGCTAAAAGTAAACGGCGGATTATATATGTAATTAAGCCTTGCTTCTTGTTTAAATTTATAAAAAATTAAGCGAGGGGGGGGTAAAATCACCCTCTCTTTTTAATTTAATTCAAGGAGTAGTTTTATGTTAAATTTTAAATCTCTGTTTTTAATAGGTTGGTTTGCTTTTTTATTTTGTGGGTGTGCAAGTATTGTTGGTAGCACAACTCAGCTAGTAACCATGAATACGCAGCCAAGTGATGCAAGCGTGAGTATAAGGGATATAAAATCAGATAGTGAGATTTTTATCGGTAAGACCCCATTAAGCGTTACATTAAATAAAAAGCAGGGATATTTTTCGGCTAAGGAGTATCTTGTTTTAATTAAAAAGCCTGGATATAAAGACTTTGAATTTAAAATAAAAAAAGGGCTTGGTGGTTGGTATATCGGCAATATAATATTTGGTGGGCTTGTTGGCTTGCTTATAGTTGACCCTTTAACTGGAGCCATGTGGAGTTTAAAGCCTGAAAAATCTGAGCTAGTAAATACAGAAAATGACACTATTATAATTAAACTTTTAGAAGACACTACTGCTTTAGAACGCAACAATATGGTAAAGTTAAAATAGTTAGTTTTATCCCACAAATGACTATTGCTAGACTTTTGGGTCTTTTTGTTTAAAAAATATAAAAGCATAAATATTATAAAATAGCAGACATTTTTTATAAGGAGAATTAAAATGGCAGTATTTGATGACGTAAGAGATGTGGTTGTAGAGCAACTAAGCGTAAGTCCAGACGCAGTAAAACTAGAGTCTAAAATCATAGAAGACCTAGGTGCAGATAGTCTTGATGTTGTGGAGTTGGTTATGGCTCTTGAGGAGAAATTTGGCGTAGAGATACCTGATAGTGAAGCTGAGAAGCTTATCAGTATTTCTGATGTTGTAAACTATATAGACAAGATCCAAAAGTAATTCTTAGCAAGGGAGATGTGTTGAAAAGAGTCGTAGTAACTGGCATCGGAATGATAACGGCTTTGGGGCTTGATAAAGAAAGCTCTTTTAAGGCGATTTGCGAAGGCAAAACAGGCGTAAAAAAGATCACCTCTTTTGATGTTAGCGAATTTCCAGTGAAAATAGCTGCTGAGATTACCGATTTTGACCCACTGACTGTTGTTGATGGTAAGGAGGTTAAAAAGCTAGGACGATTCATTCAACTAGGCATAAAAGCCTGCAAAGAGGCTATGTCTGATGCCGATATTAGGGAATTTGATCCACATAGCTTTGGCGTAAGTTCAGCTGCTGGTATAGGTGGGCTTCCAAATATAGAAGCAAACTCAAACATATTATTAGAACGAGGAGTAAAGCGCATTTCTCCGTTTTTCATTCCTTCAGCTTTAGTAAATATGCTAGGTGGTATCGTGTCGATAGAGCATGGCTTAAATGGACCAAATTTATCAAGTGTTACAGCTTGCGCAGCTGGCACTCACGCTATTAGCCAAGCGGCAAAATGTATAATGCTAGGACAGGCTAGTCATATGCTAGTAGTTGGTGCCGAGAGTACTATTTGTGGTGTCGGAATAGGAGGCTTTGCAGCTATGAAAGCCCTATCTACTAGAAACGATGACCCAAAAAGCGCAAGTCGACCATTTGACGCGGAACGAGACGGCTTTGTAATGGGCGAGGGTGCTGGAGCTTTGGTGCTTGAGGATTATGAGAGTGCTGTGGCTCGTGGAGCTAAAATTTATGCAGAGTTAGTTGGATTTGGCGAGAGTGGGGATGCTTATCACATTACCTCTCCTACGCTTGAAGGACCGCTATCTGCTATGAGACAGGCTGTTAAAATGGCTGGTGGGGTAAAGATTGATTATGTTAATGCTCACGGTACTTCAACGCCTGTAAATGATAAAAACGAAACAGCAGCACTAAAGGCTTTATTTGGTGTTGATTGCCCTCCAGTAACTTCTACAAAAGGGCAGACTGGACACTGTCTAGGAGCTGCAGGCGCAATAGAGGCAGTTATATCTATAATGGCTATGCGAGATGGTATAATCCCACCTACAATAAATCAAACTACCCCTGATGCAGATTGCGATTTAGACTATGTGCCAAATGTAGCTAGAAAGGCCGAAATTAAAGCGGTTATGAGTAATTCATTTGGCTTTGGCGGCACAAACGGCTCTGTGATATTTAAAAAAATGGACTAAGTGATGTCAAATTATAGCTATTTGGACTTTGAAAAGGGAATAAAGCAGATAGACGAGGATATAGCAAACGCTAAGATAAAAGGCGATGAACATGCGGTAGAAATACTCTCTAAAAGCCTAGAAAAAGAGGTTGCAAAAGTCTATAAAAATTTAAGCGAGTTTCAGCGCTTACAGCTGGCTAGACACCCTGACCGTCCTTATGCACTTGATTATATTAGAGCTTTGCTTACAGATTATTATGAGATACACGGAGATAGAGCTTATCGAGATGATGAGGCAATAGTCTGCTATATAGGCTACATTAGTGGAGAAAAGGTGGTGGTAATAGGCGAGCAAAAAGGACGTGGCACTAAAAATAAACTTCGTCGCAATTTTGGTATGCCGCACCCTGAGGGCTACCGTAAGGCTCTTAGAGTGGCTAGGCTGGCTGAAAAATTTAACCTACCTATATTATTTTTAATAGACACCCCAGGTGCATATCCAGGCGTGGGCGCAGAGGAGCGTGGACAGAGCGAGGCAATAGCTAGGAATTTGTATGAATTTGCAGCTCTTAAAACCCCTACTGTAGCCGTTGTAATCGGTGAAGGTGGTAGCGGAGGGGCATTGGCTATCGGTGTGGCTGATAGGCTGGCCATGATGAAAAATTCTGTTTTTTCTGTCATCTCTCCAGAGGGCTGTGCTGCGATACTTTGGAATGATCCAGCAAAGCAGGAGCAGGCTACAAAATCTATGAAGATCACAGCCGATGATTTAAAGGGCTTGGGGCTTATAGATGATGTTATCGAAGAGCCTATAAACGGCGCTCACAGAGATAGAGTTAGCGCAGCAAAGTCTTTGGGCGAGTATTTTTTAAAAGAGCTTGCAAAGCTAAAAGAGTTATCAATTGATGAGTTAATTCAAAAAAGAATGAATAAAATTCTAGCTGTTGGAGTTTATGAAGGAGAGTAATCTCCTTTAATTGATAATTATTTGGGATTTTTATAAATTTTCCACTATTTAAAATATTTTTTACATTATTTCAGATTTTTCTACCGTAAATTTTGCTGCAAGAGGATATTGCGTCAATGATATTTGGTAACACATCTAGCTTTTAAATTCATAAAAATATGGCTTAATAAATTTATGGCTCCTTCAAAGAATAGTGTTGTTTTTAATTACAAATTTAAGCCACCTTGCAAGCTCAACACCACTAATTCGTGCCACTTGCTTTGATGTCACAGTCATTATCCTGCGGCGTTAGTGCGATTTTTATCTATTTGCAAAGTCTGATATAAAAATCTGGGGAATATCGGCAAGAGTTAGCCTATTAAGACCACTGCTTTTATGTGGCTTGTGTCGTAGGTGATATGCTTTCCTTCGCCCAGTTTTACTTTTCTTAATCTAGGCTGGGCGAGCTTGTATCACAAAGTGGAGTAGGAAAAAGAGCCTTTAGTAAGGCGTGGTTTTTAAAACTGCTACTATATCTTATTTTAAATAAACTTCGCTCCGTTTGTTTTTTAAATAAATATCGGTTACGCCGACCGTTTAAAGAAGCTGCGCTTTAACTTATGCGCGCGCAGTAAGCAGTTGTATTATTAAGCCATTGTATGGGTTGTATGCTTTCTTGTGTCTTAAGTGAAAGCGAAGCTTTTTAAAACGATCGAAGCAAAACCGCACGCAAGCTAGTGCATTACCACATTATACAAGCGATTAATAAGCTATTTATATTTGGCGCAGGACTTGCCTTTAAAATTTATAAAAATTTATATTTAATATCGCTTAATAAAACTACATTAGTTAGTAGAGCAAATGCGCTGAGTTTAAATTTCCCTATTTTTCGCTTTAGTTTTAGTGTTTTGCAAAAGGTTGCTGATAGTGATAAATTTAAATTCATAGCCTATAAATGCGTAAAATTCAAGAGTTTTATGGATTTTAGCCTTGCGATATTATGGCTAGTTTGAGAGCTATTTTAGTAGATTTTTATGGTAGTGTTTGGAAAATTTGGCGATTTGGCTTTAATAAATTTTTAGTCAAACTTTGCTAGACTGTTTTTGAAATTCCAAACGAAAGCTAAACATTGCTAAAAAATAATGCCGCACCATCGAGTAAAAACCAGCCAAATCCGTACGACAAAATACCCTATCACTCTAGTGCATTTACTGCGACTAGTCCGCTACTTCTGCGCTCTATCTCCGCTATTTTGGGGCTTAGCGATCTAGCTAAAAGCAATGCGCAATCCAATCCATGCCTTAATGACGTCAAGAGCTTTTCTGCGGCAGCTAGCCCTAGTAGCCAGCATATATCAGACAAATCAAGCTTAGAAAACGCCACCCCAATTAGCGTGCTGGAGCTTGGCTGTTCTTTTGGCGGAAATCTCATCTCATATGCACTGCATGATCCAAGCGCCACTTTGCATGGCATAGACCTTTCGCTCTCGCAGATTAGCGAGGGTAGGCGCATAGCCAAATTTTGCGGTGCTAGCAATCTTGTTTTAGAACATCTTGATATTACGGATTTTTCCGCTGTACACGCAAATTCTAAGTACGATTATATAATTGCTCACGGTGTATACAGCTGGGTGCCAGCTCATGTGCGTGAAGCGATTTTGTCGCTGATTGCTCGCCATCTAGCACCCTTTGGCATGGCTTATATCTCCTTTAATGCCCTGCCTGGCTGGCACGCCAGAATGCCTCTGCGCCGATTAATGCTTGCTGCATACGAGCAACATTCAAACATCTCCTTTGTTAAGCAAACGCTAGATATTTACAGGCATTATCTGCTCACACGCCATCCAAATTCCGTCCAAATAGCACTTATAGACCGTATAAAGGAGGCGTCAGATCACTATATAAGACATGAGTGGCTATCTGAGGTAAATGATGCTTTTTATTTTGATGAATTTAGCGCAAGTCTAGCGCACCATGAGCTTGGCTATTTGTGCGAGGCTGATTTAAGCGATATTCTCTCCCCAGATTTAGCATACAAGCAGGCTGATGATTTTATCCGTGCGCACTTTTCATCTCATGTGGCCAGTGAGCTTATGCTTGATATTTTTAGTGATAGAACCTTTAGACGAAGCCTTATAACCCACGCAAGCAATATCAAAGCTCTTGCCAATAAAGATATAGGTGTGGCGGATATCTCAAAGCTACATATCTGCAGTATCCTCACTAAGACGGAAAATGGCTATGTGGATAATATGCAAAGGCGGCTAGATGCTGAGTATGGGTGGCTTTATGATTTAGCTGGGCAGGTTAGTCCAGCCTCTATTAGCTTGCCGCAGGTGCTTGCTTTATTTAGTGATACTTCGCACAGATTACAGGCGTATGCTGGATTTATAAAAATGCTAGAGGCGGTTACTGAGGGGATAAAGGTCGATATTAATCCGCGCAATGCCATTAAGTACGAGCCATATAAAACTCGTATAAACCCTAGATATGAGGGGTATTTAAAGTATTTCGCAAGCACGAACGAGCCTTTTATTGATTTTGCGGATGCGTTTAATTACGTAGTATCAATCACCAAAAAAGAGGCCGAGATTTTGCTACGCTTTGACGGCAAGGCTACAAAGGCTCAGATAGTTGGGCAAATAGCGAGTGAGTTTGGTGCGAGTAGGGCAAAGGCGAATCAGTATTTAGACGAACTAGAGAGACTGGCTAGTAGTATGTATCTTTTTGAGGAGCTTTGATTGGGTTTTGGTATGGCTAAATTTATGCGAGAGTTTGGCGTTAATAGTGGGCGCAATAGCAAGAAAATGCGAGTTTTTAGGTGTACTACCATAGTGGGTAAATTTTACTAAGCCTTTAAAAGCTAACCCTAAAGTGCGCTTAAAATGCCTAATTTGGCTTTAAAAGGCTATAAATTCCACCCAAAATATCGTTTGAATATATAGCCAGCGTCTTTGCTAGCCAGCGCTCATCGCCCTTTGCGCCTATGCGCTTTATCGCCTCAAGCTCGCCATTAGCCCTATTTATGCCCCGCTTTGTGGTATAAAGTATCTCATATCCTGCTTGCTTTGCTGCATTTATGGCTGCTTTATCGTATTTGCCCCTAGGCCAGCACAGGTGAGTATCGTCAAATCCCAGGCGCCGCTTTAGCGTTTGCCTACACATTGCTAGCTCTTGCTCTAGGCTAAGCGTGCCAAAGTACGCATCGCTATGTCCGTGCGTATGAGAGTGAAAGTCTATGCCAGCCTCTCTCATTTTGCCCACTTCGTCCCAGTTTAAAAACAGTGCACCAGGATTTTGGCTAGCCATCGCTTTTGCCTTAGAGTGTGGCGCAGGGATAAACTCAGCCCCCACCTGCTCGCTAGCGGCTTCTATCCAGCCAGTTACTAAAAATATAGTTGCACGAAGCCCATATTTTTTAAGCACAGGAAAAGCATAGACGTAATTATCCCGCCAGCCATCATCAAAGGTGATAAGCACACTTTTTTTACCTACCTTTAATTCACCCTTTTTATAAGCCAAAAACTCATCTGCGCTAAGCGTGTGGTAGCCGTTATTTGCTAGATAGCGCATTTGTGCTTCAAACTCCATAACGCTACTTGTGATAAAGCCAGACTGGGGCAAAACGTGATGATACATCAAAACAGGTACACTCATAAAATCTCTTTTAAAGCCAAATTTTTATAAAATATTATCAAATTTAAAGTTAAAGTTAAGAATGAAACAAAAAATCGCTTTAGTAAAACTCTCCGCCATAGGCGACATAATCCACGCTAGCATATGCGTCCAGCTCGTGCGTGCGCATATGCCAAACGCCCATATCACGTGGGTGGTTGATGCTAGATTTGCCCAGCTCGTGCGTGCTTGCGCTGGGGTAGATGAGGTCGTGGAGCTTGAGCTAAAAGATAGGCGCTATTTTAGCGCTTTTAAAGCCTTGCGGACTTTGGGTAAATTTGATATAGTCATTGACTTGCAAGGGCTTGTTAAATCAGCTATCGTCTCTTGGCTTATAGGCAAGAGCTGCGGCTTTAGTTTTAAAAGCGCAAAAGAGGGCATAGCTAGCCTTTTTTATGCGCGCAAATTTGTGATTGATTATAATGAAAATGTAATAATGAGAAATGCCTATTTAACGGCATTTGCGCTGGGCTTTAGCGTGAGTAAAGAGCAGATAGAGCAAAAAGCGCCATGCTTTAAAATCTCAAGCGACACACTACCTAAAAAGGGCGATAAAAAGCTAGTGCTAATTGCGCCGTTTGCGAGCGAGCCTAGCAAGTGCTATGATAAATTTAGGGACGTTATTTTGGGGCTTTGTGATGATTTTAGCCTGCTTGTGTGCTATAGTAGCAAGGATGAAAAAACAGCAGCCACCAAGCTAATAAGCGGCACAAAGGCGCAGCTGCTTGCGCCAAAAAGCCTAAGCGAGCTAGCTAGCTTTATATCAGGCTGCGATTTAGTTATTGGCAATGATAGTGGCGTAACGCACCTAGCCTGGGCGCAAAATGTCGCCTCAATCACGCTTTTTGGTAACCGCCCTAGCGAGCGAAACACCTTTAGGACGGATAAAAATTTAACTCTTGATGCGGGTAAAAAAGTGGACGCAAGAAAGATAGACAAAAGCGATTTTAGCGTGTGTGAAATACCTGCTAAAAATGTAATACAAAGTGCTAGGGGGCTTTTATGAGTAAGCTTTATTTGGCTGGATTTTGGTTTTTAAAATTTATCGTGTGGCTGCTACCTAGTGCGGTGAGTGCGGCATTTTGCAGGGCTTTGGCTAGGGTTTATTTTTTAATCGCTAAAAAGCGCAAACACAACGTGCTAGCAAATTTAAACCTAGCCTTTAGTGATAGCATAAGTAGTGATGAAAAGCTAAAAATCGCCAAGGAGTGCTATGAGAAATTTGCCGTCTATCTGGGTGCAAATTTTATAAAAAATCAAAACACAACCAAAAAGTCCGTGCTTGAAAGAGTTGACTTTAAGCACAGCGAGCGGCTGCTTAGCGCTATAAATAGCGGTCGCGGTGTGATAGTAGTTACGGCGCATTATGGAGAGTGGGAGCTTTTTAGCCTAGCGATGGCGGCTAAATTTGGAGCAGTTTCTGTCGTTGGTAGGCGACTTGATGATATGGCTATGGAAGCGATTTTGAGTAAAAATCGTCATCAATTTGACATACAAGTCATAGAAAAAAGTGGCGCAGCTCGTGGCGTACTAAGGGCTCTAAAAGACGGCAGGCTAGTGGGCATACTTGTCGATCAAAACACCGCTAAGAGCGAGGGCGTGGAGGTGGAGTTTTTCTCTCATAGAGCACTTCACACCCCAGCAGCTAGTGTGCTAGCACAAAAAAGTGGTGCTCTCATCGTGCCAGCTTACATTAAAAGCGTAGGCAGTGGCAGGAGCGAGATAGAGTTTGATGAGGTTATTGATGTGGCGGTTCTAACGCAAAGTCTGGGTAAGGATGAGGCGATTTTGCAGGCTACGCAGGAGCAGGCTAGCAGCTGTGAAGCGGCGATTCGGCGAGCTCCTAGCGAGTATTTTTGGTTTCACAAGCGATTTAAGCACTTTTATGAAGGAATTTATAAATGATAGCTTTTGCGCCATTAAATCCAGAAAGCTTTAATCCTAAAGCCAAAAATGATAGCTTTTGCGCCATTAAAGGTGAAAAAAGATATTTGCTAGCGTTCGCAATAAGCGCATGGACTGATTTTTATAAATTTATTCACTCATGCCCCATTAAAGCCGTCGCTTTTTACGCTTTTTTGGGCTTTGGTAAAAAGGGTGCGCTATGCTAAGTGTTGTAATACTTACATTTAATAGCCAAAAATACCTCACCCAAGTGCTTTCATCGGTATCATGGGCAGATGAAGTGCTTTGCATAGATAGCGGTAGCGCAGACGATACGGCTAAAATTATAAGCGAGCATAAAAACACTAGGCTTATTTTTCAGCCTTGGCTTGGTTTTGGAGCGCAAAAGCAGTTTGGGGTGGATGCGGCTAAGAATGAGTGGGTTTTCGTGCTTGATAGCGATGAAGTCTTTACCCCACAGCTAGAAGCGGAGGTAAAAAGCGTGCTAAAAAGCCCTAAATTTAACGCTTACCGCGTCCCACGGCTTAATTATTTCTTTGGCAAGCCTGTGCGAAATATGGGGCTTTATCCAGATTTTAGCGTGCGGCTTTTTAGCAAACACCACGCTAGATTTAGCGATGATGCGGTGCATGAGAGAGTTATAGCAAATGGCGATGTGGGCGAGCTAGCGGAGCATTTTTTACACTATGCGTATGAGAGTGTGGAGCAGTTTATCACTAAGCAAAATCGCTACTCAAGCCTAAGTGCAAAAAAAAGCCGCCTAAAGGCGATTTTTAACCCCATTTGGACGTTTGTGCGGCTATATTTTCTGCGCGGGGGCTACAAGGAGGGCTGGTGCGGCTACGTCATCGCACGCCTTTATGCTCAATACACATTTTGGAAATATGTAAAATGAAAATTTTAGTGATGAAGTTTAGAAATATAGGCGACGTGCTACTTACTACGCCGCTTATTGACGCTCTTGCAATGACCTATCCGCACTCTAGGATAGACTTTGCCTGTAATGCTGGTACGCAGGCGATGATAGAAGGCAATCCAAACATAAGCCATATCCACGTCTATGAGCGAGATAGCCTGCGTAAAAAGGGGCTTTTTGGGCGGATTTGGGGCGAGCTTAAATTTATTAATGCAATAAAAAAGCAGCGCTATGACATCATCATTCAGACCACTTCAGGTGATAGGGGCGTGATTATCGCACGCTACGCAAAGGCAGGGTGTATAGTGAGCTTTTTACCTAAAAATCGCACTCTAGCACGCTTTGTAACCCACCCTATAAGCCTGCCAAATCTAGGATACGTCCCACACACCATAGAGCGCAATCTAGCTACGCTAAGTGCGCTAAAATGTGAGATACCAAAGCGCAAGGCTGTGCAGATATACTATCCAGACTCAGCACTTGATGGCGTGAGTTTACCAGAGCAGTTTATTCATTTTCACATCACAAGTCGCTGGCTTTTTAAATGCGTAAAAGATGAGATTATGGCGGAGCTTATTGATTTTTGCGAGCTTGAGCTTGGTATAAAAGTGGTGCTAAGTGGCGATGGCAGCGAGGCTGAGAGTGCAAAAATAGCCAGCGCCTTAGCGCTTTGTAAAAGTGAGCCTTTAAATTTAAACGGCACACTAAGCCTAAAGCAAACCGCCGCACTTGCTGCGCGTGCAAGGTGCTTTGTGGGGGTTGATACGGCTATTATGCACGTGGCAGCGTCTGTAAATACGCCTGTGGTTGCGTTTTTTGGGCCTAGCGGGGCTTTTGAGTGGGGGGCATGGGATAATGAGCTAAGCGAAAATGGCTACAAAGCACGAAACGGAGTGCAAAAAATGGGCAAACACACGGTGTTTCAAAAAAGCTGGCAGTGCGTACCGTGTGGCAAGGACGGCTGTGATGGCAGTAAGATAAGCCGATGCTTAGTCGAGTTTAGCGCCGATGAGATAGAGCAGATAAAGGCAGAGATAAGGCTAAAAGCTGGGGTTTAGAGCGGTTTTGATTTGACTTTACATTTTTAAATAAAATATTGCTTTTATAAATTTAAAAGAAAGGCATAGCCACATATACGAGTAGATTAGTGCAGATTTTTGCACTGCTTCTGCAAAATGCTAAAAATAATGCCAACATCAAGATAAGGTCGGTATGCTAAAAGCTACTGGTTAGCGATAAAGGCTTTGGCAGAGAGCATAGCTTTGTAGACGGCGCCATCAGAGGCAACAGGGGGGGGGGGTGGAGCGTTATTTGCATAAAACGAATCGATAGAAAAATGCCCTGCAAGTAGCCAATACAATGAGCGGTAAAATTATGATTTTACAATATCTCAATTAGCACCATAAAACTTAGTAAAAGTTTAAATTTAAGTTCATATTAGTGGCTAAAAAAGGGGAGCGGATGGATAAATTTAGTTTTGTTAATGTGATAGCTTTTGCCTATATTAAAATTTAATGGTAGAAGGGTTTTTAGTAAAATCAAAATTCCACATCTAGCTATGCCTATGGGCGTGGATAAATTTATCCTACCTAGGCTAAAATCTAGCGAAAATGCGCTTTATATAGGCACTGTTGATGTAAATGGGTATCTTGGAGGATTTTTAATCAATTTAGCCGTGCAAAAAGTGATTTTAGCTTTGATATTTTTACATTTGATTATGACTGCGCAGTACAATTTTACCTCCTGATGATAGATTTAGGCGTATTTTCGTACCTTTAAATAGGTTTTACATAACAAAGGTTATGGATTATTGTGCTTGTGGTATAGCGGTTTTTACTTTGGTTGTTAAGGAGTGTTGCGAGCTTTTTGATAAAAGGAGTGCATTTTTATAGGAGATGATGTCGCAGTAGATGTGGATAGAATTTGTTCTTTTAATAAAGATGAGCTTTTTAGTATGGTTTGCAAGGCGAAAAAATATTAAAAAGCCAGCTTAGCTATGAAGCGCTAGAGTTAGAGGTTAGCTACTTTTTTGAGTGAGATTTAGCTCGTTTTGGCTTAAGTTTGCTTTTAGAATAATAAAAAATCCAGCCATGTAAAATAGATAAAGCTCTCGTAAATTTATACTCTCAAATAGCCCTCTAACGCCAAAATAGCTAATAAGCGATACGAAAATAGCCGCATAAAGTAGCCTCTGCTTGTCCTGTTTTTTCCTTAAAAACTCTCTAAACGCACAAAAAAGCAAAAGCACATACGCTCCAAATAGTGCGCCAGTACCTACTACTCCATAGTAGTAAAACTTCCCAAGCCAGAATGGCTCGTCGTTAAACCAGTATCTAGTGCCATCAGCGCGCACTTGCATCATGTCGATTTTTGCGCCCTTATCAAGCTCTCGCCGCAAAAACTCATCGTACTGTTCCTTTCCGTATCCAAGCCCCAAAAGCGCCCTATCACCTGATAAAAATAGCGGCGCACGCTGAGATATGATAAGTCCTCTGCCTGATGAGTCTGCGCCTTGAGCGTATTTGAAGTTAAAAATCGATGAATTTATCCCTATAAATCCAAGCCCAAGTGCCAAAATTAAGGCAAAGCCAGCAATTAGCCTAGCCTGCTTTTTTAATGCGCTAGCAAAGCCAGCAAAAAGCAGCATAAAAAACGCTAAAGCCCCACTAATACCCACTGCTAGCCAGCTTCCCCTAGTGCCGCTTAGTATATCCATAGAAAGAGATAATAAAATCAGTAAAAATATTAATATTTTTTGCCATGTTTTTGTAAAAATCATCACGCCAAAAAGTGCAAATGGCAAAAACCTATCCACATAATCAGCATATGCTCTTGATATTATCCGTCCGCTTTCTACTTCGCCACCTCCCCATGCGTCTTTTAGCTGGGTAAAAAGCGGCGTACAATAATAAGCGCTTACGGCGATAAAAGCTAGCAAGAGCGAGAGATAAAAGTGCCCAGACTGTGTTGTTTTAGGTGCAATATTTGTGGCGTAAGCTAGTACGATAATCATAAAGCTAACACCCCTGCCAAGCTCGCTAAATGCGTCTTTAAACGAGCCAACGCCCGCTAAATACGGCACTGTTGAAATTATTAGCGAGTATATCACAAATAGTAAAAGTAGGGATATTATGGCTATATTTTGTTTTAAATTTATGCTAAAGCGTCGCTTAATCTGTGTGTCTTTATAAAGCCTATAAAATGTGATTGCAAGTGCTAAATAAAGTGCGATATTTTTTAAAGCAGCCATATGTGGCAAATGCTCAAATATCAAAAAAAGCCCCAAAAGTAGGGTGATAATTGCGTTTAAATCGCAGGTAAAGCTAAGTTTTGTCATAATATCCTTTCACGTTTTTTGATGATAGCATATTTTAAATTTATCAAAGGTTATAACTTGCTTTATTTACTTATTTATGCGGTATTTTTTCCGTTTTTGTGCATTTTGCGCCTATTTTGGCGTACTAAATCATCTAGGGTTTTGGTAATTCAGAGTGCTAAAATAGGTGATTATGCAAACTCTAGCGTGCTTTTTGAGCCGCTTTGCGGACTTGATGTGGTAATTGATGAGGTTAATCTAGCCTTTGCTAATCACGATAGCCGAATAAATAAAGCAGTAGCGATAAATCGCTATAAAAAGGGGCTTTTAGCAAAGCTTAGGCTGGCTTTTATGCTCTATTTTGCCTCGTATGAGAGGGTTTATGTGCTTTTGCCAAACTCTTTAAATTTATTCCTAGCTCGCTTTGCTATGCCGCGTAGAGGGGTGGTAACGGTATATCCAAAAGGTGCAAGCAAAAGCGTAAAAATCCTAAGCCTAGGTATGCAAAAAATCCCGCACAGTACTGAAAATCTCACCCTCTTAACCTACCTTAAAATGGTGGGTGTTACTGAGCTAAAATATAAAAAACAGCTGCAAAAACCGCTTTTTATACCACAGGATAGCCCTATAAAAAATAGCGATAAATTTAGAGTCGGCATAAGCTTTAGTGCTGCAAACAAGATAAAAACTCCGCCAGCTAAAACTTGGCAAATTATATTTGATATACTAAAAAAAATTGAGTGTGAGATATATATATTTGGGGTAAAAGATGATGATAAAATGCTAAAGGAACTTGATATTAGTGGGCTAAATTTAATATCTTTAGTTGGCAGAGTAGGGCTTGAGGCATTGCCATATGAAATAGGTAAAATGGGGCTTTATATCTCATCTGATACGGGCAATTACTACATCGCTGATACCATGGGAGTGAGTACGGTTGTGCTTATGGGGCCTTGCTTTGCTAGCGAGCAACGTGGGGTGGGCGATACTCTTATTGTTGCGCCTGTAAAATCTCTAAAGCCTTTTACCTCAGTTTTTGCCACTGTTACTGATAGAAATTGCCCTGAGTATTACGAGCTTGATGATGAGCACATAGGAGAGATTGAGGAATTTGTGAGAGCTTGCACTGGTAAATATGTTTGACGGTTTTTGTGTTAATTTACTAAAATTTTAGCTTATAAAAGACTTTTGAGGGTTTATGGGTGTATTGGGATTAAAATTTAGTCTTGCTTTTAAAGGTTAAAAACAAGACTGGGGATTTTTAAGAAAATATTTCGCTAAAAAGGGAGTACTACTCCGCCATTTTCGGTTTGCTTAACGTCGCTAGTTTTTCAATTAGTTGTGTTATTATGCTTTAAATACTCGGTATTTAAAGTTGTACAGCATGCTTTATTAATACAAAATAAATGTTATTTATTGTAAAGTTAACTTTTAATTTTTTATAAATTTAAGCATAAATTTATACCACAAACTGTAAATTTGAGACTTAATTTAAGTAATAAAATCTGTAAGAGAGTACTTTAAAATGAAAAGACGAGACTTTTTTAAGCTCACAGCGGCTACGGCGGCGGTTTTGGGTGCAAATGGATTAAGTGCGCATGAGCATACACATGATAAAGGTGAGTGCAAAAAACAAAGAGAATTTGAGGTGCATTTGCGCCATACTATCCTAACAGTGGGTAAACAGGTGCGCTTTTGGATGCCACTACCGCTAAATAGCGACTATCAGAATCTAGTTACAAATTTTAAAGTCAAGACAAATGCGACAAACTACTTCATCTCGGATTTAGATATTCCGACGATTTATGCTGAGTTTGCACCAAATGAGCCATCGCCATTTTTTGACCTAAGCTTTAATATCGCGACAAAAGACCGTAGTGCGGATTTTAGCAAATATAAGCCAAAGGGCGAGTTTAGCTACGAGGCTATGGATGCATTAAATCCTAGCACGCACATAGACCTAAGCCCAGAGGTAAAAGCAAAAGCGCAGGAGATTGTAAAAGGTATTGATAAAAATGACGAGCTTAAAAAAGCGCGCGCTATATATGACTGGGTGGCTGATAATATGCAGCGTGATGAAAGCGTTATAGGTTGTGGTGTGGGCGATGCGGCAGCTATTATAAAAAGTGGCATACTAAAGGGCAAATGCACTGATATAGGCTCTGTGTTTGTGGCACTTTGTCGTGCAGTGGGCGTGCCTGCTAGAGAGATTTTTGGTATACGTGTGGGCAAATCCGCTCTATCTGCAGCCATAGGCAAAGCTGACGAGGATGGCGGAGCTGATATAACTGGCGCACAGCACTGCAGAGTGGAATTTTACGCGCGTGGCATAGGCTGGGTTGGCGCAGATCCAGCTGATGTAACAAAGGTGCGACTATCAGAAAAGCTAGATAATAATTCAGAAAAAATCAAAAATATAAAAGAGTATCTATTTGGCTCGTGGGAAGGCTGCTGGATAGGCTATAATAGCGGCAGAGACTTTGTCTTAAAGCCAGAACCGGCCGTAAAGCCACTAAATAACTTTGGTTATCCATACGCAGAGGTTGACGGCGAGGTGGTGAATTACTACAACGCAAAACGCTTTAGATATGAGTATGTCTCTCAGGAGATTTTTTGAAGTCATACTGGCTTTTAATAAGCTCGATTTTTAGCGCACTTTTAGCGAGCCTTTGCTGCCTTGGGGCGATGAGTTATATGTTTTTTGGCATAGCAGTAGGCTTTTTAAATGCGCTTGATGTGCCTATTTGGATTAGGATAATTTTCGCTATTTTATCAGTCGGCTTTTTGGTGCTTGCTTTTAGAGCCATGTTTAAAAAAACCTGCTCTAAAAGCCCATTTAAAGCATTGGGCTACACAATCGTAACAATATTTGTATTAGGGGTAATTTTATTCCCTTACATAGCAGGATATTTATATGAATAAATTTATAATCGCACTGACATTTCTTAGCACTTTTGTTTTTAGCGATGAGTTAAGGCTAAGCATACCAGCTATTCATTGTCCTCTTTGCATAGCTATCGTAAGAGATGAGATAAAAGAACTACAAGGCGTACAAAGCGTTAAAGTCGATTTAAAAACAAAAAGCGCAACAGTTATAATAGATAAAAGTGCAAATATAAATGACATACTAAACGCAACTGCAAAAGCTGGATATGAGTCAACTGTACTAAAGCAACCATGAGGAAAATATGAAAAAAATAGCTATTTTGCTTATCTGTGCCCTATGCTTAAACGCAGAAAATCTAGCTATAAATGCCCTAAAAAAGGGCTATAATGCAAAAATTATAGGTCAATATGCACTAATAAATGGCGAAAAAATAATGCTAAATCTAGGCGATAACCCACCGTTAAAAACAAGACAAGACGAGGGATGTCAAAATAGCGCTAGTATAATGGCTATGATGAGTGCAAATTCATACAGTGCGCTAGCTGGACTTAATGCGCCTTTAGATGATAGTACTAGGTGCCGAAACTACGAGCTTTTAGGCGCAGTATATGGTAAAAGCGAGGCTGAGGTTAGGGCAAATTTGGTCAAGGTTGACTTTTTGGGGCATATGGTGGAATTTAATAAAAATAATGGCGCCAGCAAAGCCTTGCAAGAGGTCGCTAATGAGCTAAAAACTCTAGTGCAAAATAACCCAGAGTTTGCTAAGTTTTTACAAAATATAGGTGGCACATTTAAATGGCGCAAGATAGCTGGCACAAATCAGCTAAGTGCACATAGCTATGCAATTGCAGTCGATATAAACGTCAAATATAGCAGCTACTGGCGCTGGAGTAAAAGCTACAAAAACCAGATCCCGCAAGCTATAGTGCATGCTTTTGAACGGCATAAATTTATCTGGGGAGGCAGGTGGAAGCACTTTGACACCATGCACTTTGAGTACCGCCCAGAATATTTTTAGCTACTCTTGTACTAAGCAAATAGTGTAAATTTCATTAAAATATCTCTAAAATATAGTAAGCTTTATGGAATAAATTTAAAGCTAAAAGTGTTTGTTTATCTCTTAATATGTGTAAAAACTAGTTAAAATTTAATTTTGTTTGAAATAGAAGCTTTAATTATTTTAAATTTAGCCTCTAAAATAGACGCTTGCTTACTTATTTTGCAAAAGAATGGGGAGGGGTAAAAATTGATATTTTTGTCTATAATTTAACTATCTAGGCTTAAATTTATAGCCAAAATGACCCCTATTTTCTAGGGGATTTTAGCTCGCTTTCGATCTGATTTAGCCTATCGCAGCCCTGCGTAAATCCTAAATCACAAGCGTATGAGAAGTATTTTTTAGCCAAGTCTTTATTTTTTAACTTCGTGTAATAAATTGCCCCCACATTATAGCATCCAAGCTCGCTTCCATGCCCATTTGCGCAGGCTTTTTTAGATAGAGCCATGGCTTTTTTGTCATCTTGTGCCACGCCAAGCCCCAAAGAGTAATATCTGCCTAAATTTGCGCATGCAGTAGGATTTCCCTCGTTGCAAGCATGGTTAAAAAGCTCGGCTGCTCGTTTATGTTCTTCAGGGGATGTCTTGTCCTTTTCGTGAAGCTGTCCTAGCTTCGCACAGTCGCCGGTTTTATTGTCTTTACAAGCCATTTTAAAATAGTCATTTGCCTTGCTAAAGTCCTGCTCCACGCCCTCGCCAGTGGTGTATAAAAGCGCTAGATTATAGCAGCTATCAGCGTCTGATAGGTCGCAGGCTTTCTTGTAAAGCTCGGCTGCTTGCTTAAAGTCCTTATCTACTCCCTGTCCCTCGTAATAAAGTATAGCCAAATTATAGCAAGCCCCCACTACGCCCTCATCGCAAGCTTTGGAAAAAAGCATAGCCGCCTTTTGATGTTCTTTGCTATCGTGAGCCTTTAATGCCTCCTCAAAATCCCCAGCAAATAGCAAGCCGCCGATAGCCAAAAATGCAAAAATAATACCCCTCATAGCACAAACCTCGTTCTAAAATGCCATATCTACCGCTTGGCAGATAGTATGGATAAAAAATATGTGATTTTCCTGTATTCGCGCGGTGTCAGAGCTTGGGACGATTAAATTTATATCGCATAGCCCGCTCATCGCGCCTCCACCCTTGCCACTAAGCCCTAAAACACCCATTTTTAGCCCTCTTGCGCTATCTATGGCTTTAATGACGTTTTGACTATTTCCGCTTGTTGATATTGCGACGAGCAGATCGCCTTCACGCCCCAAAGCCTCGACCTGACGAGAAAAGACAAACTCAAAGCCATAGTCGTTGCCTATAGCGGTGAGAGCTGAAGTATCAGTACTTAATGCTATGCCAGCAAGAGCTTGACGCTCTGTTTTGTACCGCCCAGTAAGCTCAGCCGCAAAATGCTGTGCGTCTCCTGCGCTTCCGCCATTGCCACATATTAGCACCTTGCCGCCTCGCTTTAGCGTCTGCGTCACCAGCTCACAAGCCCTAATAAGCTCGCCTTCAAGTGCGCTTGCTGCTTCAAAGGCCGCTATATGCGCCATTCTTTCATTTTTTATCATCTCATTTATTTGCATCTATTATCCTTTGTATTATTCCGCTTGTGCTTTTGCCATCTTCAAATTCCACAAGCCTCACATCGCCTACTATCTCACTTCCCACGACCTCTTTGCCAGCATAATCAGCACCCTTTACAAGCACGTCTGGACGAAGTTTTGCAATTAGGTCAAGTGGTGTATCCTCATCAAAAATGACGATATAATCCACAAAGCCAAGTGCGGCTAATAAGCAGGCTCTATCGTTTTGCGAATTTATAGGGCGTGCCTCGCCTTTTAATCGCTTTACGCTTGCGTCTGAGTTTAGCCCAACTATTAAAATATCCCCAAAATCACGTGCTTTTGAGAGATATCGTGCATGCCCTGGATGAAGTATGTCAAAGCAGCCATTTGTAAAGACCACGCGCTTTTGCCCCCTGTGAGCCAGTATCGCCTCAAGCTCGGTGACACTTTTTATCTTACGCTCAAAGCCAGCGCTTGCCTGACTTCGTAAAAGCTCCTCTATCTCGCTAAAGCTAGCTGTGGCTGAGCCTACCTTTGCCACGACTACGGCTGCAGCTAGATTTGCCACCCTGACGGCCTCTTTTATGTCTGCGCCACTAGCTAACATATACCCAAGCGTCGCTAAGACGGTGTCTCCAGCGCCCGTTACGTCAAAGACTTCTTTTGCTATGGCTGGGAAAATGTGGGGCTTATCATCAAGCAAGGCTATACCCTCCTCACTTAGCGTGATAAGTCCGTATTTTAAATTTATCTCATCTTTTAACCATGTAATCGCACTTTTTAAGCTAGCTTCGTCTGTGATTTTTATTCCACTTGCCTCGCTTGCCTCTTTGCGATTTGGCGTAAGGAGCGTGGCGCCACGGTATTTTGAGTAATCCTTGCCTTTTGGATCAACTAGCACCATTTTGCCAGCTTTTTTAGCCAGCGCTATCACTCCAGTGCAAACTGGTTTGCTTAGTACTCCCTTTGCATAATCACTTAGTAGGACTATATCAAATTTATCAATGCTTTTAGCCACAGCCTCGCAAAATTCGCTAGCATTAGAAATATCCGCCACGCTCTCGCTATCTATGCGTACCACCTGTTGATGGGATGCCATCACACGGCTTTTTATGCCACTTATGCGCCCCTTCTCACGCAGTAATAGCGATGTATCAGCCCCTAGATTATTCAGCATAGATTCTATCTCATCACCAACCGCATCATCGCCTAGCACGCTAGCTACGCTTACGTTGGCTCCGAGATCAATGAGGTTTGCCACCACATTTCCAGCCCCACCTAGACGCTTGCTCTGTTTTTGAGTGGCGACAACTTGCACTGGAGCTTCAGGGGATATGCGCTCACAACTCCCCCAAATGTAGTGATCCATCATCAAATCCCCCACCACAAGCACTCTCATGCAAGCACCTCCTGCGCATAAATTCTACGTATCTCATCGGCGTAGTCTTTTATGCCTTGCTCTAGCGTATACTCAGGCGCGTAGCCTAGCTCTAGGATAGTAGGCGCTATATCGGCCTCGGTGTGAAACTGATACGAGCTTTTAAAAGGATTTTTAATAAAGCTCTTTTTTAGATTTGTGCCAAACTCAGCTTGTAAAATATCAACCACATCGCTAAAGCTTCTAGCCACGCCAGTGCCTACGTTGTAAACTCCGCTTTTTGTGGCATTTGCAGCTTTTAAATTTGCCTGTATGATGTCTTTAATATACACAAAATCTCTATAAATTTTATCACTTCCCTCAAAGAGTTTTGGTTCTGTGCCTCTTAGAATTTGCAAGCCAAACTGAAGTATCATAGATGCGGTACGTTCTTTGAAAAACTCGCCTTTGCCGTAGACGTTAAAATACCTAAGCCCCACAGCCACGCCCCCGGTGCGTTTACTCCAGCTTAAAGCGGCGTTATCCATGGCTAATTTTGAAAAGCCATAGGCGTTATTTGGTGCCTCGGCTTCGCCCACTTTTTGCGGAGCTTTTGCGCTACCGTAAGTCGCCCCAGAGCTAGCATAGACCATATGCGCGCCTAGTTTTTCGCATAAGCTTAAAAGACTTAAAAACGCATTTACGTTTGTGCGGACTAATTCGTCTTGCTCGCTTACAGTGGTGTCTGAAATCGCCGCCTCGTGATAGATTAAATCGGGTGCAAAGTCTTTAATTACCTCAAGCGTCCTAGGGTCATTTATATCAGCTTCTATGACTTCGCCACGAAATCCTAGGAGATTTTTAAAATGCCCAAAGCTTTTTAGATTGCCATTACTAAAGCGTTCGTTATTTCTAAATTTATCCAGTGCAAGCACTCGTATATCTTTATAATGGGTATCAAAATGGTGCGCCAGCGCAGAGCCGATAAAGCCAGCTGCGCCAGTGATTAGCACTCGTTTTGCGTTCATATTATTCCTTTTTGTTTCATATCTTTTAGCACATCCATTACGCTAGCATATGGGTTTTTATCAAGCAAATAAGCCCTGCCAACCCCAGCCGCCGTAGCCGCTACTATATCGCTTTGCTTATCGCCTATCATGACGCTTTTAGCCATGTCTATATTAAGCTCATTTTGGGCTGCAAGAAGCATACCCGCAGCTGGCTTGCGACACTGGCACGCCTCATCTGGAGAGTGCGGACAATAATAAACTTTTTCTATTTTTACGCCATTTTGACAAAAACTATCAAGCATATATTCATTTAGCACGTTAAAATCGCTAAGGCTATAATAACCCCTGCCGATACCTGATTGATTTGTAACAACAACGAGCATATATCCAGCCGCTGCAAACTCCGCTAAAGCCTCAAAAATTCCATCGCAAAAGCAAAAATCCTCTATCTTACTAACGTAGCCTAGGTCTTTATTTATCACGCCGTCTCGGTCTAGGAAAAGTGCCGGTTTTTTAAAATTTTCTTTCATAGATTAAATTATAACCTATTTTAAATAAATTTTTTAAAAAAATACACTATAATCACAAAACATCAACTCATATTAAAGGAAAAAAAGATGAAAAAAATCATCGCATCTGCATTGGTTCTTGGGGTGTTTGCTACTGCTGCTATGGCTGCTGAAGACGGCTCTAAACTATATAAAAGCTGTGTAGCCTGTCATGGCGCAAAAGCTGAAAAACAGTACCAAAACAAAGTTCCTGCACTAAGCAGCTTAAGCGCAGAGGAGATAGTAAAAGCTCTAAGCGAGTATAAAACAGGAAGCAAGAATGCTTATGGTCTTGGCGGCGTGATGAAAGCTCAAGCTGGTAGACTAGACGAAGCTAAAATGCAAGCTATAGCTGAGTATATCCAAACTCTAAAATAATTCTCTAGCCCCAGTTTTGGGGCTTCCTACTGATTTTATACTTTTTAAATTTCTATTTTTACATTTTGATTTTTCGGATAATTAAAAGCCGCTAAAATGCGTAGTTCTTGCTTTAAGCCACGCAATACAAGCTGCATAAGTACCGTATCCGTTAGACTTCGTCCACGGACACTTCCCACACGTGCCAGTATAAATTTAAATTTTTACTTTTTGTTATTTAAGAATAGGTAAAACCGCAGACACTTTTAGTTTTTGAATTTGAGCCTATTTTTACGCTATGGCTTTTATTTTCGTATACGATTTTTGTTTTGCGTCAAGAAAAAAGAAGAAGGGGGCTAGAATTTGAAGCCATCTTGCTCCTTTTATTTATCCATCGCTCGTATCACGTTCAACGGTTTGTGCAGCAAGAATCGATATGCTCGCTCGCGTTTATTTCCGCTTTGCTTTACCTAGACTGGGCGAGTTTGTATCACGAAGTGGTGCATAAAGCAAGGCTTTTGTAAAAAACTGCGGATACGCCTTATTTTAAATAAACCTTACTTCGCTTGTTTTTAAATAAACTTTGTTTTGAAGAAACTTCGTTTTCACAGAAACTGCGGCTACACCTTGTTTCACAAAGTCTTTATCTTTATATTTACCCATCTCTCGCATTGCTTTTTACTTTGCTTTGCTAGTAGCCTGTTGGGTGCTATATGCTCGCTAAGTTTTGCTACGTTTTTATTTAGGACACAGGAGTGTATGCGGCTTAGCAGGGTAAGAGGTTGCCATGCGTACATAAAGTAAGTAGTGCTAGCAGTTGCAACACAATGCAAGCCGCATAAAATCAATTATCTCGTGCTTCGCCTGCCACCCCCCCATCCCATACGTTTAATGGATTGCTATTATTTACATTCGTTTTATAACAAATTTAAATTTCGATAGTTGGCGACTCCTCCGTGCTGACTGGCTATATGTGAAGTATGGTAGTATAAATTTAAGCTTTATTTTTACTGTTAAAAGGGGTAAAACCGTAGTTGGGGTTGTGACTTGAGTTTAATTTTATTTTTACACTAAAGGCTAAGTTTACTTAATGTTACGGCTTTTTATTTTACGCTGAGGAAAGGGTTTAAATCACTAAGAAACTGCACTGCGTTTGTTTTATGAAGTCGCTCCTTTCCATTTAACAATCTCAAAGCCGCGGTATCGTTAGCATTTAAAATTTTCCTGCGTCAAATTTTAAATTGCAATTGCTAGGGTTTTTATAAATTTAAACGGATAATGCGAAATATCTCACCCAGCGGGTTGCAAGCGTAGCGAAGCAAAATCTAGGCAAGGCGGATTTAAAATTTGCGACTAAAGTTATCATATGGGTAACGACTGAGTAAATTTTAAATTTAACGCAATAGCGAAGCAAGATAAGCTGGTTTAAAAACCAAATAAAAGCAAAAGACGCTATTTAAGCTTTTTTTGCCCTATCGAGATTAATAAATTTAAAAATACATCTTTTAAGCCGTTTACTTCCTTGACGCTTACTCGCTCATTTATAGCGTGTATGCGGTCATTTATCACCCCAAACTCCACGCAAGCTACCCCAAAAGCCGACAAATAGCGCGCGTCGCTCGTGCCTCCTTTGGTGTTTAGACTAGGCGTTACGCCTAAAGTGCGCTTAATAACATCACTCATAGCACGCACTATAAGTGAGTTTTTATCAGTTAAAAACGGCTTTGAGCCAGCCCTTAAGCTTAAATCATAGCTAAAGCCCTCATCCAAATCTTTTAAAATCGCCTCTAAAAAGCTCCTTACCTTATCGGTATCTGTTAGGTTTGAGTTTCGTACGTTAAACATAATATCAATGCGTTCAGGCGTTACGTTAGTAACCTCCATGCCGCCGCGAATATCGGTAATAACTAGCTTGCTCGGCGCAAAAAACTCACTCCCGCTATCTAAATCCACGCCGGCAAATTTATCAAAAATCAAGGCTAGGGCGTGGGCTGGGTTAGCGCATTTTTCTGGATAGGCGGCGTGCCCTTGCTTGCCGATTATGCTTATTTTGCCGTTTATGGAGCCTCGACGCCCCACTTTTAGGCTATCGCCTAGTACGCTTTCGCAAGTTGGCTCAGCCACGACGGCAAAATCTGGCAAAGCACCCTCGCTTTTCATTAAATTTAAAACCTCAAGCGTGCCGTGCTTGCCCTCGCCCTCCTCATCGCTTGTAAGAATAAGCGAGATGGTTCCGTCAAATTCGCTCTTGCCACTTGCTATAAATCCTTCAAGCTGCTCGCAAGCCGCGACAAAAGCCGCCACCCCACTTTTCATATCTTGTGCGCCGCGTCCGTAGATAAAGCCATCTTTTTGTATGGGATTAAACGGCTCGCTATCCCAGCCACTTCCTGCTGGCACTACGTCCACATGCCCCGCAAATGCGATATGTGCGCCACTTCCATACCTGCGTCTAAGCCATAAATTTTTAACACCGTAGTCTTTTTCATTGCCTGTAAAATCGACATATCTAGCCTCATAAGATGGCAAAATTCGCCGTATAAACTCAAGGCAACCAGCATCATCTGGAGTTATGGAAGGACGGCTTAAAAGCTCGGTTAAAATTTTAATTAAGTCCATATTTTTTCTCCTGCATACCATTTGAGGCAAGCCCTAGGTAAAAGCCCTGATACTCGTCTGCGCCAAGGCTTTTGCAAGCCTCAAAGACATCTTTTGAGTGTATGTGTTTTACTGCGACGCGGATACCGCTTGAGTGGGCGAATTTGATTATGCTTCCTAGCATATCCTTGCTTTGTAATTCGGTATCAATATTTCTAGTTACCACGCTAGAGATTTTTATGATTTCTGGCTTTAAAAGCGCCATATCCCAAAGAGACATGCCATACTCTCCAGCAAAATCATCAAGAACTATGTGCGCTCCTCTGCTTTTTAGGCGGTTTGTAAAATTTAAAAGGCGTGGCATATCGGAGATTTTATCATTTAGCACTAGCTCTATAAAGAGTCTTTTGCCTACACCTTCAATCTCTGCTAGGCTTAAAATATCATTTGATATATTTTGCAAAAACAGGTCGTCTATGTTTAAATTTATAGAAAAGCTAAGCCCAGTTTTTTCTAGCATATCTGCCTTTAGCTGCTCTATCATCGAACGCTGCAAATCCTCATATCGCTTTATTTTACGAGCCACTAGTAAAAACTCCATAGGCGGCACAGGCTCATTGCTATCATCAAGCCTGACTAAAAGCTCGTAGCGCAAAAGCTCCTTGTTTGCGTCAAAAATAGGCTGATAAAAGTGCGATATGGTATTATTTAAGATAGCATTTTTAATCATGCTACTATATTTTATCTGGTGTATGTACTCATCTGGGTTGCTAAGCCCTTTAAAAAAGCAGGCGAAATCTTTGCGGTTTTTGGTCGCATATTTAAGTGCTATGTAAGCTTTTAAGAGAGTATGCGTGTCATCTAAGCTCATGCCTATTGTGGTATTTACCTCAATCTCCTCTGCTTTTAGGTCGTCTTTTTCTATATTTATTATGCGCCCTTTAAAGCGGTCGATAATCATCTGCGCTAGCTCCTCATAATCATCAAGCGATACTATGTAGGTATTTTCCATTAGGCAGAATTTATCATATTCTATGCGGTACGCATTCATTTTGTGCTCTTTGGCAAGCTCTTTTAGCACTTCAGCCATTTTTGCTAGCACAGTATCGCATATTTCATCGCCGTAATATTCCTGCATACTGTTAAAATCATCAATGCTAATAATAACTATGCGTGGGTATTTAAAATTTGACAAATCCCTATCAAGCGCACGACGATTTAGTAACCCTGTAGCATCGTCAAGATAGAGCATGGTGTTTGAGATTCTTATCTTTTCATCGTCCTCTTTTTTTGTCTTTTCAAAGCTTCTTTGCTGCTTTAAGTATCGATTTAATATCCAAAAATATCCGCTAACGCTTAAAAGTACGCCGATTATTGAGGCTATTAGAGTTAGGCTTAAATTTTGTACAAACCAGTCTTTAAAATCAGGGTCACTAAATCCTTTTAATGATTTGTTAAAGGTATTTTTAATACCCAGCATATAGCCCCTAACAGGCTCAAAAGCGCAGACAAAAACGTGATTTTCAGGCAGTACTTGCTTGTAAAAATACATTCCACCTTTGGCTAGCTTTAGTATGTCTGAGCTTGTATTTATTCCGCATTCAGGAAAGCTCGCGTCCTCTCCTATCATGCTCTTATCATAGCTTGAGATAACGCTCATATTTCCGCCATCGCTTGCTTTTAATAAGTACACATCGCTCACTGCTGATTTACTAAGATACTCCCCAAATTTATCATTTATCTGATCATATGCCACTATTTTATCGCTAATTTGAGAGCTACTATCTATGATGTCCTCTAGCTCTTTTTTGTAATTATCAAGGTAAAAGCGTACCTCAGCTTCTGTGCTGGCGGCCTTTGGGTCTAGGGCATTTGTGTACTTGTAATAAAATATAACGCCGTCCATAGCAGCAAGATATATAAAAACCGCCGTAATAAGTGTGATAGTTATATCAGATGTGCTTTTGATGATTGATGTCATTATGACCTACTCGATACTTATTTTTAAGATTATAGCCATTTTTTACTTAAAGCCTGACTATTTTTGCCCCATATCCACCCGCATTTGCAGGTGCATCGCTAAAGCTCTCTACACTTGGATGAGCCTTTAAAAACTCGCTCACAGCTCGCGCAAGCCGCCCTGTGCCCATACCGTGAAACACGCTTACTTCGCTAAATCCAGCCAAAAGTGCATCAGAGATAAACTTATCTAGCTGTTCAAGCGCCTCATCTACCCTAAGTCCGTGTAGGTCTAAGCTTACGCTAGCACTTTTTGGCTTTTGTACGCTAAGTCTCACGCTAGGGGCTGGCTTTTGGGCGTTATTGTGGTATTTTTTAAGCGCATAAAGCGGCACTCTTAGGCTTATGCCGTTTGAATTTATCGTCGCCTCTTTTTTATTTATAGCTAGCACCACGCCCTTTGATAGCCCATATTTTACGCTATCGCCCACTGCGATAGGCTCGTTTTGATTTAGGCTTTGCTTTGGTTTAGCAATCGATTTTTTGCGCTCATTCGCTGCATTTATGGCTCTTTGTTTATCTTTGGTATTGTTTAAATTTATCGCCTTTTTTGCCTCGTTTATAGCTTCATTATATTCTCGCTCTAGCCTTGCTACAATCGCTCTGGTACGCTCAAATTCGCTCTCGTTTGCCTCTTTTTGGGCAGAGATTAGCTCATCTAGCTTGCTCTCTTTAGCCTGCACTCTTTTAATACGCTCTTTTAAATCGGCTTCTAAATTTATCGTTTTTGTTAAAAGCTCGTTTAAATTTTCCTTATTTTCGCCGTAAAGCTCCTTTGCTTTAGCGACTAAATTTTGCGCTATGCCATATCTTGCAGCAGTTTCAAAGGCATAACTTTTACCTATCGTACCCTCTAAAAACTCATACTTAGGTCTTTGAGTGCTCTCATCATAAAGTGCAGCGACTAGCTCCACCTCGTCGTTTTTGGCTAGCAGCATCGCAAGGCGCTTGTGGTGGGTAGTTATGGCTATTTTTACATCATTTTTGATTAATTGCTCAATTATTACGCTATAAAGGCTAGCGGCCTCCTCAAAATCAGTGCCAAGCTCAATTTCATCAATGCCAATTAGCAGCCCTCGCTTGCTAAAAAGGCGTGAAAAATGCAGCATCCTGCCGGCAAATGTAGAGATATCGTTTTTGACATTTTGTGGATCCTCAATAATCGCGTCAAATTCCTTAAAAGCCCCTATTTGCGACTGGCGTGCGTTAATTCGCATAGGCAGGAGATATTTTGCCATTAAGGCTGCGCTTATGATTGATTTAAGCAGCATGGACTTTCCACCTGCGTTTACGCCTGTTATTAGCAGAACCTTTTTGCTAAAATCAAGGCTTATGCTCTTTGGATTTTTAAGTGCTGGATGTGCGAAATCTTTTAGCACTATGCGGCTATTATCCTTTGGCAGGACAAACTCCAAATCCAAGGATTTAGCCATTAACGCACGTGCACTATAAGCGTCAAAAATATCAAAGGCGCCGTTTATAAATTTAAGAAAAGCCAAAGCTTTACTCATGCGCTCACTCATAGCCTTTGCATGCTCATAAATTATCATCTGCTTTTCATCATTTAGCCTGCTTTGTTCACGCTTTAATGTAGCAATACGCTCAGGCTCGACGTAAAAATGTCCGCCACTACTGCGTGCGACGATACTTGCTTTTAGCACGTGGTTAAAGCCGCCTCGTACGAGCAGGGTTTCACTTTCATTTATGTAGTGGATTTGCGTATCGACAAGGTAGCTTGAAAGCGACTTTGAGTAGGCTATTTGACGAAGCGCAGTGGCGATTTCCTCGCCTTTTAATTTTAGCGCATGGCGCAAATCAACAAGGCGAGCGTCAACCTCGTCCTTTAGCTCGCCATTTTTATCAAAGCTAGAGGCGATTTGTAGCATATCCTCAGGCAGGATAATCTTATCTAGCCAGCGTGAGAGCGAGCCTTGGAATTTAAGCTTTTTTAGATAGCTAAAATAGCTGATAATTTTTGCAAATTCATAAATTTCACTCACATGAAGTACGCCATTTTTACTAAGGCGCATTAGCTCATCATTTAGGGCTTTTATCTTATTTGGCGGATTAAAATCATGCTCTGAAAGCTCGAGTATACACTCAAAGTGTATCTTGCTGTCTCCAGGGATAAAAAGCTCCTTTTGCCTAGCCAAAAACGAGCTAAAACGCTCTAAATACTCGCCTAAATCAAGCTGGCCTAAAAGCTCATTTTTCACTTCGTGCCTCGCAGCTTTGTATATCTACGCTCACCCCGGCTAACCCCTCATCTCCGCCGTGATTTTTATCCTTTGCTACAAAGCTAGCGGTGCCGTATTCGTAGTTGAAAGTTTTAGAATTTATTATAAATTTATCGCATCTTATATTGCCGCCTTGTTCAAATTTTAAGAGCAAATCGCGTCTAAATGCGGCCTCGCTGTCATTACTCCGCTCAAAAAAGCCAGCAAAAAATATAAGCAAAATCACAAAAAGCGACGCAAAAATTTTACCCTTAAGACTAAACTTTTCATGTGGCATGGCAAAAAGAAGGATAAATAAAACCGCACCAACAGCTCCAAGTAAGGCGTAGCGTATCATTTATCGCCCCTTAGCATAGCACTAATATCTCCAGCGCCAAAGCCGATGACTATGCCGTCATTTAGGCGGTTTATCACGCCAAACTCATCGCTAAACTCCACCCCACTCTCGCTCCTAATCACACGCTCAGTAAAGATAGGGTGATACTCTTTAAATTTATCCTTTAAATCAATTTGCACAGGCGTCTCTCCAGCGGCATAAACAGGCAGGATAACAAGGCTATCCACGCCATTAAAGCACTCTACAAAGCCCTCAATATTAGCCGCTAAGCGTGTGTAGCGGTGCGGCTGAAAAATCGCCGTAACGTGTGTAATGCCAACAAGCCTAGCATACTCAAAGACGCTTTTAAGCGTGGCTTTAATCTCTGTTGGATGATGAGCGTAATCATCGATTAAGACAAAATTTGAACTAGCCGCTAAAATATCAAATCGCTTTTTTATGCCGCGGTATTTAGCAAGCGCCTCTCGCACGGCAGGCAGGGGCTTTTCATTTAGGGCTGCTAGCACCGCAAGGCTAGCGTCAATGGCGATATGCCAGCCCATACCATACGCCTCAAATCGCCCAAGTCCTTTGAGATTAAAGCTAGTGTAAGGCTCATAATCACGCACTACCATCGCCACATCGGTAATATCCACGCTAGGATAAAGGCGAATAGCATCAAGCTTTAGCGTGCTTAAAAACTCATCTTCAGCGTTTATCACTCGCACCTGCGCACGCTCGATAAAGCCCCGATACGCCGCATAAAACCGCTCTATGTCGTAATCATAATGCTCCATATGCTCAGGCTCGGCGTTGGTTACGATAGCTAGGTAGGGGTTTGAGTTTAAAAAACTGCTATCACTCTCGTCTGCTTCAAAGATGACGTTTGGGCTGGGCTCGTAGCGCATATTTGAGCCAAATTGCTTGCTAATCGCGCCTATTATGCTTGAGCCTTCAATCAGGCTTGAAAGCATAGCTGAGGTGGTGCTTTTACCGTGAGCTCCAGCTACGGCAAAAACTCGCTTGCCTTCAAGCACCATAGGCAGGGCTTCTTTGCGGCTTAGGGTGGCGATGCCTAGCTCTTTTGCACGCACTAGCTCAGGATTATCAGGCTTAATTGCTGCTGAATACACCACTATATCCGCCCCAGCCACGCAATCTGCGTCGTGCGGGGTGATGACTTTTATACCGCTAGTGGCTAGCTCTTTTGTGGTGCTACTTTGGGCTATGTCAGAGCCGCTTATCTCGTAGCCTTTTTCTTTTAAAAATCTAGCAATAGCGGATATGCCAATGCCGCCAATGCCGATAAAATGTACTTTTTTACTCAAATTTATCCTTTTTTAATAGCTATTTTAACATATTAGCCTTAAGCACGTCGTTTATGAGGCTTAAAGTTTGTAAAGCGTTTTTTTCTATTGTGTATTTTGCTGCTATTTCTTGCGCCTCTTGCGCTTTATTTTCGCTTAGAGCCTTAATTATTAACCTAGCGTCATTAAGGCTATCCGCGCTTAACACCCACTCTTTAGGTAGTATTTCACTGGCACCATTTTGCGTGGTGCTTAGGCTTATGCAGCCATAGCTTAAAGCCTCTAAAATTACATTACTAAACGGCTCATAAAGCGTAGGAAAAATAAACGCCTCAGAAGCCTCATAAAAGCGTGCGACATCTTTGCGCTCGCCCATAAATTTAGCCTTTACCTCAAGCTTGTTTGCCATTTTTTCATAGCTTTTTAAGCGTTTATCCTTACCGATTATTATTAAATTATGCTTAAATTTAAGCTCGTTTAGGGCTTTTGAAATAAAAAGTAACTCGCTTACACCCTTTCGTTTAAAGCCGCTTCCCACAAAAAGCAAAATAGGCAATTCACTATCTAGCCCCAGCTCATCGCAAAGAGCCTTTTTTGAGCCCATTTTATCCACCGCACTAGGTATCTTTACGCCGTTATAAATTACGCTTATTTTTTCCCTGCTTATGCCGTAAGCCTCGGTGATTTGGCGAGCGATGAAATTTGAGTTTGCAATTATTATTTTAGCATTGTTAAAGCAGCGTTTTTCAAGGTAGGGGTAGACGAAGTTTAGGGGATTTAGCCACCACAGCTTTTTGCTTTGGCGATAAATTTTATGCACCCCGTCACCTGCCCTGTAAATATCCGCACTATCAATGCGCTCAAGGCTAAAATATAGCTCATCATTTGCCTTTGCCCGCCTTGCTTGGGCATTAAAAATCAGAGCCTTTATCCAGCTTGAAAGCCACTTTTTGCCGCTATATCTGCGAATGCTTGAGGCTGTTTTAGCCTGAGATAGAGCCTCTTTTAGCCGCAATAAATAATGCTCCGCCCCACCAGTTGCGTTTGGATTTAGTCTTAAAAATACTATTTTTTTCTGCATGGCATAATTTTACCTATTTTTCAATAAATTAAAGCTATAATCAACCATTTTTAAGGTAAAAACTGTGAAAATTTTATTAATAAGAAATGACAATATCGGTGATCTAATCTGCTCCACCCCGGCCATCGAGGCGCTAAGAAAGGCAAACCCAAACGCCCAAATAGACATCGTGGTAAACTCGCTAAATGCGCCCGTAATGCATAAAAATCCATTTGTTAATAACGTGCTAGTTTACACAAAAAGCAAGCACGTAAAAGGCATCTTTAAAAAAACATTAGCACTTTTTAATAAGCTAAAACTGCTAATTAAAATAAGAAAAGAAAAATACGACGCTGCGGTGATACTTCGGTCTGGATTTTCTCGTCACGCTGGGCTTTGGGCTAGGGCGGCTGGGGCAAAGCTATGCATAGGCATAAAAAACTCGCCAAGCCCAGTAAATCATCAGATTGAAATTGTAAAAAACATTCACGAAAGAGACATCTGCTACGCCCTTTTAGCTCCTCTTGGGGCAAAAGATGGCGGAGAAAATAGCCTTTTAATCCCCCAAAACGAGAGCGATAAATTTAAAGATTACGTCTTTTTTCACGCCGGTTCTAGGCTAGAAAAAGACCAGCTAAGCCTAGAAAAAGCCGCCGCCATAGCAAAGGGCTTGGCGGCCGAGTTTAAGCTTATAATAACGGCAGAAAGCGCGGAGTTTGGCAAGCAGGTGGCTAGGCTTGGCGGTGGCGAGTTTTTGGCGACAAAGAGTCTTTTTGAGCTGGCTAGCTACCTAAATAGCGCAAGGGGATTTGTGGTGCTAGATGGTGGACTTATGCACGCTGGGGCGGCACTTCGTGGCGGTATGCTGCCGCTTATTGTGATACTTGGGCTTGCTAATCAAATTCGCTGGAAGCCGCTTGGTAAAAATATGCAAGTATTACAGCCCGATAGCCACGTGGCCAATGATGTTAGCGTAGATGATGTGTTAAAAACTGCTAGGGAGCTATTTAAATGATAAAAGTGCTAGAACTTGAAAGCAGTCTTGGCTTTGGAGGGCAAGAACACCGCACCGAGCGCGTGATAAACGAGCTTGCAAAAAGCGGGGAGTTTGAGTTTTATTACGGGCTAAATGACGGCGCAAAGAGCCTTGAAAAGCCGGTAAAGTGTGAGTTTGTTAAATTTAATCTAAAGCGCAGTTATAACGTTTTAGAAATCTTTTGCATAGCGCGTTTTGTGCGCAAAAATGGCATAAATTTAATAGCCACGCACTCAGGCAAAGACGGCATAATAGGCACTATTGTGGGGCTCATTACCCGCACGCCAGTCGTGCGCACTCGCCATCTGCAAACCCCCATCTCAAACCCTCTAAGCTATAACCTAAGCACCCACGTCGTAGCCGTTAGTAGTGCAACAAAGAGCGCACTTGTGCAAAAAGGCGTAAGGGCGGATAAGATTAGCGTCATTCACACCGGCGTTGACACGCAAAAATATTCGCCAAATTTCACGCACGACATAAAAGCGGAGCTTGGCTTAAAAAGCGACTGCGTGGCCATAGGCTGCGTGGCGGTATTACGAGAAGCAAAACGTGTGAGTATGCTAGTAAGCGTCTTTGCTACATTAGCAAAAACAAACCCAAACACCGCCCTAATCATAGCCGGAGATGGCCCACAAATGCCAAATTTAAAGCCGCTAGCCCAAAAAATAGGCAACGTCTATATGCTTGGAAACAGGGACGACGTGGCAAGCTGGCTGGGAAGCCTTGATATATTTGTGCTGCCCTCTCGTATGGAGGCGCTTGGCACTGCGCTACTTGAGGCTGCAAGCTGCGGTGTAGCCTGCGTGGGAGCGAGAGTGGGCGGCATACCAGAGGCGATAAAAGAGGGCGAGAGTGGACTGCTTTTTGACGATGAAAAGGGGCTTGAAACGGCGCTAAAGAGGCTTTGCGATGATGAGAAACTTCGCAAAAATATGGGCGAGTTTGGCAGAGAGTACGTAAAAGAGGGCTTTAGCATAGAAGCGATGGCTAATAAAACAGCCGAGCTTTATAAAGGGCTTAAAAAGTGAATATAAGAGAAAAACTAATAAAACTTTTAATCAAAAATCACAAGGTAAAAAAGCTAGACGGCAAAATACCCCAAAGCGTAAAAACCATCTGCTGCCTTAGCAATACAGCAATCGGTGATACGCTTTTTAACACACCTGTTTGGTATGCGCTAAAGCACGCTCGCCCCGATATAAAAATCATAGCCATTTTAAATCCAGCAAATGCTATGCTTTTTAAAGATGACCCAAATATCGATGAAATCGTGCTTTACAACGGACGCTGGAAAGGCTTTATAAACGCAGCACGAAAGCTAAGAAAAATGCAAATAGATGCTGTTTTTATCCTGCACTCAAACGAGCCACAAGCCACTCCATTAGCCGTATTAAGTGGCGCAAAATACATAATAAAGCTAGTAAAAAATGAATTTAACCACTGGCACAGCGCACACCAGCCGCTAAAGCCCACTCAACGCTACATAGTCTATAACAAGCTGGCTTATTTAAATTTTTTAGGCATTAGCTCTGATGATGTAAAAATGCACCTTTATTTAAGTAAAAAAGAGTATGAAAATGCGGCACAGCTTTTAGACAAAAAGCCAGGGCAAAAGCTAGTAGGGTTGCAAATGGGGGCTAGCACGATATCAAGGCAGTGGTTTTTAAGCCGCTGGATAGAGCTAGCTAGGCTGCTTTTAGAGCATAAAAATGTAAAAATAGTCCTAACAGGGAGCCCAAAAGAACGCATTCTCACTGAGCCATTAGAGCGTGAACTAGCAAAGCAAGGCGCACAAGATAGAGTATTAAACGCAGCTGGCAGGCTTGATATTCGCTCAGCTGCTGCGCTAATAGGAAGCCTTGATCTTTTAATCACGCCTGATACTGGTCCTTTGCATATTGCGGCGGCTCTTGATACGCCGACAATTGGGCTTTTTGTGGCTGGTGAACCAAAAAGCACAAACCCACCGCTAAATCCGGACATCCACCCCTACGTGCAAAAGCCAAGAACCTGCACTCCTTGCATAGGAAAATCCTGTAAATACGCAGAGTGTATGCTGCAAATTAGCGCGGCAGAGGTATATGAGAAGGCGGTTAAATTTATATGAAAAGTGTGTTTTTTATAGATACTGGACTTGAGTTCGGCGGTGGGAGCAAAAGCCTAATTGCGCTAATTTCAGAATTAAGAAAATGGGGGGCGGTACGACTGCTTGCATACTTTGAAAATGACTACAAAACCCCAGAAAATAGGCAAATAAGTGATGTTTTAACTGAGCTTGGAGTGGAGTTTATACGCTTTAAACCAAAGCCAAAACTTAATAAATTTAAAAAAGAGATTTTGCGCCTTGTTAACAAACAAGCGGTGCAAAAAGCGCAATATGAGCTTGATTTTAAATTTGCGCTCTCGCTTTTGCGTGAAATCTCTCCAGATGCGGTGCATTTAAACAATCACTTTAGCACAAACCTAGCCTACCTTAGTGCCGCAAATGTGCTAGATATACCAGTAATTCAGCACTTGCGCAAAAACGCTACCATTGAGCCGTTTAAGCTTGAGATTTTGGGTGGGCTTAAATTTATGCCTATTTGCGTTTCAAATGCGACTTATGAGTTTTACAACGCACAGATAAAAATACCAAAATGCGTCATCTATAACCCAGCAATATTAGCCCAAGACACAAAATCTAACCAAGACACCACAGCCACAAAAGAGTGTGCAAATAGCGGCAAAATCACGCTTTTAATGGCGGCAAACTATCTCGAGCTAAAGGGACACGAGCTGGTTTTTGAGGCATTTTTGGAATGCAAAAGAGACGATTTACTCCTGCTTTTAGCCGGCAGTGGAAAACTAAGCCCTAGCGCAGAAGCAAAGCTTAGTAAGCTAAAAGAACTTGGCGTAGCGAGAGAGCTTGGCTTTGTGAGTGATATGAGCGAGGCTTACAAGGCGGCTGATTATCTGCTTGGATTTTCTAGCGATGAGGGGCTGCCTAGGGTAGTGATTGAGGCGCTCTCTTGTGGACTTGGTGTAGTGTTTTCAGACATTGCAGTGGCTCGTGAGATACGTGCACTTTGCACAAATAAGGATAAATTTCATCTATGTAAAAGAACTTCGCAAGCCTTAAGTGAGCTTTTAAGCACCCTAAAGCCACTTATAAAATCACCAGATAAGGGTGTCATAGAGGCTTTTAGCCTACGTACGTATAAAGATGGGGTTGTTAGAGTTTATAAGGATTTGGGACTGGCTTAGATAGAGTTTTATAACTAGCTTTCTTGAGAAAATATTAAAAAATATGTTATTTTTAAACAATTTGTCTAATAATATTAAAGACCATTTATAATTAAGAAACGTAGTAAAATTTAAATAAAAAAATCCATATAATCCCAAAATGTCCGTTTTTATCCTAAATATGTTCCAAAAGCTTTTAAATTTATGTTGTTTTAAAAGTATATAAAGCCCAAATAAACAGCTTTTAATAATATTAAATGACACTGTTTTAAAATGATTTCATTTGATAAAAAGTATATCTCTTTAAAATTATAGATAAAGTGCATTATAAAAAGGCTCGAGAATAAGATAAAATTTAATAGTTAGCTAAAAGATAAAGTTAATTATCGTGAATTTATAGACACTAAAGGATAATAAAAGCTACAAAAATTATTTGGTTTTTTTATAAAATTGTGGCTTTTTGGTATTTTTAACTTAGCTTTAAATTCAAACCACTCGTATTTTTTCTTTGCTATAGCTTTTTGTGATGTGGGCGATTATTGCGCTATGTTCGTAGCCTGCTTCTTTTAGCTTTTTTAGTGCGATGTTAGCGTCTTTTTGTGATACTGCAATTAGTAGTCCACCTGAGGTTTGTGCGTCATAAAGTAGCATGTCGGCCTCGCCACTTACAAACTCGCTTACAAATTCTCGGTTTTTATAGCTGCCCTCAGGGATTAGCCCCATGGCGCTAAACTCCTGTGCGCTTAAAAGCAGTGGAATATCTTTTAAGCTTAATTCTACGCTAATCTCATCTCGCGTCATTTCGTAAAGATGCCCCAACAGTCCAAAGCCTGTAACATCCGTGCAAGCGTTTACGTTTATCTCACTAAGCGCAGCTAGGGCGTAGTAGTTTAGCTGGCTCATTAGCCTACTTGCCTCTTTTATCTGTACGTTTTTGGCGAGTCCTGCCTTTATCGCAGTGGCTAGCACGCCAAATCCAAGCGGCTTTGTAAGGATTAATACATCATCGATTTTAGCGGTATTATTTGCCCAAAATTTGCCATTTTTGGCTATCCCTGTTACGCTTAAGCCATAAAACATCTCAGGTGAGCTTGTGCTGTGTCCGCCTACTAGCGCAGCCCCGCACTCGCGTATTTTGCTAGCCCCTCCAGCCATTATTTCATTTGCTATTTCGCTATCAAAATGGCACTCATCAAAGCCTAGGATATTCAGCGCTGTTATGGCGTTTGCCCCCATGGCAAAGCAATCACTTAGCGCATTTGCTGCGGCTATTTGTCCGTAGATGTAAGGATCATCCACAACTGGCGTGATGTAATCAAGCGTCTGGACTATGGCTAGTTTGTCATCTATGGCAAATACGCTAGCGTCCTCGCTATTTTTGGTGCCAGTTAGGATTTTAGGGTGGCTCATATCTAGCCCTGCTACGGCTTTGTAAAGACCCGACGGGTCTATTTTTGCAGCTCAGCCAGAGGTGCGTACGTGCTTAAGTAGCCCCATGTTGCGATAATTCATAGCTTTATCTCATCAAATTCGACTAAAAGTTGCGCTATTTCGTAGGCGTTACCTATCTCTCCGACTAGGACTTTATCAGTTAATTTATAGCTTGTAAGGCACGCACCACAGCTTATTATGCGCACACCTTTTTGCTCTAGTTCTTTTAGTGAGGCTAGGGCTGGGTGAGAGCGTGTCGTGCTTACAAAAACGCCATTATTTACGCAAGCGACCGCCTCTATATGCTCGCTTAGTAAAGCAAACGAGCTAAGCAGCTTTGCAAGCAAGCTAAGTCCGACCTCTCCGTTTCCTGCTCTATCATCGTTTAGGTAGATGACTTTTTTCCTTGCGCTATGGGTTAGCTTTGATTGAGGTTTTGGCTCTAGGCTGACTTCTTCGTGTGGTGCTAGGGTTAGGTCTATGCTATCACTATTTAGCCTATTTTGGGTGGATATGTTTGATTTTTCTGATGGCTTAGCCGATAGTGGAGCGGTGTGCCCTGTACCATCAGTTTTTTGCACTTTTATGATACAAATCTCGCTATTTTCATCTACTTTATCTACGCTTGCTTCATAGCCAGAATAGTTTATAAACTTAAGCACATTTTCTAGCACTATTTTGGAGTTTATCTCAATCTCTAGCCACTCGCCAACAGCCATGCCCTCAAGAGCTTTTTTAGTATGTATTACTGGTTGGGGACACTCAAGCCCTTTACAATCAATCCTCATATTTTGCCTTTAGAATTTTTACTCTTTAAACCTTAAAGCTTTTGGCTTTGCCAGGTGGGTTTATTATAAATTTATACCACTATTTTAGCAAAGCGTTTTTACAATTATAGCTTAAAAACTATAAAACGGATAGAATTTTTTTATTTATCGCAGCTCGTGGGGTATAGCCTAGAGTCTTGCCTGCTTGCTCTCCATTTTTATTAAATATGAAGGTTACTGGTACTCCATTTACTCCGCCTACAGCCGTGTCAAAATATTGCACTGAAACTGGGTCTGATATGGTTATAAAGCTTACGTTATGCTCTTTTAAAAGCTTCATATCCTTATCAAAGCCCTGCGTACCGCCTAAAATGCCTATAAATTTAACCCTACCTGCATACTCATGGCTTAGCGCTTCTATATCTGGGATTTGGGCTTTGCAAGCTCCGCAGTCTGTGTCATAAAAAAACAGCACAAAAGGCTCATCACTTGCTAGCTTTAGCTGTTTTTGCTTTGGATCAAAGCGCGTATCTATGCCTTTTTCGTCATTTAAGGCGATATGATGCCTGCTAAGCGGGTCTACACAGCCAGCTAGCATGGCGCCAAAAAGCATAAAAAATATAAAAAGTTGAGATTTTTTTAGTGTGGTTTTAAATTTAATCATTTTTCTACTCTTTTTGGATTTGTTATCTCTTTTATCGTTTCAAGTTTACCGTGGCGCAGGTAGACTATCTTATCTCCGTACTCGCCTAAGTCTGGGTTGTGTGTTACTAAAAGTATGGTTTTACCCTCGGCTTTTAGCTTGCAAAATAGCTCTAGTATAATGCGCTCATTTGCCTCGTCTAGGTTGCCTGTTGGCTCGTCTGCGATTAGGATTTCTGGGTCGTTTATGAGTGCTCTTGCTATACAAAGGCGCTGCTGCTCACCTCCGCTTAGCTGGCTAGGGCGATGATCTAGCCTGTGAGAAAGTCCAACTAACTCTAGGGCTTTTTTAGCACTCTCCTCATCTACGCAGCTATGATAGTGTTGGGCTATCATGACGTTTTCTAGGGCATTTAGATATGGCACTGTGTGAAACTGCTGAAAAATTAGCCCTATCTTTTCTCGGCGAAACTTGAGTGTATCCTCATCGCTAAGCGCGCTTGCGTCATCTCCGCCTAGGATATATCTGCCGCTTGTGGGAAAATCCATAAGCGAAAGGATGTTTACTAGCGTTGATTTGCCTGAGCCAGAAGGCCCCATCACAGATACCCACTCGCCTTTTTTTACATTAAAGCTTATCTCATCAAGTGCGATAACTGAGCCAAATTGTTTTTTTATGCTCATAAGTTCTATTGCGTTCATTATTCACCTCTTAAAATATCTGCCATATTTAATTTAAGTGCGCGCCTTAGCGGATAAATCGCCGCTAAAGTAGCAAAGCCAAGTGCTAGTATCGTAGCTATCGGCACGGACATAAATCTAAAATCAATATGGGCGTTAAATATAGCCTCTCCTAAAATTTGCGCCAGCCCATATCCTAGCAAAGAACCAATAATCGCAAAGCTAAAAGCTAGCATAAAAATCTCTGCGCTAAATAAATTTAATATATTTTTCTTACTTGCTCCAAGCGCGCGAAGCAGGGCTATTTCTTTACTTCTAGCTAGCAGTATGGCGCTTAGCGTGGTATTAACGCAAAGTGAGGTAATAAGCAGTATCACAAACGATACTAGCGCCATTAAGAGTTTGATTTTGGCTAGGACATAGCCTTCTTGTTTGCTTATTTTGGCTATTATTTTGGCTGATATTTCTTTATTGCTTAGCTTTTGAGATATTGCCTTTACCTCGTCAAAATCCCCAAGTATCACGGCGTCTGCATAATTTATCATATCTGGCTTTTTGGCTAGCTTTTGAGCTAAGTTTAAGGAGGTGATAAGTAGCGCATCTTCCTTATCTCCACTTGCTACTATGCCTTTTATGCGCACCTTTATCACGTCGCTACTTCCAAGGGCTCTGAGCTCTATCTCATCGCCTGCTTTAAAGCCTGATTGTTTGGCTAAATCCGTGCCTATTAGGACGTTTTTATCATCAAAGTCAAAGTTTATATAATCTCCCTCTTTTATCTCTAAAAACGGTTTTGTTCTTTTTAGTGAGCTAAATTTAACTCCCATGATTATAGCTTCAGTTGTGCCTATACTAGCTTGAGTAAATAAATACCCACTATATCCTAGCACCGTTTTAATAACTTTTTTCATATCTTTATCAAGCCCACTCTCGCTCATAAACTCTCCACCATTTGCTGGAGTGATGACTAAATTTGCTCCATAGCTTTTTAGCTCGCGACTTACCTTTGCATCAATGTCAAGATAGACGTTTATAAACGCCGCACATACGCTAGCGCCTAGCATTATAGATATGGCTATGACGGCTACTCTAGCGCTTCCGTTTTTTAGGCTTTTTAGGATTAAATTTATAAAAAATAGTCTATTTTCTGTCATAAAGCACCTCTGCTGGTAGGAGTTTTACAAGACTTCTCATAGGCATAAGTGAGCCAAAAAAGCTAATTAATAGCGCAAAAAATAAGCTAAGAGGTAGCACAATAATCGCCACTCCTATACTATGTCCAAATATCGCTATAGCTAAAAGCTCGCTTAGCCCATACCCTAGTATTGCGCCTACTATGCCAGCCACAAATGCTACTGTCATGGACTCACTAGCAAATAGTGCGTAGATTGATAGATTGCTAGCTCCTAGGGCTTTAAGTAGCCCTATCTCTTTTTTGCGGCGATGAATTTCGCTTGTCATTAGAGATGTTATGCCTATGGCTGAGACTACTAGGGCGATTATGCTTACTATGCCCATTAGACTTTGAATTTTCTTTACTATACCACTTTCTGCGTCACTTACTTGCAGACTTGCCTTTGCGCTTGCTCCTTTTAACTCCTCTTCTATTTGAAATGCGATGGAGCCGACATATGCCGAGCAGTACCACTGGTCATACTCTGCGCTATCTAGCTCGTCAAGATTTCTGCGTGCTTTTAGAGAGAGGTCGTTTTCCGGTATGGTTTTAGCCGATACTTCGGCTTTAAAATACTCTCCATCATGATTAAACATCTTTTGGGCTAAATGAAGCGGAATAAGAGCCTTTTTGCTCATATCTCCAGCTCCACTTACTATGCCTACGACTTTTAGGGTGTGCTGGTTTAGGCTTAAAGTGTCGCCTAAATTTAAACCAAGTCTGCTAGCTAGCTCATCGCCTAGCACGACCTCATTATCTTTATTATCATTTGCGTAGCGTCCGTTTATATGCCAGTATCCGTAGAGATTTTTTACCCCAGTTGTAAAATCAGGTTCATCTTTTAAATTTATATTTTTATCAAAATATGTACCCACTACTGCGATTTGCTCGCCTTTGTCATCTCGTGCAAGCCCATCTAAAAATGGCGCAAACGCAACTATATTATTTCGCCAAAATATCTCTTTTATCTTATAAAGTTCGCTCTCAGGTAGGAAATTTTGGGATTTTAGCGGAGTAAAACTTCGTCCGTCTATTTCTATGCTTAGGCTCTCTCCACGTGGCAGTACGATGATATTTGAGCCGTAGCTTCTAAGTTCTGAGGCTATCTCGTCGCCTATTTTTAGCGTGATATTGAGCATGCAGGCTATAAGCATGCTAGCTAGCGCAATAGTGGCAAATGCCATTATTTTTTGCACGCTAGAACCAGCTATGGAGCGAGTAATCATTCTAGCATTCATCATTTTACGGCTCCTATAAATTTATCTGGATCTGCCTCAAAACGCTCTAGGTTTTCTTTGGATTTGAAAAAGTATGTGCGGTTGTTGTACCTGTAGCTAAATTTGCTTTTATTGCTGATTTTTTCGCCACCTACTATATCAAGTACCTCTTTTTCTACTATGGTGCTAAACTGATTTGCTCCAGTAAGTAGCGCATCAAGGCTTATGGTGATTGTCTTGCCGTCGTATGTATGCTCTAATGGCAGAGGATTGCAGCCGCCTTCTTTGCCAACTGAAGGTAAAAATATACGCACGTTGCAAGAGACGCAGATTAGCTCGCTGCCATTTTTTACATAGCCCACATCTCCGCATATGGAGCAAGCGTCAAAGACTGCTACGGCTGAGGGTTTGTCCTCGTAGCGGTTAATGAGGAAAAATCTAATCACACGCCCCTCATCAGTGATATAGGCATATCTGTGGAGGTCATTGTCTTTTAGCACCTCTGTGTCTATGATAAATTTATCATTCTTAGGCTCAAGATAGACAGGCTCGCTTAGAGTCGGTGGGCGAGAAGCTACTAAATCATAATAGAGTGAAAAGGCTAAAATGGCACTAACTCCAAGCAAAGCATACGTGCTAGCAGATAGTACTAGGCGTCTTAAGGCTAGATTAAATCTATAAGGTATTAGACCGTCTTTTTTCTTAAGGGCTTTTGGACGGTAAGATATCGCCATAATACAAAGTACGGCTAAAATGGCGCTAAAAATATATGGTGCAAAGATCGATATATACATTCCCTTTGCCACTAGGCTAAGAAGCTCAGGCTTTGTGTTTATAGCTCCACTTCTCATAAGCTCTAAAATAAATCCACTAAGCTTAAATACAAGCATAGTTAAAAGTGTTAAAAGAGATAGCGTTTTAATGGCTTTTGGTGGGATTTTTTGCGCTAGCAAATTAGCAGCAAAAAATAGAGTTATCAGGATAATAACTGCAAATAAAAGCAAAAATGCGCTAATTATAGACTGTGTATCTAAAAGCTCTGCACCAAAAAGAGGAAACAGTGCGCTAATAGCTCCATAACTTGCTCCATAGCTAATGCCTAAAAAGCCAAATATGAGCCATTTAAATTTAAACTCAAAAAATACTACACTAAAGCTAAGTAGTAAAAACACTACTCCAAGCCCATCAAAAAATAGTCTAGCTGGAGCATCAAGTAGATAGTATCTTGCGAATTTAAATATGACTAAGCCGATGATTGCGCCAAGTACGGCTGGTGCAAAGGTATGTAGAAAAATCTGCCTTTTGGCTGTTAGGGCGCCAAATAGAGTAATAGCAAAAAATGCTAGGATAATGTGAACGAAATATATAGACATAATTTACCTAAAAAAGGCGGAGCAAGTCCGCCGTTTGGGATTATTTAACTGGTGCGCCAGTCCAAGCAAACTGATAAGTTGTAGTAAATGGCTCATACCATTTGCCCACGCCTGTCTCTTTATCAGCATGGCGACCAAAGCCGTTTGCTTCTGGGCTTTGGATGTTAAATTTAAGCTCATAATTACCCACGCCTGTGTCCATTTTTACGTTTGCACCGTAGTGAGGACCATCATCAGCTACCATAGGCATTAGAGTTCCTGTTTTTACCTTACCGTTGTCTAGGTTTTTAAGCTCGTAGCCTATCTTTAGGTACGGTATCCACTCACCTTCGCCAAAGCCGTTTTTGTTGCCTTTAATAGCGTGAATGTCAGCTTCTAGGTGAATGTCTGATTTACTAGGGGCTAGATCTATGCCTTTTGGCTCCATGTCAACTGGCTGAAGATAAACCGCAGCTATTTCCATGCCATTAATCTCAACTGGCTCGCCTATGGGATGCTCTCCAGCAAATGCTACACTACTAGCTAGCGCAAGCGCTAACGCAGAACTAATGAATTTATTCATACTTTCTCCTTATAAGATTTGGTTTTTATATATATCACGCCAAAGATGAGCGCTATTATCATTAAAGCTTGTGGCACCAAGCTCTCATAATATGGCACAAGTCCTAGCCAGTCGCTAGCCCAGCTAGGAAAGCTTAGCCCTTTTATTATAGTAGGGACAAATACTTTACCCTCAACTAGCTCCATAACGCCCTTGCCGACAAATACCACAGACATGTAAAATATAATGGCTGAGGTTACTATGAAAAACTCTTTTATAGGTATTTTTACAGCAAAAATTTTAAATATCCAGTAAACTATTAAAAGTGCTGCGATACCCACGACAAGCCCCGCTAGTACCATGCCTATTTCACTGCTTGTGTGTGCTTCAAATATCAAAGCCTGATAGAATAATACAGTCTCGGCACCCTCTCTAAATACGGCTAAAAACACCGTAAACCAAAGTGCTAGTATGGAATTTTGCGCTAAGGCTTCGTTTGTGTGCTCTTTTATATAGGCAGTCCATTTTTTGGCATTTGAGTTTGATAGTAGCCAAAATCCCACGTAAAATAGTAGACCAACGGCTATAAGCATGGTAATGCCCTCAAGTAATTCCCGCTTTTGTCCAGCATTTTCAAAGATTAAGTTCATCACCCAAGCCACACCAAAGCTAAGCACCACAGCTACAGCCACCGAGCTATATACTACTGTGCGGATTTTGGTTGCATTTCCTGTTTTTAGCAAATATGCGACAATGGCCGCAACTATGATAAGCGCCTCAAAACCTTCTCGCAGTATGATAGTAAGAGCTGAGATGAATAAAAATAGTCCACCTCCGCTTGATTTTTTATCAAGCGTCTCAAGCGCTTTTGCTAGCTTTGTGTCTAGCTCGCCCATAGCGGATTTTACCTCATTTTCACTTGCGCCAGATTTCATAAGCGCTACTATATGACTAAAGCTACTTTCTATGCTTGTTTTTAAATTTATATCGATTGCGCCTACGCTATTTTCCATGCCGCTAGCTTCAAATTCATCAAAATAAATATCCTGCGCATCACCCATAGCGCCTTCTTTATTTTTATCTGTGTATGCTTTTAATACGGCTAGCATTTTATCTTTTATGTTGCTTACTACTGTTTTATAATCAGCCCCATTTTGCTCGCTATTTTCGCTTGCTAGGTAGCTATCAGGAAGGGTTACTTCAGCTATGCTAGCAGTTTGCTCGCCAAGGGATAGTACTGCGCTTTTAGTGAGTGATAAAATTTCATCTATCTTAGCATCAATCTCCTCTTTTGGGGGTTGCTCGTTTACTAGGGTGATTGCCTTACCCATTTTATTTTGTATTTGAGCATCTATATTTTGACCGTCGTTTACATACTGACGTATTGCACGCTCAAGCTTTGTGTTGCGGTAATTTACAAATTTAGCCTCCTCGATAGCACGCTTTGCGTTTTCACTATCGCCTAAGGCGTATGATTGTTTTGCTGTATTTAGGCTATTTGTAATCTTATCCATCACGTAGCGCCACTGTGGGATTTTTATTGTATCAGCTTCTGTGCTAGCTACCGAATTTATCACGTTTGCTGAGTTTTCATAGCTTTGAGAGGCGTGTTCTTTTAGGCTTTTTTGGCTACCGTCTTGATACTCGCCTACTAGCTTATGACCGCTTTGTATTATAGGTAGGACTTCATCAAGCTCGCGACTTAGATTATCGACCCTATCTTGTATCTGCTCCACGCTCTCGCCGTTTTTTATCGCTTTTCTTATATCGCCAAATTGCTTCTCCATAGAGTAGGCTTTTTTAGACGATATATTTATACGTATAGCGCCCTCTACATCCTCAAAAAGTCCAAAATACGCATTTTGTACCTCAGACCTAGCTTTGTCTGCTTCTCCTGCTTTATACTCTGCTACGACCGTATTTAGCGCATTTTTTATATCCGATATAGTCTGCTCCATGTCTTCGCTTTTAGCAAAAAGCATAAAAGGCAGTAAAAATAATATTAAAAGTTTTTTCATTCATTCCTCGAAAAATTTAAAAGTTTGTGAAAGTATATTATCTGTAACCTTAAAAAAATAAAAACTATTATCAACTAAATAACTAATTGAATTTAAAAAGCTAAAATTTATTATTTTTTACAGATATTTGTATGAATGGAAATAAAATTTATTGGCTCTTTAAACAATAAAAACTAGCCCTACACACGCATATGAGTAGTCGTCATATGCTCTTTAACATCTAGTTTCGCTTATGGCATGCAAGCCTAGCAGTAGACTTGCCAAATCCAACAATTTGTAGACACCCCATAGACTTTTACGCCAATCTTTGCAAAGTGCTAAAATAGTACCAACATTACAGAGCAATGGAGGTAATATTAAAAGCCAATGGCAAGAATTAGTGGTATTAGGCTTGCAAAATGGCTTAAATTTTTATAATTAAAACGACGTTATTATTTAAAAGAGTTCAAAATTATTATCTCTAAGCCACTTTTGCAGGCTATGGTTTAACGTTAATTTCTTAGCTCGTATGCGCTAAAATCAAACTTACGGCAATATTTTGCTTCTCCATTTTCCTTTAAAAGTATCAAATCTGGCAGCATTATGCCGTTAAATGTCGTATTTTTTACTATGGTGTAGTGGATTTGATCCTCAAAAATCACTCTATCTCCAACCGCTAATGGTGTATCAAATTTATACACTGGCTCGCCAGCTTCTAGCCCTACCACATCTCCAGCTAAGCAGGTATTGCCGCCAAATCGATATGCATATGCTCCATTTTTGCTCTCCCCACGCACAGCTGGGCGATATGGCATTAGCAAAGTATCAGGCATGTGAGCCTCGGCTGAAATGTCTAAAATCGCCGTTTTTTCACCATTTTCGACTATGTCAAGCACGCTTGAGACGAGATAGCCTGTTTGCCAGCCCACGGCCTCGCCTGGCTCTAAATAGACCTGCACGCCGTATTTTTGGCTAAAATCGCTTACAAGCCTAATTAGCAAATCCACGTTATACCCAGCGCGAGTGATGTGGTGTCCGCCGCCAAAATTTATCCATTTCATGCGACTAAAATACTCTCCAAATTTATCCGTAAAGCCATTTAGTACATATTCAAGGCTCTCTGCGCTCTCCTCGCAAAGCGCATGAAAATGAAGCCCGCTAAGCCCCTCTAAATCGCTAGGCTTTAAATTCTCAGCCGTCGTGCCAAGCCTAGAAAACGGCGCACAAGGATTGTAAGTATCCACTGGTGAGCGCGAAGTTTGTGGGTTTAGTCTAAGTCCACAGAAAAGTCCGTGCTTATCTGCGACGCTTTTAAATTTATGCCACTGGGCTGGGCTATTAAAGACTACGTGGTTGCTAATCTGCGCTATGCGAGTAAAATCGCTATCCTTAAACGCAGGGCTATAAGTATGCACCTCACCTTTTACATATTTTTTGGCTAGTTCCGCCTCCCAAAGTCCGCTACAAGCTGCACCATCAAGATACTCGCTAACTATATCCATGGCGCCAGTAAAAGCAAAGCCCTTAAGTGCTACAAGAACCTTTGCGCCGCTTTTTTCTTTAACTTTGGCTAGGGTTTTTAGGTTTTTACGTAGGAGTCTTTCTTCGCATACGTAGGCTGGGGTGGGAATTTCGTGTTCTTTCATTATTTACTCCTTAATGTTTGCAATTGTATCAAATTTAATTTAATCTGCTACAATTGTGGGCTAATTTTCAGGAGAGATAATGGTAACAGTTGAGTTTTTAGGGCCCATAGCACGAGAAAGCATTAGCGTGGAGGCTGCGAATTTACGTGAGCTGCGTGATATTTTAGCAAAAGATAGCGAGATTAAAGAGTGGCTAAAAAGCTGTGCTGTGGCTGTTAATGATGAGCTAGTAAGCGATATTGACACTGAGCTAAAAAATGGCGATAGGGTGAGCCTTTTGCCGCCTGTGTGTGGGGGTTAGGGTGCAAATTTATAGTGGGTCTTTAAACGTAGATGAAATTTTAAGCAGCTGGTATGCTAAAAGCTGCGATGGTAAAAGCGGCGCGCTTGTTAGTTTTGTTGGCATAGTTCGCGATGAGGGTGGCATTAGTGGGCTTAGCTTTGAAATTTATAAGCCGCTTTTAAAGGCGTGGTTTAAAGGTTGGCAAGAGCGTGCTAGAACAAGGGGAGCTGAGGTGTTTTTTGCCCATTCAACAGGCGATGTACTAATAGGGCAAAGCTCGTATGTAGCCGCGGTAAAAAGCCCAAAAAGACGAGTTGCGCTTGAGATGATTGATGAGTTTGTGGAGGATTTTAAAGCCTCTGCGCCGATATGGAAATATGACATAATAAACGGCGAGAAAATTTATGCTGCTACACGCTCAAGCGCGCTAAGATCGGCTGGACTTTTGGCAAAGGATGATGCGTGATAGGCTATAAAGAGGCTAGGGCGCGTATAGATGGGATTAAAACTATCTTTAATCGCTGCGAGCGAGTGGCGCTTACGCAAGCTCTTGGGCGGTATATTTTTGAGGATATTATAGCGCCTTTTAACTACCCACAGAGCGATACTGCGGCGATGGATGGGTATGCTTTTAAATTTGATGAGAGCTTAAGCGAGCTTAGGCTGGTTGGCGAGCTGGCTGCTGGGGGTAGTGAGAACTTTAGTCTTGGTTTTGGCGAGTGCGTAAAGACATTTACTGGCGCTATTATGAGTGATGGCAGTGATACCTTAATCCCAGTGGAAAATGTGAGCATAAACGGCGATAAAGTAGTGATAAATAGCCCAGTGCGCAAGGGTTTTGCTGTGCGAAATGTGGGGGAGAGTTATCATAAGGGCGATGTGCTAATAAAAGCTGGCGAGCGCATCACGTATGCGCATATCGCAGTTCTTGCTGAGCTTGGCATATCTAATGTAGGCGTCAAGCTCCGCCCAAAAGTAGCTGTGCTAGCTACTGGGAGCGAGATAAAAGATCTAGGAGAAAGCCTTGAGTATAGGGGACAAATTCATAGCTCAAACCACGTAGCAATAGCTGCTATGCTTAATCAAATGGGCTGTGAGAGCGTGCTTTTGCCTATTGTAAATGACGACCCAGTAAAGCTAAAAAAAGCCCTAGATATGGCGCTTGCCTCGGCTGATGTTGTTATTAGTACAGGTGGGGTTAGTGTGGGGGATTATGATTTTATGCGCGAGTTTGCTAGGGAGTTTGAGCCTATTATAGATAAAGTCGCTATAAAACCAGGTAGACATATAAAAATATCAAAAATAAGCCACAATGCCAAAAGCGATAGTATAGACTTTGATGCTGGCGATAGGCTGCTTTTTGCTCTGCCTGGGTTTACTTACTCTGCGCTTGTTACATTTGTACTTTTTGCGCGCCCATTACTACTTAGAATTTTAAGCCATAATAGCGAGAATGCGACATATGCGGTGCTTGAGGATGAGTGCAAAAAAAGGGGAGATTTGACTGAATTTATCCCTTGTAGCATTAGATGCGATGAAAAAGGCACGCTTTTTGCTTCTACAAAGGACAAAAAAATCGGCTCATCTGCAGTGAGCGTAAATTTATTAAATGAAGCTTGGCTTTGCGTATTAGAGCGCGATATTAAAGTAGGCGAAAGCGTGCAGATAATAAAAATGATTTAAAATATTATAAATTTAAAACAATAAAATCAGGTGCAGAAGCTTATAATAAGCAATTTTAGGGTATATTTGCATTTAATATTTTCTTATGAGGACTTTTGATGAGAGTAATACTAAGCCTGCTCATCTTTGCTATCTCGGCTTTTTGCGCAGACCCAGTCATAGGTATGTGGAAAAGCGTGAATGAAAGTAGGAAAGAAACTGGATTTTGGACTATATATGAAAGGGATTTTAGGCTTTATGGAGAGCTTATTTTGATGATAGGTGCTGATGAGTCAAGCGTGTGTAAAAACTGCGATGATTATTATGAAAATTTCCCATACGATACAAGGGGCAAGCAAATCCCGCTAATAGGCACTCCATTTATATACGGGCTAAAGCTAGTACATCAGGGCAGCTGGAGTGATGGCTATTTAATAGACCCAGACACAGGCAAAGTCTATGAGTGCAATATCGATTATATCCCACCATCAAATGGTGCGCCAAGCCAGCTAAAAGTGCGGGGAGAAAGCACTGGAGGACTATTTTCAAAACTGCGTGGGAAAAATCAATTCTGGCAGAGTGTATCAGTCGATGATTTGGCAAAAGCACGAGATGAAAATGCCAAAATCTTAAATGAGCGCAGTCAAAAAGAGCAAGAGCTAATGAAGCAGGCAAAAAATATAGAAAAAGTCCCTCAGCCTAGACCGATGTCGCGCAAAGCATCGGCTAGGGATTCGATATTTTAACGCACATTTTTACCCATTTTTGGCTTAATTTAAAACAAATTTGATAAAATTATCCTAAATAGCTTTGGAGTTAAATTATAATCCGCCATTAGCAAAATCAGAACTTTAAATTCAATCAAAGGACGCACGTGAAAAATATAAGTGTCGCGCACTCTCCTGACGCAGATGATATTTTTATGTATATGGCTATTAAATTTGGCTGGGTAAGTAGCGATACTTTAAGTTTTTCTAACACTGCGCTTGATATTCAGACGCTAAATGATGAGGCGATTTGTGGGATTTATGACGTGAGCGCTATATCGTTTGGGCTTTATCCGCTGATTAAAGATGACTATGCGCTTTTGCGGTGTGCGGCTAGCTTTGGTGAGGGATATGGACCAAAGCTCATTAAAAAAAATGGCGCTAAGTTACGTAGAAATTTCACGGTCGCGCTAAGTGGCGCACATACTACAAATGCGATGCTTTTTCGCATGGCATATCCAGAGGCTAGGGTAAAATATTATAATTTTTTAGACATTCAAAGAGCTGTTCTTAGCGGCGAAGTCGACGCTGGAGTGCTGATACATGAGGATATTTTAAGCGTCGATAGCAGCCTGTGCGTGGAGCGTGAGATATGGGACGTGTGGTGTGAATTAGCGGGCAATGAGATGCCACTACCACTTGGAGGGATGGTTCTTAGGCGCAGTATGGTGCTAACTGATGCGATTGAAGCGGAGAGGGTTTTAACCGAAGCTGTGCGAGTGGCGACTTCTCATAAGCCTTTTTTATCGCATATGCTTCTTGAGCGAAATCTTGTACGCGTCGATAAAGAAAAACTTAAAACATACCTAAGTATGTATGCAAATGAGCGGTCTATTTTAATGGATGATGTTGCTATAAATTCTTTAAATACGCTATTTAAGATAGGCTATGATAGAGGATTTTATTCAAAGCCGTGCCTAGCTCAGGAGAATTTTATCCCAACTGAATATCTTGATTTTAGGCATGCTTGATGCAAAGTCTGCTTGTTTCTTTAGGTATTGAGACTTTTAAGACTGCGCTTTATTTAAGCTTGCCTATGCTTTTGTGTGGGCTTATAGCGGGGCTTTTAATATCCATTTTCCAAGCTACGACGCAGATAAACGAAACCACCCTAAGCTTTGTGCCAAAGATAATACTTGTCGTTGCGGTTATAATATTTTTGATGCCATGGATGGTTTCGCTTATGGTTGAGTTTACCACAAAGATGATAAATTTTATCCCAGAGTTTGTAAGATGACATGCAGGATAGATTTTGCTAAATACACCTCCGTGCGAATAGGCGGCGTAATCGAGGCTAGGGTGCTTGATGAGGTTTGCGCTTTGGCTGAAAATGAGCGCATCATAGGGGCTGGGTGTAATCTCTTAGTCTCGCCAAATCCACCAGCTGTGGCTGTATTATCGAAAAAATTTGATTATATCAAAAAGCATGAGGACATGCTAGAAGTAGGCGCTGCCACATCAGCAGCCACGCTTTTTAGCTATTTGAGATCAAATGATTTAGGCGGACTTGAGTTTATCCGCTCTATTCCAGGGCAAATAGGCGGACTTGTGTTTATGAATGCAGGGCTTATGGGGCTATCTATGAGCGATACTTTAGTGCAGGTTTTAACCCCAAGGGGCTGGATGGATAAAGGCGAGTTTAGCTTTAGCTACCGCCATAGCGGTATTACTGAGCCAGTTTTTGCTGCTAGATTTTTATTGCAGGATAAATTTAATCAGACCTTATCCACTGAGCTGTCAAATAAGCGTAAAAACCAGCCAAGAGGGGCTAGTTTTGGGAGCTGCTTTAAAAACCCAAAAGGCGATTTTGCTGGTAGGCTTATAGAAGCTGTGGGACTAAAAGGGCAGACTGTAGGTGGAGCTAAATTTAGTGAAACGCATGCAAATTTTTTGATAAATTTTAATAATGCAAGCTTTTTTGATGCGATAAATTTAATATCTCTAGCTAAAAAAAGAGTTTTAGAAAACTTCGGTATAGAGCTTGAAACTGAAGTTTGTGTGTTACAATAAGTAACATTATCGGCTATATAAATATTTATTATCACATAGTAAAAATTCATTAAAATTTCCTAAATATCGGCAAAAAGCCACTTCTTATTTAAAGTATAAAATATAATATTTTTGATATTTCTTTAAGTATTAAATTTAAAATCAAAAGTTTAAAAATAATTGTAAATTCTTGTGCTAAAGTTTCGATATTTCGTCTAGATAGCTAGACAAAAAGGAGAGAGATGAAGCAAGATAGGAGAAGCTTTTTAAAAAAAGCTTTAAAAGGTGCGGCCGTAGTGGGCGTGGCTGCTGGCACTAATGCCAGTGCTAGCATAGCTCCAGCACACCAAGCTGACGGCAATGGCGTGGTTTTGGGACACTCTAATAAAAAAGAGATCCTTTATCACAAGAGCAAGGTTTGGGAAAAATACTACAAAATAGCGTATTAGGAGAGAGTATGAGCGAAGCAAAAGTAGGCAGACGCTCGTTTTTAAAGCTTGCGGCAATAGGTGCAAGCGGTGCGACACTTTTTGGGTCTACACAAAACGAGGTGCTTGATAAAAAAGACGAGAGCTATACGGCGAGCGATCCGTATCCAGGCTCAAAAATGGTACGAACTATATGCAGCATCTGTTCAGCAGGTTGTGGCATAGAAGCGGAAGTCAAAGACGGCGTTTGGGTACGCCAAGATATGGCTATACACCACCCTATAAGCCAAGGCAGCCACTGCTGTAAGGGTATAGATCAGATCGATCTAACCAAATCAAAGCAACGCATAAAATATCCAATGAAAAAAGAGGGCGGCAAGTGGAAGCGCATAAGCTGGCAGCAGGCTATTGATGAAATCGGTGATAAAATGCTAGCAGTACGCGAGGAGCACGGCCCAGATAGCGTGGAGTTTTTAGGCTCGGCTAAATTTAACAACGAACAGAGCTACTATTTTCGTAAATTTGCAGCCTTTTGGGGCACGAATAACATAGATCACGTAGCAAGAATTTGACATAGCGCAACAGTCGCCGGTGTGGCGAATACTTGGGGTTATGGCGCTATGACAAATCACTTTGGTGATTTAACAGCAAACTCAAAAGCTATCCTATTAATAGGCGCAAACTCAGCCGTAGCAAATCCTATCGGCTTTAAGCATATGTTGCAGGCAAAGGATAGAAACAACTGCAAACTAATCGTAGTTGATCCAGTCTTTACAAAAACGGCAGCGCACGCAGATCACTACGTACGCATACGCCCTGGTACTGACATAGCATTTGTTTATGGTATGCTTCATATTATCTTTAAAAATGGCTGGGAGGATAGGGAATTTATCCGCACTCGTACATACGGCATGGACGAAATTATAGCCGAGGCTAAAAAGTGGACTCCAGAAGAAACTTCAAATGTTACTGGTGTACCAGTTGATCAGCTTATAGAAATCACTACTATATTTGCAAACACTAAGCCAGCTACGGTGGCATGGGCTTTGGGTGTTACTCAGCATTCAGTTGGTAGCTCAAATACGAGAATTTTATCTATCCTTCAGCTAGTCCTTGGAAATATGGGCAAGCCAGGCGGTGGTACTAACATAATCCGCGGACACGACAACGTTCAGGGTGCCACTGATATGGGTAACCTAGCCGATACACTGCCGTTTTATTACGGATTAGGTGATGCGGCGTGGCAGCATTTTTGTACTGGTTGGGGCGTTAACTTTGATGAGTTTGTAAAGCGTTTTGCAGTCTCAGTAAAAGAGCCAAAGCAAGGCGGAGAGAGTGTAAAAGGGACAAATTTCAAAGAGTATTTTTACCACGATCCTAAAAATCCAGAGGATAGAAACTGGCGCAATGAAAAGGGCTATTCGCTTTCAAAATGGTGGCAGGGCGTACTTAAGGAGGAAAATACCTTCTCAAGTGGCGAGCTACGTGTGCTTTGGGTACAAGGTACTGGCATTACCTCGATGACCCAGGTGGCTAAAATTCAAGAAGCCCTAGGCAAGCTTGAGATGCTTGTTATCGCAGAGCCTTTTGTAAATGAGGTAGCGATACTCAATGATAGAAGCGATGGAATTTATATCCTGCCTGTAGCTACGCAGTTTGAAAACGAGGGCATAGTAACAGCGACAAACCGTGCTGCACAGTGGCGTAGTAAAGTTGTTGAGCCACTTTATGAGAGCAAGGGCGATCATGAGGTTATGTTTGAATTTGCTAAGAAATTTGGCTTTTATGAGGAGTATACGCGCGGTATGAAGCTATCACGCGTAGATGGCGAGCTAAAGCAGGTAAAAGATAGCTTTGTCTGGCCTGATGACGCGACTAGCGAAATGGCTAGGATAGCTCAGACTATCGGACTTGGCGGCTGGAGCGCAGAGCGATTGCGTCGGCATCAAGCCAACTGGCAGAACTTCGACCCAGACACACAAATGGGTATCGCAGGCGATGTTAAGGGCGAATATTACTCACTTCCGTGGCCTTGCTGGGACGAGAAGCACCCAGGCACTGCTATACTTTATGATACGAGCAAGCCATTTGCCGAGGGTGGAAGCGGCTTTAGAAATCGCTTTGGCTTAGAGCATGACGGCGTAAGTCAGCTAGCCGATGAGAGTGTAACCATCAAAGGCTCAAAGATAAAAGGTGGCTATCCGCAAATCACAAAAGATAACATTGAAGCAGTATTAGGTATTACTCTAACAGACGATGAAAGGGCAAAAATAGGCTCTAGCTGGACTATGGATTATAGCGGTATTATCGTGCAAAAATGCCGAGAAGCTGGCGTAGTGCCTTATGGAAATGCAAAGGCAAGGACGATAGTTTGGGAATTTATCGATCAAATTCCAAAGCACCGTGAGCCTATACACAGCCCTCGTCAGGATTTGGTGGAAAAATACCCTACATTTGACGATCAATCTAGAAACTTCCGTGTGGCTACTAAATTTATCAGTGAGCAAACAGCAAAAGACTGGAGCAAGGACTTCCCTACAATCGTAAGCTCAATGCGCCTAGTAAATTTAAGCGGTGCTGGCATGATTGAAAGGACGAGCAAATATCTAAGCAGCATTACGCCAGAGATGTTTGCAAATGTAAACCCAGAACTAGCCCTAAAATACGGCATCGAGGATGGCGATATGATGTGGATTCACAGCCCACAAGGCACAAAAATCAAGGTAAAATGCTACCACAGCCACAGCGTAACGCCAGATAGAATTTGCCTTCCGTATAACTTCGCTGGTGTGCTACAGGGCGTGGATTTAAGCGCGCGCTACCCAGAGGGCACTAAGCCTTATGTGATAGGCGAAAGCTCAAACACCATAACAAACTATGGCTTTGACCCAGTTACTCAAATTTCGGAGTTTAACGCAGGGCTTTGCCGCATAGAAAAGGCCGATGATATGGGCTTTAAGACAGAGTTTTTTAAAGAGTATGGGGAGAGTGTATAATGGCTAGAATGAAATTTTTCGTAGATACAAATCGCTGCACGAGCTGTTTTGCTTGTCAGGTAGCCTGCTCGAGCGCCCATGAGCTTCCAGTCGGCACTCATCGCCGTAAAGTCATCACTTTAAATGACGGTATAGTCGGCAAAGAGGTAAGCACAACGCTCGCCTGTCAGCACTGTACCGACGCTCCTTGCGAGCAAGTCTGTCCTGTAAAGTGCTTTTATATCCGAGCGGACGGCATTGTGCTTCATGATAAGGCTAAGTGTATAGGCTGCGGATACTGCTTGTACGCTTGTCCTTTTGGCGCGCCACAATTCCCACGAGATGGGGCTTTTGGTATTAAGGGCGAGATGGATAAATGCACTATGTGCGCTGGTGGTCCAGAGCCTACAAATAGTCCACAGGAGCGCGAACTATACGGACAAAATCGCATAGCAGAGGGCAAAGTGCCTATGTGCGCTGCGGTTTGTTCTAGCAATGCCTTGCTTGTCGGTGACGCAGATGAGGTAAGCAATGTCTACCGCAAGCGCGTGCTAGGACGCAATGCCGCTATTAGAAAGGGCGATGTAGGGCTATAATGCCTGCTTATTTTAGTGGGCGTTTTGCCCACTTTGCCCTTTTCTAGCAAACTCAAGCGCTATATTATAGTAGCCTTTGACTATGCTAGCAAGGGCGGATAAAAGCATAAGGAAAAATGAATGAAATTTTTAGTATTGCTAGCAGCTACCCTGATGTCTGCTTTTGGCATAGAACAGCCTGCTGGTACTAATCAGTATGATAGTGCGATTTGGGCAGCTCAAAGAGTGGAAAATATTACCACTTGGGGGCAAAACCCAGGACTTGGAGAGCTTTTTACCAAACTACAAGGCGAGAGAATTTTTAGCTACGGCGTGCTTAGTATAGCCATGCTTGTAGTGGGTGCTTTTGTACTTCATTACCTGCTTGTAGGGCCGAAGCATTTTAGCCATGATGGAAAGAAAATATTCGCATTTAGCCTAATCGTGCGTGTGGCGCATGCTTTGGCTGCGATTTCTTGGATAGTGCTAGTGCCAACTGGAGTGATGATGCTTTGGGGAGATGTGCTAGGCGGAGGTGCGTTTATAAGGGGGGCTAAGAATATGCACGGACTTGCGACAATAATATTTGCCGTCGCTGTTTTGCCTCTGCTTTTTTCTTGGTTTTACAGGATGCTTCCACGAATTTATGATATAAAGTGGCTTATCATAGTCGGCGGCTATTTAAGCAAGAAAAAAGCCACAGTCCCAGCTGGTAAATTTAACGCAGGACAGAAAATGTGGTACTGGATAGCCATACCAGGAGGGCTTGTGATGATAGCCACGGGTGCTGCCATGTACTTTTTAGATTTTGGCGTGGTTAGTGCTGGTCTTGATATGAGTCAGATAAATTTATTAAGGCTAAGCGCTATAGTGCATAGTAGCCTTGGTGTGGTTTGTGCTATATTTTTCTTAGTGCATATTTATATGTCAGCCATTGCTATTAAAGGCGCGATACACTCGATGATAAGCGGCTATAAAGAGGAGGAGGAGGTTTATTACCTGCACCATTACTGGTATGAGGAGCTTTTAAAAGAGGGCAAGATAGAGCCATACTCTCCTACTGAGAATAAGGGGCATTAAATTTAAAGGGCAAGCATGTTATCTCACTTTTTCCTATCTTTTATGGCCTTTTTTGCTATTATGAACCCAGTCTCAAGTCTACCTGTTTACATGTCTCTTACCTCAGCTGATGATGAGATAACGGCAAAATCGATAGGCAAAAAGGGGCTAACCATAGCCTTTATCATAGTCTGCATTTTCTCCCTTGCAGGGGGTTATATTTTTACTATGTTTGGTATCACCATAGACGCACTTCGCATAGCTGGTGGACTTTTGGTGTTTATGATAGGCTTTCATATGCTAAATGGCAACCACTCTCCAGTAAATAAAGGCGTACAGGCTAGTGCTAGCGACGTTACCGATGTGGCTATTTCTCCGCTCGGTACGCCACTTTTGGCAGGGCCTGGTACGATAGCTACGGCTATAAATTTATCAAGCTCTGGATTTAGTGCGGCAATTAGCACTATTGCCTCTTTTGGACTGCTTTGTCTTATTACGTACGCACTTTTTAGATGCGCTAAACAGCTTACTGCAATAATAGGCAAGAGCGTAATGGGTGTCATAACTCGCATGATGGGCTTAATCCTAGCTGTTATAGGCGTACAGATGGTTATAGCTGGCATAAAAGGAGCGTTTAGTATTTCGTAGTCTTTATAATAGGGAATGGAATTTGCTTTAGCAAGTTTAAATTTAATGCAGGGAACGCATATGAAAAACACAGACTATAACAAAATTACAAAAGAATTAAATATATTAGCTGCACAAAGTAGCCACAATATAAAGCACATCAATGATCCAAGGAAAAAGCGTTTTATGAATAATTTAAAGGCGCTTTTTCAGCAAGATGAAATTCTAGCTGCAAAGCTTTTTGGTATGAGCTCTCAGGGGTATTTTGATGTTAGACTGGGCGATGACCCTATCGATATAAATATAGTTGATAAAAAAAGTGGGCTTAGCATATACAGCAACGCAGTATCTGAAGTCGAGGAGCTTTTAAAAAGCATAGAGGATAAGTACAAGCGCTACCCTGTGATGTATTTTTATGGGCTAGGAAACGGTGTGCTTTATAAGGGGCTTTTGCATAATAAAACCCATGAGCGTATAGTCGTAGTGGAGCCAAATATAGAGATAATTTATATTGTGTTACATTTTATTGATTTGTATGAGGAGCTAATTAATGAGCGTTTAGTATTATTTGCTTCTAAGTTTACGACCTACGCACAGCTTTATCATCTAGTTTCAAAGACTGAATATACGATATTTGCTAGGACTTATGAGCTTCATATTCATACCGATTTTTATGATAATTTTGCAGATGATTATAAACGCATAAACAAAGACTTCACGACAGCCATAGCTCAGATGGTTGTCGGACACGGCAACAGTATAGACGACGTGCTTTTAGGCACTAGGCAGCACACTGAAAATATCCCTGCTATGCTAGAGGGCTATCCATACAGAGACCTAATCAAAAAGCGCCATAAGCTAATGGATACTGCCATTATAGTAGCGACTGGGCCAAGCTTAGATAAGCAGCTAGATACGCTTAAAAAATATGCCCCATATGTTAGTGTTATTAGCCTTGATGCGTCTTTGCCGATTTTGGCTAAGCACGGCATAAAGCCTGATTATGTTACATCTATAGAGCGTGTTGAGGCGACTTCTACTTTTTTTAAGCCGCTTCATAAAAGTATAGACGCTGATGCGTATTTTATTGTTGCTTCAGTTACTCACAAGCAGACTGTGAAAAATTTAAAAAACCGCCGCCTAACTCTAACTATGCGCCCACAAACCGAGGAGCTAATGCTAGATATGAGCCGTTTTGGATATCTGGGGATAGGGCATTCAACGGCAAATCAAGCCTTCCAGCTAGCCTACGTCCTAGGGCATAAAAATATAATCCTAATCGGACAAGACCTAGCCTATGCCCCAGATGGCAAAAGTCACGCTACAGGGCATGCGTTTGCTCAGGCTGATGAGTATCTTTATACTGTAGCTTATGGTGGCGAGGGCGAGGTGCGTACTACTTACGTGTGGGAAAAATTTAAAAATCAATACGAAGCAGACATAGAAAATTCCAAAAAAGATGGCATAACGACTTATAACTGCACCGAGGGCGGAGCTAGGATAAATGGAGCAATAGAAAAGCCGTTTTTAGAGACTATAGAGGAGCTAACACATGGGCTAAAACCCAAAAGACTCCCAGACATAAATAGGCTAAAACAGAGCGATGTGGAAAAATACCTCATGCAAGCTTATAAACGCATACAAAAAAAAGTAGCCACACAAAGGGTAGTGAAGCAACGCATAGAGGATATTTTCCTAGACGTCGCACCGCACATAGATGAGATGATAGCCCTAAAAGAGCAGGGTAAAGTCAGCGTAAAGCACTTTAGCAAGCTCCTGACCATATCCAAAAAAATAGACAAAGTCAAAGCTATGGTTATTAAAGATAGCTTACGAAAATATATAGAAAATATCGTACAAATTTCTATTTTTTACCAAGAGCTTGAGCTTGCCAAAATAGCTCTCGCGCCAAGCGACACCGCAGAGGAGAAAACGGACAAATTGCTCGAGTGGGTCATCGTGCATAAATACTGGCTCTTTAGCATAGCTGGCGGGCTAAATGCAGACATTGAAACGACTGTAAAAGCGTCGCAAAATCTAAAACGTGCTATGAAAGTGCGTGGTATATTAGACAGCGCAGTGCAAAAATACGGCGTACTTTAGGATTTTTTGGTATTCCTGATGTCTTTGGTTTAAATTTTTAAATTTAAACCCCCCCCCTTTTTTTTATTTTTCACAAATTTTATTAAACTTACCCACCCCCTATATGCATTATTACTTTATAAATTTTAAAAATAATCTCATTTTGTGTATAAATACACATCTATCACTCATAGTAAAAATAGGCTTGCTTAGCTGTGTCTGGCGTAAGCTATCAATCGTGCAGATATTGCTTTGTGGCATCAGTAATATTAAAAGCTACTTGCACGAATTTGTGATACTAGATTTTCATAATGTGCAAAAGCATTGCTTTTTAAAATAGAGCTTTTAAATTTAAAGGGCAATACTTATAGTTGCTCGATATGTTTGGTAATGTTATTTTGTCTTACTGCGCCTAGGTTAAATGGACTAAAAAGACAAAGTAGCATAGAAAATTAGCTATGTCGACTTTAGCAGTGGCCTAGCAAGGAAAACTGCGTCCTAAGGACGTTTCACAGATTTTTATGTCATGCTTTGTAAAGTATCAAAAAGTGCCAACATTGTAAAGTAATGACGGTAATACCCAGGTTTCTAACACAAATTAGTAGTGCTAAGCTTGTAAAGTGGCTTAAATTTTGTAATTAAAATTTAAAAAAACTAATAGCTTTAATCCTAATGTGGATTTTTTAATTCATGATATTTGCGTAGCAGCATTACTCACATAAGTACTATCATTAAATTTAAAAAGCCCCCATAAAAGGGGGCTAAAGCCAGCCCAAAGGCTAGCTTGTAAGATGAGCGCTAAGTTAAACTACTGAAGTAGTTTTAGTACGTTTTGTTGTACAGCGTTAGCTTGGCTCATCGCATAGCTTCCTGATTGAGCTAGGATGTTACGCTTAGAGAAGTTTGCGCTCTCAGCAGCAAAATCAACGTCACGGATTTGGCTCTCAGCTGATTTTACGTTTACTTGAGTTACAGTGATGTTTGACACAGTAGCTACAAGCTGATTTTGTACAGAACCAAGGTCAGAGCGGATTAAGTCAAGTGTCTTTTGTGCACTCTCAGCTATATCCATTACCGCCATAGCACCACGTAGTGTCATTACGCCAGCAGCTTGGTTTGAGCTCATGTTTTTGCTCATACGCTGAAAGCCCATAGCAGTAGCTCTGTCTTTATCTATCTGACCACGTACATCACGTAGTGATACAGACTCTTGAGCGCCACCAGCAGCTGTGAAAGCCTTGCTTAAGCCTATTAAGTTGGTGCCACCTAGTTTTATATCACGACCATCAAGGCGCACTAGGTTTAGACGACCTATAAAGCCTGCTGTTAGCGAGCTACCAGCAGCAGCTACACCTTTGCCACCTAGACCTTTTGATATATCTGTACCAGTTATTTGTATAGCGCGACCATCACGGCTAGTTAGCACCATTCTGCCTTCAGTATCAACGCTAGCTGCTACACCAGTTTGATCTTTTACAGCGTTTATAGCATTTACTAAAGCACCGTTTGCGTCGTCTTTTTGTACTACTAGCTCACCGATTTTTACACCGTTTATTGTAAGAGATTTAATAGTACCACCAGCAATGGTTTTGTCGCTTATCCAAGTAACATCATAGCTTGCACGTACGCCAGTTTTATCGCTTACTTTGTTGATGTTTTCTACAAGTGCACCTAGACCGTGACCTAAGCCAGTAGAAATAGTAGCACCAGCAACGTTTACGTCGTTTACGCCATCAACTGATAGGAATTTTAACTGCACGTTTGCATTCATAGCTGTTAACAGCCTTGAGCTTTCAAAGCGAGTAAGACCGATTTTATCAGAGCTTGTAGCACCAATACTAGCTTTTACTGTTTGGTTTGAGTAAGCACCGATTTGGAACTCTTTGTTTGAAAACGTACCATTTAGTAGTTGCTGACCGTTGAAGCTTGTAGTGTTAGCGATATTATCAAGCTCCTCCATAAGGCGAACGATGTCGGCTTGTAGAGCGCGGCGAGACTCGGTTGTTTGACCATCTTGAGCTGATTGAGTAGCTTTTACTTTGATGGTTTCAAGAATCTTTAGCTGCTCGTCCATAGCTTTATCGGCTACTTGAATGATACCGATAGCGTCATTTCCGTTTGATATTGCTTGACCTAGTGTGCTTGACTGAGCGCGTAGGCTGTCTGAGATAGCTAGACCTGAAGCGTCATCGGCTGCGGTTGAAATTCTAAGACCTGAGCTAAGGCGACCAAGAGAAAGCTGAATGTCTCTGTTGTTGCCTACAGCGTTAGCGTGTGAATTCATCGCATTGATGTTAGTGTTAATTCGGAAACTCATTTTAAATCCTTTATGTTTGTAATTTCAATCATTCCTTGATTGTTAAAAGCTATATCGGCTGATTTTTAAAAAACTTTACACTTTTTTTGAAAAAATTTTATTTTTTTAAATGGGGGGGGGGTAAGATTTTGCAGGTATAATTATAATTGTGTCAAGGTTGCATCAAAAAAGGCGTTAATCTCTTTCGGATTTTGTAATCATATCTTAAAAAGGTGGTGATGAAAATGAAGAAAAATAAAGTGATTATATCCATTATTTAAAGCTTTTATCGATATAGTTTAAGATATGACACTTAATAAGTGGGTAAATCTTTAGTGGGTTAGCAAAAGCCAGCCTGCACTTAAGCCAAGTCCTTTCTTACAAGTGCCACTAAAATAAATAATGTGGCGCAATTATACAGCTTTGATATACAAATTTAAAAGTATTCTGGGCTAGTAGGCAAAATAAATTTAAAGCTTTTTGGAGAGCATTTTAAGCACAGGAAGCATTGAATAGATAGCTTTACTGCGATGACTTAAGCGCTCTTTAATACTAGGAGATAGCTCGGCCAAAGTCTCACTAAATCCCTCTGGGATAAACATAGCATCATAGCCAAAACCACCACTACCACGCTCAAAGCTAAAAGCCCTACCGTGCATAAAACCATGCGTATAGTACTCACCAAGAGCACAAACTACGGAGATACAGGCTGTATAGTGCGCGCCTGAGCTATCGACCCCAGCGTCAATAATAGCGCGTCTAAGAGCCGCGCGATTGCCCTCCTCGGTGCCGTCTGCATAGCGTGCTGAGTGAATGCCAGGTGCACCGCCTAGGACATCAACACTAATGCCACTATCATCAGAAAGTGCAACAAAGTCATCACCTAAGCCTTTTATCTTTTCATAAACTGCGCGTGATTTAATAAGGGCATTTGCCGCAAAGCTATCGCCATCCTCGACTATCTCAAAAGGCTCGCAGACGTCGCTAAGCCCCAGCACGCTAAAGCCACTAAGCATTTGCGAAAGTTCCCTTACCTTGCCGTTATTTGAGGTCGCTAGTACTATTTTCATTATTTTGCCTTTAAAAAATGGTTCTGTTTTGTAAAAGTACTACCCTTAAGCATACTGCGACAAGCGCAACGCCACTAATTCGTGTCAGTAGCTTTTGGCATTATGGGGCGTTGCAAACGATGTCGGCACGATTTTGGTGGGTTTATTTTGCGTGCCCTTAAAATCGTCGCCAAGATACTCATATGCAATACTTGCTTGCAAAAACTAATAAAGCTTTAAAAAAGTAATACTTTTTTAAAAATAGAGCCTAAAAATTTATCCCCCATTTTATCAAAAAAAGTCAAAAATGTGCTAAAATTTGCCCTTTTAGTTGGAGGAAAGAATGATAAAGACTGTTTTGCCGCTTAGTTTTATTGCAGCGAGCCGATTTTTCGGACTTTTTGTGGTGTTACCTACACTTAGTATATATGCTTTAAGCTTGCAAGGAGCAACAGAGAAAACGGTAGGGCTTATTATCGGTGTTTATGCGCTTTCACAGATGATTTTTCAGGTACCTTTTGGGGTGCTAAGCGATCGTGTAGGGCGTAAAAAAGCCATGGTGCTTGGGCTTTTGATATTTGCCATAGGAAGCGTTGTGTGTGCGGTATCTAGTGATATTTATACCATGCTCGCTGGGCGCGTACTACAAGGCGTGGGTGCTATAGGTGGAGTGGCAAGTGCGATGATAGCTGATAGCGTGAGCGAGGAGAATAGAAGCAAGGCTATGGCTATAATGGGGGCTATGATAGGGCTTAGCTTTTGTATGGCTATGGTATTTGGCTCGACGCTTTCAAATTTATGGGGGCTAGAGGGGCTGTTTTACCTCAGCGCTGGTATATCGCTGCTTTGTGTGGGGCTGCTTTTTGGCATAAAAGAGACTAGAAAAGCAAGCGATAAAAGTGATAAATTTAGTCTAATAAAAATTGCGAAAAATCATGATTTATTAATATTAAATTTGACCTCATTTTTGCAAAAAATGCTGATGTCTGTGGTGTTTTTGCTCGTGCCACTTGTGCTTGTAAATAGCCTAGGCTGGGGGCGTGATGAGTTGTGGAAGGTCTATGCGGCTGGGGCTGGGGCTGGATTTTTGGCTATGGGTGCGGCTGGAGCGCTAGGAGATGGCAAGGGGCTAGCAAAAGCTATGCTGCTATTTGGTGTGGGGCTTTTTGCTGTGGCGTTTTTGCTTTTTGTCGTCTTTGGAAAAAGTAGCTTTGGGTTTGTGGTTGGAGCTGTGATATTTTTTGTAGGATTTAACCTGCACGAGCCAGTCATGCAATCATGTGCGAGTAAATTTTGTACGCATGACGAAAGGGGTGGTGCGCTTGGGCTTTTTACCTCGTGCGGATACGCTGGTAGCTTCATAGGCGGTGCGCTTGGTGGTGCGGTGCTTGGGCTTTGGGGGGCTAGTGGGGTGTATGCGCTTGCTTTGGCGGTTTGCGTGCTTTGGTTTTTGCTATTACTTAGGCTTAAAAATCCAAATGAATTTAAAAATATCTATGTACCACAAAATGCTCTAAGCAAGGATCTAGCACGAGCAAAACTAGGCGGCATAAAAGGCATTTATGATGTCTATTGCGCTGGTGAAAATACCGCTGTAAAGATAGACACAAAGCTAATAAATGAGGCTAAGGTACGAGAAATACTGGGGCTTTAGTCGGTGCGTGTGGTTAAATTTTATTAATCACTTGTTTTTTACTAAGCGCTTAGGGGAGCAAGCCTAGCAGTGAGCTTGCTAAACCTACTCTGTGAAGAGCAAAAATAGTGCTTAAGCCACTGGCACAAATTAATACAGTTTAAATTTGTACTTAAAACAAAGTTTATGATTAAGTAAGCCAATAGAAGCAAGGTATGCTGAATTTAGCGTACCTTACAGCCACTTGTATCTAGCTTTTGGCAAAGCTTTAAAATAGTGCTTGCAACAAACTTAGCCTCATCGTCGCTCATGCCTTGATGACACGGTATACTCAGCTCTGCTTTGTAAAACTCCTCCGCATTTTTTAGCTCTATCTCGCCATATTTTGCCCTGTAAAGCTCAAATTTATACGTCGGTTTATAATGCACTTGCGTGATTATGCCAGCCTCTTTTAGCCTGTCATAAAGTTCTTGTTTGGCGCAGTGCATGTGAGGATGTAGTAGTATGGGATAAAGGTGCCTGCTGCTTATTTCACCTGCCTTTAGCATAGGGGTGCTAAAGTAGTGGTTATTTTTAAATTTATCATCATAAAAGTTTGCTATCTCGTTTCGTCTAGCTATCATCTCATCAAGCCGTCCAAGCTGGCTTAGCCCCAGGGCGCATGCGACGTCGCTTAGGCGGTAATTATAGCCTAGGCTTTGCATTTGGCTGTCCCATGCGGTGCGCTTTGTGATACCGTGGCTGCGTAGCAGGCGTACTTTGGTAGCTATGTCATCGTCATTTGTCAGCACTGCTCCGCCCTCAAGTGTTGTGATGGGTTTTATGGGGTGAAAGCTAAAAACGCTTGCAAGCGCTAGGCTGCCTACTTTTGGGTTTTTTTCGCTTTTTTCTGCGTGGTAGAGTGAGTTTTGCTTAGCCCACGCGGCTGCTTCATCGCCGTAGCTTGAGCCTAGGGCATGGCTGGCGTCATTTAGCAAGGCTATGCCGTGCTTTTTAGCTATCTCATAAAGTGGGGCTATGTCAACTGGCGCGCCGCCTAGATCCACTGCGACTATGGCTTTGGTGCAGGGTGTGATTGCGGCGGATATTTTTTGCGGGTCGATGTTTCCGTTAAATTTAATATCTGCCCAGCGCACATCAGCCCCAGCCATTAAGGCTGCATTTGCCGTTGCAGCAAAGGTAATGGGCGTAGTAACTATCTCATCGCCGCTTTTTAGCCCTATGGCTAGGTAAAGTGCGTGAAGTGCGCTTGTGGCGGAGTTTAGTACCACTGCGTGCTTTGTGCCGACATAATTTGCCAAAGCGGCTTCAAATTTATCCACTATCTCCCCAGCTGTGAGTATGTCGCCTTTTAGCGCCTCCACTACAGCGTTTATATCAGCCTCAGTTATGCTTTGTCTGCTATATGGTATCATCAAGTAACCTTAAAAGAGAGGCTTTATCAAGCCACTGGGAGTTTCTGTCAGAACTATATGCAAAATCATCATTTACTGCTCTGCCTACCTCGCCAGTGGCTGCCTTTGAGTAATCAGGCTGTGAGGTAAATACAATGCTAGGCTTTATAGTGTAAAACTCGTCAAACTCAAGCGTAATATGCGCGTCATCTAGGCTTATCATTATCTCATGCAACTTCTCACCTGGTCGTATGCCTATGATTTTGGTTTTTGTCTCTGGGGCTAGGGCTTTGGCTAGGTCGATTATTCGCATGCTTGGAATTTTAGGGACAAATATCTCTCCGCCGTGCATTCTGCTAAAGCTTTTAATAACAAAATCCACCCCCTGAGAGAGCGTGATAAAAAAGCGTGTCATACGCTCATCTGTGATAGGCAGCTCGCTCGCCCCATCTGCTAAAAGCCGCTTAAAAAACGGCACTACAGAGCCGCGGCTGCCTAGGACGTTGCCGTATCTTACGACGCTAAAGCGTGTGCGGCGCTTGCCTGCTACGTTATTTGCAGCGACAAAGAGTTTATCGCTTGCTAGCTTTGTAGCACCGTATAAATTTACCGGATTGCAGGCTTTGTCCGTGGATAGGGCTATGACACGCTCTACCTCGCATTCTAAGGCGGAGTTTATTACATTTTGTGCGCCGTTTATATTGGTGTTTATACATTCCATGGGATTATATTCGGCTATTGGGACATGCTTCATCGCTGCAGCGTGAACTACTATGTCGACTTCTTGCATTGCACGCTTTAATCTTGAAGCGTCTCTAACATCGCCGATAAAATACCTCATACAATTATCCGTAAATATCTGCGCCATTTCATACTGCTTTAGCTCATCTCGAGAGTATACGATTAGGCGCGCTGGCTTGTATCTAGCTAGGATAGTGGAGATAAATTTCTTACCAAAGCTCCCAGTCCCGCCAGTAACTAGGATAGATTTACCGTTAAACATCGCACAGCCTTTTCATTAAATAATATAGTCGTGATTTTACCTAGGGCTGGCAAAAAGTTTGTTTAAATTTAACCTTCGTATGGTATGATTTTGGCTTAAAACCACAAAAAGAAGTGAAAATATGAAAGAATTTGGATATTTTGGCAAGCCCATTATTCCGCTAAATGATGCGATAGAGATAAGCCAAAGTGGACGGTATTTAGTAAGTAATGACGCAAGGCTAGAAGCTGATGTCATAGCGCCTGAGATAGATTTTTATATCGCATGCTCAAAAGCAAGCGCACTTGAGGTATCAAAGGGCGTAAGCTTGCTTTATGAATCTAGGGCGCAGGTTTATGATTTAGCGCGTGATGTGCCATATGAAAAGCAGGTAGGAAATCGCATTATCATCGTCTCAAATGAACCGCGAGACACTTTAAAAAGCCTTTTGTGTGATAGTGGATATGAGGTCATTTCTCTAGCTAGCTTTGAGGTTAAGTTTGTCTACGGTGCGGTTGGCGAGCTTAGCGTCATTCTTAGCGATTATGCTGGGACTAATTTGGGCGAAGTAGAGTGTGATTTGCTGCTAGCTTCGCACGCTGCACCATTTATGCTGCGCCAATCAGGTTGCTTTGATATAGCTGCTCTTAGCGATGAGGCGGTGCTTGAGATAGTAAAAGGCGCAAGTCCAAAGTATAAATTTAAAAGCCTAACAACCTATGATGAGAGTATTTGCCAGTACGCAAAGCGTCGTGATGAGATATGCGCGCGTTGCGTGGAGGTGTGTCCGACTGTGGCGATACTAAAGGACGATGAAAATAGACAGCTTGTGTTTTCTCACGTAGATTGCGTGGGGTGCGGTGAGTGCGTGAGTGTCTGCCCGTCTGGCTCGCTTGATTTTGCGCCATTTATGCGCGAAGCGTGGGCTAGCGTTGCTAGGCTGTATGAGGGCAAGGTGGCGCTTGTGGTGGCTGATGAGAGCCTTTATAAAAGCCACGTCAGCCTGCCTGAAAATGTCCTGCCTCTAGCCTTAGGTGCGCGCTTTTTAACTCAGGCTCATCTTATGGGACTATTGCAAGAAAGTGGCTGCGCGGTGGTGCTTTATGATAGCGCACCAGCTCGTGGCACAAGCGGAGCGGTGGATATTATTAATCAAATTTATGAGCTCAAATTTAATAAAAAAGCGATTTATTTAGCCAAAAATTTAACTGAGCTTGAAGCGGCTTTAAACGAGGCTGGCACGATAGAAGGAAGCTATTATAATATGAGCGAAAATGCCTTATTAATGCGCGAAATATTTGCAAAGCGAGTGGAGCATTTAGTCGGAGATAGCGAGCTTGGCACGGTGCATACAGATGAGCGTGTGCGATATGCAAATGTGATAATTAATGAGGATAAATGCACTCTTTGTCTAAGCTGCGTAGGAGCCTGTAACGTTGGGGCTTTAATAGCTGATAAAAAGGACAATTCTATCAAATTTAACGCAAGCATTTGCACGGCGTGCGGATATTGCGAGTCTAGCTGCGCAGAACCTGGCGCGATAGAGGTAAGGACGGGTGAGCTTAGGCTAGCTCCAGCTAGTTTTGAATTTATCAAGCTTGCAAGCGATGAGCTATTTGCCTGTATAGAGTGCGGTAAGGAATTTGCCACTAAAAAATCAATTGAAAAAATCGCCAGCATTATGCTACCACATTTTGGCGCAGATAGCCTAAAAGCACGCACTCTTTACTGCTGTGGAGAGTGTAAAGCTAAAATAATGTTTGAAGCGCAAATTAAGCAGCAAAGGGGAGATATAGATGTTTGACGCAGACACACTACGCGCTAGGGCGTATTATTATGAGTTTTTGGCTTTTGTCTTTTTTTACGATGAAAAGGGTAGTGGATTTTTACGCTGGAAAGGGCAGCTAGAGCATTTAAGCCAGTCTGCATTAAGTGTGGCTGATGAGGCTGCTTTTAATACTTTAAAAGAGCATGATTTTGATAAATTTATAAACGAGCAAAATAGCGTACTTTTTGATCTAAGCTATGCAAATATTCCGCTAAATGCGAGCTTTTACGAGGATGGGCGAGATGATGGCGCGGCACGGCTTAGGGTGATTGAGCTACTTAAAAAAAGCGATTATCGTAGGAATTTGTCCAGATGTAAGGATAGTGAGGATTTTATCGGATTTGTGTTTTTGTTTTCCTCACAGCTTTTGCTTGATGCAAGTGGTGGTGCGAGCGAGATGATATCTATTCAAGAGGAGCTTTTTAAAAGCGTGATAAATCCTTTTATAGATGAGTTTATCGCACTTTTAGCAGATCACTCAGAGGCTAGATTCTACGCTGGGATAGCTCAAATTTTATCTAGCTTTATTGCACTTGAGCGAGGCCTTTTAGGGGTTGGCGCACCAGCTAGCAAAGCCCGCTCCATCGCACGTGAAGCAATGAGTAAAAAGCCGTATCAAAGCAAAATGCCAACGCCAAAATCAAAGCTTTTCTGGGACGAATTTACAGCTCTTTAAAATTTTGTGTGCTATAATCATCTTAAATAAATTTGTAACAAAAAGGGAGAAAATGATAAACATCGGACTTTGCGGCGCTAGCGGTAAAATGGGACAAGAGATCATTAAAAGCATCGAAGCTAACGATATGGCAAGGCTAGCCGCAATAGTCGATAAGGGCGAGTTAAAGTCTAGAAGTGATGAGTATATAGCCTTTAAGCTTGATGATGAGTTTATGAATAAAAGCGATGTTGTCATTGATTTTAGCTCCCCAAGTGGCACACTCTCGCTGCTTGAAATAGCCACAACTGTACCAAAGCCTCTAGTCATCGGTACTACTGGGCTAAGCGATGAGACACTTGAGCTTATAAAAAGCTTAAGTGAGGATATGCCTATCTTGTACGCAACAAATATGAGTCTAGGCGTGGCTGTGCTAAACCGTCTAGCCCAAATCGCCGCAAAGGCATTAGTGGGATTTGACGCGGAGATAGTAGAGATGCACCACAGGCATAAAAAGGACGCCCCAAGCGGCACTGCCCTTACTCTAGCTAGTAGTGTAGCAAAGGCTAGAGAGTTAAATTTAAAAGACGTGATGGTGTGTGGCAGACAGGGGATGGTGGGTGCAAGAAGCGCTGATGAGATAGCCGTGCTTTCGCAGCGTGGGGGCGATATAGTCGGCAGGCACACGGTCGGATTTTACAATGACGGCGAATTTATCGAACTAAATCACACTGCGACAAGTCGAGCGACTTTTGCAAATGGAGCCTTAAGAGCGGCTTTATGGCTGGTAAATAAAGAGCCAGGGCTTTATAGTATAGATGATTGTTTGGGGCTTTAAATGTGTGCGATAGTCGGAGTAGTAAACAGCCAAGATGCCGCTAGTATTGCGTATTATGCACTTTTTGCTATGCAGCATAGAGGTCAGGAGGCAAGTGGCATTAGTACAAGCGACGGCAAGCTTTGCACGATAAAGGGCAATGGGTTAGTTACTGAGGTTTTTAACACAGAGAGCTTTAAAAAGCTAAAAGGTGATATGGCTGTGGGGCATAATCGCTACGCCACAGCTGGAAGCGCAAGTGCTGGAGATGCACAACCTGTGGCTATTAGCTATGCTTTAGGGGAGCTTAGCATAGTGCATAATGGAAATCTCGTAAATAAGGACGAAGTAAGAGAGCGTCTCGTGCAAAATGGGGCGATATTTAGCTCAAATATGGATACCGAAAATATCGCACACCTAATCGCAAGAAGTACCAAAGCAACGCTAAAAGAACGGATAAAAGAGGCTTTGGGGCAGATTATAGGAGCATATTGTCTGCTTATACTTGAAGGCGACGCTATGTATGTGGTGCGCGATAGATGGGGTGTGCGACCGCTTAGCATAGGCAGGCTAAAAGACGGTGGGCTAATCGTCGCTAGTGAAACCTGCGCGTTTGATCTAGTGGGGGCTAAATTTATCCGTGATGTAAGACCTGGCGAAATGCTTAGTATAAAGCGTGGACAGAGTGAGTTTGCTAGCGAGCAGCTTTATGAGAGCGAGCCTAGGATTTGCGCATTTGAGTATATATATTTTGCGCGCCCTGATAGTGTAATAGAGGGCAAAAGCGTCTATGCTGCTAGAAAGCTTATGGGGGCAGCTTTGGCTCGTGCTGGGGTGCCAGAAGGAGCTGATATGGTAGTAGCTGTGCCAGATAGTGGCGTAGCTGCGGCTCTTGGGTATGCGAAGGAGGCAGGGCTTGCTTATGAGGCTGCTATCGTGCGTAACCACTACGTGGGACGTACTTTTATTGAGCCAACCCAGGAGCTTAGGAATTTAAAAGTAAAGCTAAAACTAAATCCTATGAGTAGTGAGCTAGCAGGCAAGAGTGTGGTAGTAGTCGATGATAGCATAGTGCGTGGGACTACGAGTAAAAAGATAGTCGAGCTTTTGCGTACGGCTGGGGCTAAGCAGGTGCATTTTCGCGTGGCTGCACCTGAGCTTCGCTATCCTGAGCGCTACGGCATAGACACGCCTACGTCCGAGGAGCTTATTAGCTACCGTTTAAATTGCGATGAAGTGTGCGAGTATATAGGGGCTGATAGTCTTGAGTTTTTGGGACTTGAGGCGCTAGTGGAAGCTTTGGGTGATGAGAGAAAATATTCCCTTGTTAGCTTTGATGGGGATTATTTTATTAGGTAGGGTGAAAATTAAATTTAAATAGCTATTACTAAATGCTTAAAAGCTTATTTTGGCATTTTTTGCGAATATTTTAGGCTTGTTTGCTTTGTTTTTAAAGTCATTGCCTCAAAGCTTGAGTTTTATGCGAGCCTTATTTAGTTTTTGCGCTATGCTAATTAACTATGTGTCTTTAGTAAAATAAGACATAGACATAGTTTTTTAAAACTGCGTTTTAAAGAAGTTGCAATTTATACGCCGTTTTTTGGCTTGAATATGTGGAAGTATTGAAAGCTTTACATTTGGCGAATATTGCTTGGTGTATAATCTATATAAGGCAGTCTACTTATCAATATCAAGTTTTACCGTCATACTGCCATAAATAAAAATAGCAGTGCTTTTAAGATATAGCCCTTTAACTTCTCATTTTTTAGCATAATTATAAAGTAGCTTTTGCATAGTACTTATTTAAATGTTTAAATTTCAAGACTATCGCTGGGTACTTAATTAAAAAATACCCAGCAAAGCAAATTTAAAAGTTAAATTTCATACCTAAAACTCAGCATAAACGTTCTTGGTTCGCCTAGTTTATAGTGTCCTGTGCTACCATAGCCTGAGATGTAGCGTTTGTTAAAGATATTATTGACGTTTAGTTGGACTTTGGCGTGCTTATTAAGCTCATATCTTAAGAGCGCGTCATAAACCGCTATAGATTGGGTTTTAAACGTCTCTCCATTCTTTACTACTTCGGTTTTTGACTGCCAGTTTAGCCCAGCGCCCACGCTTAAGCCATTTATACTAGATACCTCATAACTAGCAAAGAATTTAAACAAACTATTTGGCAGATTCTTGTCTATCTCATTTTTGTCTGCGTCGCGGCTTTTTACGTAGCTGTATCCAGCGTAAATATCGAGATTTTTTAGCACTTTACCCTGCGCGCTTAGCTCAAAGCCATTTGTGGTCGCTCCATTTGCGCTTGCATATATGGTACTGCCGTCGGTTCTGGTTTTGCCCGTACTAACGGCTAGGTTGTTTCTTATAATGTGAAATAGCGATGCACTTAGCAGCAAACCACTCTCAAACTGGCTTTTTGCGCCTATTTCGTAGCTTTTGCCGATAGTTGGCTTTAGCGGATTATCCTGCTCGTCAAAGGCATTTTGCGGAGAAAATATATCAGTATATGCCGCATAAAGTGCGCTATTTGGGGCAAATTCATACGTTAGTGCTAGGTATTTTGAGATGTCATCCTCGCGCAAGCGATAGGGTTTATATGACGCCCATGTTTTTTTGCCAGAGTCGTTATAGCCTGTACTTTTCTCGTCAAAATGGGTGTAGCGAAGCCCAGCTATGAGCGCAAATTTATCACTTAGCTTTATCCTATCCATAAAAACCGCCGAATGCTGATAGGTCTTTAGTATATCAGCTGCGACTGGCGAGCTTGTAAAGCTTGGCTTTTGTGGGTTAAAATTCGTTATATCCCCTGAGATTTGCGAGCCAGTAATGTTTGTATAAACTGGCATATTTAGACTTTGCCTAGAGGTGCTTAGCGTGAGGCTTAACTCATGTTCTAGCGAGAAAATCTCAGCCTCGCCATTTGCTTTGATGTGAGAAAAATCCTGCGTGCGCTTGCCATCAAAAAGCCTGATGTCGTTGCTTGTAAAGACGTTCGTCGCCGAGTTTAGGTAGTTTTTGCTCGGCACTTGCACGTTTATGCGGCTACCGCGAGCCTGCTGATGATCGTGTCCTAGCTCAAGCTCTGCACCATTTTCAAAGACGTGCGTGTACCTGCCATAAATGTCAAAAAGCTTCGTGCGAACCCCAGCCCAGCTAGGCGCAACGGAGACGTTTTGGCTAAAATTTGTGGGTGTGCCATCATCGTATTTAAGCGGTACCCCACTCCACATAGTGCCGTCTATATCGGTGTCTTGGTAGTTTGCACCAAGCCCAAACACCCCACTATCACCCACGTCAAAATCAAAAGCCGTATAAACTGATGCCTTATTTTCCTTATAGCGGTCTAGGTAGCCGTGCCTTTTTTGCTCTGCTAGACTAATGCGTGCCCTAATGCGCTCGTCCTTACTCAGCGCGCCTCCAGCGTCTAATCCGACGTGGTAAAGATCGTATGAGCCAACCGCCCCACTGATGCTTAAAAACGGCGTAGCCACAGGGGCTTTGCGGACTAAATTTATACTAGCCGATGGGTTTCCAGCGCCGCTTAGTACGCCGTTTGCGCCACGCACTACTTCGACACGGTCATAGATGCTCGTGTCGCCTAGATTATCACCAAATGTGTAGTTTGTATTATACCGCATAGGCACGCCGTCTGTTTGAAGCTGGTCTATTAGCATTTTGCGCGCGTACATTCGCACGCGGTCAGGGATAAATGAATATACCTTAATGCCTGTGCTGCCGTTTATGGCGTCGGTTACTCGGTATGTGCCTGGGGCGTCTTGGATACGCTCGCTTGTTAGCACATCAACCGACTGTGGCACTAGGGCTGGTGGCAGCAAAAATCCGCTGCCTGCGCTCGTAGCGGAGTATGAGTAGGTGCTGCTGCCTTCTGTTGTGGAGTCTAGGACTGTTTCGTTTACGTTTATGGTTTGTAGGGTCTTTTCGCTGGGGATTTGCTCGGCGGCGATTAAATTTATGGAGTAGAGTGTCACCGCCATGGCTAGGCTTAATTTAGTCATATTTTGCCTTTTAAATTTAATAATGAAGCAACAAAATATTAACTAATTTAATATTAATTATCAATAAATTTGAAAATAAGTATCATTAAGTTAGTATTATTTTAATATCCTAGGCAGTGTGATACCTTCCTGTGCTTGGTATTTGCCACCTTTATCGGCGTAGCTTACTTCGCATGGCTCGTCGCCTTGTAAAAATAGCACCTGTGCTATGCCCTCGTTTGCGTAGATTTTGGCTGGTAGAGGCGTGGTGTTTGAGATTTCTATCGTGATATGCCCACGAAAGCCAGGCTCAAATGGCGTTACATTTACGATTATGCCACATCTTGCATAGGTGCTTTTGCCTAGGCATATTGCAAGCACATCTTTGGGCATGTTAAAATACTCGACCGTTCTAGCAAGTGCGAATGAATTTGGTGGGACGATACAGACCTCGCCTTTAAAATCAACGACATTTTTTGCGTCAAAATTCTTTGGATCCACGACCGTCCCGCCGATATTTGTAAAAATTTTAAACTCATCGCCCACTCTGATGTCATAGCCATAGCTGCTTAGCCCATAGCTGACCACGCCACGCCCTATTTGCTCCTCGCAAAAAGGCACGATCATCTCGTGCTGCTGGCTCATATTGCGTATCCATTTATCGCTTTTTAGTCCCATGATTTTCCTTTAATTTTTGCCCTGATTATAGCTAAAAATATTTAGTTTGTCATCTACTATGTCGCTTTTTACGCCAAAAAATCCGAGCACCGTGCTAAAGATATTATCATGGCTTAGGGTGTCGTCTTTGCGCAATTTTAGCCTTTTGTTTGTATTTTGATTGTTTGTATACACGATGGCTGGGATATGCTTTTGAAAATCAGGTGCGATGGAGTAGGGCATGCCGTGCAAATATATGCCATTCTCGCCCAAACTCTCGCCGTGGTCACTTGCATAAAGTAGTCCAATTTCGTCAAATTTGACCTCGTTTTTTTGTAAATTTTTTATCAAATTCGCGATTAGATAATCCGTGTAAAGTAGGGTATTATCATAGGTGTTTACTATTTCTTGTGTTGTGCAGCTGCTTAGCTCATTCGTGTCGCAGGTTGGTTTAAAGCGGTCAAATTCTTTTGGATAGCGCTCATAGTAGGCTGGTCCGTGACTGCCTTGTAGATGTAGCACGATTAGCGCAGAGTCTGTAAGCTCGTCTATTTTGCTCCCTGCTAGCTTAAAAATTTTGGCGTCTCCTTCTTTATTTTTGTCTTTAAATTCTTGCACATTTTGTTCTGGCAATCGCGTGCAGCCTCCTATGCAGCCTCCTGAGTTATTATCATACCAAAATGTTGGCACATTTACTCGTGCTAGTATATCGGTTAGGTTTTCGGTATTTGCGCCCTTAAAATCGGTAAATTCATCGCGTGTAAATGGTGAAAGCAGGCACGGTACGCTTCTTGCTGTGTATGTCCCACACGAGTAAAAATCGCTAAAGCTAACAAGTCCAGAAATGCCCTTTGTATAGGCGTTTGTGTCGTTTGTGGTGTAGCCATTTAGCGAGGAGTTTGCAGCTCTTGCGGTTTCGCCTATTATTAGTATAAATAGGCGCTTTTTATCATCGTTTAATGCAGCATCCTCGCCTATTTTTGCTAGTGGCACCGGCTTTGCTGTTAGCTTGTGATAGACTTTATAGGCGCTATATGTGGCGTAGGTTGGGATTATATACATTTTTGCTTCGTGGTTGTTTCTAAAAAATGGTATATAAGCTTTTGAAAGCATAGCAAAGCAAAGTGTGATAAAGCCCGCTGTAGCCGCTATCGTGCCTATGCGTTTAATCAATGCGCCAAAGAGATTTCCGTATGAGATTTTGCACTTTATTATTAAGATTGCTGGTGCTATCCATAGCAAAAAAAGCGAACCTATGAGTCTAAAGTTTATAAGCGCTCCAGCCTCTTTTACGTCCGTTTTTAGTGTGCTTATGATGATTTCATTTCCTATGACTATGCCGTAAGTATTCATAAAATACGCCACTGGTGCGCTTATGCTAAGGAGTAAAATAGCAAGTGGCTTTGTGGTAAACGGCACAAAAATCAGGCTAAAAACAAGCATTAAAAGCGCAACCATCACCACTGGTAGCGTGGCAAACATTATCCACGACGTGCTATCATCTGGTAAATTTTGTAGGCAAAATTCGAAAAATTTATAATTTAGCACTGTCAAATATAGCGCAAAGATGAGATTAAATTTCATCGAGGAGATAGGTTTCATTGAATTCCTTGTATGTTTGTAAATGATAATTATAGGCAAAAACGGCAAACAAAAGGCAACAAAAAGCCAAAACTAAGTAAAATGTCAAGAAAAAAGGAGTGAAAATGGGTCATAGCTGTTCTAGCGAGGGTGCTTGTGATGGCTTTATGGAGCTTAAAAAGCAGACTGCTGTAGTACTTGCTGGTGGGCGTAGTACTCGTATGGGCGAGGATAAGGCACTTATGGACTTTAAAGACGGCAAAAGTCTGGCTAGCTACGTGAGTGGGCGGCTTTTGGCGGTGTTTGATGATGTTTATATCTCAAGCAAGGGTGATAAATTTAAAGACCTCGATAAAAGTGTGAAAATCTTGCTTGATGATAGCGAGCTTCACTCGCCTCTAATCGCGCTTGCTAGCGTGCTTAAACGCTTTAAAAAGCCAGTGTTTATCCAACCTGTGGATATGCCAAACGTTAGCGCAAATAGCATAAAAGATATGTTTAGGCTTAGCGATGATTTTGAAGTCGTCATTGCTTGCGAGGGCGGCAGGGATCACAATCTGTGCGGATTTTTCTCTCCAAACGTGGCTGATAAGGCGCTAAATCTAGCAAAAAGCGGCGAGCATAGCGTGGGTGCGCTTTTAAAACTTTGCGATGTCATTAGGGTTGAGCTAGGGGGCGAAAAAGAGGGGATAAATTTAAACTCTCCTGAGGATTTGGCTAATGCCTAAGGGCGTTAAGCTTGTTTTGCTTTTTTGCGCTCTTGTGCTGGGTGCAAATGATTTAAGCGAGTATGAGAGGGCGCTTTATCTTGAGAGCATAGGCGAAAAAGACGCAGCTATGGCCATTTATAAAGCCCTTGCCTTAAAGCAGATTGGGCTTAAAAATAAATCACAAGCCGCTATAATCGATAATCAAAAAATTGATAAATCGCTTGCGCCAGCCTCCATTTTGGCTAATCAAGGCTCGGCAAATACGTCCCAAAAGGCTAGCGCTAGTAAAGATGACGTTAGCCTTAGTGAGGTGTTTGACGGCAGCGGCATAAGCTTACACGAACAAAATTACCTCTTGCTTGGCTCGCATACTTTTAATACCCCAAATGACGGCAGGCGCTCTTTTGAGACGAAGTTTAATCTAAGCTTTAAAAAACCGCTCAAGCTGCCATTTTTAGGCGATGATAAAGAACTTTTCTTAGCTTATTCTCAGACTTCGTGGTGGCAGACAGCAAAGTCTAGCGTACCTTTTCGTGAGACAAATTATCGTCCGGAAATTTTTATGAGATTTAAAAGCGATGATGAGTATTTAAAGGCGGTAAATTTAGGCTTTTTGCACGAGTCAAATGGGTTAGGTGGAGAGACTAGTCGTAGCTGGAATAGGGCTTATCTTAGCGCGGATTTTAGATTTGGTGATTTTACTATTACGCCACGAGTTTGGCAGCATTTAGGGGATTTAAGCGATAATGCAGACATTAGCCGCTACTTAGGATACGGCGATTTGCGAGTAAGATATGATGCTAGCGGCTATGCTTTGGAGCTTTTACTTAGAAATAACTTAAGAGCTAGCGGCAACAAAGGCGCAGTGCAAGCTGGGCTAATTTTCCCTATTTATAGCGGATTTTACGGCTATTTGCAGTATTTTAATGGCTATGGCGAGAGTTTGATTGATTATAATCGCAGCATAAGCAGGCTTGGTTTTGGTATTATGATTTTACGCTAGGGGTTTGATAAATTTTATAAAAATATTAAATTTATAAGTTAATTATTAAATTTATGCTAGCATTTTGACATATTTTTTAAGGAGCGTAGATATGTCTTTAGGCTTGCTTTTATTCTGTTTTGTAATTGCTGTTGTGCTTATTATATTTATGATAGCGCGGCTAAAAATTCATCCATTTTTAACCCTCATGTCAGTTTCTGTTTTGCTTGGATTATTCGCTGGTGTGCCACTTGCTAACATGCCTGGCATTATAGGGACTAGCTTTAGCGGGATATTTAAAAGCATAGGCATAGTTATTATTTTTGGTGCTTTAATAGGGGCGATTTTAGAGCATACTGGGGCTGGGCTAAAGATAGCTAGCGTCGTTGTGGGCGCACTTCGCAATCGTCATCCAGACCTGGCTATGCTAATTATAGGCTGGATAGTGGGTATACCTGTGTTTTGTGATAGCGGATTTGTCGTGCTAAATCCAGTGCGAAAAGCCATAGCCTCAAGGCTAGCTACAAGTCCGACTGCGCTTTCAGTTGCGCTTTCTGGAGGGCTTTATGCCTCTCATGTTTTTATCCCACCTACACCTGGGCCAGTCGCAGCTGCTGGGGCTTTGGGACTAGGAGATAGTCTGCTTTTAGTCATTATTTTGGGAGTTGTGGTGTCTGTGCCAGTTTTAGCGGCGGTTTATATTTTTGCTAGGTATGTGGCTAGAAAAGATGAGCTTTTGCCAGCTTCAAACGAGGTTATATTTAATGAATTTGACACTGCGATAAATGAGACAAAGCTGCCTAGCTTTACGCTATCTATAGCGCCTATTTTAGTGCCTGTTTTACTTATGGCGCTTGGTTCTATATCTTCTATTGCAGGGCTTGGTGGCGAGTTTGCTGAGGTGATTAAATTTATAGGAAATCCAGTCATAGCGCTTGCGTTTGGTTTGATTTTGGCCTTGGTTTTGCTAGCTTTACAGGATAAATTTAAAAATCTAAGCAAGCTTACCGAGGACACGCTAAAAACAGTCGGCCCTATACTTTTTATCACAGCAGCTGGTGGAGTGCTAGGTGGAGTGATAAAATCGGCTGGCTTTGTGGATATTATAAAGGCAAACGCAAGTGCGCTAAGCGGTGCTGGGCTGGTGCTTGCTTTTGTTATTTCGGCGGTTTTAAAAACAGCTCAGGGCAGCTCTACGGTGGCTATTGTCACTACCGCTTCTATACTTGGGCTTTATACGGTTGATGATTCTATGCTTACGATTTTAGGGCTTGGTAGCGAGATGGGTGCGGCACTTGCTGTGCTTGCTATAGGTGCTGGGGCGATGTGCGTGTCACATGCAAATGACAGCTACTTTTGGGTGGTTACTAGTCTAAGCGGACTAAGCACGCAGCAGGGGTATCGTACTCAGACTGCGATGACGCTTATAATGGGGCTTGTAGGCGTTTTAAGCGTGTGTTTATTATCGGTGGTGCTATTATGAAAGTAGTCGTCGCGATAGATTCTTTTAAGGGCTCTTTAAGCTCGCTTGAGGCAGGAGAGGCTGTAAAAGAGGGCATAGGCGATTTAGCCGAGGTGGCGGTAGTCCCCATAGCTGACGGTGGAGAGGGGACTGTGGAAGCCTTAAGGGATGCTTTGGGCGGAAAGAGTGTGAGCGTGGTAGTAAGCGATCCTTTAGGGCGAAAGATTAGCGCAAGCTACGCTATGGCTTTTGATAGAGCTATTTTTGAGATGGCGGCTAGCTCTGGACTGCCTCTGCTTGAGCCTAGTGAGCGAAACCCTATGAAAACTAGCACTTACGGCTTTGGCGAGCTTTTGCTAGATGCGCTAAATAAAGGAGCTAGGAAATTTATAATAGGCATAGGTGGAAGCGCCACAAACGACGCTGGTATGGGCATGCTACGTGCGCTCGGGGTTAAATTTAAAGACGCAAGCGGTGCGTATTTAGCTGGCGTGGGGGCTGATTTAATGCGGGTGGCTAGCGTGGATATTAGCGGACTTGACGCGCGCATAAGAGAGTGCGAGATAGTCGTGGCTTGTGATGTGAATAATCCGCTTTATGGCGAAAACGGTGCAGCCTATATATACGGCGCGCAAAAGGGCGCAAATGCCGATATGATAGAGCAGCTTGACGCTGGGCTTAGGCGGTTTTGTGAGGTGGCGTCTCGTGAGCTTGGCGCGGATATGGAGCAAGTTGCTGGGGCTGGAGCCGCTGGTGGGCTAGGGTATGCGCTTTTGGCTTTTTTGGGAGCTAGTCTAAGGCGTGGTGTGGATATAGTCTGCGATGAAGTGGGGCTTAAAAGCGCCCTTGTTGGGGCTGATTTGGTTATCACTGGGGAGGGGCGCTTTGACACTCAAAGTCTAATGGGAAAGACCCCAAGCGGAGTGGCAAAGCTCGCCAAAGCAGCTGGAGCTAAGGTGGTGGTACTGGCTGGAAGTTTGGGTGATGATTTGGCTGATAGTGAGCTAATAGATGCTTGCTTTAGCGTGGTTCGTGCACCGTGTTCTTTAAAGGAGGCGATGAGGGCAGATATCGCGCGAATAAATTTAAAGCAAAGCGCAAGACAGGCTGTGAAGCTATTTATCGCGGGTGCTGGATTAGAAATTTAACATACTAAAAATAACTTAAAATCCCTATAATATGGGGTTTTAAGAATTTAAACTTAATAAAATATAAAAAGTTTGAAAATTACGATTTTCAAAACTTTACTAAGGCACTTGCACTTGTCTCAACAGATGGTTCTGACACCGCTGCAAAAGCTTGGATAGACGAGGTTTCTAACACTTCTTCAGCTGGCAAAGGTGAGACTTTTAACCTAACTCGCGACTTTGATGATGCGCTAGTTGGTACAGCTAAAGATGATACTTTTGTAGGCGATGGCGCAGACGTGATACACTCTGGTGATACAATCGACGCAAAAGAAGGCTATGATACACTAAAAATTTATACAGATGCGGCATTTACAGCTGGTACGACACCTCTACCTCAGCTAACAAGCGTGGAAAAGCTTGACATACAAACTACAGAAGCTGTAACTTACAACAATGATATCAAAGGCGTAGTTGAGCTATATACAAACTCAAATGGTGCAAACAAAAATGTAGCTGTTGGTGCTAATTTAAAAGAGCTAACTAAGCTTACAGTTGATAACTTTGGTGGCACAGTTGGTGTTAACTTTACAAACTCAAGCCTAAAAGACGTAACTCTATCTAAAGTAGGAGCTAGCGTAGTAACAGTAACAGCTGCGGCTGATCAAGATGTAGCTGTAAATTTAAAAGATGTGGTAAATACAGCTGATTTTAACTTTGCTACAGGTACTAAACTAGCGCTAAATCTAGGCGGAGAGTCTGATAGCCTAAAACTAGCATCTGCAACCCTAAAAGAGCTAACCCTATCAGGTAATGCAGCTAGTGCTAATATAGAGCTAAAAGCCGCAACCAACGCACTAACAAAATTCACAAACAACTACAACGGCGACCTAACTTTAACACTAGCAGCAAACGCTGGTCTATCTGATGTAAAACTAGGTAGCGGAAATGATAAAGTCATCGTAGGTGCTTACGCAGGAAAAGTAGACGGTGGCGCTGGCGATAACATGGTGGTAATCAAAGCAGCTAGCGATGCTATCACTATGGATACTGCAAAATATACAAATTTCAATCAGCTAGGTCTAGATATGACTGGTGCTGGTGGTGCTGTAACTGCTGATGCTGCTGGCTTAGCCAAAGTAGAGCTAACCACAGACCTAGCTCAAGCACTTACGATAAACAACGTTGCAGCTGGCTCAACGCTAGTACTAAAAGATACTGATGCTGTAACAAGCGTAACAGCTGTTATCCAAAAAGATAGCGAAGAAGCAAATGCAAATGACGTGCTAAACGTAAATGTAGTTAGCGGTACTGTAGCGGCTCTTACTGCGGCTAAATTTGAAACTGTAAATATAACCACAGGAGAACAAGCTGCTACACTTACAGCTGCGACTTTTGCTGATGCTACTACTATAAATGTAAGCGGAGATCAAAACCTAACACTAGCTGATGGACTAACTGCTGTTAAATTAACTACCCTAAACGCAAGCAACCTAACTGGCGTACTAAGCGTTGATGTAAGCGGACTAACTACTGTAAAAACAGTAAATGGTGGCGCTGGTAATGACGCTATCACATTTAGCGTAGATAGCAACGTAGACCTAACTGGTGGTGCTGGCGATGATAGATTCATTCAAAAAGCTGCCGCTGCTGCTGGTAGCACAGACCAGTTCGTTACTATAAAAGATTTCGCTAAGGGCGACAGCCTGGTAGTAAAAGGTAAAGGCACTGCTACAAAAGTAGATGCTAAGATAGAGCTTGCACACAGCATGAACCCTGATGAAACATCTAAGGCATTTACATTCCTAGACTATGTAAATAAAGCTGTAGCAGGAGATGGCAATACAAATTCTATAACTTCTTGGTTCCAGTACAATGGGGATACATATGTGGTAACTGACGTTACAGCAGGCGCTACATTTGATGTAACTGATAGCATAATCAAGCTAGCTGGCTTACACGACCTAAGCCTAAGTGCTTCTGGCACAGACGTAACTGTAACTATCGCTTAAAATTTAAAATAATCCAAGGGTTTCCCCTTGGATTACACGTACTATTAGCCAAACGTGATAGTGTTTGCAGTAAGTGTGACTGTGTTTTCTAGTGAGCCTACGCTCGCACCTGCTAGCTTGATGATTACGTCATCATCGCCTAAGCCAGTCGTAGTATCAGCTACTACTAGGTATGCGCTACCTTCATAATCAAACGCTTTAACTTTTACGCTTGTAGCGTTTGCAGCTACGGCTATTAGCTTATCAGCTAGAGTGTTTGCTCCTTGAGCCACGTCGTTAGCATTTACTATTCTTCCAGCAGCTACACCTGCTACAGTGATGGTGTCGCCTGATTTTATACCAACGATTTCTGTGTATTTATCGGCTGAGTTAGCTTTTGCCTTGGCTGCTGTTAGAGTAAATGTCTTAGCACCTTCGCCACTTACTATGCTTAGGTGTTTACCGTCTGCTAGAGCAGTAGCTGTGATAGTATCTGTGCCAGCACCAGTGTATACTGTGATATCGTTTGCTATGTTTTCATTTAGTGTTAGCGTGTCGTTACCATCACCCATTTTGATAGATTTTAGAGCTGTGTTAGCATCATCTATCGTAAGAGGAGTAAGTGTCTCATACTTAAGACCGCTAAAGTCGATGCTCTCTAAAGCGTTATTATCGTCATTATCTAAACCAGTGATAGCAAAAGTATCTACACCTCCTCCTAGATCGCCTGTTACCGTGATTGATTTTAGATAATCATTTGCCTGTATTGTTAAGGTATCATTTTCTATAGATCCAGTTGCACTTGCTTTAAAGTCATATTTGCTATTAGCGTTAGCGCCAGCTTCAGCAGTTAGAGTTACTCCAGCAGCTACTGCTTTTAGACTAGAGCCTTTATAAACTATATTTTTACCACCTATGCTACCCAGAGTATTTTGACCTAGGGTGGCAGAAAGATCTAAGGTAATATTATCAGAAGCTAGATTTCCAACTGTTACAGCTGATGCTATGGAGCCAACTTTTACATTGACATTGTCATTCGCAGTTACATTTCCTATGCCTAAAGTAGTAGTAGAATCACTTACTTTACCCACCTCTATACTAGCACTGCTGTTTGCAGTTATGTTTTGACCTCTAGCTATTTGGGAGTTTCCGCCTTTTATCTCACCTATATTGATAGATATATTTCCAGCAACATTAATCTCACCACCATTTGCTATAGTAACAGCTCCGTCAATTACGCCTGCATTAATGGTATAATCACCAGATACGCCATTTTGTGCAACTCTTGTTCCTGATGTACCCACGGTTAAATTTCCGCCAATATTACCCAAGTTTAATATAGCCACGCCACTATGCCCAGTCATTACATTGCCTACTGTTAATGAATTTAATCCACTTGCATTTAGCATTATGCCGTTTGCGCTATTTGCGCTACCTAGATTATTTAGCGTAACCGCTGCATCGTTGCCTGTGCCTGTTAAATTTACATATGTTGCTTGAGCTAGTGCTTGGTTATAAGTGAAAGCTCCAGCTGTTTTTACATTTAGAGTCTGAAGCTTGCCTACATTTGCTGCTGTTAGAGCAAAAGCATCAGCCTTACTATCGATAGCTAGAGTATTTAGCTCATTTGTACCAGTTAGGGTAAAGCCTGTGCTGTCTTTTGAGTTTATGTTTAGGTTGATAGTTTTAGCTTTATTTGCTGTTACGCCATTACCTGCATTTGCCGCAGTTGCAGCTGTGTTTACTAGCTCGCTAGCAGTTATGTTTAGCTCTGTTGCTTCGTTTGCTACAGCTACACCGGCTACAGCCCCAGCTGTTGCACCTTCGTTAGTGTTTACAAAATTTATATTTTTTAGTGTGCTACCAGTTAAAGTTATGGCGCCAGTTTGTGTCGTACTTGCTAGCTCTGCTGCATTTAAATTTAGCGTTTCAATTTTTGAATTTGCTATAGTCACTGTGCTTGCGGCGGCTGATGTTTCAGCTATCGTTACTTCTTTTACATCAGAGCCAGACATATCCAATGTAGCTGCTGCTGCAATAGTAGCTACTTCTACTTTTTCTACATTTGTTAGGTTTAGTTTATGGGCTCCTGTTAGTCCTTTATATATAACTGTGTCGCTTCCAGCTCCACCGTCTACACTAATCTCTGCTGCTGTGTTAGCTAGAGTGATTTTATCATCTGCTCCACCACCTTTTACAGACGCTATACCATTGCCACCAGTGAGGTTTGCGGTAAGTTTACCTGTAAGAGCACTAGCATCTAGATTTTGAAGTGAATTTTGCGTAGCTGTAATACTTAAATCAGCACTACCTTTTACTGTTACGTTATCACTAGATAGTCCGCTTAAGAAACTAGCTCCACCTTTTGTCTCTATATTTAGATTTTCTATTTGACGGTAGCCAGCAGCTACTGCTTGATTTTTTGCACCCACGTTGTTAACTATAAGATTCATAGAATCATTTCCACCGCTTACAGCTTGAACTGTGTGACCCGCTACGATATTGCCATTTTTTACGTCTACAAACTCTAATGTAGGCAGCTCTTCTATGTTTGTAATATCTGTAACGATATTGCCTTTTACTGTAATTTTTTCCAGACCTTTTATCCCGGCTACATTGAAAGTTCTTATATTTGAAGTGCTGTTGGTAATTTCTAAATTTTCAACACCCTTTAACCCCTTACCAGCAGCAAATCCTGTAAAATTTGCCCCTAATTCAACAGCTAATTTATCAGTACCTTCTTTACCATCTACTGTATAGTCAGGTTTTAAGGTATTATCATTTGGCAAAGAACTAACTACTGCAGTAAACAGATCATTTTTATCTGTACCATTGTATACTTTATCGGTAGAATTTAAAGCAGTTGTACTATCATACTTTGTAGTATCTTCTCCGTTTACAACACTTTCAATCCAAGCTTTTGCAGCGGTGTCAGAACCATCTGTTGAGACAAGTGCAAGTGCCTTAGTAAAGTTTTGAAAATCGTAATTTTCAAACTTTTTATATTTTATTAAGTTTAAATTCTTAAAACCCCATATTATAGGGATTTTAAGTTATTTTTAGTATGTTAAATTTTGCTTAATTTTGTTTATATCATCCTTTACCATCATTTCGCAAAGACTTCTTGCATCTGTTTTGGCTTCCCAACCAAGTTGTTTTTTAGCCTTGCTAGCGTCACCTATTAGCAAATCTACTTCTGCAGGCCTAAATAGTGATTTATTAATTTCAACCAGCACCTTGCCATACCTATCCACTCCTGTCTCATTAATTCCTTCCCCAATAAATTCTATCGGAGTATCAATTGCTTCAAATGCAAATTTAACAAAATCTCTTACTGTTGTTGTTGTATTTGTGGCTAAAACAAATGTATCTGCTTTTTCAGCTTGTAACATAGCATGCATACCGACAACATATTCGGCAGCATAGCCCCAATCTCTTTTTGCATCTAAATTTCCTAAAACTAATTTATCTGCTTTGTTTAAATAAATTTTTGCCACAGCATTAGTTATTTTTCTAGTTACAAACTCTAATCCTCGTAGAGGGCTTTCATGATTAAAAAGTATACCGCTAGTAGCAAATATGTCGTAACTCTCGCGATAGTTTATGCTTATAAAATGCGCATATAATTTTGCTACGCCATATGGTGATCTTGGATAAAAAGGTGTTACTTCATTTTGTGGTATAGCTTGCACCATACCAAACATTTCTGATGTGCTAGCTTGATAGAATTTGATTTCTTTATTTATTGTTTTTATAGCTTCTAAAATATTCAATACTCCTGCAGCAGTTGCATTTAAAGTATGAAATGGTTCGGTGAAACTAACTCCAACAAAACTTTGCGCTGCTAAATTATATATTTCACTTGGTCTTATGTCCTTAATAGCATTTAAAATATTAAAAGGGTCCGTAAGTTCAAATTCGATTAGTTTAAATTTAGGATCATCTAAAATATTTAGATAACTCAATCTCCAAAAATTTACACTAGAAGATCTCCTGTATCCTCCATATACCTCGTATCCTAAAGACAATAGATATTTTGCTAAATATGCTCCATCTTGTCCGCTAACACCAGTTATTAATGCTTTTTTCATTCTTTTTCCTTTATATAACTCATAAATTTTTTATCCATTAAGATAGATTGAAATATGCTTAGATATCGTTTGGATATATTTTTCCAGTCATGCTCTTGTAGCCATTTTTTTCTAGCCTCCAATCTATTTTTATCTATTGGGTTATTAATATAATTTTTTAGTGAAAACAGTATATCTTCACTATCGTATCCAAGGGTGGATATGCTAACTTCTCTTAATTCGTCGAAGATTTCAGAAGGAGAAACTATTAAATTTTTGCAACAGCTTAAAGCTATTCTTGCTGCTCCACTAGCCCCCTCTTCACTTTGCAAGTATGGCATAATTATAACATCGCATTGTGTTAATATATTATTTACCTGATTAAGGGGCAAAAAATCTGTATTCCAAGTAATATGATTTTCAATGTGTAGTTTTTTAATCAATTTTGAGCATTCTAAAAATTCACGCCTAGAATCCTCATTCACTATACTTGCTATTAAATGTAGCTCTGCTTGCTGATTCTTTAAAAATTTTGAAAATGCCTTTATTAGTTCTTGTAAATTTTTATGTGGTAGAAGTAATCCAAAAAACCCTATTTTTAATTTTGATAAATTTTGATTATTTTTGCTAATATCTCCTTGGCTGGCATGAGGTATTAATACTGCGTTATCTATAATTCCTATAGCTTTTAAGGCATTTAAATCGTTTATGTTATGCACAAAAACCCTATCGAATTCATTTAGTGTTTCAGACCAATTTAATTGTTCATCTTTTTTATGATTTAGTATTTGTCTAACAGAGTGTAGAGTGATGACTATTATTTTGTCATTATCTTTTAAAAGTTTAATGTCATTTTTTAGTCTCTTGTTTATATCATAAAAGCTAAAGTGGTATTGTAGCCATACTATATTTTCATTTATGTCTAAATTTCCAAAAAGGTTATCTTTGTTTATGTAGTTTTTGTAAGAAATATCATCCCATGAATATATATTTACATTGCAGCCATTGTTTAATAAGGATTCTTGCATATACTTTGAATATTCAGCTATTCCACATTTTGTGTTATATGTAGATATTATGGCTATTTTTGGTGTTTCTATTTTTTGGTTAAATTCTTTCAATAAAGAAAGGCTAGATATAAAATTATCAACACATTTTTTGCCAAACATTTGCTCATCAACTAAATGTTGCAATTTTTCTAGTTGAATATTTAGATCTGAATCATTTAATCTATTTGATATTTTTAGTATTTTTTCTACTAAATCATCAACACTAGGTTCTGCCCAGACAGATCCTGGCATAAAAAAGTGGGTAATTGCTTTTTCAAATTTATAATCAATAAATTCTGTTGGTTCTTCCATAAATTCACATTGACCACTATAGTTTGTGGTAACCACTGGTTTTTTATAATGGGCAGCTTCTATTGCTGGCATATTAAGCCCTTCCCCACGAGTTGGAAGAACGACTATATCTGCGTTTTTATACAAATTAGCTATATCTAATGCGGTAAGATTTTCATCAAAAATAATATTAATCCTATTTTGAAATTTTTTATCTATTAAAATTTCAACTTGTTCAGACGTTGTATTATGTGGATTCGGAAACGTCTTTATGGTTAAGGTAAAATTTTTATCCGATATTTTACAAATTTTATTAAAGGCTCGCAGAAGTATATCTACTCCTTTTCTTGGAAGAGCTGATGATATATGCAAAAGTCTTATTTCATTTTTTTCTGTATCAACTTTTTCTTTGCCGATGCTTGGTAATTCTTTTAATGGTATATTTGCTACTTTTATTGGTTTTATACAGCCATTGTCTATGAGTATTTTTTTAATAAACCAAGTAGATACTACGACACCATTATATTTTGTATTAAGTATATTAATTGTGTCTTGCGGAATTCTAGACTCTTCCCAAAAAAATACAGCTATAGAATAACCATAAATTTCCTTTGTTTTATCTATCACGGGATAGTGATGGTAAAGCCCAATTCTATTTTTGTTATCTATTATGTTTTGATCGCTTGTGATATTTATTTTTTTTAAAGTATTAAACTCATTTTCCAAAAGAGATATTGGCTCAATAGGATCAAAATACTTTTCGTGATAGACAACTATTGATGTTTCTATCTTATCCATTATATTAAATACTATATTTCTATTTATCGCAGCCAAACTGTAATGCCCACTTATGCTACCAATTACATAAATTTCATTAAATTTTTTTAAATATTTTAATTCTTTAAATTTTAAATTTTCATTATATTCTTCTGAGTGTTTTTGTTTAAAAATTGTTTTCATAAATCCACTATTTTTTGATATATATATATCATTTCTTGTTTGAAGTGAACTTTTAAATTTAAATATTTTAGCTCTTACTGATGGAAATTTATTTAAAGTAGTTTTTAATATTTTTTTAATTTTTGGATTTTTGTTTGCCAAATCTTCAATAAATTTTATATTTTGCTTGGAAAAATATAAAATTTTATTAAGCAAATAGCATCTTATTTTTATTAAAGCTTTTAAAATTTTAATAGGTATAGCGAATAATTTTTTAAGTTTTGATATAAAAAATTCTATATGTTCTATTTTTATTTCTGCTTGTTGCAATCTTTCTTGTGCGTCTATAAGTTTATTTTTAGTATTTAAATATTCAGAATCAAACATATCAACCAATTGTTCAAAACTAGGACCTTGTCTATATTTCTTACTAAATAGTGAAATAATATGGGAAGACCCTTGTTTTATTCCAATCATAGCATAATCAAGACCTACTCCGGATAATATTTCTTTTACGCCAACATTATTTAAAAGTGACAAATCATCAGAATATAAGTTAGAATTTATTCTTAACATAAAAACATGATTAAAACCACTAAATTTATATAAATATTCCAAAAATACAGGGGGTATTGGTTTTTGGTGTGTTGGATCTATGTAAAAATTTAAAGTTGCTACTCTTATATTTTCAGCATTAGGGGTTTCCAATATCAAAACACCATCATTTTTTAATATTCTATTTGCTTGTTTTAAAAAGTCTTTTAAAACATCAAACTGAAAATGTTCTGCTATATGAAATCCACTTACTATATCTACACTAGAGTCTTTAATGCTCTTTAAAAATTCTATGGCATCTATCTTTTTTGCCTGAAGGCCCCTTTTGCTACATTCTAGCACCATTCTTTCATCGTTATCACACCCCATGCCATTAATTTTATTCTCTTTTAAAATTTCAAGCCATTCCCCTCTACCACAACCTATATCTATTGCTATAATTTCATCTTGATGATTTTGCTGTTTTATGGCATCTAGAATATCTTTATAAAAATAAAGCCTATTTTTAATTTGATTTCTTTCTCCTCTAAATTTATCTTCTAAATCTTTATAAAAACTATCCATATAGTATTCTTTCTAAAAAATAAGTATTCATCTTATTTAAGTTGTAAATAAGATGAAAATTATAACAAAATTTTTATAAATATCTTATTTTGCAAAAAGTGCTAGTGTACGGTCTTAAAACAAAATTAAGCAAAATTTAACATACTAAAAATAACTTAAAATCCCTATAATATGGGGTTTTAAGAATTTAAACTTAATAAAATATAAAAAGTTTGAAAATTACGATTTTCAAAACTTCACTAAGGCACTTGCACTTGTCTCAACAGATGGTTCTGACACCGCTGCAAAAGCTTGGATAGACGAGGTTTCTAGCACTTCTCCAGCTGGTAAAGGTGAGACTTTTAACTTCACAACTGAGCTAAATGACGCCCTAGTAGGTACTGCAAAAGATGACACTTTTACAGGATACGTAAACGGCGCTATGGATAAAGATGCGCTATATCCACTTACATTTACAGCTGGCGAGAGTGTAGACGGTGGAGCTGGTATAGATACATTAAACCTAGTAGGCACAGTGGCTGGTGTAGATATAGATGACGCTGTTGTAAGAGCCCTAAATATCAGCAATGTAGAAAAACTAAACGTAAAATCAATAGCTAACGCTGATGTAGACCTAGACGACACAGTTGATGACTACACAGATATAGCTGTAAATACACTTGGTGCAGTAACCATAGATTCAGAGAATGCTAAAAATATCTCTGAAATAGCTGGTACAACAGCTTCAGTAACAGCAAACAAAGCTAAAAATGTGTCACTTGTAGCTACTGGTACTGCAACTGTAAGCATTAACAAAACAAACGAGACAGATAAGGTAATCGATAGCCTAAGCGTAAAAACAGATGGCGCTTTAGCTGTAACTAGCCTAGCTTCAGCGGAGATCAAATCTCTAAGTCTAGATGATGTAAGCCTAGCTGCTGCTTTAAATTTAACATCAGGCAATACCGCAACTGTAGAGAGCATATCTCTAAAAAATTTAACAGGCACAAATGCTAGCACTATCACTATCGCTGGTAAAAACGCAGGCACTACACAAAACATAACTATCGAAAACCTAGAGACTGCAAACAATGGCGCTCAGCTTGTTACCCTAGCTACATCAGTGGCTACAACCGGCGTTATCACATCTAATGGCACAGAAAACTCAACCCTAGGTTTAAATAGCGCATTTACAAAGCTAACGCTAAATGCAAACACAGACGCAAAGCACACCACTACTGTAAGAGAAGTAACTAATGGAGGTGTGAGTGACCTAACTGTAACAGGTACTGGTAAGGTAGTATATAACGACGCAGTTAACGCAAAAGTAGCTAAAATCGACGCTAGCGCAAACACTGGCGGCGTAACTGTAATGCAAGCAGGCGCTACTGTAAATGGTACATTTGGTAGCGGAGACGACAGAGTAGAGATGTCAGCAGCAACAACTGCAAACACTAAGCTAGTAGGCGGCGCAGGTAACGACACTCTAATCCTAAGCGCTTGGGCTGGCAACGCACTAACAAACGTGTCTGGATTTGAGGCGATAGGTGGTGCGGTAAGCGGTAATCAGAGTGTAGGCATTAATATGAATAACTACACTGGATTTGACAGCCTAGTTGTTACGGATTTAAATTTAGACCAAGCTGGACAAAAAAATCTAACCGTATCTAATATCAAAAATGGAGCTAGCATAAGCATAGAGCAAACTACCCATACACAAGATATCGTGATCCTACAAATGGCTGGAGCGGACACTGACGCTGAAGCTGTTACTCTAAAACTAGGCAAGGCTGACGCAACCACAGCTCGTGAAGGCACAACTATCGCTAGCTTAAATTTAGGCGTAGCAAACCACGACATAGAGACTGTAAACCTAGTAGCACTTGGTAAAAACAATACAGTTATCCATACAATCACAGCTATTGACGTAGCTAACTCTCCGCAGGCTAAATTTGTAGTAACTGGCGATGCTAGTGTTAGATTTGAAAATGTTAATGCAAGCATAGACGCAAGCGCACTAAAAGGCACCCTAACTGTTGATACCGTATCAGCTAGCAACATCACTATAAAAGGCGGTGCTGGCAATGACGCTATCACTCTAGGAGCAGGTATGTACGCTAACATAGACGTAAGTGCTGGCGGAAATGATACGATTACTTTAGTGGCAAATACAGGTAGCAACACTCAGTTTAACACCGTAACTGGGCTAAATGCTGGGGATAAGATCACATTTGCTGCTGCCATCGCACCTACAAATAATGGCAAATTAGCAAATACTGCTAAATTTACAAATATCAACGAAGATATAGACCTATCTCACAATATCACTAACGCAGTAGCAGCTAATACTACAGCAAATAATGTAATCTGGTTTAACTACAAAGGTAACACTTATGTTATTCAAGATGCAAATAATGCAGGTCAACTTGAAGCTGCCAATGATAGCGTAGTAAAACTAGTAGGCACATACGACCTATCAACAGCTAGCGTAAGCGGACAAGATCTAACACTTGTTTAATGCGCTATAAATCTTTGGGGCGTTAAAGCCCCAGGGATAAACCCTAAAATATCCGAGACTTTCTCGGATATCTCTAAACTAATAAATTCTTAGTTTATAGTAAGCGCAATAGTTCCAGCTGTATCTGCTTGAGCATTTAGTGAGTCTAGGCTAACGCCAGCTAGTTTGACTAAATGATCAGTCACAGCTATTTTATTTGTACCTGTAGCAACGTTGTGAAGCAGGTATGTGTCTCCCTTATACGCAAAAGCGTATACTGTATTTTCTTTGTCATTCGTTGATAGTAGCGTATTTGCAGCTTCAGTTAGTGTGTTAGCATTTATTACTGTTCCTTTAGTAAAGTTAAGCGCAACATCTCCAAAAGTTATCTTATCTCCGGTATTTAGGCTAGTAAGTGTTACCACATTTGCAGCAGCAGCTGTAGTTACCGCAGCTGTTAGAACAAATGTATCGTTTCCTTCTCCACCGTCGATGGTTAGGTTAGTTCCTGTGACAGCACCTGTAGTGATGGTGTCATCTCCAGCGCCAGCTGATATGGCTAGCTTGTGAGCACTTAGTCCTACTGCGGCTGCGCTTATATCTATAGCGTCGTTTCCGTTACCTGTTTTAATAGCTGTAAGTCCGGTGTTGCCCGCATTTAGAGCTATTGCGCTGTGTCCGTAGTTAGCTAGTGTGCTGATGTCGATTGTTTTTAAATTTGCTGCAGCTGTGTTTAGGCTAGCAAAGCTAACGCCATTAGCAGTCAGAGATTGTCCATCTTTTAGATCGCCTGTTAGGGTTACTGAGCCGATGTTTGCGCCACCCATAGTTACAGCTACATTATCTTGTCCTAGTGAGCCAGTTATATTGGCTTTAAAGTCTGTAAGCGCTTGAGCTGTGCCATTTTTTGCTGTTAGAGCTATATTGCCAGTTGCATCTATTGCCTGAAGCAGAGAGCCTTTGTATGTAACATCTGCTGCTGTTATAGCTCCTACTGCATTAGCTGCCATAGTTTGGCTTAGGTCTACGACAGCTTTTTGTGCTGATATAGTGCCTAGTGTGACTTTTCCGCCCATATCATCAACTGTTACGTTTACGTTTGCATTGGTGCTAGCTATGTTTCCCACATTTAAAGTACCATTTAGCCCACTTGCAGACACTGAGATGTCTCCGCTATTGTTTGTGCTAGTTAGTGCGCCTACTGTTACGTTTCCTGAGGCGTTTGTAACGCTTACGTCTACGCTAGATGTAGCAGATGTTAGACCGCCTACGTTTACTGTGCTTTTTGCGTTTGATACGTCTAGGCTGATTTTGCCACCTGTTGATGTGATAGAGTTGCCGTTTGCTATAGCCAATGCTCCACTTACCCCATTTACAGATATATTAACATCACCACCTACGTCTGAATCTGCACCATTAAAGATGGTAGCTGCTCCTTTTAGGTCGGTGGCTTTTACATTAGCTACTGCGCCACTGTTTTGTCTGCTATTTACTGAACCAAATGTCAGACCAGCCTGAAGACCACTAGCATTAACTTCTAAACCATTTGAGTTATTTAAATCCCCTATATTTCCTAGTGTAACTGCTGAATTAGCATTTGTACCAGATAGTTTTATCTCACTAACTTTAGTTAAATTTGTAGATGTATTAGCCGCTGAAATAAGTCTAAATGCACCATCTGTGCTAATATTTAATATCTCGATATTATTTGCGTTAGCATTGGTTATTGTAACGTTTGTGGCATCAGTTGACTTTACATTGGCTATTAAATTTTGCACTTGAGGAGTTGCCAAAGTTAGACCTTGAGTGCCTTTTACTGCGTCTAGTGCTAATTCTATGGTACTAGCTTTTTGGGCTGTAATAGTGTTTGATTCTAGAGAATTTGATAAATTATCAAAATGTACTTTTAAAGCCGTCACATCTGCTGCAATAACAGAGCCACCAAAACCTTCTGCTGTATTTGCTGTGACTGGGTCTGTGTTTACGTAGTTTATCTCACTTAGGCTAGTACCTGTTATTGTAACTGCTGATGTAGCCGCTGCTGGAGCTGCTGTGTTTTTATCGTTAACGATGTTTAGTTTAGATATGGATGAATTTGCTATCCTTATGTTTTGGGTTGCACCTAGCTCTTTTAGGCTAAGCTCTTTTATGCCGCTAGCATCACTCATTTCTAGCATAGAGTTATCTGCAGCTATTGTGTTAATCTTTAAAGACTCTATGTTTGAAGCAGAAAGCTTATGTGTTCCTTGGTATCCCTCGTAAATCAGAGTATCATCTCCGTTGCCACCGTCTACAGTAAGGACTCCTGATGTATTTGCAAGATATACCTTATCGTTTCCGCTACCTAGTTTTACGCTTTTAAGTGATGTTGCGCTTCTTAGGTCGGCATCTAAATCGCCAGTTAAAGCACTAGCGTCTACATTTACCACTCCAGTACCTGCAGTAGTAAGCTCTAAATTTGCACTACCTTCTATGTTTAGGGTGCCGTTTGCTGCTGTTTGTACGTTGTTGATATAGCTTGCCTCACCCTTTGTTGTGATGTTTATGGTTTCTATGGATTGATTGCCAACAGCTACCGCTTTTGTATTATTTGCTGTGCGCTCTACATTTTCACTTCTAGCTGCTCCAATTCCATCTAGTGTGATTTTTTGTACATCGGAAGTACCTTCTAGTGCATTAGTTGTATAATTTACATTAATACCATTAGTTGCTTTTACGCCTTGAGCTGACACTTCTACTATATTTGCTAGATTTTGGACAGTAGCGCCTTGCTCACCTTTTATCACAATTTCATTTAATCCAGATATTTTATCTGCATTGAACGCTCTTGTAACACTTGTGGTTCCTTTTAACTCAAGTACTTCAACACCCTTTAACCCCTTACCAGCAGCAAATCCTGTAAAATTTGCCCCTAATTCAACAGCTAATTTATCAGTACCTTCTTTACCATCTACTGTATAGTCAGGTTTTAAGGTATTATCATTTGGCAAAGAACTAACTACTGCAGTAAACAGATCATTTTTATCTGTACCATTGTATACTTTATCGGTAGAATTTAAAGCAGTTGTACTATCATACTTTGTAGTATCTTCTCCGTTTACAACACTTTCAATCCAAGCTTTTGCAGCGGTGTCAGAACCATCTGTTGTTACAAGTGTAAGTGCTTTAGTAAAGTTTTGAAAATCGTAATTTTCAAACTTTTTATATTTTATTAAGTTTAAATTCTTAAAACCCCATATTATAGGGATTTTAAGTTATTTTTAGTATGTTAAATTTTGCTTAATCCCTCCTCACTCTCATAAACACAGCAAAGCGCGGTATGCCTTTTGAGGTGAGATTTAGGTATTTATACGTGATTATTTCGCCTATTTTAGGTGGGTTTAATCTTACTTCATCACTAAAGCCAGAGCCTATTTTAAAGCGTTTGCCATCTTTTGTCTCGCAGGTTATTGAACCTAGCATATTTTTAAATTTACCCTTTCCTTCGTTTAGCGAGATGACCTGACACTCGGCGTCTATGAAGCGCTTGTATTTTAAGTCTTTATTGCTTTTGCCCCATTTATAGGCGTGCGTAGGTTCCCTTATCACTACTCCTTCGCCGCCTATTTTTACGATTTCATCTAGCATTTTATCAAGCTCTTGCCTGTTTTTTATTTTGTGCTGAGCTATGATTTTTATCCTAGATTTTGAGGCGTTATCAAGGCTATCGATGTATTTTTGCACCACGCTTAATCTTTCTAAAAGCCCACCTTTTTGCATTGGAGCGTCAAAGATATTGTAGCTTACTTCTCGCCAAGCGTTTACGTCTGGGGTTTGATCCATGACCACGCTTTGAGTGCGCTCAAAACTCTCTCTAGCTATCCATAGCTCGCCGTCTACCTCAAATGGCGGTAAGATAGCCAAAAGCTCATCTGGGGCTTGTATTTTCTTTCCCTGACGGCTTAAAAGCTCCTTTGTGTCCCAGTATGCCCGCACTCCATCTAGTTTTTCGCTTGCTAGCCAGCCTGATATGTCCTGACCGCTATAAATTCCCAGCTTTAGTATCTCAAAGGCTGATAAATTTAGGCAAAATAGTGCAATAGAAATTATAAATTTTATCATTTACTCACTCATATTAGGGGATTAAATTTATGATTATACCAAAAAGTTAATAAAAAATTTATTATTTATTAACTTGCACGCTAAAAATTTGAGCCAAAGTTTTTATATCATCTATATCAACTTCTTTTATATTAATATTATAAAGATTTCTTAGTGTATTTTCTGAGAGTATCTCGTCGGTTTTTCCAAAGGCGTAGCTTAAATCGGGTAGCAAAACGAGCGTCTTATCCGCCACAGCTAGGGCGTGCGTGGGCTGATGAGTGGTAAAGACTATGCTCGTTTTCTTGCCGTCTAGTCCGCTTTTAAGCTTGCTAATTAGGCTTAGAATTTTATCTTGATTTTTCAAATCCAAAGCACTGGCTGGCTCGTCTAAAAACAGCACATCGCTCCTGCTTGCGACTGCTCTAGCAAACAGCACGAGCTGCTTCTGTCCGCCGCTTAGGCTATTAAATTTAGCCTTTGCTAGCTCACTTATACCCAAAAGTTTCATAGCATCAGTTGCGATTTGTCTATCGCTAATGCTAGGCGTGCTAAAGACCGATATATCCCTAGCGCGTCCCATAACTACGACATCTAGGCAAGAATAATCAAAGCTAAGGCTAAAGCTTTGCGGCAAAAAGGCATAAGTGGCGTTTTGCTTGATTGTGCCGCTTTTGGGGTTAATTAGCCCTATTAGGCAGTTTAAAAGCGTACTTTTTCCCTGCCCATTTAGCCCTAAAATCGCCAGCACTTCGCCCCTTTTAATCTCAAAGCTAAGCTCCTTAAAACACCACGAGCTATCATCATAATAAAAGCTTATCGAGCTTGCACTAAGCAGATTTTGCACCTATGCTCCTTTTTAAAAGTAGGGCAAAAATGGGGCTTCCTATGAGTGCGTTTAGTATGCCAAGAGGTATTTCAGTGCTTGCCACTGCCCTTGCTACGTCATCTACAACGAGCATAAAAATCGCCCCAAAGACAAAGCTAGCTGGCACGCTTCTGGTATGATCTGCGCCTACGATTAGCCTTGTGATATGAGGCACCACTAGCCCCACCCAGCCGATATTTCCGCTGATTGAGACTTGCGCAGCGATTAAAAGCGTGCAAAGCAGGAGTATCACGCCTTGTAAAAGTGTGGCGTTTATCCCCATGGTACGCAGGTCTTGCTCGCTTAGGCTTAGTAAATTTAATCTATACCGCATAAGCACGAGCGCACCCCCACAAGGCAGCGTGATAATCACCATAAGCCACAGCTTGCTCGCGTCTGCGCCCACGAAGCTGCCAAGCAGCCAGTAGATGATGTTTGGCAACACTTCTTCGCTATCAGATAGATACTGCACTAGGCTAATGAGTGCGGCAAATACGCCATTTATGACTATGCCAGCAAGCACGAGCGAGAAAATATCTGAGCCTTTGGTGTAAGTAGCGATGAGATAAAGAATAAATAGTGCAAGCACCCCAAAGCCAAACGCCGCCGCTGTAATCCCATAGCCTCCAAGCCCAAATAAAATCGCCAAAGCTCCGCCAAAGGCTGCTGCAGTGCTAACGCCTACGATATGTGGTCCTACTAGCGGATTTTTAAACACGCCTTGTAGGCTAATGCCCACAAGCCCCAGCACCCCACCACACAGGCTAGCTAGCAGTATGCGCGGTAGCCTAATGTCGTAAATCACGCTATTTGCCACGTCGCTACTGCCATAAAAAAGCGTAGCCATAAGCTCACTGGGCGTAAGCGAATATCTGCCAAGCCCAAGCGAGAAAATCGCAACAGCTAGCCAAAGCAAGAGCAGCGCTAAAAACCTAAAACGCATTAAATTTAAATTTGGCTCATTTTTGATAGCTGGTGCGGTAGAATTTATGATAAAACTCCTGCACCTTTGCGTCTAAATCGATGTGGGCTAGCTCGTCTTTATAAAGCGTCTTTGCCACCCAAAGCTCGCCTAGTGCCATATCGCTAGCACTAGGGTGTCCCCAGGCTTTGGCATATTCGGGCATTAGGTAAATTTGTCCGCTTTTAAGCGCTTGTAGCGAGCTTAGTGCGCTTGTGTTTTTTATCTCATCGATGGCTTGTGGGTATCTATTTTGGGCAAATATCACCTCTGGGTTCCATTTTAAAATTTGCTCTGGGCTTACCTTTGCATAGCCTTTTATTGTACTTGCGGCGACATTTACTGCTCCGGCTCGTCTAAATAGCACCTCAGGATATTTTCCACTGCCGTAAGTCTCAAAAAATGGCACCGCTACATAGACCGTTTTTAGCTGCTTTTTTTCTGCTAAAAACGCAAGCTCTTTTTTTATCTCGGCTTGCGCTTTTTTGACGTAGTCTATGAGTTCTTGCGCCTCGGTTTCGCGGTTTGCGACTGTGCCTAGTATGCGCACAGCCTCGTAAAACCCATCATCATATGCGTTAAATGCGTCTTTTAAATTTGGGTGCTGTTTATATTTTTCGTCGCTGCTTACGCTAAAAAAGCTCATGGCTACCACAGGCACGCCAGCGTTTTCTAGCTTGTTTATGTACTCTTTTGGCATGTAATTTGCCACGATGACTACGTCTGGTTTGAGTGCTAGGGTGGCTTCTAAATTTATGCTGTTTAAATCTCCGACTATGGGTAGATTAGGTAGGTTTGGGGCTAGTTTTGTGTAGTTTGAACCTAGTCTATTTTGCCAGCTTTTTTGTATGCCGACTACTTTTGATAGAGCGTTTATTTCGTTTAATAAATTTAGGCTTTGGTGCTGTAGGACGACTATGCGCTCTACATTATTTGGTAGGATTATTTTGCGTCCTGTTTGGTCTATTATTTCGCGACTTGCGAGGATATTTCCGCAAAAAATCGCCACAATAAAAATAATATTTAAAATTTTCATCTTTATCCTTTTTAAAAAGATATATTTTATCATAAACTATAAAGTTTAAAATTAAATTTAGGTAGATTTTTAGTTTTGCATGATTAAAAAGATTTTAATGGATAAATCAAGTGTGAGCTGGCGGACAGGGAGGGAGTTACACCATATGGCTTTCAAATTTCGTATTTTACGGGATTTTGTGGTGTTTAAGGTTTGTGAAAATGGGTGCAAGGTTACAGATAGGGTTACAAATTGCAAACGCTTAGAAAGTTTTGGAGTTTTTGCCAAATGCTTTAAAGCAGTGGGGCAAGCTTGATAAATAGGGCTTTAAATTAGGCGTCTGCCCCAAATATTACAAATGGGGCAAATTTAACGCTTTTGGGCGGTTATTCGTTGTATGCTTCTTTTAAAATTTTAATTACTCGCTCGTCTCGTGCTTTGACGTTTTGAATGTAATTATCTAGCGAACAAAATAAATCAAACGCCAAATCTAAGACGGCGTAAGATCGATTTTCGTTGTCATCGTTAATTTTGTACTTGTCTAAAAGCTTGCTAAATCTCTCAAGTTGCTTTTGGTGATTGGGGTCGCTTGTCCCCCCCCCCCCCCATATTTTGGGCGTGGATTGTCTGTGATGTTTGTTGTGTGGTTTTCATAATACCCCCTTTGATTTAAATTTATCTTTTAAAAAGGGGTCGTATTAGGCTAGTTTTGGGCGTCCTTTGGTTTTTCTTTCTTTTTGTAAAAGAATGTTACATAAACCGCCATTATTAGCGTAAAAATGACTGCTAAGTCTTTTCCGTCCATTTTAGCCCCTTATTTTATTGATGATGTATGCGCTAGCCACGACTAAAAACCACGCTCTAAGGTCGCTTAAGTCGTCGTGTAGCACGTCATAAATTCCATTTACGATAAGTCCGTAAAAAACTGCTCTTATTGCTTCCATAATACCAAAGCCAAAACTAATTTTTAACAACCCCCATTTTAAAGAACTCGCCTTAAGTCAAGAGAGATTTAAAATTTTAGTGCTGGGCTTTTCTTTCTTGTAGCTTTAATTTCACAAAGCCATAGCCCACAAAAAGCAGGCAAGCTGTGGTTAAAGCTAAGATAATGTCTTGTCCTGTCATCTCTTAAATCTCCTTTGTAGGTGAAATGCTCCTGCCATAATGGCAACGCTACTAATGGTAATGTAGGCGTTTGCAAGGCTAAGCTCTCCATTTAGCAAGCCATAGCTACCATTTACAAACAAACCTAAGCCTATGTTTTTAACTAACTCTAAAAGCTCTATCATAGCTTAGTTTAATATTGCGGTTTTCTCTTTCTTATCTCTCTTACAAGCATAAATCCCACGCAAACGCAAAGGACTGCCCCAAAGATTACAAAAAGCTCTTGATTACTCATTGTCTCCCCCTTTGTAGGTAGATTGCTGAAGTCATTAAAAAAATGCCTTCAAATACCGCCCACGCTCCAAGCTCGCTATTGTCTGAAAACTGCCACGCATAAGCACCATTTACAAAAATGCCTAAACCTATGTTTTTGATTAATTCAGTCATTTCAGAATTCTAACAGCACTTTTCTTAAAACTCTCTTGATGTTAAAGAACTCAAGCCGTCTTAACAGCTTGCAAGCAAAATCATAGCATACGATTTTTTGCAAGCTTAAATCTTTCTTGATTTTTGCTTAAGTCATTTACCTTCATTTATAAAACTATTTTTTTTGCGTTTAAGCTTTGATTTTTAAATTTGATACTAAATGCGACTAAATGAAACATATTTTAAGCGTTTTACTGGTAGGATAAGGGCAAAAACAAGGGGGCAAAAATGCAGACAAATACAGACGTGCAAGGCGTCAGCCTTATGGGGCTTTACGCAAGCTTAAACGAGTATGCAAGGGAGCTAAATAAAAATCCTGATGAAATGCTAGCCCAAGCGATTGAGGATTATCTCGATAGGCTAGATTTGGCAATTGCAGAGAGTAGGCTCGGTGAGCAAAGTCTTAACGCTGATGAGGCTAGGAGATTTATTAATGAGCTTTAAAGCGGAGTTTGAAATTGGGGGCTTGTAGTCTGTTGGGTCTTTGTATTCACTCAGCCGAAAATTAGGCTTAGTGCTTTAAAAGTAAACAATACTTTGCCTAACACTTTGCCAAAATATCCCACGCATAAAATCAAAACACCCCATTTGGTCGGCGTTTTAAGCCCTAGAGATTTACCTACCCCCACCCGTTAAAAAGTAAACAATACTTTGCCATTAAAATAAACTGGCAAAGTGTTTTAAGCCAAAGCCAAATCCGCCCTTACTAGCGTGGTAAGATACTTTGAGCGGTTTTTACTCACTCTGTCAATCGCTTCAAGCACGCTTTTAGGCATTGTAATATTTATTCTTACGCTTGGGTCGTTTAGTGGGTCAGTTGGCTCTTTTATGCTTAGCCCCTCTTTTAAGTCTGTTTCAATGACAAAAGCAAAGGCTTTTTTAACATCCTCAATCGCCTCGGCATAGCTCTCGCCGTCCCCCATAATGCCTGGAAAATCACGATAATAAGCATAATACCCACCACCCTCATCAAGCGGACGGACGATAATCTCATATGGCAAATTTAAATAATAGTTTAGGTCTTTCATCTACTCCCCTTTTATGGCTTTTAGTGCGGTTTTTACGTAGCAGGCTTTTACTGGTTTTTTGTATGGTATGGTGATTGTATCTTTCCCAAGTTTTCTAAACTGCCAATGCGAAGTCGCATTATTTGACGCTACATACCCCACTCGCTCAAGCAGTTTTTTAATATCCTCAAATCTTGCGTTGGTTGGGTTATTTTCTAGCTCTTTAATAAGCTTATCTAATTGGCTCACTCTCTTTCCTTTATGCGTAGTATCATACTTATTTTTGGCTTTGGCTTTGCTTATGGCGGTTTTGTTTGCTGGATTTGGCTAAACCTGCCACTTTTGCAGACTTTGGAATTTTTACTATTACTACGTAATAGTACTTTTTTTAAAGTCTGCAAAAATTTTAAAATCCTGACAGAGAAAATATTTTTGCGGCACTGACGACCCCTGTACGCAAACAACACAAAAAGAACCTATTAAATTATGGTGGTGCGTTTATTGTTTGCTTGGGTTTGGGTGTTATTTTTGCTTTTTGGAGGTTAAATTTATTGCTAAATCTTAGCTTTTTAAACCCTTTCTTGCTAGGCTTGATTTTCTTTGCGGATTTGGCTTTAAAAACAGGCTTTAAAAGCTTTGATTTTGGGCTAGTTTTTGCTAAGCTTAAAAACTGCTCACAAGCCCGCACTGGTCGGCGTTTTGGCTGGGTATAAGCAGAAAAATAATCGATTAACTTATTAGGGGCAAAAATATCAAAGCTTAAAGAGCTTAAATCTGCCTTGCTAAAGCTTGTGTTTTTGCTCGCTTTTACTATGGTCTTTTGCACTCTTTTAAGGGCTGTTGATTTAGAGCTAAAAAACGAGCCTTTAAAACAAAACTCAAGGCGACTAATACCTGCGTATGGCTTTGCATAAGTTTTGATGTCTAATCGCTCATTTGTGCGTTTATGGCGTGCTTTTTCGGCTGGGGTCTTAAAATATGTCGTGTTTTTAAATTTAAACGCCTCTCGCTTTGTGTTTTTGGCTATTTGGGCGTTGTCTTTGCTCGCTAGACGTGGCGTGTCTAGGGCTATGTCTAGGCGTGCAAGTTTCACGTCCTTGCCTGCTTTGTCTATTAGCTTTAAGACTTCGATGAGGTCAGTCCGCATTAGCTCGCTTGTCTGGCTGTATTGTGCTAGCCCTTTAAAAGTGAGTTTAAAAGACTTCGCCCGCTTGTGCTTTGTGATTAGGCAGCTTATCCCCCGCTTTGTGTGGTATGTCCCTAGGTAGTCATAGGCTTTTGCGTTTAGCCTCTCTTTTTTGGCTAGGGCTTTTACCTCATCGGCGTTAAACTCTCCTATGCTCTTATGCTCTACGACTACGCCCACAGATTTTAACGCCTCAAGTTGTGAGCTATCAAGCTCAAGGGCTAAGCTGTCAATATTTAAAACTGGGGTTTGGCTTGGGTTTTGGGGTTTTGCGTTTGTATGATTATTTTTGCTTTTGTTTGAAACAGTTTTGGGGGTGGGTTTTCTTTGGCGGGGAGCTTTTTGGCTAGCTATCCCCGCCCGTATCATCGGGCGTTATTGCCCTTGTTGGGGCGTAGGATTTGCCACTTTTTGCTGGGTTAAAAAGGCTTTTGCCTTGTTGATGTCCTTTATGCTTCGCCACCTTACTCTTGCGTTGCCTATTATGCCCTCTCGGTGTTGGCATATGCCCGCCCGCTCTAGCTCAACAAAATAAACATTTGGATTTGATATGCCTGTTACTTGGCTGGCTGTTATCTCGCCACGCTCAAGCATTAGGCGGATTAATCTTGTTTTGTGTGTTAATTTTACTGACATAATTGGTCCTTAAAATTTAAAGGACTACAAAGCTAAATTTAGAGATAATCAATTTGCTTTTTTGTTTGCTCTCTTGCTTTGTAGTCTTAGTAAGGGGGCTTTTATCTTATCCCCAACTTTTTTTCTAGCTCTTTTAAGCTCTCACTAGCCACTTGCATTTTTAAAAACAAATCAAAAGCACAATTAAAAGCCCCGTCGCTAGCAAAATCTGCCCGCTTAGCCCCATAAGCTAAAAGGTGCTTATTAAAGGCTTTTCTTTGGGCTTTGGCTGTGGCTTGCTCGGAGCTAAGCATTATCGAGTTTGCAGGCTCACTCATCTTTTAAGTACTCCGCCCAAAGCTCGTTTATGCGTGCTTGCATTGCTTCATTGCTCTTAAGTAGCTTTTTTATGCCCTTAGCTGTGAAATAAATGCTAGCTTCTGGCTTTATCCCACTTTCTGATACGCTTACGCCGTGGCTGATGTCATAATGCTTGCCACGCTTTAGGCTTAAAAGGTCTATGCCATACTCGCCACAACACAAATCGGCGTCAAATACTGCGCCTAGCCCGTGATAGATGTAAATTTGCTGGAGTATTTCCCAGCGTTTGAAAGCTTGTTTACTTGCTTTCATTTACGCCCCCTTTTAAGAAAAATGCGTCAAGCTCTTTTTTGCTAAATAGCGTAACGCAAGGCGATATTTTCATAGCTTTAAAATAGCCCTCCTTTGCGTATCGCCATATTGTCGCCCTACTTACGCCGTAGTAGCGTCCTGCCTGTCCTGCCCTGATTGTAACGGGCTCTATCGCGTCAAGATTAATGCTTGGCTTGTATGCCATTGGGTTCCCCCTTGTGGATTAAATTTCGCTTTGATGGTTTGATTGCGAAAATCTGAAACACTGCAAAGCGATGGGAGAATTATGCGGATTTTGCGGGAGTTTTTCAACGGAAAAAATTTTCCGACAAGTTTTAAAAAATTGCTGTTTTGTGGGTTTTTTGGTCTGCTTTGCTTGTGTGGTATTGCTCTAAAAGCCCCAAAATAACGGACTTTTATTATGTCGGAAAAAATTTTCCGACAAGTTTTTTAATCTTTTAAATTTGGCAAAAAATATTTTTGAATTTTAGTTGCCAAAGTGCCATTTTTGCCAAATGCTTCTTTAGCGTCAATTTTGTAAAGCTCGCAAAGTTCAAGCATTGCATTATTAAAATCTTGCCTAGCTTTTGCTGGATTTCTGTCTTTGTAAAAAGCCTCATACTCATTTATGATATATTGGTAGCGGTCATAGCTTTCCTTCTCCAGCTCCTCGAGTGAAAGACAAAGCTCAGAGCTAACCTTATATGTTAAAGCTGTTTTTAATAAACTAAACCCCTTTTTAAGATTTTCTAATTGTATAAATTCAAATCTTTCAGAAGTATCCTTTACTGCCAAAAGTCTAACTACAAAATTCTCAAAATCAATAAAAAGCTTATATTTTGTATATTCATATTTTGCGATTTTTAAGAAAGGGACGAAATCACTTAAAAATATTTCGCCCTCCTCGTTGCCTAGTAAAATATACTCAAGGAAAGTTCTTATTTCCGCTTTTGCAGCCACAATATTCTTATTGTCTGATTTGTAAGTGCAAAATGTTATCATTTCTTTTAATAGGTGCCTTATTTTCTCGTTTTGCTCCGCTTCTTTTTCGTTTTGCTTATCTATTCTTTTATCTATGTCTTGAGCCATTTTCTACCTTTCTTTAAATTTATTTTCTTTCACATTTCTAACTGGCTTAAAATAAACCCGCTCCACCACTCTAAAAGCCTGCTTAGCTCGTTTAGTCGCTCGCTTCGTGAATAAACCGCCTTTACTTCGTTGCGTTCGGCGTGGTCGAGGGCTTTTTCAATAGTCTGCTCGCTGGCTTGGTGCTCGCTTGCGTGGTCGCTGGCTATGCTTGAAAAGCTCGAGCGAAAAGAGTGAGCCGTCTGTTTCCTGCCCCTGCTCTCATCGCCAAAGCCTAGGCGGATAAGTGCGTTATTTAGGCTCTCGCCCTTGATGTGGGCTTGCCCTTGCTGGCTGGAGAAAATAAATTCATTCTTGCTATGTAATTTTTGAGCCTGCAAAATCGCCACTACCTCAGCCGAAAGCGGGAGCTTAAAATCATCTTTTAAAGCACTTTTAGCCATTCGCCCGCCTTTCATATTCTCGCGCGGGACGCTTAAAATACGGCGGTCAAAGTCGACGTAGTCCCATTTTAGGCTTATTAGGCTTGTGTTGCGTAGTGGCAAGTGCAAAATGAGCTTTAGGGCGTTTTTAACGCTTGCATTTGTGGGGCGGTGTGCGTAGATAGCCCTGCAAAGCTCGCTAAAAGTCGTCTCGTCCGTGATAGCTGGCAGGGGCTTTGAGATGTGAGCTTTTAAAAACACTCTCTTATCAAAGTCGGCGATGATGTTATGCTCGGTGTAGTCTTTGGTGCAGGCGTAGCGGTAAAGGCTGTTTAGGTCTTGGTGTAGGCGGTTTGCACTATCGTTATTTAGCTCGCTGGCGACTAGCTCGAGATGTCTTATGATGTCGGCTTTTTTAATCTCGCTAATGGGACGCTCTTTAAATTCATTAAGTAGCCACCCTGCACGCCTAAGCCTGCGGTGTTTAGTAACTGCTTCTCCGCCTTGATACTCGCTCCACTCGTTAAATACCCTGCCTAGCGTGCTAAGCTCTTTTAACTGCTCGGCTTTTTCTTGCTCTTTTGCGTGCTCTCTTGGGTCTATGCCGTTATTTAATAAATTCACCGCTTCATCTCGCTTTTTTCTAGCGTCGGCTATGCTTAAGGCTGGGTAGCGTCCTAGGGTTAATTTGGCTCGCTTGCCCTGCGGAGTTAGAAAAACAAAAAGCCACCGCTTAAGCCCTGTCGGTCTTATTTCAATGTAAAGTCTGTCGCTGTCGTTGATTTTGTATTCTTTGGCTTGCGGTTTTGCCTTGTCTATTTGTAGAGCCGTTAGCATTCCTGCCCCCTTGCTTTAATTTCATAGTCTAGCTTGCTAATTTTTTCTAGTGCTGGGCTTGCTTTTGCTAATAGCTCGCTTGCGTGATTTAGCGTGCTGGCAAGTTTTTTAAGCGCACTTCTTTCGTCCTTGCTGATATTAATCTCACTAATAAATTTAAAAGCTTCGTTTATGGCGTGTTCTTTTTGCTTTAGTGTGGCGTAGTCTTTTAATAGCTCTGATGTAAGCACGTTTTTATTTTTGTGTAACGACGGATAATTTTCCTGTAGCCACGCTTCTTTTTTGCCGTCCGCTTTCAATGCTTTGTGATACTCTCTTGGGTCTATGCTCTGATTTAGTAGCGTGCTGGCGTGGTCCCGTAGCTTTCTCGCTCCTGCTATGCCTAGGGCTGGATAGCGTCCTAGGGTTAATTTGGCTCGCTTGCCGTTTGGTGCGGTGTAGATAAAAAGCCAACTCTTTGTCCCATTTGGTCTTACAAGTAAAAATAGGCGGTTCCCATCGCCTAAAGTGTATTCTTTTTCTTGCGGTTTTGCTTTTCTTGCCTTTAAATCAGTTAGCATTGCATTCCCCTTTAATATTTCCCTGTAACCACAAATAGCTATTTTTGAGCCCATTTATGGCTATGTTGTAGCCATATTGTGACTATTTGTAATTATTTGTGAGCCCACAGAGTGCTTAAGTTTAGTAAAAATAGGCTCGTGGTCTAACTTATGGGCTCACGATTTGGCTGTTTCCCTGCTGTTATTTTAGCCTAAATGAAACACTAAAGCAAGATTAAGGGGGTAAAAATAAGGCGTCTGATGAGGTCTAAAAGTGCCTAAAATACGGGTTTGAGAGATGATTTTAATAGTTTTTAATTTGGCTTGAAACAGTCTGAAACAGTGGCTTAAGTTTGGGGAAAAATAGGGGTATGGCGGACAGGGAGGGATTTGAACCCTCGAGCCCCGATTAAGAGCTGCACCCTTAGCAGGGGTGTGGTTTCAGCCGCTCACCCACCTGTCCGTAAGTTTTTGAAATTAGGATTATACGCAAAATAATATAATTTTTAGCTTAAATTTTAAATTCATATATGCTTTTTTTGAAATTTAAAGTTAGTTGGGTTAAAACCCAGCCCAGCCAAAACCAAAATCAAGCCCCAGCTATCCTAAAAGCCTGCCTTAAATCAAGTCCAGCCTCATAGTACGCCTTGCCGACAATCACTCCTCCCACGTACTCAAGCTCAGCAAGAGTGCGTATGTCATCTAGTGAGCTTACGCCTCCGCTTGCGATGGTCTCAAGTCCGCTAGAGAGTGCTACCTGCCTTACAAGTTCCGTGTTTACACCCTTTAGCATGCCGTCTTTTTCGATGTCTGTGGTGATTATGGCTCTTACGCCGCTTGTGTTAAATTCCTTTGCTAGCACATCAGCTCTTACATTGCTAGTCTGCGCCCAGCCCTCAGTAGCGACCATTCCGCCTCTTGCGTCGATGCCGACTACGACTGGATATTTTGGTGCAACTTCCTTGACAAAGCTAGGATTTTTAAGCGCAATTGAGCCTAAAATCACTCTGCTTGCACCTATGTCAAGATAGCGTTTTATGCGCTCCTCATCACGTATTCCGCCACCTATTTGCACTTTTAAATTTGTTGCTTTTATGATTTTCTCAATAGTTTTAAAATTTACAAGCTCTGCGGCAAACGCTCCATCAAGGTCTACAACGTGCAGCCACTGTGCTCCAAAATCAGCAAATACCTTTGCAAGCTCGGCTGGCTCGCGGCTGTAAATTTTTGCGCTACTCATTTCGCCCTTGCTTAGCCTTACGGCGCAGCCTTCTTTTAGATCTATGGCTGGATAAATTTGCATTACATTTCCTTGAAATTTTTTAGTATTTTTAGCCCTGCGTTAGCGCTTTTTTCTGGGTGCGGCTGAAAGCCCCAGACCCTATTAGCCCCAGCGGCTGCGATAAATTTATAGCCATACTCGCAAACTCCAAGGGCTAAATCATCATCGCAGATTGCGTGAAAGCTATGCACGAAGTAAAAATATTCACTCGGCTTTAACCCCTTTGTTAGGCTATTTTGTTTAGTAAAGTTTATCTCATTCCAGCCCATGTGGGGGATTTTTAGCGAGGATTTGAATTTATTTTTATTAAAGCTTACGACCTCGCCTTTAAGCAGCCCAAGCCCTTCGTGCGAGCCAAACTCATACCCTCTCTCAAAAAGTATCTGAAATCCAAGACAAATTCCAAGAAGTGCCCCACCACGCGCCACATACTCGTGCAAGGCGTAATCTAGTTCGCGCTCTTTTAGCTTTGTTATTGCCTCACCAAACGCCCCGACCCCAGGCAGTATTGCGTGCGTAAATCCGCCGGCTAAAAGCTCGTCTTTACTGGAGATTAGCCTACTATCAGCCCCTATTGCTAGCAAGGCGTTTTGTACGCTTTTAATATTGCCTGCGCCGTAGTTTATAATGGCTATCATTTTGTCTCCTTTTTTCGTCTGTTTGCGGCAAAGAGATAAAGCGAGAGTGAGACCATCAAAAGTGAAACGCCACCTATTAAATAAATAGCGTTTACAATTTGTTCTGGTGCGGTGATAGCAAATTTAAATACGAGCATGAGCGCCTCAATTGCAAGGGCTATGATGATTGAGCCTATAAAGCGCACCATGGTTTTATAAGCTAGCGTGTCGTTGTTGTGATTTTCCCCTATGACTTCCTCTTCAAAAATTGTCTTTACTAGATCAAAAATCGCCAAAGCAAGTGTGAGGATTATGGTGGATGAGAAAATTTCCTCTATATTTATATGCCTAAAATCCCGCTGTAAAAAGCTCTCCACTCCGCGATAAAATAGCACCGCACATATCATCAAAAGCGCAGCGCAAAATAGTGCATAAATTCCCTTTAGCGTCTTGTCAAAGCAGCCTTCAAGCCAGCCACTACCAGCGATTTTTAGGATATTTGAGAGGCTTATATCCATGCAAGCGACAAATTTAAGCACGCCCTTATCATCATAAACTGGCATGCTAGCCGTAACGCAAAGCTCGCCATTTATGCTTGATGGGTAGGGGTCTGTGATGATGGCGTGCTGCTCTCTAACTGCGCGGTAGTAGTAGGCGCGGTTACTCCTGTCTTTTCCAGCCTGTGTGTTTAGCTCGCCACTAACGCATATCGCATCCCCTAACTGCACCCCACACGCATCAAGCAGATAAAACGCCTCAAATCCGTCAACTTCGTGAGCGATTTTGTCAAATCCCTCTCGTAAAATGCTCTCATTTACTCCTGGCAGATGATTTGGTAGATTGCGCTCAAAAAGATAGCTGACGTAGGCTCTTAGCTTGTAGCGCGCTTGCTTAAAGCGTTCGATCTCTTTGATTATCACTTATATCCTTAAATTTATAATGTAAGCTTGATTTTAGCCTTTTTTGCGTAAAAAAACGATAAATTTAAGTAAATTTTGATAAAATCACTCACAAAAATATCAAGGACAAAATATGAGAAAAATAGCGCTAATAGGACTTGGTTATGTTGGGCTTCCTCTAGGAGTGGCTTTAAGCGCAAAGCACGAAGTTATCGGATTTGATATAAATAAATCTCGCATAGATGAGCTAAATGAGGGCTTTGACCGTACGCTTGAGGTTGATAGTGATTTGCTAAATGAAGCTAAGCGCAATGGGCTAAGATTTAGCTCTGATGCGGCAAGTATTGCTGATTGCGATTTTTATATAGTTACCGTCCCAACCCCAGTTGATAGCGCAAATCAACCAGACCTACGTCCGGTCATAGGGGCGACAAAAACAGTAGCTAGCGTACTAAAGCGCGGCGATATAGTGGTGTATGAAAGCACCGTTTATCCAGGGGTTACGCAGGAGGTTTGCGTGCCTATTTTAGAGGAGATTAGCGGACTTAAGTTTAATCAAGATTTTGAGTGCGGATACAGCCCAGAGCGGATAAATCCAGGCGACAAAGAGCATACAGTCACTAAAATCAGAAAAATAGTCTCCGCTAGCTCCGAGGCTGCGCTTGATATAGTTGACAGCGTCTATTCTAGCGTCATAACCGCTGGCACATACCGTGCACAAAGCATAAAAGTGGCTGAGGCTGCAAAGGTGATAGAAAATACTCAGCGCGATATAAATATCGCCTTTGTAAACGAGCTTGCAATGCTCTTTAATCGCCTAGACATCGATACAAACGCAGTGCTTGACGCAGCTAGTACGAAGTGGAATTTTTTAAACTTCCGCCCTGGGCTTGTGGGCGGACACTGCATAGGCGTGGATCCGTACTACCTCACGCACAAGGCTACGCAGGTGGGCTATCATCCTGAGATCATTCTAGCTGGCAGGCGTATAAATGACGAAATGGGGCGCTACGTCGCTTCAAGCGTGGTAAAAATGATGATAAAACATGGCGTGCAGATAAAGGGCGCGAGGGTGCTTGTGTGTGGAATTACGTTTAAGGAAAACTGCCCAGACATACGCAACTCACGAGTAATTGACGTAGTGCGTGAGCTAGGGGAGTTTGGCTGCTGTGTGTCGGTGTGTGATCCGTGGGCGAGCGAGGCTGAGGTGGAGCATGAGTATGGCATAAGTATACTTAAATTTAATGAGGTTAAATTTAAAGATTATGACTGCGTTGTGCTAGCTGTGGCGCATAATGAATTTAAAAATTTAGAGCTTAATGGTTGTCTCGTGTATGATATAAAAAATATCTACAAAAACGCTGAGGGTAGGCTTTAGTCGTCGGTAATTTGTGCGGCTTTAATCTGCATTTTAATTTTTCAAATTTAAAAAGCTGTTTTAAAAACTTAGATATAATCACAGGTTAAATTTAAATTTGGATAAAACATGAACGATACTATAAGAATAACAGGCGCAAAAGAGCATAATCTAAAAAATATAAGCCTAGAAATTCCAAAAAACAAGCTTGTGGTTTTTACAGGTCTTTCAGGTAGTGGCAAGAGCACACTTGCTTTTGATACACTTTATGCTGAGGGGCAGCGACGATATATCGAGAGCCTTTCAAGCTATGCAAGGCAGTTTCTTGACCGTGTGGGAAAGCCTGATGTGGATAAAATCGAGGGGCTAACTCCAGCTATTGCGATAGATCAAAAAACAACGAGCAAAAACCCGCGCTCAACTGTGGGGACTATCACTGAGATTTATGATTATTTAAGGCTGCTTTATGCTAGGGTGGGTGTACAGCACTGCCATAAATGCGGCAAGCCTATCAGCAAAATGAGCTCAAGCGATATAATAAATGAAATCGCAAAATTAAAAGAGGGTGCAAAAATAAATATCCTAGCTCCGCTTGTACGTGAGAAAAAGGGTAGCTTTGAGGGGCTTATAGAAAGCCTGCGCCAAAAGGGCTACGTCAGAGCGCTAATAGACGGCGTAATTGTGCGTCTTGATGATGAGATAGAGCTGGCAAAAACTAAAAAACACACCATAAAATTATTAATTGATCGTATAAGTATAAATGACGAGAATAAAACCCGTCTAGCAAGCGATGTGGAAAAAGCCCTAAAAGAGAGCTATGGCGAGGTGGAAATAGACGTACTAAATGCCGATGAGCTGGGGCTTGAGCAGGCTCACATACACTACAGCGAGCATATGGCGTGCTTTGATTGTAAAATTTCATTCACTCCGCTTGAGCCGCTTAGCTTTAGCTTTAATAGCCCAAAGGGAGCCTGCCCAAACTGCGATGGGTTGGGCATTCGCTACACCATAGACCTGGCTAAAATCATCGACGAAAGTAAGAGCATAGAGCAGGGTGCTGTAAGGATAATGCATGGGTACAACATGAGCTACTATGCTAAATTTCTAGCTGCTTTTTGCGAGCAAAACGGCGTGCGGACAAATGTTGCTTACGATGAGTTAAGTGATGATGAGCGTAGGCTGGTGCTGTATGGAAGTGCAAAGGAGGTAGAGTTTTACTGGAAAAGACACCTTTTAAGCCGTAAATTTGAGGGCGTAATGAAGATGGCTTATGATATTTTAAAAAACGAAAAAGACCTAAGCGAATATATGAGTGAAAAAGTCTGCTCTGAGTGCGGTGGCAAGCGTCTGCGCCCCGAAAGTCTGGCTGTGCGAGTGGCTGGGCGAGGGATAGGGGATATACTTGATCTTAGCATAGAAGATTGTGTTAAATTTTTTAGCGATGCTGGCAATTTTAGCTATTTAAGTGAGCAAAACTCCATGATAGCCGCACCTATTTTAAAAGAGATTAACGAGAGGCTTTATTTTCTTTTTGATGTGGGGCTTGGCTATCTCTCACTGGGACGCGACGCACGCACGATAAGTGGTGGTGAGGCTCAGCGTATCCGCATCGCAAGCCAGATAGGAAGTGGACTAAGTGGCGTGATGTACGTGCTTGATGAGCCTAGTATCGGACTTCACGAAAGAGACACTGTAAAGCTTATAAGAACGCTTAAAAATTTACAGCAAAAAGGCAACTCCGTAATCGTCGTAGAGCATGATAAAAAGACTATTGAGGCGAGCGATTTTATCGTCGATATAGGTGATGGCGCTGGGGTAAATGGCGGACGAGTGATATTTAGTGGTAGCTATGATGAGCTTTTAAAGGCTCACACCGCAACTGCGCAGTATCTAAACGGTGAGCGTGAGATAAACTACCAGAAAAATCGCAAGCAAGAGCAGTGGCTAAGCCTAAGTGGGGTAAGCATAAATAATATACAAAATCTAAGTGTTAAATTCCCATTACGAAATCTCGTAGGCATTACAGGTGTTAGTGGCAGTGGTAAAAGCTCGCTGATACTTCAAACGCTACTGCCAAATGCGCTTGAAGCGCTAAATCACGCCAAAAAGGTAAAAAAGGTAAAAGGCGTGCAGCTAGATGGGCTTGATCAGTGCGATAAGGTAATCTACCTAGATCAAAGCCCCATAGGGCGCACCCCACGCTCAAATCCAGCCACATACACGGGTGTAATGGATGATATACGCTCTATCTTTGCTGAGACAAAGGAGGCAAAGCTGCGTGGGTATAAGATAGGGCGGTTTAGCTTTAACGTGCGTGGTGGGCGTTGTGAGAAGTGCCAGGGCGAGGGTGAGCTAAAGATAGAGATGCACTTTCTGCCCGATATAAATGTCATCTGTGACGCATGTGCTGGCAAGCGGTATAATCCCCAGACGCTTGAAATTTTATACAAGGGCAAAAATATAAGCGACGTGCTAAATATGAGTATAGACGAGGCGCTTGAGTTTTTTGCAGCGGTGCCAAAGATAAAACAAAAGCTAAAGACGCTATCTGATGTGGGGCTAGGATATATCACGCTGGGGCAAAACGCTACGACGCTTAGTGGAGGCGAGGCGCAGCGTGTAAAGCTAGCCAAAGAGCTAAGTAGGAGTGATACTGGAAAGACGCTATATGTACTCGATGAGCCGACGACTGGACTTCACTTTGCCGATGTGGATAGGCTAGTAAGGGTACTGCATCACCTAGTGGAGCTTGGCAACTCGGTGCTGGTGATTGAGCATAATTTGGACGTGATAAAAAACTGCGACTACCTAATCGACATGGGGCCAGAGGGCGGTGCAAAGGGCGGCAAGGTAATAGCTAAAGGTAGCGTAGCAAAGGTTGCTCGTGAGTGGGAAAAAACTGGCAGCTACACAGGCAAATACCTAGCGCAGGAGCTTGGGATAGGGTGAGATTTAATTAAATTTTTATATAGATATAATATACTAATTTGATAATTATTATTAAGGATTGGTATATGGATAATTTATTGAGTAAAATTTATGATTTAGATAAAAATATATGCAAAAATATTGATAAAAGTTCTAATGAAAGAGGCTTTTTAGCCCAAAACATACTGGGTAATCTAAGAACATTCGTAGAATATGTAAGCTTATATATCTGTGCAAAAGAACAGAAATTAGGTGCTGAAATAAAATATTATAATATAAAATGTGCACCAAGTAAGATAAAAAATTTAAAAAAAGAGTTTAGGTTTTTAAGCGACTTTCATCATTATTTGCAAATTGTTACATCCCATTATATACAAACGGAAGATAATTCCCAAAGGTTAATGCTTAAATATTATTCTTATTTAGTAAGATTAAAAAATATTTTTTCAGAAAAATATAATATAAAAATACTACATAATTTAAATTTATTTCCATTAGACTTAGATCCTAAGTTTACTGAGTATTATGAAAAAATATTTGATAGATTGAATAATTTTAGGCTTATTCCAGAGAGTAGGAGGGATAGATTTTATATACACAAAGTAAAGCCTATTGTGCTCAATGATGTTTTATTTTATGAGATATCTTTGAGTATAGCTACAGACAATGCTAGCAAATTTGATAGAATAATAGCATTTAGCAAAGAAGAGCCGCCTAGAAACTATTCTATTTCTGCAAGCATATTAAAAGATGGTGTTTCTATTTTAAATAAGACTATGCCAATAAATATAATATACAATATGGAAGTATCTATAAGATATTGTGAATATAAAAATTTTGCCTATATTTTTTCAAATTCAAAAAATATAGGCAAAACAGAGTGTGAAAGAATCTCTAAATATATATCTAATACGGGCAGCAATCTCCTTGATATTGTTCTTATGAATGATGATGAGTATTTGAGATTTAAAAATCATATTGATGATAAGAAAATTGCTATTACTTTTTTAAATATTTTAGACAAATGTAGAGATATTGTTTTAAAGAAGAAATCTAGCGCAAATATAATTAGGTATTTGCTTTTTACTATGAAAAATAAAGTAATAAAAAATCAGTGGCAATCACAAGAAAATAATTTGATAAACAATCTTTACCTTACAAACGGTGTTATTCCGTTTGATCAAATGCCGTTTGCTACATCGCTTATTAAGCATAATCCAAAATTAAAAGATTTATTAAAATGTATAGATTATGAAAACAGAAGGTGTGAATTTTTAGCAAGAAAGATATTAAATAATGCAGAAATAAATAAGCAGCTTTATACAGACGTCCAAGAAGCCAAAGATACACTAGGTGCGCAAGATATTGAAAAATTAATTAAAGAATTTAATAGCAAATTATATAAAACACATAAAAATAGAGAGCTTTGCATCCGTAATAATAAAATTTTTATAAAAGGATACGAAGATAATATAGTAGATGTTATTAATACAATAAAAAAATTTTGTACTAATGGTGTTATGGGGTATGTTGATTTGGCAAAGAGGTGGCTTGATGAAAATGATATAGATGATAGCTATAAAAAGGAAACATTGCAAAATATTTTTACAAAATCAAGAGTTGCTTTTGTGTGTGGAGCGGCTGGAACTGGCAAATCTACGCTATTAAGATATATATCTGAGATATTTTTTGATAAAGATAAAATTTATTTAGCTCAGACAAATCCAGCGGTGGAAAATTTAAAGACAAAAGTATCAGGGAATAATAAAAATACAAAGACTATTTCTAAGTTTTTAGACAAAAAGAACCAAGAAATAGAGTGTGATATATTATTTATAGATGAGTGCAGTACTGTTAGCAACGAAGATATGGTTAAAATTTTAAAAAAGGCTAAATTTAATCTTTTGATTTTATCTGGCGATACATATCAAATAGAAGCTATAAAATATGGAAACTGGTTTGATGTGCTTAGGTATTTTCTGCCAAAACACTGTATTTATGAGCTAAAAAATCCTTACAGAAGCGATGATAAAAACTTGCTTGATTTTTGGAGCAATGTAAGGGATAATAAATGTATAGCTGAACTTATGGCAACGTATAATTACGTTTTTGAGCTAGGAGATGATATTTTTAATAAAGATTTTGATGATGAGATAGTCCTTTGTTTAAATTACGATGGGTTATACGGAGTAAATAATATTAATCATTTTTTACAAAGTGCGAACAAATCTAATACTGTAGCTTGGGGTATTTGGATTTTTAAGGAAAATGATCCAGTGGTGTTTAATGAAAATAATATTTTCTCAACAGTGCTTCATAATAATTTAAAAGGGGCTATTAAATTTATACAAGACAGAGAACACGAGGTATATTTTGAAGTTGAGGTGGATAAGATTATAGCAGATATAGGGCTTACTCAAGAGCTAAAATTAATATCTGTTTCAAATGGTAAAAGTATTGTTGGATTTAGCGTAAATAAAATAATAGACAGCGATAGCGACGATGCTATAAAAAGCGTTCCTTTTTCAATATCATATGCAGTTTCCATTCATAAATCTCAGGGTTTGGAGTATGATTCTGTAAAAATAGTAATTACCGATGAAGTGGGTGAGCAGATAACACACAACATTTTTTACACTGCAATTACTAGAGCAAAAAGAAAATTAAAAATATACTGTTCTGCAGAAACTCAAGAGAAAATGTTAAGTTCTTTTATGCTATCTAGCTCTAAAAAAGACGCTGATTTTATAAAGGGTATTGGTCTGGTTTAGATTTAAATTTGCTACATTTTAAAATGTAGCAAATTTAAATCACGCCTTTTTGACAAATTCAGACTTTAGTTCCCACGCACTGCCGTCGATTTTACAGGCTATGTTATGGTCTTTATCTTGCAGTTTTATGCTTTTTATTTTTGTGCCTTGTTTTAGCGTTGTGCCGCGCGATTTTAGATCTTTTATTAATACTACACTATCGCCGTCGGCTAACTGTGTACCATTTGCGTCTTTTACTATTAGTTCACTTTTTTCGCTATCGTCTTTCCACTCGTGTGCACACTCAGGGCATACGAAAAGCTCGCCGTCAAGGTAGGTGTACTCACTGTTGCATTTTGGGCATTTTGGATATGACATACTCTCTCCTTTAAAAATTTAAAGCCTTGATATTAGCGTTTAAATTTTAAAAAGTCAAATACTAGCTTAGGATTTATGAATTATAAATATAAATTTATTAATATTTATATTTAATTTTATATTTTAAGTAAAATACGGTATTTTTATCATATTTATTTGAATTTGATTATTTAAAAGCCTATTTTTAGTATATTAAATTTAAAAAATAATATTTAAAAATAGGCTTTTTTGCTTATTATTTTAATAATTTATTAATATAAAAAGTAATAAATTTATTTAAGTAAAACTACTCAAAGGAGGGCTTATGGAGTTTTTACAGATCATATTGTTTTTGCTCGCAGCGATAATAATATTTGTCATTCCGCGGGCAAGGGTGCTAGCCGTGCTGCTTGCGCTGGCAGGATGTGCGATACTTGTTGGGCTTGAGTTTTATGTAAATCTTTGGACGATAGTGCCTATTGGAAATTTATAAGGAGGCAGCGGTGAGTTACGAAAATATGGCAACGCAAGAGCTATTAGCAAGCGAAAGGCGGCTTTTAAATTTAATCTCAATCGCCGTTCTTGGGCTTATTATTTTGCCAGTTGGCATAGCCTGCGTGGTGCTTGGTTTTGGGCTTGGGGATAGTCCTTGCATTATGTGCTGGGCTGAGAGAATTACAATGATAGCCATAGCTTTGGTTGGACTTTTTATATTAAGGTACGGAATTAAAAAAATTTATTTAGTTTCACTTATGCTACTTGCCTGCTGGGGGCTGTTTAATGGCCTTTTGCATTACAGCATAGATGGGCTTTGGGGCGGATATTTAGACATCGGACAGGGCTTTGGACTAAAGATACTTGGCGCACACACTCAGTTTTGGGTTATGGTGGTGGATTTTTGCGTGCTTGTATTTTTGGCTCTGATTTTACTTTTTACGCCAAATTTAGGGCAGATGATGGCTAAAAGCGAAGCTGGCCAGTATGGACGCTACCTAGGGCTAAACCGCCTAAGCAAGTCCGCCTTTATAGCCTTTATCATAATAACCAGTCTAAATGCCCTGCAAGCCTACATCACATCTGGCTACCCGCCATTTCTAGCCAGCTCTACCCCTGCAAGAATGAGCCTAGATCCGCAAAAATGGTTTTGGGAACAAGACCACTGGCAAAGCGAAGCCGACTGGCGAGCTGATTGGAATCCAGATCTGCCAGATCTGCCAAAATAAGGAGCAAAAGAATGAAAAAAGCACTAACTCTAAGCCTGCTAGCCACGCTGGCATTTGGCTTTAGTTTTGATTTAAGCTATCAAAACGCCCCAATTTCACCCACTCTAAGTCTAGGTGCGCCACTTCAGACTTTGACGCTAAAGCTAGAAAATGATAATCCAATAACAGGGGCGGATTACGAGCCAGAAAGTGGCAAATGGACACTAAGCAGCCGCTACAATGAGCTTTATATCACTGATGATAAATTTATTAATTACGAATACCTAAAGCACGACCGCCATTTTATAATGGAGATGGAAGATAGCGTGGGGGCTAGCTGGGTAAAAACAGCCTCAAGCAACCAAAGCGAAGCGGCAATGATAAGTTATAATAAAACCTTCGTAAGCTACGAATACGCCCCAAATTTAAGCCCTGATGAGCAAAACGAGCAGTGGAAACATCTGCTTAGTGGCTATGATAAATTTAAGCTAAGCGATATGGCAAACAAGGGCAGGTTTTCTACCATTAGGGCAAAGCAGCAGTATATTTTAGGCTGGGACTATGAGCCAAAATCTAATAAATTTATTATAGCAAGCGTGCCGGATAATCTCAAACCAAGCTGGTCTATAGCCGAGTTTGACGGCGATGATAAGCTCCCGCTAGCCGAATACATCCCAGCACTTAGCCAGGGGCTAAGCCTAAAAGATGGCAAGGGGATTAATAGCTACTATATAACCGGCATTGACGCCAGCAAAGACGCTATTTATCTGCTAAGCAAAAACTACTCAAGCGTCCTAGTCTTAAACCCAGACACGCACAAAATCGATGCCGCATACGGCTTTAGCGGGGTGGCAAACCCTCAGGCAATCGCCCTAAAAGATGAGAAAATTTATATATTCTCAAGAGAGGGTGATGAAAATAGGGTCTTTGTCTTTGCTGCGCCAAAGCTTGAGCCAAAAAAGCCGGATTGTCCGGTGGTAAGTGTTGAGGTCGTGCAGACTGAGCCGGTCTTGGATGAGCCAGCCAAGCCAGCCACAAGCGAGCCGGCATTAGATAAATTAGATGAGCCAGCTCCTACAAAGGATCAAATTCTCTCCATTCCACAAAAGGCGGTGGAGTAAATTTAAAAGCCCCCATTCACAAATGGGGGAAGCCCAAAAAGAGCCCAAAAAAGGCAAAACAGATAATCCAATACAAAGGAGAAAATTAATGCAACGCCGAGAATTTTTAAAAACAGCCGCCATAACAGCCACAGCCTGTAGCACGCCAGAGCTATTTGGCCTAGAGCAGTTTGAGGCCGATTTTAGCCCAGCACCAGCTGGCAAAAACGCCCAGTATCACCACCTTACCTGTCCTAGAAACTGCCGTGACGCCTGCGCCCTAATCGCACAGGTAGAAGACGGCAAAATGACTGGCATTACTGGCGACCCAGCCCACCCGCTAACCCAAGGCACAGCCTGCGTTAAAGGCCACACCTACGCTATGCACCTATACAACTACGACCGAGTGATGTATCCTATGAAGCGAGTAGGCAAAAAGGGCAGCGGCAAATGGGAGCGCATAAGCTGGGATAGGGCCCTAAGCGAAATAGCCGCAAAGCTAAAAGAGATAAAGGCAAAATACGGCGGCGAGGCGCTTACGGAGTTTGTTTATTCAGGCAACGAAGGGCATATTAGCAAGACTATAGCGCCTGGGAATTTTTTCGAAAAATACGGCGCTACAAGGCTTGTTAGAAACCCTTGCGACTGGCCGCGCTACGTAGGCACTCCGAGCGTAATAGGGACTGATTTTAGCAAGGACGCACTAGAGATTGACGAGAGTGATATGTATATTAGCTGGGGCTCAAATGAGGCCTACACAGCGGTGCATTGGGTTAAATTTGCCCACAGGGTAAAGAAAAAAGGCGGCAAGATAATCGTCATAAACTCCGTGCGTGTGCCTATGGCAAATCAGGCAGATATGTTTATCCAGCTGCGCCCTAGCTCAGATCCGGCATTTTGCCTTGCGGTGTGTAAATTCTTAATCGAAGAGGAGCTTTATGATAAGGAATTTGTCGCCAAATACGCAATGGGCTTTGACGAGCTAGTAAAGGAGTGTAGCCTTTATACTTACGGCGAGCTAGCTGCTATGTGTGGAGTTAGCGTTGATGAGATTAAGGTCTTTGCTAGGGAGTATGCAAAGGCAAAAGCCCCAGCCATTATGCACGGCGACGGCGGTCAGCGACACTTTAATGGCGCGCGTCTTGTGCGGGCTGTTACGTTTTTGCCTGTGCTTGTGGTGCGCTAAATAAGCACGGCGGCGGACTATTTTGGGCTTACGTGCACGTTAAGGGCTGTTTTAATTTTGAAGCCTGTATGCCAGATTTAGCCCCAAAAGATAAAAACGGCAAAAAGATAGAACGCCAAAGCATAAACTACGTCGAGTTTGGCAAGGGAATTCAAAAACAGGGTGCAACAAGCTTTGGCGTGCCGATAAAAACGCCAATTAGAGCGTGTATAAATTACAATTCAAATTTAATGGTAACTGCGCCAAATACAGAGCTAATTAAAAAGCGAGTAATGGATGAGGACTTTTTCTTAGTTACCATTGATCCATACTTTACAGACACCTGCGACGTGAGCGATTACGTGCTGCCTGGAGTTACGTTTATGGAGAGTGAGGACATACAAAATGACCAAATCTCTGGCTATGTGTGCTACAACGCCCAGGCCGTTAAGCCCCTAGGCGAGGCTAAGACGAATTTGGAGTTTTTTAACGCTCTTGCAAAGGCGATGGGCTATACAGAAAAGTGCTTTACCTGGAACAGCGAGGCGGTATGTCGTAAATTCCTAAACACTCCATTTGCAAGAAGCCAAAACATCACCTACGAAAAGCTAAAGAAAATCGGCTGGATAAAGCCTATGCGCACGCCGCAGACGATGAAAGAGCTTTTCCCATACTACCCATACTCGCCAAGTGATGATTTGAAATTTAAAACTGAAAGTGGCAAGTGCGAGCTATACTCAAAGACCTTTAAAGATGCGGGCTATCACCCTGTGATTGATTTAAAAGACGACTGGGATTATTACAAAGAGCATAAGGATTTTGGCGAAAAATATCTGCAAAAATACCCTCTATACTTTATGACCCCAGGCACCCAGCTACAGGATAACTCAAACTGGGGCAATATGCCTTATATCACAAAGCGTGTGATAAGAAACGGCAACGCAGAGATATTTATGCACGCTGATGATATGAAAGCACGTGGCATAAATGACGGCGATACAATTGAGGCCACCAACGAAAAAGGCACGGCTATTTTTACCGCTGTAGCCACCACTCAAGTAAAGCCTGGCATATGCTACGCGTGGAATAATATCTGGCTAAAGCCGACAAAATCCGGCACAGGGGCAAACACCCTATGCAGCGACGGCATTAGCGATTTAGGGCAAGGCTCTACATACACAGCTAGCTTTATTCAAGTAAGACGAGCAAAAAAGCAATATAGGGGTTAAAAATGGCACAAAAATTAGGATTTATTTTCGATCAGAACTTCTGCATAGGCTGTAAGGCCTGTGAAATTTCTTGCCAAGTCTATCACAATCAAGACCCAGAGATAAACTGGCGCAAAGTCGACACAATCGAGATTTACGAGCACTCAAGGCAGAAAGAAATTTATCTCACTCACTCCTACCACCACTGCGATGACCCAGCCTGCTTAAACGTCTGTCCTGTTGGGGCATACGAAAAGCTAAGTAATGGCATAGTAAATACAATCCACTCACGCTGCATTGGCTGCGGATACTGCCTACTAGCCTGTCCATACGGCGCTATAAGCAAGGGCAAAGACGGCAAAGCACAAAAGTGCAATCTCTGCGCCGAGCGATTAGAGCGTGGCGAGCTGCCAGCCTGCGTGCAGGGCTGTCCGTGTGATGTGCTGAAAATAGGCGATATTAGCCTAGCGGATAATGAAGGACTGCAAAAGCAGATGAGTGGCTTTAAGTATCTATTTACAAAGCCAAATGTGAGATTTTATCCACGCATAAAGCTAAGCTATGAATAATCTAGCCACTCTCGTTTTAGCTGAGGATATTTTTAGGCGGATATTTTTACTGCCCATAGATAAAAGCCTGCTTGCTAGCCTTAGCAGCCTGTGCGCTGGGCTAGAGGGAAGTAGTCTTGATAATATGGGGCAGTTTTTTAGCCAGCTTAGCCTAAGTGATGAGAGGGCAGATGAGTTTAGGTGGGAATTTAATGAGCTGTTTTTATTTAAGCCTAAGGCCATTCCTTACGAGAGCGCTTATTTTGGACAGGGGCTGTTTTCGCAGCGTTGCGCTAGTGTAAGGCAGAGCTACGAAAGGGCTGGCATTAGGCGTGCTGGGGGCGAATATGCTGATGATTATGTAGGCTATGAGCTTGAGTTTTTACACTTCCTAGGCCTAAAGGCGCTAAGCTGCGATAAGGTAGCTTTAGGGGCTAGGCGTGAGTTTATATCCCAGCACTGCGGGCTTTGGTTTAGCCAGTTTGCCCTAAATATAAAAGCAGCCAACCCCAGCCCAGAGTGGCTGGAATTTGCTCAGCTTTTCGCTACTTATAGCGAAATTTTAACCGCACAAGGAGAATAAAATGCAACAAGAAATTTGGGGATTTATGATAGTGCTTTACCTATTTTTAGGAGGGCTTGGGGCTGGGGCGTTTGCTTTTGGCTTGCTAGCAGAGCGTGGGCTTTTAGGCGAGGTGAGTGAGGATTTTAGCAAGCGTGCATTTTTTATTACGCCATATCTTATCGGTGTTGGGATTTTGCTTTTGCTTTTTGATTTGGCTACGCTTAATCCTTTTAAAATTTTAAATTTGCTCTTTCATCCGTATTCTATGATGAGCCTTGGTACGTGGGTGCTGGCTTGTTTTTGGCTTTTTAGTATATTTTACTCTAGGCTTAGAGGCTTTGGCTGGGCGTGGATTTTGGGACTTTTGCTAAGCGTGGCGACTATGGGCTATACTGGGCTTTTGCTCTATGCTGTTAGGGCTTTTTCGCTTTGGCATAATGCGTTTTTGCCGCTTTTATTTGTGCTTTCTGCTCTTTCAAGTGGGCTTGCGCTTTGCCTTATTTATGAGCTTAAATCAAAGGCAAGCTTACCCACTAGGCTTAAAAATATCTCACTTGTGCTTGCATTTTGTGAGCTAGCGGTGGCTGGGCTTTGGCTTTTTGGTGCTAGTGCTACTGATGCTGGATACGCTAGTGTGGTGGCGATATTAAGTGGCGAGTTTTGGCTGATGTTTTGGTTTGGCTTTGTTGGGCTTGGCGTAGTGGTGCCGCTTTTGGCTAGCTTTGGCGGATTTAGACTGGGTAGATTTAGCGTGTCGGTACTTGCTTGTGAGTGCGCTGTAATAGCAGCTAGTTTGTGCCTTAGAGCTGTGGCTGTATATGCTGCGGTTAGTGTTTATTAGCTGATAATTTAGCCTTTATAAATTTAAAGGCATTAAGTATAGTCCTAAGCTTTGCATTAAAATTATGCTCATGACGCACCAAACCTTAAAAAACAGGGATAAATTTAATCCCTGTTTAAAGTCCTCTAAGATAAAGCTAGGTGGGCTTTGCAAAAAAGCTTAAGCCTTACAAAGGTAGCTATTTAACGCGTTCAGGTAGGCTTTGGCGCTTGCTGTGGCTGTGTCTACATCAAGCCCATGCCCAGTTACCGTTTTTGCTCCTTCAAATTTTACCTTTACGGTTACCTTTGCCATTGCGTCCTTGCCGCTTGAGACTGCGCGGACTTGATAGTCTTTTAGTACGCCTTTTGTGCCAGTGCTTCTGTCAATTGCTTTAAAAATAGCGTCCATCACGCCATTTCCCAGGCTTGCATCGCTTTTTAGCTCGCCTTCGTTTTTAATCGTGATAGCAGCGCTTGTGTGGGCTTTGTTGCTGCCTGCTGCGCTTAGGCTTACTAGCTCGTAAACCTCGTCTATTTTGATAAATTCATTCGCCACAATCTCTCTTATATCATCGTCAAAGACCTCTTTTTTCTTATCGGCTAGGAGTTTAAATTTATCAAACGCCTCATTTAGCGCCTCCTCGCTTAGCTCATAGCCTAGGCGTGCTAGCTTGTCTTTAAATGCATGTCTGCCGCTGTGCTTGCCAAGGACAAGAGTATCAGCTTCTATGCCTATATCGGCTGCACTTATAATCTCATAAGTCTGCCTGTGTTTTAGCATGCCGTCTTGATGGATTCCGCTTTCATGAGCGAAGGCGTTTTTGCCTACTATTGCTTTGTTTGGCTGAGGTTCGATGCCTGTTATGCTTGCTATTAGCCTGCTTGTTGGATAAATTTCTTTTGTGATTATGCCAGTGTGAAGTGGCGCAAATATATCGGCTCTAGTCTTTAGCGCCATAACTATCTCCTCAAGTGCTGCATTTCCAGCACGTTCGCCTATGCCGTTTATCGTACACTCTACCTGCCTAGCTCCTGCTTGTATGCAGGCTAGGCTATTTGCTGTAGCAAGCCCTAAGTCATTGTGATTATGCACTGAGATGATGGCTCTATTATTGACAAACTCAACCATAGTAGCTATCATCTGGCTTAGCTCGTGTGGTAGGCGGTAGCCGACGGTGTCTGGTAAATTTATAGTACTAGCCCCTGCTGCTATGACTGCGTCAGTAATCTCTTTTAAAAAGCTAATGTCGCTTCTGCCAGCATCCTCGCAGCTAAACTCCACATCATCGCAAAATGTGCGAGCGTACTCTACAGCTTCTACGGCGCGCTTTATGACCTCATTTGGTGTCATTTTTAGCTTATACTCCATGTGTATGGGGCTTGTAGCGATAAATGTGTGTATGCGCCTATTTTTAGCATGCACGAGGGCTTCGCCTGCTGCTTTTATGTCGTTTTGTGTAGCACGAGATAAAGAGCAGACTTTTATTGTGCTAGCTTGCTTTGCTATCTGACTAACTGCCTCAAAATCTCCAGGACTAGCAGCCGCAAATCCAGCCTCTATCACGTCTACGCCAAGTCGTTCTAGCTGCATAGCTACGCGCAATTTCTCAGCCGTATTCATGCTAGCACCTGGGGACTGCTCGCCGTCTCTTAATGTGGTGTCAAAGATTATTATTTTATCATTCATATGTGTGCCTTTTAAATTTATTTATAGTTTTTGGTGTGATTTGGTTTAAAAAAGGAGAAAATGCTGCTTAGCGCAGCAGCAAAAAGTTAGCAAAAAAGTAAGTGTAGATAGGGCTTATTTTTATCATGACGCCTCCTTTTTTGTTTTGGTGAAAAGATAAATCGCTCTAATTATACCATAAAGCGTATAAGCACTCATTAATATCGCAGCGCTTTCAAGTGGGAAAAGATATAAAAGAGAAAATATCACAACCAAAGCTGCAAGCACTCTTAAGACGTGCATCTGTTTGAAATTTACCTTTTTAAAGCTAGGGTAGCGGATATTGCTAACCATCAAAATAGCAAGGATGCCTTGTGCTATGATAAATGCCCACTCAAGCCCTTGCGTGAAGCTATAATTTAGATAAATTCCAGTCCACAGTGCGCTTACTATCGCGGCTGTTGGAATAGGTAATCCGATAAAGATATTTGGCTCATATGTGCCTGTGGTTACGTTAAAGCGAGCTAGGCGAATAGCTCCAAAGACCACAAACATAGCACTCATGAGTGAGCCAAGTTTGCCAAAGCTAGCCCCTATGGCGCAGTATGATAATATAGCTGGGGCTACTCCAAATGCTACTAAATCAGCAAGGCTATCAAACTCAACTCCAAATTTACTCGTCGTTTTTGTCAGGCGCGCGACCCTGCCGTCAAGTCCATCTAGGATAAGCGATAATACTATGAAAATGATTGCCCTTGTGTAGTGTCCATTTATAGAGGCTATTATACTGATTACGCCTAAAAATGCCGAAGATGCGGTAAAAAGATTTGGCAGAATATACATTAATTGAGCTGGTTGTTTCATGGTTTTAACTCCTTAAATATCCTATAAGAGCCGATTTTTTCACGCGCTCTGATACGCTTAGGCTTATTTGTGTGTTAAGTGGCAAAAGTAGCTCTATCTCGCCACTACTCATAAATCCAAGCTCACTGCCAGCTTTTACGGCATTTATGTATCGTTCGTTTTTTGGTTCGTTTGTTTCAAGGCTTAGACTAAAAGCTCCAGCTATTAGTCTAAGTCCTACAGGCTGATTTTTTAAAGAGAATATAAAAAGCGCCCTTTCACTTAAGAAATCAGCTGTTTTTATATGCTTGCACATAAACAATCCATGACGTTTTTTTAGCTCTATAAATTTAGCGTTAAAAGGGCAGATTATATTGCCAGAAAAAAGACTCTTTTTTATCGTTACTTTTAGGCATTTTTTGCCGTTAAATTCGCCTATTTCTATTATTTTTACCACGCCACTAATGGGCGAATAAATTCCGTTTAGATTAGTTTGATTTATTTTTTTGTCACGTTCTAGGTAAATAAGCACAAAAACTATAAAAACTAAAGAAAAAAAGCACTCGCCAAAGCTAAATATAAATGCAAAAATAAGAGCCAAAAGTGCCACACGTAGTACTTTTAGTCCACTTTTTACAAAGTATTTAGATATTCTCATCGCTCTCTTCTTTTGCCTTTTTCGCGGCATTTATTACATCAGCATCCTCTTCGTCATCTAGTCCATTAAGGCGACTTGTCATAGAGTTTTCCTCTTCCCAGGCTTTGATTATTTCTCGCACTTTTTCGCCCTCTATTGTCTCTTCTTCGTATAGGGCGCTTACCATATTTTCTATCGCACCGCTATAATCACGCAAGGTTTGTAGCACCACGGCATAGCGCTCATTTAGGGTTTGCTTGACAAAATCATCCACTTTTTCAGCCATTTTTTCGCTATATTCCTTAACACTTTGTCCGCCGTTTAGGAATAAATTTCTCTGCTTTTCAAGCACCATAAGCCCAGCTATATCACTCATTCCATACATGCTTATCATCGCTTTTAGTATGTCTGTAGCACGTTCTAAATCATTGCTTGCGCCAGTTGAGATTTCTTTTATAAATACCTCTTCAGCGGCACGCCCAGCTAACAATACATCAACTTTCGCCATCAACTCATGCTTTTGCATCATAAATTTATTCTCTTCAGGCGTGTTTAGTGTGTAGCCAAGAGCGGCTAAGCCACGTGGTATGATGCTTACTTTTGTAACCCTGTCAGCACCTTTTGTAGTCTCGCTTATTAGTGCATGTCCGCTTTCGTGATATGCTACGATACGCTTTTCTTTTGGGTTTATGCGGCGTGATTTTTTCTCGAGTCCAGCAATGGCACGCTCAACTGCCTCAACCAAGTCTTGTTGTGTAACCTCGGGCTTTGAATTACGTCCTGCTAAAAGTGCGGCTTCGTTTATTATGTTTGCTAAATCTGCCCCAGCAAGACCAGCAGTAAGCCTAGCTATCTCATCTATATTGATATTTGGATCAAATTTAACATCACTCATATGTACTTTTAGTATCTCGACCCTGCCTTTAAAATCAGGCTTATCCACTAATACCTGCCTATCAAATCTCCCTGGACGCATTAACGCTGCGTCAAGCACTTCTGGGCGGTTTGTAGCAGCCAGGACGATGACCGGACTAGCGTCTGAGCTAAAGCCGTCCATCTCGGCTAGAAGCTGATTTAGCGTCTGCTCTCGCTCGTCGTTTCCACCCATCATTGCACCAGCAGCACGGCTTTTACCTATGGCGTCTATTTCGTCTATAAAGACTATTGCAGGGGCTTCTTTTTTAGCTGTTTCAAAAAGATCTCTCACGCGGCTTGCGCCTACGCCCACAAACATCTCTATAAAGCTCGAGCCAGACACACTAAAAAATGGAACATCAGCTTCGCCAGCAACCGCCTTTGCTAGTAGGGTTTTACCAGTGCCAGGAGGGCCAACTAAAAGCACGCCTTTTGGAATTTTAGCTCCAAGGCGGATATATCGGTCAGGGTGCTTGAGAAAATCAACTATCTCTTTTACTTCCTCTTTTGCCTCCTCAACTCCTGCTACATCGGTAAATTTGACTTTTGGTTTTTCTGAGTTTATGAGCTTTTTAGCAGAGCCAACACCAAGTATACCACTACTCATATTTCTTTGTACTCTGCTTGCTAAAAGCATCCAAATTCCAAAAAATATAAATACAGGTAACACCCATGAAAATAGCAGATCGCTTAGCCAGTTACCCTCGCTAAATGCGCCATATTCCACGCCGTTTTGCTCAAGTAGCGGTACTAAAGTAGAATCTGGTACTCTGCGAGCTGTGTAGATTATTTGGTTATTGCCTAGGGCTTTTATGTTTGCTTCTGAGATTTCTACCTTGCTTATTTGTTTATTTTTAATAAGCTCTTTTAAATCGGAATAGGCTATGCTTTTGCTTTGTCCTTGGGCTTGCCCCATGACTCCGCCTAAACCATCCCCTCCAAAGCTACGAAATGCTACTATGATAATTAGTGCAAATATAGCAAATATTATGATAGGATTTTTGTTAAAAAAACCGCCCGAATTATTCGAATTTTGTGCGTTTTTGTTTTCCATTAATTTCCTCTTTTAAATATAAAACTTACCCAGTCGTTATCCTGCTTTTTGCTAATAAGCTCAAGTGAGCTAAAGGTTTTTAATATTCTATCTGAGTATTTTTCAAGTACTCCAGCAAGTAGCAAATATCCGTTAGGTTTTAAGCTGTTTTTAAGCTCATTAGAAAGCATTAAAATCACATCGGCTATTATGTTTGCCACAACTATGTCGTAAGTTTGGTTTAAATTTGATATAGATCCGACCCAAGTTTTGTTTAAGGTTACGCCGTTTAGCGTAGAGTTTGTTTTTGTTGCTTCAATAGCTAGCTCATCTGTATCGCAAGCATCCACCACGCAACCTAGCTTTGTCATAGCGATGCTTAATATCCCACTACCACAGCCAACATCAAGGGCACTTTTGCCTGCTATTTCTGGTAGGGTTTGCAAATTTAAAATACAGGCCGCAGTACTCTCATGATGCCCAGAACCAAACGCAAGAGCGGGGTCTATTAAAAGATCTATGCTGCCATTTTTTGGCTCTTCCCAAGTAGGGCGGACATAAAAATTGCCAAGACTAACAGGTCTTACGCCTTGCTTGTATTTTTCTACCCAGTCCTCATTTGGCTTTTGCGAGATTTCAGTGCTAAATTGCACATCCTTGCCTTTTGCTTTAGCAAGTGCAACTACATACTCATTTACTCCGCTTGCTATATCATCAAGCTCATACTCATCTCGCACGATTATAGTGTCTGCGTCTTTTTCCTCTATCGCACTTATGCCAAGAGCAAAAAGTAGCTCTATAATCTCGTCTTTAAATTCCGAGCTAAAAATTCTTAGCTCAAAAAAATTCTCTCTCATTTACCCAAGCACGTCTCTTCTAGCTTAGTTTTTAGCGTTTTTGTATCAAATGGTTTAACTATATAGTTGTTTACCCCAGCTTTTAAAGCAGTGATAACCTCGGCCTTTCCTCCCTCTGTAGTTACCATTATTATAGGCATGTCTACATATTTTTCCTCAGCACGTACCTTTTTTACTAGCTCAAGACCATTCATCTCAGGCATATTCCAGTCTGTTATTAAAACGCTTATATCGCTGTGCTGCCCCATTAAAGACCAAGCCTCTACGCCGTGTTCTGCCTCAAGTATATCTGTATATCCTAGTTTTTGTAGGGTATTTTTGATGATTCTTCTCATAGTTGAGCTATCATCTACTACTAATATTTTCACGTCAAATCCTTCAAAAATATAAAATCGTCGCTATTTTAGCGAAAATAAATTTAAAAAGCTTTAAAAATGACTTAATATAGCCTCTACTACCTCTTTTGGTTTTTGGGCTTCATATATCGGGCGTCCAACTACAATAAAGTCGCTTTTATGGGCTTTTGCACTGGCTATATCGGCTACCCTGCTTTGATCTGCCGCACTTTCACCAAAGGGGCGAATGCCTGGCGTTAGAGTGATAAATTTATCACTTGTTGCTGATTTTATCTTATCGCTTTCAAATACCGAACAGACCATGCCATCAACCCCAGCCTCGTACGCCGCTTTACTCATGTCTATGACTGCTTTGTCTATGTTTTTATTGTATACCTTTTTAAATTCGTTATCGCTAAAGCTAGTAAGGGCTGAAACAGCTAGTACAAGAGGGCGAGAGGTGCGGATATTTAGGGCGTTTATTACAGTTTGCATGGCTATCTTTCCAGCGCTTGCGTGTAGATTTATCATGTCTATTTCAAGGTCTGCAAGCACCAAGGCCGCATTTGCCATTGTGTTTGGTATGTCGTGTAGTTTTAGATCTAAAAATAGCTTAAATCCAAGATTTTTTAGCTCATTTATGCCGCTTGTTCCACTAGCGTAAAACTCTCTCATGCCCACTTTTAGCCACAAATCCATGCCCTTTAGTTCTTTGGCTAGAGCCAAGTTTTGCTCAAGGCTAGGTAGGTCAAGCGCCACGCAAAGCTTCATCTATTGCGCCTTTTTAATCGCATCAAGCACGCCATTTACGAGCTTTGGCGCACTTTCGCTACCGAGCTCTTTGGCTAGTTCGATGGCTTCGTTTATGATTACTGGAGCGTCTGTATCGCTAAATTTCATCTCATACACCCCAAGCCTTAAAATAGCTCTCTCTATAACGCCCAGTTCAGCGACTTTATGCTCTTTTAAATTTTCATTTATAATAGCGTCTATTTTTTCTAAGTTTTCGCTTATGCCATTTAGGCTCGCCTCTACCTGAGTGCGCCTTTCGTTTCTTATCTTTTTACCCTCTAAAAACTCATCCAAAAATTGATCATTTATACCGCTTAGCTCATCTGCGTAAAGCAGCGATACTACCGCCTGTCTAGCCTGATGTCTTGTCGCCATTTTAGCCCTTTAAATTTGAGTAAAGATTTAGCATTTCAATCACGCCTGTCATCGCTTCAAAGCCCTTGTTTCCGACCTTTGAGCCAGCTCGCTCTATCGCTTGCTCTATGCTATCAGTCGTTAGCACGCCAAAGCTTACAGGCAGGCCGTATTTTAGCGTTACATTTGCTATGCCCTTTGTCATCTCGGCACTTACATAATCAAAATGTGGAGTGCTACCACGGATGACCGCTCCCACGCAGCAGATGGCGTCAAATTTACCGCTCTCGCACGCTTTTTGCAGGGCAAAAGGTATCTCAAACGCCCCTGGCACTAGGATTAGGCTTAGCTTCTCTTCATCGCCGCCGTGGCGGATGAAGGCGTCCTTTGCCCCTTCTACGAGCCTGTCTGTGATGATGTGGTTAAAGCGTGCGTTAATTATCGCCACTCGCTCATCGCCGTTTAGTCTTAGCTTGCCTTCGATTATTTTCATCATTTATCCTTTTATTAAATTTTCAATTTCTAAAGTTTTATTTACAAGCGCTTCAAGCTCGCTTAAATTTAGCATATTTGCTCCGTCGCATAGGGCTTCGCACGGATTTAGGTGTGTCTCGTAAAAAAAGCCATCCACCCCCACGGCTGCGGCTGCGCGGGCTAAATAGGGCACAAAGCGTGCGTCTCCGCCACTTTTTGCATCCGCTCCAGCTGGCATTTGCACGCTGTGAGTGGCGTCAAAGATGACTGGCGCATACTCTCGCATTAAAGGCAAGCTTCGCATATCCACGACCAAATTCCCATAGCCAAAGGTGCTACCACGCTCCGTTAGCCACACGCCGTTTTGGCTTGCTGCCTCAAAGCCGCTAGATTTTACGCCCCTAGCTTCTAGCACCTTTTTTACGCTGTGCTTCATCGCAGCTGGAGCCAAAAACTGCCCCTTTTTAATATTTACCACAGCCTTTGTCTTTGCCGCAGCCACAAGCAGATCAGTCTGGCGGCATAAAAAGGCTGGGATTTGCAAGACGTCGGCTACCTTGGCAACTGGGGCTGCCTGGTAGCTTTCGTGAATGTCGGTTAAAATTTTAAAGCCAAACTCGCTTTTTACCCTGCCTAAAATCTCAAGCCCACGCTCTAGCCCAGGCCCCCTAAAGCTATCAATGCTCGTGCGGTTTGCCTTATCAAAGCTAGCTTTAAAATAAAAATCTATCTTGCTGTTTTCATTAAATTTAACAAGCTCGCGCGCTATATTAAAAACTATCTCTTCGCTTTCTATCACGCAAGGACCAGCTATTAGTATCACTTTTTATCCTTTAAAACTAATATTCCACTTAAAATGACGAGCATTATACCAAAAAATGCCATAGCATTTGGCAAGCCATCTCCCATAAAATACCCTATGATGATGGTAAATATCACATCACTATAGCTTACAGTCGCCACTGTGCCAGCTTTTTTGCTTACGGCGTAGGATTTTGTCATATAAATTTGAAAAAGATAGCCAAAAATCCCAACCAAAAGTAAAATCGCGATACTAAAAAGGCTAGGTGGTACAAATTTTGAAAATAAAAAATCAAACCCATCTACGCTAATAAACTCAGCCGCTCCCATGCAGACAAGCGGAAGTACGCTCCCCCACGCCATAAAGCTAAGGACTATGATATTTGGCGGATAGTGGCGGCTTAGCTCTCTAGCGCTTGTGTATGCAAGTGCTGCGCCAAGCCCACTAAATACGCCAAGTAGGTCGCTTTTGCTTATGCCGATATTTGGCTGAATTATTAAAATTATTCCGCCAAAGCCCAAAAATACGGCAAACCAGCCTAGGCTGCTGAGGCGTTCTTTAAGCCAGATTGCGGCAATTAGTGCTATCCAAATGGTGCTAGTTTTTGAAAATGTAAAGGCGGCTGCTAGGTTAATGTGAGCGATGTTGTAAAAAAAGGCAAAAAGTGCGACCGATCCTATAAATCCCCTAAACATCAAAAGCCAAAATGCCCCACCTTTTATCTTTTTAGAGAGTTTAATCGCAGTAAAAATGACGATTATTAGCCCTATTAAATTTCTAAAAAACACAACCTCAATTGATGGTAAATCTTTGCTTACAAACTTTGCCAAAGAGCCAGTTACGGCAAACATCAAGCAAGCTATAATCATGTAGTATACGCCGAGATTTCGCACGATTACTCGCCTAAGTCCCATACTTTCTCCTTAAATTTAAAAAAGTATTTTATTATAAACAGACTTAAAACGAGAAAAATTTTTGCTTCCAATTTAAAAGCCTTAAAGCAAATGCTTGCTAAAATGTCAAAATATAAAGGATAAAAAATGAGCGATTTTACACATTTACATTTACACACCGAATACTCAATGCTTGATGGCACAAACAAGATAAAAGAGCTAGCAAAAGTGCTAAAAGAACAAGGCGTTACAAGCGCGGCAATAACCGATCATGGTAATATGTTTGGCGCGATTGATTTTTATAAGACGATGAAAAGCTATGGTATAAAGCCGCTTATCGGCATTGAGGCTTATATTCATAATATGGACGATTTAGGCGATAAAAGTACTAGAAACCGCTTTCACCTCATACTCCTAGCCAAAAATGAAATAGGGTATAAGAATTTAATGTATCTTAGCTCAATGAGCTTTATTGAGGGCTTTTACTACAACCCACGCATAAACAAAAAGCTCCTACGCGAACACACTGAGGGCATAGTCTGCACTGGGGCTTGCTTGCAGGGTGAGGTGAGCTGGAATCTAAACATAAACAACGAACGAAATGTAAGAAATGGTGCAAAGGGATATGAGGCGGCAAAGGCAGTGGCTGCGGAGTATAAGGAGATATTTGGCGATGATTTTTACCTTGAGATTATGCGCCATGGCATAAGCGATCAAAGAGATATTGATGATCAGCTTTTAAGGATAGCAAAAGAGCTTGATATAAAAATGGTCGCAACAAATGACGTGCATTATATCTACAAAGACCGCTCAAAATCGCAAGAAATTTATAAATACATCTCAGGTGCTGACATGCCAAATACCATTCATGAGTTTTATTTAAAGACCCCTGATGATATGAAGCGCCTTTTTCTTGATATGCCAGAAGTGATAGAAAATACCCAAGAGATAGTGGATAAATGTAATCTTGAGATAAAGCTAGGTGACGCAACTCCTCCGAATTTTAAATTTACCATCGAATACGCTGCCGAGCGTGGTATAGCCCTGCCAGAGCCAAGTGAGCGATATAGCTTTAAAAATGACGCTGTGTTTTTTGAAGCAGAGTGTAAAAAAGGGCTTGATGAGAGGCTTAAGTTTATCTCCGAGGAGCAGCATCAAATTTATAAAGACCGCCTGCAAAGGGAGATTGATATTATTAACAAGATGAACTTCCCTGGTTATATGATGATAGTTTGGGATTTTATCAACGAAGCCAAAAAGCGTGGCGTGCCAGTGGGACCTGGGCGAGGCTCAGCGGCTGGAAGCCTAGTCGCGTATGCGCTAAAAATAACCGACCTTGACCCCATACCTTATAGTCTACTTTTTGAGAGATTTCTAAACCCAGAGCGCGTAAGCATGCCCGATATTGACGTCGATTTTTGTCAGGATAGGCGAGGGGAGATAATTGATTATGTCATCGAAAAGTATGGCAAATTTAACGTCGCTGGCGTTATAACATTTGGTAAGCTTTTGGCAAAGGGCGTTATTAGGGACGTCGCAAGAGTGTGCGGTATGCCATACTCTGAAGCAGACGCTATGGCAAAGCTAATCCCAGATGAGCTGGGTATCACGCTTGAGGGAGCGTTTAATAAAGAACCAGAGATTAAAAAGCTACTAGATACTGACGCAAAGGCGGCTGAGGTGTGGAAGTTTGCTCTTGATTTAGAAGGGCTTAACCGAAATGCAGGACAGCATGCAGCTGGCGTGGTAATAAGCAATGATGAGCTATGGAATAAAACTCCGCTTTTTAAGCAGAGCAATAGCGAAGAAAATCACTTCGTAACGCAGTATAGCTTAAAGTATCTTGAGGATGTTGATTTAATCAAATTTGACTTTTTGGGACTTAAGACCCTAACTGTGATAGATAATGCTATAAAGCTAATTAAGCAGCGCTACGGCAAGGAGATAATTTGGGAGCAAATCGATAAAAACGACGCAAAAGTCTATGAGATGCTTGCAGGCGGACATGCGATAGGGATATTTCAGGTAGAAAGCGAAGGTATGCGCAAGCTTGGTGCTAGTCTGCGCCCTGACTGCTTTGAGGACGTTATTGCGATGCTTGCACTTTATCGTCCAGGGCCTATGGAGAGCGGTATGCTCGATGACTTTGTCGAACGAAAGCACGGACGAGCAGCGATAACATATGCTTTTGACGAGCTTGAGCCGATTTTGGCTCCAACATATGGCGTCATAGTTTATCAAGAGCAGGTCATGCAAATCGTTCAAAGCATAGGCGGTTTTAGCCTAGGTGGAGCCGATCTCGTGCGCCGTGCTATGGGTAAAAAGATAAAAGAGGAGATGGATAAGCTAAAGGGCGAGTTTGTCGCTGGTGCTGTTAAAAATGGGCTAGACGGGCAAAAGGCCGATGATCTGTTTGAATTAATCGTAAAATTTGCAGGATATGGATTTAATAAATCTCACTCCGCAGCCTACGCTTACATCACCTTTCAAACTGCGTATTTAAAGACCTATTATCCAGCTGAGTTTATGGCGGCACTTTTAACGAGTGAGAAAAATAATGTCGATAAAATTGTGCGCTACATAGATGAGTGTAAACGCCTAAATATCGAGCTTTTACCGCCATCGATAAACCACTCGGCAAATGAGTTTAGTGTTACTAAAAAAGATGGTAAGGATGCAATCGTCTTTGGATTTTGCGCTATTAAAGGCGTAGGAGAGACAGCGATAGAAAACATAATAGGTGAGCGAAACGAGGGCGGAGAGTATAAGGATATGAGTGATTTTGTATCCAGAGTGGATGCCTTTAAAGTCAATAAAAAAGTCGTTGAAAGTCTTATAAAATCAGGAAGCTTTGATATTTTTGGACACACTAGATTAATGCTAATGCAAAACGTTGAAATCATAATAGAAGCTTGCAAGGATGCTGGAAAAATCCGAAAAGAAAAGGCTGAGAGTCTATTTGGTGATGATGATAGCATGGGTAAAGTTCAGGTAAAAATGGATGAGATAAAGAATGAATTTGACCAAAAAACCAAGCTTAAATTTGAGCAAGAGAGTGTGGGAATTTATATCAGTGGACACCCTCTTGATGAGTTTAGGGAGGACATTTCAAGGATAAATTACACATTAAGCTCTGAATTTGACGAGCTACCTGAAAATGCCGAAATAATGGTAGTCGCAAAGATAGAGGATGTGGTAACTAGAATAACAAAAAGTGGCAAGAAAATAGCCACCCTTAAGCTTTTAGATTTGCATGGCAACATCGAGGCGACCGTTTTTGAGCGTGAGCTAAAGAGCGTTGAGCGGCTAAATGACGAGCAAAAGGACGCGCCGCAAGCTTTTAGGGTGGAGTTTGAGCGTAGAGATCAGTTTGTAAACATGCGTGTAAGAGAGGTTTTAAGCCTAGATGATGCGGCGAATTTAAACTTTAAGGTAAAGGCTCAGCGTTCGTACAAAAAGGACGGCTACAACAAAGGCAGCTTTGAAAATAGCGCTAGTGCACAAGCGCAAAAGATAGTCATAACAGGCGTTGTCGAGCTTGTTTTAAATCTAGCCTCGCTTGATAAGAAAAAGGTTGCTGAGCTTTATCGCCGCTGCATAGCAGAGGATAGGGAGGCTAGGACAAGCGCGACAAAAAGGCTTGTCATAAAGGTGCAAGCTAACGATAAAATGCTGGCTTATAATACCGATTTTATCGTTAGAGACGAGTTTATAAACGGCGCAAAGGAGCTTTTAGTAAGCTAGCGAGCTCTGTGCAGCCTATCGGGCTTTGATTTTGGTCTAAATTTGGCTTTGCTTTTGCATGGCGTTTGAGTTATGCGCTTATTTGAAGCTTTTGTTTTGCGCTACGTAAAGGGTTATATTAAGTTGTTTAACTGTACGTATGAGACATTGCTTTCATTTAAGTTTGACTTTTTTCAAATTTAAATCGTGAAATATGGTGGTGTAAATTTAAACTTTGTTTTTTGACGTTAAAATGAACAAAACCGCAGAAACTTTGGTTTTGTTTGGGTTTAAATTCTTTTTTTTGCGCCTGTCGCCCCACCCCTTGACAACCACACGTGTAATGGGTCGCTGATATTTAAATTTGTTAAGTAACAAATTTAAATCGCAACGGCTGGCGACTACTCCGCACGGAATGGCTATATGCGAAGTATCGTGAGATGATTTTTGGGGTTGTGAGCCATTTTCAAGCGGAGCATACATAAAGTATGTGAGCATTGAAAATGGCGAAGCTCCGCAAAAAGCACTCACGAGACGAGCTGGCTTAAAAAGCGAAATCAAGCCAAAGCGAGACGAGCTAGCCAAAAAGCAAAGAAAAGCCCTAAAAATATTTTACTCCCTGCAATCACCAATACCTACCTCATAATCAAATGCTTTTTTAGAGTTTATGAAGTAAGTATGTTTATACACCAAACCACCCTCCATTAAAGAGCGATTGCTTTCGTTAGAGCAGAGTTTATCAACCTCAACTCCTTTAACAAGCCTGCCCGTTAAAGGATAATCCTCCTCTTTCATTTTGCTGATAGAAAAAGCTATGGTATTAAGTAAAGTATGGACGTATTCTAAGGTAGTTCCATCATTTTTTATATCTACTATAACATCACCTGGCTCAACATTTAATGGCAAAAATGGCTTCATATCATCAACTAAATACTTAGCTGCTTTAGCAGCAGTCATACTCTTAAGTATTTTTACTTTATCTAATGCACTATTATCAGCAGCGAAAATGAAAGTGCAAAACAAAAGTGAGGCTAAGAGCATTTTTTTCATAAAGCGTATCCTTTAAAAATATTCTTATGATTATATCATAGACAGGCTACAAAATTTGAGCACTTTAAAAATAAGCGGCGAAATGACCTAGCAACACTACGTCTGCTTTGGCGCAGGCAGTATGGGCTAAGCAGCCTGAGTATAAGGGCTAAATATGCTAAAATAGCGTTTAAATTTAATAAAAGGCAGGAGCATGCAGAGCATAAAAGAGGATATAAAGTCGTTTTATTTAGGGCTTAGCGATGATGAGCCATTTATCTATAAAAGCAAAGACCTAACCACGCACGCAGCCATCATCGGGATGACAGGTAGCGGTAAGACCGGGCTTGGTATCACACTACTTGAAGAGGCGTGCATAGACAATATTCCGACTATTATCATCGACCCAAAGGGTGATATGACAAATTTATTGCTCGCTTTTAGGGATTTAAGCGCAGATGAGTTTTTGCCCTACGTCGATGAAAACGAAGCCAAAAACTCTGGGCTAAGCCCACTAGAATACGCCAAAAGTGAAGCGCAAAAATGGCAAGACGGACTAGAGCGGACATATCAGGATAAGGCTCGTGTGGGGCTATTTAAAGATAGCTGCGATTTTACCATCTTTACGCCAAAAAGTAGCGCTGGGGCTGGCGTGGCGCTACTTGGGGAGTTTAGAGCGGTGGGGCTTGATGATGAGAGCTTAAGCGAATATTCAGCTACGCTTACAAGCTCTCTGCTATCTTTGCTTGAAATGGACATAGACGCAACTTCTAGGGAGTTTTTGCTCATCTGCTCCATTTTTATGGATAAATTTAAACAAAACTCAAGCCTTACTCTGCCGCAGCTCATAGAGCTTATCGCAAATCCACCATTTAGCAAGCTTGGCGTATTTGATTTAAAGACTTTCTATCCGCAAAATGAGCGGCTAAAACTAGCGATGAAGCTAAATGCACTACTAGCAAGCCCTAGCTTTGCGCCGTGGCAAAATGGAGAGCGGCTGGATATTAAAAATATGCTTTTTAATAGCGAAGGCAAAGCGCGGTGCAATATCTTTAGCATAGCGCATTTAAGCGATAGCGAGAGGATGTTTTTTGTAACGATTTTGCTAAATGAAATAATCTCTTTTATGCGCCAAAGCGAGGGCCTGGGCTCGCTTAAAATGGTGCTATATATGGATGAAATTTTTGGCTTTTTCCCGCCAAATCAAAACCCTAGCTCAAAAACCCCAATGCTAACGCTACTAAAGCAAGCACGCGCCTTTGGCATAGGTGTGGTGCTAAGCACGCAAAATCCAGTCGATATCGACTATAAAGGGCTTAGCAACATAGGCACGTGGTTTATCGGCAGACTTCAGACTGCGCAGGATAAAGCTCGAGTGATTGATGGGCTTAGCACGCTTAAAGGGGCTAGCAAATCTCAGCTTGAGGATAGTATTTCAAATTTGCAAAAGCGCAATTTTTTGGTTAAAAATATAAATAAAGATAGCATTGATAAAATCACCACACGCTGGGCGCTAAGCTACCTAAAAGGCCCACTAAATAAAGAGCAAATTTCAAATTTAATGGCTAGCAAAAAAGCAAAACAAGAGCCGCAGACACCCCATAAAACCACGCAAAGCCAGACCTTTGGCTCGCCACTACTATCTGATGAAATACCTCAGCTTTTTAACGCCAAAAATAATGGTGCGCTTGAGCCTTATTTGTTAGCAAATGCCAAAGTGCGTTTTAATGACGCTAAAAAAGGGGTTGATATTACTAAGGATTTAAGCCTTGTTTTATACCTTGATGAGAGCTTAAAAAGGCTTGATTTTAGCGAGGCTTATGAGAGCAACAAGAGCGCATATAGCGACCAAAAGCCTGCAACGAGCGAGTATTACAGCCTGCCTAGTATAATTTTAAATGCAAAAAATTTAAAAGAGTTTAGCCGTGAGTTTAAGGACTACATTTACAGGGATTATAAGCTAAAAATTTTTAGCGCAGCTGGGATTTTCTCAGAGCCAAATGAGAGCAAAGAGAGCTTTTGTGCTAGGCTTGCAAGCAGGTGCGATGAGCTGGCAAATATCGAGCTAAGCGAGCTTGGTGATAAATTTGAAAAAGAAAAATCAAAGCTAGAGACAAAGCTAAATCAGGCTATTTTAAAGCTAGAAAAAGAAAAAGACGAGCTTAAAAAAAGCGGAATAGACGCAGCTATTAGTATAGGCGCTAGCATTCTTGGGGCGATTTTTGGCTCTAAAAAAATCCTCTCTAGCACAAACGCATCTAAGCTAGCCTCAGGCGCAAGAAGCGCAAATCGAGTGATAAAAGAGCGAGGCGATGTAAAAAGCAGCGAAGCTAGCGTAGAGGGACTAGAGCTTGAAATAGCTAGGCTAAATGAGGTTTACAAAGAGCAAATTCTAGTCATAAAAGAGAAAAACGACATAAGAAACATACAGATAAACGAGATGTTTTTAAGCCCAAAACGCACCGACATTTACGGCGAAAATCTCGCAATTTTATGGCAAAACTAGCCAGCTTTTTGGCAAGTTAAATTTACGTTTCACAAATCGCCCCCCCCCTAAAACCACAGGGGCTTTATTATCACTCTTTACGCAAAGTAGCGCAAAAGCCACGCACTATTAAATCCTCGTGGGCTTAAAAACTGCGCGTTTAATTTATGCGCGCCCCACGTTACTTTCGCAAGTACCAAAAAACCACACCAAATCAAAGATATGGGGATTTTGCACGCTTAAAATACCATTAAAATTTGTCAAATTTAAAATTTTTTGTTATGGTAAAAGGAGCTAAGAAATATTAAAAATAACTTAAAGGAACGATATGAATAGAGAAAAATTACAGAGATTTAACCCCAACATCTTTTACCCATCCGTAATTACAATCACAATTATTACGCTATTTGCGATGATTTTCCCAGAGTTTTCTAGCGATAAATTTAAAGCCTTGCAAGCTGGCATAAATGACTATTTTGGCTGGTTTTACGTACTTGTTGTGGCGATTATGGTGCTGGCTGTGCTAGTACTTGGCTTTAGCAGGCTTGGCGAGATAAAGCTGGGGCTTGATCACGCTTTGGCGGAGTATTCAAACATAAGCTGGTTTGCCATGCTTTTTAGCGCTGGTATGGGGATTGGGCTAGTATTTTTTGGTGTGGCTGAGCCACTTATGCACTATCTAGCTCCGCCAAATGCTACCCCATCTACCCCAGAAGCCGCACGGCTTGCTATGAATATCACCTTTTTTCACTGGGGACTTTCAGCATGGGCGATCTATGCGCTTGTAGCACTCATGCTTGCATTTTTTGCCTATCGCCACGGCTTGCCGCTGTCGTTAAAATCGGCGTTTTATCCGCTTATTGGAGATAGGATTTATGGCTTTTGGGGCGCAATGGTAGATAGCTTTGCTGCGATTTCAACGCTCTTTGGCATAGCCACATCGCTAGGATATGGCGTACTTCAGGTAAATGCTGGACTTAGTCACGTATTTGGAATGGCTAATGACGCTAGCTCAAATTTAATCCTGCTAGCCCTGCTTACTGTGCTTGCGACCATCTCGGCTAGTAGCGGCGTCGATAAGGGCATAAAAATCCTCTCAAACACAAACATAGCAATTGCCATTGTCTTTATGCTACTTGTGCTAACACTTGGCGATACGGTCGTGCTTTTACGTGATCTGGTGCAAAATACGGGAAATTACATCTCTACTTTTATCTCAAACACCTTTAACCTTTACGCCTACAAACAAGAAAGCCAAAGCTGGCTTGGGGGCTGGACGCTGCTTTACTGGGCGTGGTGGCTTAGCTGGTCGCCTTTTGTGGGTGTTTTTATCGCCAAAATCAGCAAGGGGCGCACTATTAGAGAATTTGTTATAGGGGTGCTTTTGGTGCCGACTGGCTTTACCTTTGCTTGGCTTAGCATATTTGGCAACTCTGCTATAGATATGCTCTCTCATAACGCCGCACTTGCTACTAGCCTAAGCCAAAACTCAGCCCTTAGCCTTTTTGCATTTTTAGACGCTATGCCCTTTTCTACGCTGCTTAGCCTAGTGGCTGTGGCTATGGTTGTGGTATTTTTTATTACTTCAGCCGACTCGGCAGCCATGGTGATAAATATGCTTACAAGCAATGGCGCTGATAATACCCCACTATGGCAGAAAATTTTTTGGAGCATGGCAATAGGCGTGGTGGCTGTGGTGCTGCTACGCAGTGGTGGGCTTGCGAGCCTTCAAGCCATGACGATAGCTACTGCTTTGCCACTTTCAATAGCGCTTTTAGCTGGCACAGCTGGATTATTTCGCGCCCTTAGGCTTGATGCGCTAAAAAAGGAGACGCAAAACTTCGCTGCCATGCCACTAAGCGACGCTAGCAAAAGCTGGCAAGAACGGCTTGAGGCGATAGTAGAACTACCTAATAAAAAAGACGCAGCCAAATACCTAAAAGCCGTGGTAGTGCCAGCTTTTAGCGAAGTGGCACGAGAGTTTGAACAGCTAGGGCTAAAAGCTAGCCTTAGCGAGGGAGAGAGGCAGACTAGTCTAAGGGTAGATCTAGGCGAGGAGAGCGATTTTGTCTATGGCGTGAGGCTTGTGGGGCAGGATGTGCCTGATTACGCTAGCGATGGCGAGGAGATTTATTACCGTGCGGAGGTGTTTTTAGCGCAGGGTGGGCAGGATTATGACGTGCTAGGCTGGAGCAAAAGCACACTACTAAATGACGTAATCGAGCAGTATAGAAAGCATATGCAGTTTTTGCACAGGATTAGATAGGCTGGGGGTTTCTTTGCTTTAAAAGCCAGCTTGTCTCGCTTTGCTATGCGTCGTTAGATTTAAATTTTTACTCTCTCACATACTATATGTATGCTCGGTCGTAAAAATTTAAATCCGCCTTGCCTAGCTTTGCGATACTTCGCATATAGCCAGTCTGTGCGGAGCAAACTTTAAACGTTGCGATTTAAAAATTTGACAAAGGCAAATTTTTAAATGCTAGCGACACTTCTAACTTTGTCGGAGTCAAGGGGTGGGGCGACAGGCGCAAAAAAAGAATTTAAACCCAAACAAAACCAAAGTTTTGGGGTATAATGCCAAATAAAAAAGGCAAAAAATGCAAAATATAAGCGTATGTGGTATCCACACCGAAATAGGTAAAACAGCCGTATCTGCCGCACTTTGCGCCGAATTTGGCTACTCGTATTTTAAGCTTATTCAAGCAGGAAGCGAGCACGATAGTGCTAGAGTGGCAAGCCTAGCAAAAAGTGCTGGGGCGAGCGTGCAAATTTACCCAAACGGAGTGAGCCTGAACCAGCCAGCCAGCCCCCACATCGCAAGTCAAGCGCAAGGCGTTAGCTATGACGCACTTAGTATAGCTTTGCCCGCTACTAGCGGCGTTTTAGTCGAGCTTGCTGGGGGGCTATATACGCCGCTTGGTGGTAAAAATGAGATGGAGCTTAGGGGCGTAAATTTAAAGCCTAATTTAGGGCAGAGCCGCACAGAGCAAAGCCCTGATAGCGCTTTTGGGGGTGGGTTTATGATTGATTATCTTGCCACGCACTCCTTGGCGACTTTTTTGGTTTGTGCGGATTATTTGGGTGCGATAAACCACACTATGCTAAGCCTAAACGCCCTAACTAGCAGGGGTATAAGGGTGCTTGGCGTGATAGTAAGCGGCGAGGATAGAGTGCTGGGTGAGTTTTTATCTAGACGTGGTGAGAGAGTTTTTAGTCTGCCACGCTTTGGTGTGGATGGCGATTTTAAAGCGGCGGCGGCTTGGCTAGGTAGGCAGATTAGGCAGGTTGGTGTTTTGGACGCTTAGGTTGACAGAGCAAGTGGCAAAGCCGCAGAAACTTTGGAATTTTTAGGTTTGTGATTTAAATTTATTTTTACATTTATTTTTATGTCAAGGGATGGGGTTGGAGTTATGAAGCCACCCCACCCCTTGACAACCACACGTGTAATGGGTCGCTGATATTTAAATTTGTTAAGTAACAAATTTAAATCGCAACGGCTGGCGACTACTCCGCACGGAATGGCTATATGCGAAGTATCGTGAGATGATTTTTGGGGTTGTGAGCCATTTTCAAGCGGAGCATACATAAAGTATGTGAGCATTGAAAATGGCGAAGCTCCGCAAAAAGGGCTCACGAGACGAGTTGGCTTTTAAATCAAATTTAACCCTTTAAAAGCCAAATCAAAGCTGGGGTAATATCATAGCCATACTGCCACGTATAGCGGTGATCGCCGCCTTTAAAGATGAGATAATAAACGTCGCAATCAGGGCTAAAAAGGCTAGCCACTCGTGCGTTTAAATCGGCACTCTTGGCGTCTATCTCTAGGCGTTTGACGCAGCGTCCAATCTGAGTAAGCTTGCTTGTTAGCTCGTCCATACTAGGCTTTGCGCCAGGGTCATTTTCGCTAGCGATTAAAAACAGCTTCGTGCCGCTTAGATTTGCCGCCTTGCTAAACTCCCACTTGCTCGCCACCACGTAAGAACCAGCGAAAAACCCAGGATGGAGCATATCCATAGCAAGCGAAGTCATACCGCCCATAGACTGCCCGCTGTTATAAATTTTGCCGATGTTATAGCGGGTTTTTAGCTCGTTTATTAGCTCGATTGTCCGATCTAAATCCGCGCTGTGAGCGTAGTTATCATCGACCATTATGCGTGAGTATTGTGGCGCTAGCACGAAGGCACTCTGCATGTCCTGCACTGCACTTTCGCTCCACGCCACCGCACCCCGCCCCTGCGTGAGCGTGGTAAGCACGTCAGGCGAGACCGCCCCAGCGTCGTGCATAAAAAGCACGAGCGGGTAGGTTTTGCTTGCGTTATAATCCTTTGGTATGAAAAGATTATATTCTAGGCTCTCGCCATCTTTTGCTATAAATTTATGCTGAGTGAAGTCTCTCACCCCAAGCCTGAGTGCTTGCGTTTGGGGCGTGGAGTGGGGTTTGGATAGATTATTGCTTGACTGGCTAGATTTAGTAGCGGTTTGGCTAGCTTTGCTTGCAGACTGGCTAGGGTGATTAAGACTGCTTGTGGCCAGATCGCTTAACTGGGCTGAGTTTTGCGCGGTTTTGACTATGCTATTTTCGTGGCTGGCTGGGGTTAAATTTGGCGTTTTGTTTTGGGTATTTTTAGCTTCACTTGCTCTTTGCGCGGCAGCCTTTTGCACGGCCTCTTGCCACGCCTCTTCGCTCATAGAACTACCCCTTATATCCACGCTTACGCTCTTTCCTGCTGGGTAGGTGGCGGTGGCGGTTTGTAGCGTGCCAGTTTGGCTTATGCTGGCTTTTATGTCTGGGATTTGCTTTGGATTTCCTAGGCTATTTAGCTTTGGGCCGCCCTTGCCTAGGGATTTTGGCTTGTTGGGGCTAGCTGGCGAGCCAGAAAAGGCAAGTGGGGCTAAGTCAAGCGCTATAAATTTAGAGCTTTTTGCCCCTGTTTGCGTCCCAGCGGCGTCGCTTAGGGCAGCTTTTACTATCTGCCTGCCTTCTACGCTAAAATCATCGCTAGATAATGAGCTAGCCAAAATGGGCGCGTCGTAGCTTAGCACGATTTTAGCGATATGCTCGCCATCTCCATAAACCTTCGTAATCGCCGTAACTGACGTGATGTGCGAGGTGGCAAAAAGCACAAGAGGCGTAGCCAAAAATAAAAGCCGTTTCATCGTTTTATCCTTTGTATATTATTTTATATTTTACGTATTTTAGCTGGTTTTGGTAAATGTTGTTTTATTTTTAAAAGTTATTTAGCCTTGATTTTTGCTTTTGCTGGGCGGATTTTGTGGGCGTAAGCTTAGGATTAGTTTGAGGTCGAGTTTTTATAAAATTTAGCCTCTAAAGTCTTTTTATGATAATAAATTATGCTCCTTTAGCTGCAGTGTGTTTGGCAGTGCAGTTGGGCAGCTTGCATAGGGATATGCAAGCTTTTTGCGTTAGAATTTGAAGTTGTACCCTAGGTAGATTGCTGGGCTTGTTTCTCTTGCGTCTTTAAATTTTGTAGTGTCAAATTTAAAGCCAAAATCAAGCTCGTTGTGCTCGTTTATCTCATAAAGCCCGCCTAGTTTTGCGCCTATTAGCCAGCCGTTTGCGCTATCTCCCTCTAAATCCTCTACTTTTAGTTTGCTTTTTGTTACGCCAGTGTACGCACCCACCGCTAGCTTGAAGCTGTCGCTTAGGCTTGGTGTGAAGTCAGCACCCACGATAAATCTATGGCTGTCATATTTGTACTTGACGCCTTGTACCTCTTTTTTAAACTTAAATCTATAATCATACTGACCATAAGCCCTCATAATACCAAAATCATAGCCCGCTTTTAGGCTTATTCCAGGTTGAGCTTTTTTGATGCTGTCGCTATCGCCGTCGAATTTTAGTTTCGTGCTTAGGCTATAATCTGCGCCAACGCCCATAAATGCGCCATTTGCCATAGCTTGGCTAGCTAGGGCTAGGGCTGCTACTGATGTGATGAGTAGTTTTTTCATCTTTTTCTCCTTTTAAATTTAAAAAATGAAAGGGTATATTACCCCCCCCCTTAATTTTTACTTAAAAATAGATTAATGGATTAAAAATTTAAATTCGATAGCTCTTTTAAAGGATGGTGTTATTTTATAAATTTAAATCATAGTAGTGGTATATGGTTTGTATTTTTTTGTGTTGTAAAATTTTTATCGGCACTTTAGCATTAAAGTTGTCGTGATTTTTGAAAGTAAAGTTAAATTTTAAAAGCAAATAATAAAAAAGGGCGAGCCAGAAGCCCGCCCCAAAAAAGGTTTATTATTAAGCTATGATTATAGCTTGTCAGCGTTGCTTGATAGATACTCAGCCACGCCAGCTGTATCAGCTTTCATACCTTTATCGCCTTTGTTCCAGCCAGCTGGGCATACTTCGCCGTGCTCGTTTGTAAAGATCATAGTATCGACCATTCTTACCATTTCGTCGATGTTTCTGCCTAGTGGTAGGTCATTGATTACTGCGTGGCGGATAGTGCCGTCTTTGTCTAGTAAGAAGCTTCCACGAAGCGCAACGCCCATATCCTCAACTAGCACATCAAAAGCCTTAGCGATTGCGTGGTTTCTATCAGCTACTATTGGGAAGCGCACTTGGCCGATACCGCCCTTATTTACTGGAGTCTCTTTCCACGCAAAGTGGCTAAATTCGTTGTCTGTGCTTACGGCGATTACTTCGATGCCGCGGCTTTTAAACTCATCGTATCGCTTGTCAAATGCTATGATTTCGCTTGGGCAAACGAAAGTAAAGTCCATAGGGTAGAAAAATACCACCGCGCCCTTTTCGCCGATGTTTTTGTATAGGTTAAAATCGCCTACGATTTGGTTGTTTCCTAGGACTGCTGGTGCTGTAAAGTCAGCTGCTTTTTTTGTTACTAACATTTTAGTTCTCCTTGTAATTAATAAAATTTATTGATTGCGAAATTATATCTGTAAAAAGTTAACATTTGATAAATCATTTCAATTTTTATCGTATGAAATTTCAAAATCGTAAAATTCATTTTTCTCGGCGTCGTTTCCTATTTTATTATACTGGATTATTGCGGCTTCTATATTTTTTTGCGATTGATACAGATAGCCAAGCGCTGCACGTGGCTCGGACGCGCCTGAGTTTGCCAGCTTGCTAAGCTCTAAAAGCGCGATTGCGTTTGCGTCCTTGCCAGCTCCAGTAGCGGCAACAGAAGCCAAAAAAAGCGTGCTAGCGTCATCTATTTTAAATTTATCAATGACTGTGTTATATAGATGATAAGCCTCATCAAAATTGCCTGTAAAAATATCCACGTAAGCCAACGTCTGCATGTAGCTTACGTTTTCTGGGGCTTTGTCTAGCTCGGCTTTGACGCGTTCTCTTTCTTTGTCGAGCAATCCAGCAATTTGTAGCAGCTTTATATACTGTTCTCTTACTATGCTTGCGCCGTGGTAAAAGCTATCTTGCCGCAATTTTGCGTTGTTAAACGCGATTTGGATATTTTTGGCGTAGGTTTTTATCTCCTCGCCCTCGTGATTCGCGATAAATTCGACTATGTTTGCCATTATATCATCAGGCAAAAGCTCTCGTAATTTGCGCGCCTCGGCTTTCATTATGCTTTGGTTTGAGATTAGCTTTGCAATTATCACATCAAAGGCTAGATTTAGCGCACTTTGGGGCTTTGACTCATCAAGCCAGCGCATGAGTGCAGCCTGGTTTGTGGTGGTTAAATTTATTAACGCTTCGTATAAATTTGTGCTTTTTAGATTTGGATCGTTTTGCATATTTTCAGTGATTTCGTTAATAAATTTCGCATTTGCTCCCCCGCTTAGCTCGCTTGCTAGCACGCCCAAAGCCCCAGCTATGTAATCACGTGGCGCTAAGTGATAGCTTGCTATGAAATTCCTCGCAGCTTCCTTAAAATCGCCCATTTGAGCGTAGCTGAGCGCTAGATTATACCGCAGTATGGCATGCTCTGGATAGAGGCTTATTAACTCTTTAAATTTAGCATTCGCTGCTCTTAAATCGTAGTTTAGCGCATTTGCGATCGCGCTTGAAAGCTGCATATTTACCTTTGAAAGCGCCCTGCCAGCCTCGAGATAATTTCCAGCCTCTGCCGTATCGTCAAGGAATAAATTTACCCCGCCTTTTCTTATGTACTCCATGCTTTGCTTTGCATTAAAGACCTTGTAAGGCGCGAAATAAAACAGCGTCTCATAGCGCCCTTTTTTGGTATAGAAAATGTCATTTTTAAAGCTTTGCTGGGCTAAATTTATATCAAAAAGCTCTGGATTTAGCCGCGCTTTTATGGGGTAAATGTCAGCTGCTGCAGCTGGCGAGGCGCTAAAGAGCTGCTTTAGCTTAGCTGCTGCGTCGCCGTACTGGCTGGTTTTTAGATCGATTAGTATTTCGCTTTTGCTTACTTCATCTGGTTTTATGCCTTCTTTTTGGGCTTGTGCTATGTGTTCGCGTGCTTTTTTAAAATCCCCCAAGCTTGCGTAAACTTGAGCCTGTGTTAGGTATGGTTTTAGCGCTTTTGCCTCGTCTAAATACTCAGCCGCTAGCCTCATATTCCCGAGGCTTGCATAAATTTTAGCCGCTAGATAGGCATACTGAGATTTGTAATCTTTACTACTAGGATTTTTAAGTGCCTCAAGTGCGGCTAAATATTCGCCTTTATAATAGCGAATGAGTGCGTAGTAGTAGGAGTATAGCGGACTTGATTTTTCGTTTTTTAGGAATGAATTTGCAAGTTCGATGTAGTAGTTAAACTCCATTTCATTTTTTAACTCCAGCGCGCAAACTGCCGCATTTATCGCACTTACGGCTATATTTTCGCCGTCATCTATGGCTTTTTTAAAGCTTGATAGTGCTTCGGTGTAGCGTTCTTGTTTTAGCTGGCTTACACCTAGGTTGTAGTTTGATAGGGCTTGATTATACGTGGCTACATTTTCATAAATTTTAAGCGCTTCAAATTTATTCCCACGCTCGTATAGCTCATTTGCTTTGCGGATCATATCATCGATTTTGCCAGCTTTAAACTCCTGTGTTTTGTAGCTTTGTCCTATCTGGCCGGCTAGGTCTTGAGAGCTTTGAGCTTTGTCGTCACTGCGTAGTAGCATTATCAAAACAATAGCTATTATGATAATAAAAAGAGCCGCCGCCCCAGCTATTATAAAGAGCTTTTTTTTGCTTTTGGGGGCGGTTGGTTCAGGCTGTATCTCATCGTCTGCTTCGCTCTCCTCTAGGCTTTGCAGGTCTATTATCTCGTCAGCTTCGCCGCTTTCCTCGCCGGCTGGCTTTAGGACTATTACATCCTCGTTTTGGCTAGCGCTGACTTCGTCCCTGTCTGCCACTACATATACCTTTTAAGCACGTCTGGTATGGCGATACTGCCGTCACTTTGCTGGTAGTTTTCCATTATGGCTATTAGCGTCCTACCTACAGCTAGGCTAGAGCCGTTTAGCGTGTGGGCTAGGGTGTTTTTCTTGCCGTCACGATATCGAATTTTAGCTCGGCGTGCTTGAAAATCACGAGTGTTTGAAATTGAGCTTATCTCTCGGTATTTGCCCTGTCCTGGTAGCCAGACTTCAAGGTCAATCGTCTTTGCCGCACTAAAGCCAAGATCCCCACTGCAAAGGAGCATATGGCGGTGCGCAAGCCCAAGCGAGCTAAGCAGATCAGACGCACAAGAAATCATCTCTTCAAGCATAGCTTCGCTCTCATCCGCCTTTGTGATCGCCACCAGCTCGACCTTTTCAAACTGGTGCTGGCGTATCATACCGCGCGTATCTCGCCCCGCACTTCCTGCTTCTTTGCGAAAGCAAGCCGAGTAGCAAGTCATCTTTTTAGGTAGCTCATCGGCTGGAATAATTTCATCTGCGTATAAATTTGTTACAGGCACTTCGCTGGTTGGGATTAGGTAAAGATCCTCATCACGGACTTTGTAAAGGTCATCTTCAAATTTAGGCAGCTGTCCAGTGCCATAAAGCGTAGCAGAACTTACCAAAAACGGCACATTCACTAGCTCAAAGCCACGAGCGGCGTTAAAGTCTATCATATAGTTAATTAGAGCCCTATTTAGCCGTGCTCCCTCGCCACGAATGGCTGTAAATCGGCTCCCGCTTAGCTTTACCCCACGCTCAAAATCAAGCCAGCCAAGCTGAGCCCCAAGCTCGTAATGCTCCTTTGGCGTAAAGCTAAAGTGCGGCACTTCGCCCACCACTTTTAAGCAGACGTTATCATTCTCATCAGCCCCAGCTGGCACGTCATCGTCAGTGATATTTGGCACGCTAGCGGCGATTTGGCTTAGGCTCTCATCAAGCTCTCTAACGACCGCTTCAAGCTCGCTGGCTTTGGCTTTATTCTCGCTTAGCTCGTCCTTTAGCGTGCTCACATCCTCGCCGTTTCTAGCCTTTATGCCTAGCTCCTTGCTTTTGGCATTTTGCACGGCTTGCAGGCTTTCTAGCTCGAGCTTAGCGGCTTTAAGCGCATTAAATTTACTCACAAGCTCATCAAGCAGGGCAGGGGCTACCTTTTTGCCCTTTAGCTTGGCCAAAAACTCATCATAATTACTCTCAAGCAGTTTTAAATTTATCATCATCTCTCCTTTTAGTATATACCAGTTTTTGCTCTTATTTGCTCTATTAGTGGCAGGGCGACCTCCCTAGCCTTTGCCGCTCCGCTGGCTAGTATGGCTTTAATTTCACCCTGATTTGCCATAAAATACTCATATTTTTCTCTCGCTGGGGCAAAATACTCCCACACTAGCTCGGCTAGATACGCCTTAAAATGCCCATATCCTTCGCCCCCACGCTCATATCTTGCCCTTAGCTCGGCCTGTCCAGCTTCGTCTAAAAATAGCTTTGCCAGCGCATAGACGTTGCAGCTTTGCCACTGCTTTGGCTCTTCTAGTGGCGTGCTATCGGTTACTATGCTTGATGTGCGTTTTTTTAGCTCCTTTTGAGTGCAAAAAATATCAATCGTATTTTTATAGCTCTTACTCATCTTTGCTCCGTCAATGCCTGGCACTACGGCTACGCTCTCGGCGACTTTATGCTCTGGCAGGCGGAGTATCTCGCCGTGTTCGTTATTAAATTTAATAGCCACATCTCGTGCGATTTCGACGTGCTGAATTTGATCCTTGCCCACTGGGACGACGTCGGCACTAAAGAGCAAAATATCAGCCGCCATTAGCACAGGATAGCTAAAAAGTCCGTGGCTGGCAGCTATGCCCTTTGCGACCTTGTCCTTGTAGCTGTGCGCTCGCTCAAGCAGCCCCATAGGCGTGTATTGGCTTAGCACCCAGTAAAGCTCCAGCACCTCCTTTACATCGCTTTGCATCCAAAAGGTGCATTTGCCCGGATCAATGCCAAGCGCCATAAACGCTGCCGCCGCTTCAATGCTGCTTTGCCTAAGCGTGCTAGCGTCGCTTACTGAAGTCATAGCGTGGTAGTTGGCGATAAACATAAACATATCGCTTTTACCGCTATTTTGCTCATCTACCATCTGCTTTATGCTGGCAAAATAGTTCCCCAAATGCAGCCGTCCGCTAGGCTGAAGCCCTGTAAGCACTCTCAAATTTTACTCCTTATCTCTTTTGCTATCTCTTTTACGCTTTTATTTTTTACTTCGATTATCAAATTTGCCCTTTTTTCATATAGCCCAGCTCTTGCGTTAAAAAGGGCTTTTGCGGCGTTTAAATCCTTTAGCAGTGGGCGGGATTTTAGCTGCTTTTTATCCCCACTTAATCGGCTTAAAATCTCATCAAATTCCATTTTCAAATAGACCACCAGCCCAAGCTTTTTTAGCCCCTTTTGCACACCAAAGCCCCCACCAGTGGCGATGACGGCATTTTGCACGCTCGCTTTTAGACGCTTTAAAAGCTCTTTTTCCATTTTGCGAAACGCCGCTTCGCCCTGTGCGCTAAAAATTTTTTTGATTTTTCTATTTTGGCTTTGCTCAATTAGTGCGTCAGTGTCAAGGCAAATTCGCTCAAGCTTTTTAGCCAAAGCCCTAGCCACCGAGCTTTTACCACAGCCCATAAAGCCGATTAGAATGATATTTGACTTTATTTTTGGCTTCGCAGATGAGCTAAGCTTGTCTTTGCAGCTTAAATTTAATTTAGCCTTTTTACTCACTCTCACTCTCCGTTTGCTCGCCGCCTTTTTTGCGTGGGATTAGCACGAGTGGTGAGCCAGTTAGCTCAAAGCTAGCCCTGATTTGATTAGCTAAAAATCGCTTGTAGCTAAAGTGTATCGCCTTTGGGCGGTTTGAGATTAGGGCGATTTTAGGTGGCGCAAAGCCAAACTGCACGGCGTAGTAAATTTTCACCACCTTGCCGCGGTCGCTTGGTATGGGGTGCAGGCGTGTGGCAGCGGCGATTACGTCGTTTAGCTTTGCGGTTTGCAGCTTTTGGGTGAAGTTTTCATACACTTCATTTATGAGCGGATAGAGCTTGTGAATTCGCTTGCCACCAAGGGCTGAGACGCTAATAATGGGCGCATAGGCAAGAAATTTAAACCTATCACGAATATCCACGCAGACCTTGTCAAACTCCGCTTGGCTCTTGTCCCACTTATTTAGCACGATGATAATGCCAAGCTCAAACTTCGCCGCAAGCCCCGCTATACGCTCATCTAGCTCGCTAAGCGGCTCGCTAGAATCAAGCACCAGCAGAGCGATGTCGCTAGCTTCAAGCACCTTTTCGGTGCGGTTTAGGGCGTAGCGTTCGATGCCTTCAATTTTGCCACGGCGACGAATGCCAGCAGTATCGACAAATTCATACACTCGCCCGTCTATTTCGTAGCTTTCATTGACTGGATCAATGGTCGTGCCTGCTACGTCGCTCACTACCGCGCGGGCTTCTTTTACTAGGGCGTTTAGCAGGCTTGATTTGCCCACATTTACCCTGCCTATTATGCCCACTTTTATAGGGCGGTTTGCAAAGTCTTCGCTAGCTTTTTCGCCGCTCTGATTAAAGCCAGCGATGAAGTCCTCAAAATCATCGCTCTCATCGGCTTTTAGCTCGTCATTTGGCAGGAGTTTATAAATCCACTCGCAAAGCTCATCGATGCCACTTGCATGGCTTACGGAGATTGCAAAGACGACCTTTGCGCCAAAGCTATCAAATTCCCAGCTACGCTGCTCGTCCCTTTTGCTGTCGATTTTATTTATCACAAGCGCAATGGGCTTTTTAAGCTTTGCCAAATCGTAAAAAATCCGCCTGTCCTCCTCATCTGGAAGCATTTTTCCATTTACCATAAATAGTATAATGTCCGCGCTTTTTGCCTCCTCTAGCGTCTTTTTTTTGACGTTTTTAAAAAGCTCGCTACTATCGTCAAGTCCGCCGCTATCAACTAGCATACACTGCTTTTGTTCTATGTCTATGATGGCTTTATTTGTGTCTCTTGTAGTGCCTGCGACTTCGCTTGTGATTGCTATGCGCTCTTTTGCTAAACGGTTAAAAAGGCTTGATTTTCCGACATTTGGTCTGCCTATAATGATTACTTTTTGCACCAAAATCCTTGAAATTTTTTAGCTATTATAGCTATAAATGGCTTAAAAATTTATCTGTTTTATTTTGGTTTAATTTTATTAAAAATTTAAATTAAATATATAATATAAAATTTAAAAATTATATTATTTTTTTAAGAATTATTTTAGTATAATCAAACTTCCAAAAGGAGATTTGATGGATAGACGAAATTTTTTAAAGCTAGGCTCTATCGCAGCCTGTAGTTTCGCCCCTGGGACGCTGGGGGCTGTGGGCGCAAAGGCGCTAACTCCAAGCGATAAATTTATCCCAAGCTTTTGCGAGATGTGCTCTACCCGCTGCACTATCGAAGCAAAAGTCGTTGATGAGCAGGCTATCTTTATCCAAGGCAACCACCGAGTAAAAGGCACGTCCACATCGGTGTGTGCTAGGGGTGGGGCTGGGCGGTATCAGCTTTATGACCCACAGCGAGTGGTGAGGCCGCTTATTCGAGTAGGCGAGCGTGGAGAGGGCAAGTGGCGCGAGGCTAGCTGGGATGAGGCACTTGATTTAGTGGCTAAAAAGATGGCCGAGATAAAGGAAAAATATGGCGCAAAGAGCTTTGTTTTTACTGCTAAAAGTAGCCAAACACACAAGCTAATGACCGCCTTTGCCGCAAGCTACGGCAGCCCAAATATCTTCTCTCATCTTTCAGCCTGTCCTATCACCTATCAGATGGTGTGTTCTCATATGTATGGCGATAGCAAGCTAAAGAGAGACTTTGCAAATGCCAAATACGTGGTAAATTTCGGACACAATATCTTTGAGGGTATAGTCATTTCAGACGCCAAAAAGCTTATGAAATTTATCCAAAAAAAGGACACAAAGCTACTAGTGCTAGAACCTCGCTTTAGCGTCATAGCCGCTAAGGCTGATGAGTGGCTGCCAGTTAAGCCTGGCACTGATATAGCCTTTGTGCAAGCACTCATTCACACTTGGATAAAAAACGGCACTTATGATAAGGAATTTATAGCTAATTTTACCACTGGCTTTGATGAGATAGCTAGGGATGTGGCCGATAAAACTCCGCAGTGGCAAGAGAGCATTACTGGCATAAAGGCCTCTGATGTGGAGCGAATAGCCGCTGAAATCTGGGCAGCAGCACCAAGGGTTATCATTGACTTTGGGCATAAAACCACCACCACAAGGGCTGAGTATATGCGCACAAAAGCGATAATGGTAGCAAATGCGATGATGGGCAACTGGGAGCGAAAGGGCGGTATTTTTAGCGGCAAAAAAGCAAAGCTGTTTAATAAGCTAACTGATAGTAATGAATTTGCCGAGCTAGCTAACCCTGACGCCGCCTTTAAAGTGCCAAAGACCCCGCGCCTAGACGCAGCTGGCGAAGCTGGAGCTCATAAATTCATTGGCCGCAGTCACGGCGTGCTAATGGATATAGCTGAGGCAATTCTAAGCGAAAAGCCCTATCCGATAAAGGGCTGGTTTAACATTCGCTTTAACCACATAATAAACGTCGCTGGCTCGGCTAAAAGTATAGAGGCGCTTAAGAAGCTTGAATTTATCGTCGTTAGTGACATTTACCTAAACGATATGGCGACCTATGCTGATGTGATTTTGCCTGAGAGCACATATCTTGAGCGAGATGAGGGCATAGAGGATAAAAGCGGCACCAAGCCAGCCTATATGATACGAAATAAGGTAGTAGAGCCTATTGGAGATACCAAAGACGGCGCGAGCATATTTAGGGAGCTAGCTCGCAGGCTAAATTGCGATGAGCTATATACCTGGGATGATATGCGGCAGTGGCGTATGGCTCAGGCAAAGGGAAATGTGGAGCTTTTAGCTAAACTTGAAAGTGATGGCTATCTTACTTATGACGTGCCGCCTTTGCTATTTCGTGAAAAGGCGATGGTGGATAAATTTATCGCACGCTATCCGCAGGCGGCAAAATTTGTGGGCGATGATGGGCTAATGAGCGAGCTGGCTAAACCAAAGACTAAAAGTGGCAAGATTGAGCTATTTAAAGCCGATGTCGAAGCCGAGTTTAAGGGATATGGCGGACTAAATGCAAACGATATAGATGTCTTTGACGGCTGCGAGTTTTGCCTAATGAGCGGCAAAACGCCTATTCATACTAACGGACACACTCAAAATATCGAAGTGCTAAATGACCTAATGAGCGAAAGCCCAGTCTGGATACATCCGCAAGCCGCTGCTAAAAAGGGGCTAAAGCAGGGCGAAATGGTGCTAATAAAGAATAAATTTGGCCAGGCAAGGGCGAAAATTTTTATCACAGAAGGCATCCGCCCTGATACGCTTTTTGTCTATCACGGCTTTGGGCATACCACGCCAGGAATGCCACGCACAAATGGTATGGGCATAAATCAAAGCGTGCTACTAAACCCAGCCGAAGGGGCAGTAGCGGCGACTATGGTAACAAACGTCGGCGTGGATATTGAGAAAATAAAGGGCTAAAAAATGAAAAAATACACAATGATACACGATGAAAATCTCTGCATAGGCTGCCAGGCCTGCTCCGTAGCCTGTCGTAGTGAAAACGACGTGCCGCGCGGCGTATATCGCCTGCAGGTGCACGCTAAGATGAGCGGGACGTTTCCAAATTTAAAAACGGACTTTATCCGCCACAGCTGCGTAATGTGCGAGGATAGTCCCTGTGTTGATGTCTGCCCAACGGGCGCTAGCTTTAAAACGGCTGAAAATATCACCCTGCTAGACCACTCCATCTGCATAAGCTGCAAATACTGCATTCTAGCTTGTCCTTACGACGCGCGCTATGTAGAGCCTAGTAGCGGCGAGATAGGCAAATGCACCTTTTGCTACACCAACCGCCTAAGCGTCGGGCAAGAGCCAGCCTGCGTGAGCGTGTGTCCGACGGACGCTTTAATCTTTGGTGATTTAAATGATGAAAATAGCCAAGTAGCTAAGACGCTAAAAACAAGCCCACACTACTACCCAAAAGCGGAGCTTCTCACACGTCCACAGCTAGCGATGATAGCAAACACAAAAGGAGCGAAAGATGAATAGTATGTCAGGCAGCCTAGCGCAATATACTCAAATTTACTGGGGCGGCGAGATAGCGCTTTATCTCTTTTTGGCTGGGCTTTCGGCTGGGGCGATGATAGTGGCGGTGCTTTTGCGCCGTGCTGGGCTTGCTGGGTTAGATTTAAAAGGCAGTGTCCTAGCCCCCGGCTTTAAAGCCGCTGTTTTAACAGCTCCGCTTGCTATCGTGCTAGGGCTTGGGCTGCTCGTGCTTGACCTTGGCAAGCCGCTTAGCTTTTACTGGATACTGCTAAGGTATAACTGGGATAGCGTGATGAGTATTGGCGTAGCACTACTTCTTGTATATACGCCGCTTGCTTTTGCCTACGCTTTTATCGCTTTTTTGGGTAGCTCCTTGGCTAAGCCGCTGCTTAGAGCGATAAATTTAATCGAGCCACTGCTTATCCTGCTAGCCCTTGGCGTGGGCGCATACACGGGCTTTTTGCTCTCTGCTGTGGCAAAGATCGCCCTGTGGCATAACTGGGTGCTGCCTTTGCTATTTTTAGCCAGTGCCATTAGCGCAGGAGCTGCTTGCGTGGGGCTTTTTGCTGGGGCTGGCTCAAGGGCAAGCGCTCTGGTGCTACGCATCGATGTAGTGGCTATTGTTTTTGAGATTGTTTTTTTAGGGGCGCTTTTTGCTGGGCTTGGCAAAGATGGCGTGGCTGCGGTGCTAAGCGGGGGCTGGGGAGTGGTATTTTTTGCTCTCGTGCTTGGCGTGGGGCTGGCTTTACCGCTGCTGCTTAGCAAAGCCCACTCAAAGCTAGCCGTGATGATAAAGTGTAGCGCCGTTTTAGTGGGCGTTTTAGCGCTTAGATATTTTATAGTTTATGCTGGGCAGATTAGCGCCATTTCCATATAGGCTGGTTTGCTTTGCAAAACATGGCACAGATGCAGTTTTAAAACCGCATTTTTGCCATTTTATCTTTTTAGATTCATCGGTTTTGGCGAAGTAAAACTAAAAATACGTCGCCAAAATCCGCAGATATTGCTTATTAGCTAGCTTTTTGCCTTAGCTCTACACCCAGATAAGACTGGCTATACTTCGTATTTTGACGTTCTTTTGCTGCGATGGATAGCTTGTGCTGTGAGCGTTTTTGTGGAGTTTTGCTTTACAACTTACAAGAGTGATAACCAATGCTATGGGTAGGTTTAAATGCCTTACACCCTTTTAACAGATTAGCGGGTTTTGCAAAAAACATTAGCCATTCGGATCAAGTACTTTTTAACATGCAAAATTATCGTCATATCAGGGTTCTTAAATAATGTAAACAAGGCAAGGCAAAATCATCGTATTTTTTTTAAAATAAAAATACGATGGCTGTATGTGGTTTTGCCGAGCTTATAAATTTGATAAAGTAAGGTTTTGCTATTTGTGTATGAGGCATGAAAATACTCGTAATATCAGCAAATGCACTTACGGTATTTATAAAACAGAGTGAGTACCGCCATTGCTTAGAAAACATAAAAGTGGCAATATAAATTTGCCAACAAGGAGCAAACAATAGCGCAAAAAGTAGCAAAAGTGTAGATTTAAATTTAAAACGCAAAGCGACCTAGCCACGGCAAAGCCCTGCTAAATCGCTCTTTTAAGCCTTGCTTATTCGCTGGCTATTTTGGCGGATTTTATCTTATCTCCCTGACGAATGGCGTCTAGCACCTTTAGGCTCGCCTCGTCCACGCACTTGCCAAATACCGTGTGCATGCCGTCTAGGTGCGGCTGAGGGCTGTGGCAGATGAAAAACTGACTACCCCCCTGTGTCCCTGCCAGCGTGCGCCATACTTAGGCTGCCTCGTTCGTGCTTTACGCCCTGTTTATCGCACTCGCATTTTATACGCCAGCCAGGGCCACCCATACCGCTACCTTGTGGACATCCACCTTGGATCACGAAGTTTGGTATCACCCTGTGAAAATTTAATCCATCATAAAAGCCACTTTTTATTAGCTCTAAAAAATTTGCCACAGCTTGCGGTGCTTCGTCAGGAAAAAGCTCGAGCTTTATCTCGCCCTTGTCCGTGCTAAGCGTTACAAAACGCTCGTTTTTCAGCGCTTCTAAATCTATCTCATATAACTTTAATGGCTCGTTTCTCATTTATTCTCCTTTTATAAATTTTATCACCTTTGCAGGCACTCCGCCCACTACCACCATAGCTGGGACGTCCTTTGTCACCACTGAACCAGCTGCGATGATAGCGCCTTCGCCCACACTTACGCCCTGGGTGATGATAGCCCCTGAGCCTATCCAGACGTTTTTAGCGATTTTAATGGGCTTTAGGTGCATATTTGCCCTTTGGCTTGGAGCCTCGGCGTGGTTAATGGTAGCAAGGACGACGTTGTGTCCGATTAGGACATTGTCTGCTATTTCGATGCCGCCTTGGTCTTGAAATTTGCAGCCTGCGTTTATAAAGACATTTTTGCCCAGGCTTATATTTTTGCCAAAATCACTATAAAAAGGCGGAAAAACCACCACCGACTTATCCACACTTTTGCCCACCAGCTCGCTAAGAATGGCGTTTATCTCATCTGGCGTATGATAGCCTACGTTTAGCCTTGCACTTATTTGCATAGCCTGCTGGGCTGCTTCGTGCATAAAGGCAAACTCCGCACTCCCAGCACTCACGACGCCGCTATTTTTCACGCTTTGGTTAAATTCGCCTAATTGCATTTTTACTCTATGTTTGTATAAACTGCCTGCACGTCGTCATCATCCTCAAGTTTATCAAGTAGCTTTTCCACCGCCTCAAGTTGGCTATCATCTAGCTCAACAGTTGAGTTTGGTACGTATGCTAGGCTTGCTTTTTTTATCTCAAGTCCCAGCTTTTCCACGCCCTCATTTAGTGTACCAAAGCTAGTGTAATCGCCGTAAATAAACAGGCTCTCTCCTTCGCTTTTTAGCTCCTCAAGCCCAAAATCAATAAGCTCAAGCTCAAGCTCATCAAGCGCCATATCAGGTAAAACCAGCTCAAATACGCTCTTTCTGCTAAACATAAAGCTAAGTGAGCCAGACGGTAGTATCTCGCCGCCGTTTTTGTTAAAAATTGCCTTTACATTTGCTACGGTGCGAGTTGGGTTATCGGTCGCAGTTTCTACTATGATTTGCACGCCATTTGCCGCCTTGCCGTCATAAAAGATAGTCTTTATATCTGCGCTATCTTTGCCGCTTGCGCGCTTTATGGCGGCGTCTATATTGTCTTTTGGCATATTTTGGGCTTTAGCTGCAGCTATGGCGGCTCGTAGCTTTGGATTCATATCAGGTTCTGTGCCGCCCTCTTTAGCAGCTACTGTAATAGCCTTTGCCAGCTTTGGAAAGACCTTACTCATCTTGTCCCAGCGTGCTTCTTTTGCGGCTCGGCGGTATTCAAATGCTCGTCCCATTACTATTCCTTTTTTAAATTTTTAACGCGGATTTTAGCAAAAATGGGCTTAAAAATTTAAAAAATTTTAAACCTTTAGTGCATATAATTTGGTTTTATTAAATTTAAAAGGTAAAAAATGGTAACAAACGCCACAAAAGAGCATAAAAATGGGTGTGTACAGCTAACGTTGCTAGCCCTTGGAGACGCGGCTTTAGCGCTTGGCTTTAATGAGTGCAAAATTGCAGCTTGTTTTGATTTTAGGCTAAGCAGACTAAATAGTAAAAATATAAATGTATATATAAATGGCGCAGGGGGGTAGGAGCGAGATAGCTGGTATGATAATATCAAGCAAGGCCAAACCCTAAAAATAGGCGATTTTAGCTTTAATGATGAGTATTATGTCGATTTTATCGCCACTTTTAAGCGCTTTTGTAATAAAGGCGTAGCAAGCGCACTTTTAGCTAGTGCGGTAAAATCGGCAAAAAAGGCTGGGCTTAGCAGCGTTAGCTTGCTAGCTAGAAGCAATGATAAAAGCGTTTTGAAATTTTATCAAAATAGGGGTTTTAACGCAGTAAATAGTGGCGAGATAAACGGGATTTACTTTACAAAAATGGTTCAAAAAATATGAAAATACGAAAAGCAAATTTAAACGATACGCACTCTTGCGTGAGATTGATAGAACTTGCCATGGATGGCATAATACAGACTCTTGGGCTTAATCAAAATGCCTTAGAGCGACTTTTTAGCCAAAGTGCGGAAAATAGTAGACTAAGCCACGAGCATATAAGCGTCGTAGAAACTGGCAGCGAGGTGGTGGCTGCTATGGGCTGCTATGACGGCGCTACTCAGGGGCAAATGGACGCAAAAAGCGGGATTAAATTTCAAAAAGAGTGCTTTAGTGGCGAGCTTTATATAGATTTTATAGCTACATTTAAAAATCAGCGTAAAAAGGGCTATGCAAGCGCACTCTTAAAAAGCGCAGATGAGATAGCACGTGCTAAAAATTTAAGCAAAATAGCCCTAATCGTAAAGCAAGATAAAATAAAAAATATAAAATTTTATGAAAGTTTAGGCTTTAAAAAAGATGATAAAATACTAGCTTATGGATTTAGTTTTTTGCATATGATAAAGGAGATAAGATGAAAAAATTTGAAGTAGCAAATGTAAATTGCCAAAACTGCGCAAATACGATAAAAGGCTCACTTGAGGATGAATTTGGCGAGATTTTAGTCGATTTTGACCAAACGCCGCGAGTGCTAAGTGTAAACATCAAAGATAGCGAAGTGGAAAAATTTAAAATCGAGCTTAGCGATTTGGGATTTGATGTAATAAGAGAGCTTTAAATGACAAAGCTTAAGCTAAATATCACAGGAATGACCTGTGTAAACTGCTCAAGTGCGATTGAGCGAGTGGCGTCAAAAATGCAGGGTGTAAGAAGTGCAAAGGTAAGCTTTGCCTCTGGCAATGGGGAGTTTGAGGTTGAAAATGATGAGATAGAATTTGCACTCGTGCAAAAGATAAAAAAGCTAGGATATGATGTGGCACAAAGCTATGAGGAGTATGAGCAAAAGCAGAAAGCACAAGCTATAAATTTGCGCAAAAAGCTCATCGTGGCGGCGGTTTTAAGTGCGGCTATAATGGTGCTTGAGATGAGTGGGCTTAGAGCGTGGAAGTGGGCGAAGATGTGTGCTTTGGGGCTTGGGCTTGTGGTGCTAGGATATAGTGCGAGCGGATTTTACAAGCAGGCTATAGAGGGGATAAAAGAGCGTAGCTACGGCATGAGCGTGCTTGTGGCTTTAGGGGCAAGTGCGGCTTTTATCTACTCAGCTTTTAGTGCTTTTGTGTCAAATTTAATACCTCAAAGCATGGCTCACTCATATATTGGTGGGGCTAGTATGATAGTTACTTTTGTGCTGTTTGGCAAGTATTTAGAGGAGTGTTCAAAGGCTAGTACGGCGGATTTTTTGCGCTCGCTATCTACACTGGCTCCAAAAATGGCTACTCGCATAAAAGCTGACGGCTGTCATGAAAATATACCGGTAAAAGAGCTTAGCTTAGGCGATGTTGTCGTGGTAAAATCAGGCGAGGCTGTGCCAAGCGATGGCGTGATAATCCAAGGCGGTGCGGAGCTTGATACCTCGGCTATCACGGGTGAAGTGCTAGCAAAATATAAAACCGTAGGTGATGAGGTATACGCTGGATACATAAACACAAGCGGTTTTATAAGTATAAAAGTAACCGCTCTTGCAAAGGATACACTGCTAAGTCAAATAGCTCAGCTTTTAAGCGAAGCTGGCACGAAGCAAGCCCCTATAGCTAGACTAGCTGATAAAGCCTCAAATATCTTTGTCCCAGTTGTCATTGCTATATCCTTAATCACGCTTTTAGTATGGAGCGCGGCTGGTAATGTAAACTACGGCATACTTTGCGCTATAGCCGTGCTTATAATCTCCTGTCCTTGTGCTTTAGGGCTTGCTACGCCTATGGCTGTTATTGCTAGTATATCTAGAGCCGCACGAGATGGCATACTCATAAAAACCCCCGAGATAATCGAGCTTATGCAAAGGGTTAAATTTGCTGTATTTGATAAGACTGGCACCCTAACAAAGGGCGAAATAAGTGTGAAAAATACAGATATTAGAGATGATGATCTATCCATAATCGCAGCAGCTGAGAGCCTAAGTGAGCACCCTATATCAAAAGCAATTACAAAATACGCAAGTAAAAATAGAATAGTCTTTAGTGATTTGGGCGAGATTAAATTTACCCCCTTATCTGGCAGAGGCATGATAGTCACTCAAGAAAAAGGCGAGATAATAATAGGTAACGAAGCATTGCTAAAAGAGAATAATATAGCCATACCAGACGGCACAAAAGATGCCATATACGCAGCAATTTATGGCAGATATGTGGGAAGCCTTGAGCTAGAGGACGAGATACGTCAAGAGGCAAAAAGTGCTATAAAAGCCTTGCAAAATTTGGGTATAAAAACTGTGATGATGACTGGTGATAGTAGTGCTAATGCCGCAAAAGTAGCGGATGATTTAGGCATAGATAAGACACTGGCAAATATGCTGCCAGCCGATAAATTAAATCAAGTAAAAGAGCTAAAAAAAGAGGGTGGAGTGATATTTATAGGAGATGGCATAAATGACGCTGTATCTCTAAAAGAGGCCGATGTGGGCATAGCCATGGGTGCAGGCAGCGAGCTAGCTAAAAATAGTGGCGATGTAGTGCTAATGCACTCTGAGCTAACAAGTGTAGCAAAGGCTATAAAAATAGGCAGAGCTAGCCTTAGCGTGATAAGGCAGAATTTATTCTGGGCGTTTGCGTATAATGCGGTGTGTATCCCAGTGGCTGCTGGTGCGCTTTATCCGCTTTTTGGCATAGTGCTAAATCCAGCCTACGGTGCACTTGCGATGTGCTTTAGTTCAGTAAGCGTAATACTAAACTCCCTTCGCATAAAAAGGATAAAAGTGATATGATATACCAAGATTGCGATTTTTACATACAAAAAGAGCCTCACGACTTGCCGTGGGTTAAAATTTTTACCCAAACCCCCTACAAAGAGCTAAGCGACATGCCAGATAGCGCCTATAATGAGCTTTGGCTTCTCGTGCGCGAAGTCGAAAAAGCGCTAAGGCAGTACTACGCACCTGATAAAATCAACATCGCAAGCTTTGCAAATATGCTCCCTCGTGTGCATATACACGTCATTGCACGCTTTAAAGATGACGCATTTTTCCCAAATAGCGTCTGGGGCGAGCCACTAAGGCAGGCAAACCTTGAGCTTGCGCCATTTGAGGAGTTTGGCAAAAATTTAAATAAAGCAGTTACAATGCACCGTTTAAATTTAAAAAAGGACAGAAAATGAAAATATTTTTAGCAGGTGCTAGCGGCGTTATTGGTAAGCAGCTTAGCAAGCTTTTAGTCGCGGCTGGACACGAAGTTTACGGCACAACAAGGAGTGAAGCAAAGGCAAAAATGCTCGAAAATCTCGGCGTAAAGCCCGTAATACTCGATGTCTTTGATAAGGACAATCTCATAGCTCAAGTGGCAAAAATCAAGCCTGAAGTCGTCTTTCACCAGCTTACTGACCTACCTGATGGGCTAGATGAGGGCAAGATGAGCGAAGCCCTAAAACGCAACGCCAAAATAAGGGAGGTCGGCACCGCAAACCTTCTAGATGCAGCCAAAGCCTGTGGGGCTAGTAAATTTATCGCTCAAAGCATAGCTTTTGTCTATAGTCCTAATGAGCAAGCCCCATTTAGCGAGGAGAGTGCGCTACTTGATTTTGCTGAACCAACATACGGCGAGACGGCAAGGGCGGTGCATTCGCTCGAAACTCAGACAATAGAAAATGGAGGCGTGGTGCTAAGATATGGCTGGCTTTATGGTAGGGATAGTGGATTTTCTGAGCCTGTTAACTTTGTGGCGACGGTGCATGTGGATGCGGCGGCAAAGGCAGCAGAGCTAGCTATGAATGCGTATAAAAGCGGAATTTATAACATTTCAGAAGATAATGGACATGTAAGTAGCCAAAAGGCAAAAGCGGAGCTTAAATTTGATAGCGGCTTTCGCATAGCGGAGTAGGGCAAATCCGCTAATCCTTAAAAAGGGTTTTTTAAAAGCCCTTTTTGCCTCTAAAACTTCATTTTTAAATTTAATCATTAAAGCCAAAAAGTGCTTATAATAGTAACATCACTTTTAATATCAAGGATAAAATTTATACATTTTAAGTTAAAAATGCCTTTTGTATGTATAATTTATCTTTAAATTTAAACCCGTCAGGGTTTTTAAGGAGATGAAAATGTCAAGTAGAAAAGAGCATGATTTTATCGGAGAGCTTGAGATAGATGATTCGGTTTATTATGGTATTCAGACCTTTAGAGCTACTCAAAATTTTAAATTTAGCGATCGAAAGTTAAAGGATTATCCGTTTTTTATAAAGGCTTTTGCGCAGATTAAAAAAGCAGCAGCGCTTACAAATGCAAAGGTGGGTGTTTTACCGCATGAAATAGCTCAAGCACTAGCAGCCGCAGCTGATAGAGTGATAGCTGGCGAGCTAAGGGAGCAGTTTGTCGTGGATATGATACAAGGCGGCGCAGGCACTAGCACAAATATGAACGTAAATGAGGTTTTAACAAATTTAGCACTTGAGATAAAAGGGCATAAAAAGGGCGAATATGAGTATATTCATGTAAATGATCATGCAAATTTAGGACAAAGCACAAACGACACCTATCCAAGTGCGATAAAGGTGGCAACTTGTGCTATTTTGGGCGAGCTTGAGGGTGCTCTAAATGGGCTTGTTGCCGCACTTGAGGCAAAGGAGAGCGAGTTTAAAGATGTGATAAAAATGGGACGCACAGAGCTTGAGGATGCTGTGCCTACGACGCTGGGAAATAGCTTTGGTGCTTTTGCGGCGTCTATAAAATCAAGTCTAGAGCAGATAACACAGACAAAAAATCTAATGAAAATCCTAAATCTAGGTGGCACTGCTATAGGCACAGGGATAAACTGCCATCCGCTTTATAAAGACGAGGTGCATAAAAAGCTAAGCGAGATAGTGGGAGAGAGCTTTAAGCCTGCTTTAAATTTAATAAGCGCGACGCAAGATACTGCAGATTTTGCGCAGGTTAGCGGCAGCGTGAAAACCCTAGCCATAAGGCTAAGCAAAATCGCAAACGACCTAAGGCTTATGAACTCTGGACCACGGTGTGGGCTGGGCGAGATAAACCTACCACAAATGCAGCCAGGTAGTTCCATAATGCCAGGCAAGATAAACCCAGTCATTGCTGAAGTCGTGCTAATCGCGGCTAATCAAATAATCGCTTATGATACTGCAATAATGTTAAATAGCAAGGGTGGAGAGTTTGAGCTCAATGCGCTTGAGCCAGGTATCGCATATGCGCTATTTGACATGATAACCCTAGCCATAAACGCCACAAATACCCTGCGTGAAAAGGCAATCTCTGGGCTAAGTGCAAACGTAAAAGAGTGTGAAAGACAGGTGCTAAACTCAGTGGGAATAGTAACGGCTTTTAATCCATATTTAGGCTATGAAAAATCAGCTAGCATCGCCAAAGAAGCCCTAGATACAGGCAAAAGTGTGGGTGAGATAGTAAAGGAGCGCGGGTATTTAAGTAAAAAAGAGATAGAGGAAATTTTAAATCCAAAAAATATGCTAAACCCAACTATGGTAAAATAACGCAATCAAATTTAAAGGAGAGTAGATGGACTTTATAGTTGTCTTGCAAATACTCGTGCTCTTTGGTGCGATATATTTGGGCGTGAGAATGGGTGGCATGGGTATAGGCTATGCTGGCGGACTTGGCGTGGTGGTGCTAAGCATGTGTCTGGGGATGAAGGCAGGAAATATTGCGGTGGATGTGATACTTATCATTGCTTCGGTAATTGCCGCTATTTCTGCGCTTCAGGCTGCTGGTGGGCTTGATTTTCTTGTGCAAATAGCTGAGCGGCTTCTTAGAAAGCATCCAAAGCATATAAACTACCTAGCCCCTTTGGTGGCGTATTTTCTTACTATGTTTGCAGGGACTGGACATACGGCATTTTCTATCATACCAGTTATTGTTGAGGTGGCAAAGGGGCAAAATATCAAGCCGTCAGCTCCACTTAGTCTAGCTGTTGTAGCATCTCAAATAGGAATCACTGCCAGTCCGATTAGTGCGGCTGTAGTGGCTATGACTGGTATAGTAGAGCCACTTGGGCTTGGCTATCCGACGCTACTTGCGATTGTTATAAGTACTAGCTTTTTTGGAATTTTAATCACTAGCTTTTTGTATAACACCTTTGCAAATTTAGACCTAAGTAGCGACAAAATCTATAAAGAGCGTCTAAAAGCTGGGCTTGTGGCTGAGGTAAAAGAGGCGCAGTATAAAAGCGTAAGCGCAGACGCAAAACTTTCTGTGTGGATATTTGCGCTTGGGGTTTTAGTAGTCGTAGCCTACGCCCTAGTCATCTCAAAAAGTGTGGGGCTTATACAAAATCCGACCCTAGGCAGAAATGAAGCTATCATGAGCTTTATGCTTGTTGTGGGTGCGCTTATAGTGCTAAGCTGTGGTGTAAAGTCAGAAAAGCTCCTGGATACAAGCGTGTTTAAAAGTGGCATGAACGCCTGTATCTGCGTTCTTGGCATAGCGTGGTTGGGCGATACATTTGTGAGCAATCACACAGATGCGATTAAAAGCTTTGCCTCGGCTGTAGTGAGCGATCACCCCTATGTCCTAGCCATTGTGCTATACTTTGCTAGCTCGCTGCTTTATTCACAGGCAGTTACCACAAAGGCACTTATTCCAACAGTCGTCATCGCCATGGGGCTAACCCCAGAGCACCACGAAAACCTATGGGTAGTTGTGGCTAGTTTTGCGGCGGTTTCAGGGCTATTTGTCCTACCGACGTATCCGACTACGCTAGGAGCTATTGCAATGGATGATACAGGCACTACTAGGGTGGGTAAGTATGTCTTTGATCATAGCTTTATCGTGCCTGGTACGCTAATGGTAGCAATTACTGTGGCTTTGGGTTTTGTTATAGCTCCTGTGCTTATTTGATTTTGCCCCGGTTATTTTGGGGCAGTTTAAATTTTTAAAGCTCTATTAGCTAAATCTACCCATTTTTGGGCTATGTGCTTAGGGTCAAACTCAGCTAGCCTAGCCCTAGCATTTTTACAAAACTCCGCCCTTAGCCCATCATCTCTTAAAAGCAAGCCAAGCTTTTGGCTAAATTCATTCACATCGTCAATCTCGCTCAAAAAGCCGTCCCAGCCGTCCTTAATTAGCTCTGCTGGTCCAGCGATAGCCTTAGTTGATATTCTAGCGCAGTCAAAAGGTATGGCCTCAACCAAAACGTTGCCAAAGCCTTCGCTTCTTGAGCTCATCGCCACCACTTTAGCTTTTGCGTAGTAGTTTTGTATATCTTTAACAAAGCCAAGCACTTGCAGGTTTATTCCTAGGCTTTTAGCTAGCCTTTCACCGCTAGCCCTTTCCTCTCCGTCGCCGCAGACTACGATTTTATAGCTGCGCTTTAGCTCATCATCTAGCAGGCTAAAGGCGCAAATCAGAAAATCAAGCCGCTTATTTTTATCAAGGCGGCTCGGAAATAGCACGATATTTTCTTTTTGCGCCAAATTTAAAGGGATTTTTAAATCCACTGGATTATACATCTGCACTATGTTTTTATGCCCCCCTAAAAAAGTCCATATCAAATTTAGTCAAAAGCGTGATAAAAGCGGCGCTTTTGTAGGCAAAATAGCGTAATATTTTTTTCTTAATCCCCCTTACAAGCAGGTGATTTCCGTGTTCTGAGATAATGCACTTAACGCCAAGACTTTTAGCGGCAAAAGCTATAAAAAAGTTATATTCGTGGCAAGTGCAGATGATTGGGTCAACATCAAGTTCTTTTATTATGGATTTAAAAAAATTTATGCGTTTAGAATAAAACGGATCAAAGCCCACCTTTGGGATACTTGTTTTTTGATAATCCACTCCGTCAAAATATCCACTGCCATCAGCGTGGCTTCTTAGACAGACAGCCTTTAGCCCAAAGCCAGCTTTTTAAGGCTATCATAAATAAAGCGAGATACCTTTATCGCCCCGCCAAAGCCATTTTGCTTAAACAAAATGGCGGCATTACTCTCTCTCATTTGCCGTCCTTTTGCAAAAAATATGGCGTATTATATCACGCAAAATCACTCTTTAAACTAACTTTTAGTAAAATCTCTGCTTTAAATTTAAAAGGACAGATATGGTAGAGATAAGAAATTTAACGCAAAGATTTGCTTCTAGCCTGCTTTTTGAAGACGTGAGCCTAAAGCTAAATCGTGGCAACCGCTACGGATTAATCGGCGCAAATGGCGCTGGCAAATCGACATTTTTAAAAATCCTAAGCGGCGAAATCGAGCCAAGCAGCGGCGAGATAGCGGTAGAAAATGGGCTAAAAATCGGCGTGCTAGGACAGGATCAGTTTGCCTTTGAAAGCTTTAGCATAAAAGACGCCGTGCTTTATGGCAACAAACGCCTATACGACGCCGTTAAAGAAAAAGAAAAGCTCTATATGAGTGAGGAATTTACCGACGCCATTAATGAGCGCCTAAGCGAGCTTGAGCTAATCACGGCTGAAGAAGACCCAAGCTACGAGTATGAGCTAAGAATTGAAAAAATCCTCTCAAGCCTTGGCATTACGGACTTTGACGCAGCTATGAGCGAGCTTGAAACTTCGGATAAATTTAAAGTCCTGCTAGCTCAGGTGCTTTTCCCGCGCCCAGACGTGCTTTTCCTAGACGAGCCGACAAACAACCTAGACATCGACGCCATCGCCTGGCTAGAAAACGAGCTAAACCGCCACGAAGGCACGCTAGTAGTAATCAGCCACGACCGCCACTTTTTAAACCGAGTTTGCACGCACATACTGGACGTGGATTTTAAGAAAATCCGAGAGTTTAGCGGCAATTATGACGACTGGTATATGGCGGCAAATTTAATCGCCCGCCAAGCCGAAATGGAGCGAGATAAAAAGCTAAAAGAAAAAGAGGAGCTTGAGAAATTTATCGCGCGCTTTTCGGCAAACGCAAGCAAAGCCCGCCAGGCTACAAGCCGTGCAAAGCAGCTTGAAAAGCTAAATATCGCCGAGATCGCCACTTCAAGCAGGAGGGATCCGAGCATTCTGTTTCGGCTAAATCGTGAGATAGGAAACGAGCTAATTGAGCTAAAAAACATCAGCAAAAGCTACAATGAAAAGGTGATTTTTAAAGACTTTAGCTTTAAGCTAGAAAAGGGCGACAAGCTAGCCGTCATCGGACACAACGGCGTTGGCAAAAGCACGCTAGCTAAAATCATAATGGGCGAAGTCGCCCCAGATAGCGGCAGCGTGCACGTGGGGGCGACTATTGAGCTTGGATATTTTGCGCAGGATACGACGAATAAACTCTCAGGCGAGCTTAAGCTTTATGAATACCTGCAGGATGCTAAAAACAAAGACATAGATGAAATTCGCAAGTGCCTTGGCAGGATGCTTTTTAGCGGTGCGGAGCAGGAAAAGGCAGTGGGGGCGCTAAGTGGGGGCGAAAAGCACCGAGTCCGTCTAGCCCAGCTAATGCTACACCGCCCAAATCTGCTTGTGATGGACGAGCCAAACAACCACCTAGATCTTGAAGCCATCATCGCCCTGGGCGAGGCGTTTTACAGCTTTGCTGGCTCAGTCATTTGCATTAGCCACGACAGAGAGCTAATTGACGCCTTTGCAAACCGCATTTTGCACCTTAAAGGGAACGGCGAGATTGTCGATTTTAGGGGAAGCTATGAGGAGTATAGGGCGAGCCTAGGGCTTGAGTAAACTTTTCTTTGCTTTAGAATTTAGCTCGTCTTGCTTGGCTATGCTTCGTTTCAGTCCGCAGCTGCTGTGGTCATTACCTATCAGGTAACTTCCTGCGCCTCGCCTAGACAAGTGATGCTTGCATTTTTGCGTTCCTGTCTTGCTGGTTTAACTTATCTTGAATTTAAATTTGTTAGACCAGCTTGTCTTGTGAGCGTCTTTAAATGAGCTAGGATTTTCGCTCATTAATTACCCACTCGGTAACTCCTTTGCGAAAATCCGTCGCAACATTTAAATCCATCTCACGATATTTTGCATATAGCCAGTTTGTGCGAAGTATTCTCCACTCGATACCTGTGCAGAAAAGCTTTGCACCCAAAACCCCACAGGAGCTCTAGCAGGACGCAGTCCTAGCAAGTCCACTGCTTTTGTGTGGCTCACATCGCAAGCGATATGTTCGCCGACGTCCAGTTCCACTACGCTTTACCTAGACCCAATGGGTTTGCGCCACGAAGTGGCGAAGAAAACTGCGGCTACGCCTTGTTTTCACTTTATGCACGCACAGCAACTGCTGTGCTAAGCTACTTTGTGGCTTGCATACGCTCCTGTGCGCTGTAAGCGAGTGAGCATATTATGAAGCAATGTGAGCGAAGGATAAATAGGAAGGGGAGCGACTTAGTAATAACTCAAGCCCCCCCTTTTTTTTTCTTGATGTAAAGATAAATTCAAACACAAGCTAAAATCCTATTTAAAGTTATCCATACGTGCATGGGTTTTAAGCGCTGTTTTGCTAAAATATCACATAAATTAGGAGAAAAGATGATAAATGCTTGGGTGCTTCTTGGAATTTCGGTGGTCATGGAGGTCGTGGCGACTACACTTTTAAAGCTTAGTGAGGGCTTTAGCAGGCCTCTTTATGCGATCTGTAGCATGCTTATATATCTTGTGTTATTTTATCTGCTTAGTATTGTTTTTAAAAGTATTCCAGTCGGTATAGCGTACGCTATATGGAGTGGGCTTGGGATAGTTTTGATATCTTTGATTGGATATTTTTTCCTAGCCCAAAAGCTAGATATGCCAGCCTTAATCGGCATAGCTTTAATTATTGCTGGTGTGGTTGTGATAAATCTTTTCTCAAAGACTGCTAGCCATTAAAATGCAAATCATCTCCCGCCTAGCCCCAACACCCAGCGGCTACTTACATGCTGGTAATGCTTTAAATTTCATTCTCACAGCTGCTATTACTAAAGCTTTAAATGGAGTATTACATCTTCGCATTGATGATTATGACCTTTTAAGATACCGCAGAGAATATGTGCAAAATATCTTTGATACTCTTAAATGGCTTGATATAAACTGGGATTATGGATCTAGGAGCGTAGATGAGTTTGAAAGACATTTTAGCTCACGCTTTAGACAAGAAAGATATAAAAACGCTATAAAAGAGCTAGATAAAAAAGGCTTAGTGTATGCGTGCGCTTGCTCTAAAACTAAGCCTGGAGCATATGATGAGAATGGAAGGTATACTGGACTTTGTAAAAGCTTACAAAAAAGCGGTAATGGCGATAAGGCCTTAAGGATAAAAGCAAACAATGAAAGGCTAAATATAAATGAGCTATTTTTATTGGTTAAAGAGCCTAGTTTAAAACTACCAAAATGGGCATGGGATTTTGTCTTACTTAAAAAAGATAGCTCAGCTAGTTATAATCTAGCAAGCGTTATTGATGATGCTAGTCTTGGGGTAAATCTACTCGTGCGAGGACTTGACTTAAGAGAGTGTAGTTATCAGCAGAGCTTTCTTAGTTCTTGCTTAGGGCTTAGTTTTCAAGATAGCCTTTTTATCTATCATGACCTGCTTTTACAAGATGATGGTAAAAAGCTAAGTAAAAGCTCATCTGCTACTGCATTAAATTTAAACCAAAGCCCAGCCACACTATACCTACAAGCTAGCAAGATACTTGGTATAAGAGAGTGTGATAGTTTGGATGGGATGGTGAGGGGGTTAAAGGTGGAGGGGTTTTTAAAGCCAAATTCTTTTAAATTTGGCTTATTTTAAGCAGCCTTCTCGCCTCGTCTAGCACCATTTGGGCGGTGACTTTATCCATACATTCGTGTGTTTTTAGGGGGCAGGCACGCTTCATACAGGGCATACATTTTAATGGTGGATTAAGCTTTACAATGCGGGCGTTTGGGTTGTCAAAGGGGCTTGTCTCGTCATCTTTTGTGCTGCCAAAAATGGCGATTGTAGGCACTTTATAAGCCGCTGCGATGTGCATTGGACCGCTGTCGTTGGTGATAAATAGGCCAAGTCCAGCAATAAGCGAACAAAGCTTGGCGATGCTTGTTTTGCCAGCTAAGTTTTTAGCCGCCACGCCATTTTGGGCTAGCAGCCGCTCTATCTCGCCGCAGATTTCGCTCTCTGCCTTGCCACCAAAAATCACGATTTCAAACTGCCCAGCTAGCTCTGCCGCAACGCTAGCAAACCGCTCGGGCAGCCACCGCTTGGCACTTCCGTAGCTAGCACCGGCGTTTATGCCAAGTGTGGGGCGAGCAAATTTATGCGGCGCAAAGGGCAAAAAAAGCTGGGGGTGGGTTAAATTTAGTTGGCTGGCTTGCCGCGCCGCTTTTAAATTTAATTGGCTCTCTGGCTGGGCGTGGTTAATTAAATTTAAAGCTTGTCCGCTGTTTGCTTGCTGGGGCTTGCTCGTTTGAGACGTGGCCTTTTTTGGCTCTGGCTGGCTCATTTGTGGCGTGCCTAAAAATATGTGGCTATTTTTTGCGCCTTGATTAATGGCTGGCTGGCTGGCATTTTTTAACTCTGCCTCATCGCCAAAAAAGGCTTGGTTTAAATTTAAAAATCCCCTTTTTTGCAGGCTTAAAAGGCTAGCTTTAATAAAGTCAAAATACCTCTGTGCTTGGTGAGCGGTGCTGCTTTTATCACGCCTAAAGCTAAAGCGGTGCTTGGTGCGCAAAAATCGCAACGCCACTCGTGAGGCAAGCGAGCTACGAAAGCTAAAAGCGGCGTCAAACTCACCAAGGCTGCGGTAAGTGCGAACCAGGCTAGCCAACCTAAAGCGTGCGTGGCGGCTAGTGTCGCTTAGGGCTAGCTCGCAGCCTGGCAGTGGGGCGTATAGCTCGCTTGCTACGGCTGAGCCAAAAAGCACAAAGCTAAGCTGGCTGGGCTTTGATTGACGTGGGGCTTGGCTGGCATTTTGCTGGGGCGTTAAATTTAAATTAGCCCCATTTTGGACTCGCTCGCTCTGTGGTACGTGGTGCGTGCTAGTATCGCAGCGGCTGGGCGTAGCAGCCTGCTGGCTTTGGTTTGTGTAGATTAAATTTAAGCCGACTTCGCTTTGGGCTGGATAGTTTCCAGCCGGGCTTAAAGTCGCTTCTAGCGTAGCAGAGTGGCTAGACGCAACGCTCGCATCACCCATTTTATCCGCACTATCTTGCCATCTGGCAAAAGGTATATCGCCCCCAAGGCTAGCTAGCAGCAGATTTAAGCCCCCGCTAGCCATCACCGCATCCCCAAGCCAGGTCGGCAGCTCGATAAAAACTCTCACTTTAGCTCGCCCCAGTTTTTAGCTATGCTAAGCGAAGTTAAAAGTGGCACATTTAGCCGCACGACGCCACTCATAATCTCCTGCGCTGCACTGGCAAACTCCTGTGCCCTCTCATCAGCCACCTCAAAAATAAGCTCATCGTGGATTTGCAACAGCATACGTGTGCTATCGTCTAAAAGCTCGTTATAAATTCTAATCATCGCCAGCTTTATAATATCCGCCGCTGAGCCTTGAAAGCGTGTATTTACCGCTTCTCGCTCATACATCGCTAACTGCATAGGCGTAGCACGCTCAAAGTCAAAATATCGCCGTCTATTTAGTAGCGTCGTTACATAGCCCAGCTCTCTAGCCTCGGTTTTTATGCTCTCAAGATAGCTTTTAATGCTCGCAAATGCCGCAAAATAACGCTCTATATACTCCTTTGCTGCCTTTCTCTCGATGCCTAGTTGATCGGCTAGCTTAGTTGAGCCCATGCCGTAAATAAGCCCAAAATTTATGCTCTTTGCCACGGCTCTATGCTCGCTATTGCTATCGCCAAAAATCGTCATCGCCGTGTGAGAGTGTATATCCTGCCCTTCATTAAACGCCCTTATAAGCGCAGGATCGCCGCTAAAATGCGCAAGCAGCCTAAGCTCAATCTGGGAGTAATCAAGCCCAACAAAGCTATACCCACGCCTAGGCACAAAAGCCTCTCTTACCGCCTTTGCTCTCTCGCCACGAGCTGGGATATTTTGCAGGTTTGGGTTTTTGCTGCTTAGCCTGCCTGTGGCGGTGCCAGTTTGGACAAAGCTTGTATAAATTCTATGCTCGCTATCTTTTAAAGCAAGAGCTAAAAGCGGCTCGCAGTAGGTGCTTTGCAGCTTGTATACCTCGCGGTAGCTTAAAAGCTCGCTGATGATAGGATGCTCATTTACCAGCGAAGCCAGCACGCTCTCGTCCGTGCTGTAGCCTGTTTTTGTCTTTTTTTTCGCGCTTAGTCCAAGCCGCTCAAAAAGCACCTCGCCAAGCTGCTTTGTGGAGTTTATATTAAACTGCTCTCCAGCCAGCTCATAAATTTTTGCGCTTAGCTCTTTTAATATTTGCGCATTTTGCTCTATTAGCCCACGCATAACTATGCGATCAAGCCCAATTCCAAGGCGCTGCATGTAAAGTAGTACGCAAACAAAGGGCATCTCCACACTGTGCGCCTCATCAAGCAGCTCAGCGGGTAGGTTTTTCATAAAATACTCATAAAATCTAAGCGTAATCCAAGCATCCTCTGCTGCGTATTTGCTAGCTTGCGCTATCTCCACATCTGCAAAAGTCTGTTTTTTTGAGACGATACTTTCAAATTTCACTGTCTCGTAGCTAAAAAGCCGAAGTGCTAAAGCATCCATCCCTACGCTCTCTCCTGGACGTTCTAGCCAGGCTAAAAGCATGGTGTCTGTGTAGTTTTTAGGTGGGATTAAGCCTAGGTTATTTTGCACGATTTCAAAGTCGTATTTTAGGTTATGCCCCACGACATGCGCTTTATAAATTTGCTCTACAGCCCAGCTTGCAAGCTGCTTATCAACCTGCGCACCCACTCCCAAATAGCTATGCGCGATAGGCACGTAATAGGCTCGCTCGCTATTAAAACTAAAGCTAAATCCAACAATGCTCGCACTCCTGCTATCGATGTCTGTTGTCTCCGTGTCAAAGGCAACTATCGTCTCGTTTGTTATGCCGCTAAGTGCGTTTTCAAGCTTTTCTTTCGTATCTAGCGTGATGGCTTCAAAGCCGAGGTTTGCAGAACTTGCCATGTCATCGCTACTAGCACGAAGCTGTTTTAGGATTTTATTTAGCTCATATTCTTGCAGGATTTGAGGAATTTTAATCAAGGGGTTTGTTGATGGGAAAGTAGCCTTTTTAATATCCCCAACGTCTGCATCATCAAAAAGCGTAACAAGCCGCTTAGATAGCATTGCGCTCTCTTTGCCTTCAGCTAGCATAGCCTGTGTTCTGGCGTTTGAGATAAAGGCTATATTTTGATAAATACTCTCCAAATCTCCAAACTCATCAAGCAGCTTTTTTGCCCCCTTTGCTCCGATACCTTTAACGCCAGGTACGTTATCGGAACTATCCCCTGTAAGAGCTAGAAAATCACGAATTTGATGTGGTGCGACACCGTATTTTTCGGCGCAAGCTGCCTCGTCATAGAGAGTTTTGCTCTGCGGACTATAAATGGCGCTTTTACCATCTTTAATCAGTTGGTAAAGATCCTTATCATGCGTAACGATACGCACAAAAATATCCTCATTCTCACACTGTTTTACGACGCTGGCTATTATATCATCAGCTTCAAATCCCTCGCGGCTTATCCCCACTAGCCCCATTTTTTCTATCATATCTATACACACACCTAGCTGGGCTTTTAGCTCCGGGGGTGGAGCGGAGCGGTTTGCTTTATATTCGCCTAGCATTTCGTGGCGTTTGGTCTGTCCTTTGCTATCAAGCGCAAAGATTAAATAATCGCTCTTAAACTCATCTGCTAGGCTTAAAATAAAGCTAGCAAAGCCGCTTACCATGCCGCTAGGAAGCCCTGAGCGAGTTCTTAAATTTGGCATAGCATAATAAAGTCTAAAGAAAAATCCAAACGTATCAATTACTGTGAGTGTTTTCATAAGTCGCCTTTGTTTTTGTGTGAATTTGAAAATTCTATGCAGAATTTATTAAATGCAGATTAAATTTGGCTATAATTTAGCAAATTCCAAAAATAGTTAAAACATAAAACATTTATGATGAAGTGCCTTATAAATCCTATTCCTTTAGAGCGTCAAATCCTCTGCTTTTAGAAGCTTGTGCGACGCTTTTTGGCATTCTACCCCCCCCCCTACAACACATTCTAAAATCCTAGAAATCGGCTGTAGCTTTGGCGGGAATTTAATCCCATTTGCCCTGCATAATCCATATATGATTACATCATCTGCCACGGCGTATTTAGTTGGGTGCCAAAGTTTTTCCAAAACGCCATACTTTCTGTAATCTCAAATCACCTAAACCCAAACGGCGTCGCCTACATCTCATACAACGTCTATCCAGGCTGGAAAGTCAAAGACATAATAAGAAAAATAATGCTAAAAGCGTGGGAGAAAAGCCAAAATATGGAGTTTGTGCGGGAGGCTTTGAAAATTTATTATAAATTTATTACTTATACTGAACAAATGGATCAATATAGTTACGATCTGCGTGCATATGCCAGCTTAAAGCTTCATATAGAGATGGTTTTAGAAATGCCTGATTATTATCTTACGCACGAATTTTTAGAGAGCTTTAACGAGTCTTTATACTTTGATGATTTTGTCTCTATGCTAGATAGTAGCGAGTTGGCTTATTTGGGTGAATATAATTTTAGTGATATAGTCGCATTTGATTTAGGTTTTAATGAAGCTGATAAATTTATCAAAGAAAACTTTGATAGTCACATTGAATCTGAGTTTTGGATGGATATGTTTTTAGGCAGAATTTTTAGGCAGAGCATAGTAACTCATAAAAGCACAAAAGCAAGTCTAGGCAGTGATGAAATAGGCGCTTCTGCGCTAGCAAAGCTTCATCTAATGGCTAGTTTTATTAAAAAAGATGACGCATATTTTACTAAAGCTGGAAAACGTATGAACGAGCAATACAACTGGCTTTATGAAGTGTTTAATAAAATGTATCCAGCCAGCATAAGCTTAGCCGAGCTTGTTAGAGTCGTGCAGGGCGAGGTTAGACTTAGCGCATATGCTGGCATGGTACAGGTTTTGGGTTTGACTGGGCTTGGGTCTACGGTGAGCGTGAAAAAATATGAAAAGATAACTTATAAGCCTAAATTTAGTCGCCTAAAGCCAGCTATTTTGCCATATCTTAGCTATTTTGCAAATACGAAAGAGCCAGTTATTGGCTTTGCTGATGAGTTTGGGCAAAATCATCCTATCGTCCCAGCCGAAGCTTTCGTGGCTATGAAATTTGACGGCATAAATAGCAAAGCAGACATAGCAAAATACCTAAAAAAGCAGATAAAAGCTGGCAAGTTTAGATTAGACGCACGCACGGGAGCGGACGCACGCAAAAAAGACGATGAGTTGATTAAAATTTACATAGATGATTTAGAAAATTTATTAACTCAGATGCACTTTTTTGAGTATTTTAGCCCCTCCTAAGCAAACTCAAGCAAAAAATAGGTATAATTAGAGCCGAATTTATAAGGGAAATGTGATGAGTTTTACCGATATTTTTAAGATTAGAAAGACCCAGCCTGCTCGTTCTGAAGCCCCATCTCACTGGGTAAAGTGCGATAAATGCGGCTCTCTTATGTATTATAAAGAAACAGCAAGCAACTTTAACGTCTGCCCAAAATGCGGACACCACATGAGGCTAAGCCCCAGTGAGCGCATAAGGTTAATTTGCGATGAGGGTAGCTTTGTAGAGTATGACGGTGGGCTTAGACCTATAGATCCGCTTAAATTTGTAGATAAAAAATCATACAAAAAGCGTATATCTGAAGGCGAGGAGAAAACTGGCAGAGCAAGCTCAGTCATAGCTGGAGAGGGTACTTGCGAGGGCAAGGCGCTTCAGCTTGTTGTGTTTGATTTTGGATTTATGGGTGGCTCACTTGCTTCTGTTGAGGGTGAGAAAATCCTGCGAGCAGTACGCCGCGCAATCGACAAACGCCAGCCTCTAGTCATAGTAAGCGCAAGTGGTGGCGCGCGTATGCAAGAAAGCACTTTCTCTCTCATGCAAATGAGTAAAACAAGTGCTGCACTAAAGCTGCTATCAGACGCAAAATTGCCATTTATCTCGATAATGACAGACCCGACTATGGGCGGCGTGTCGGCTAGCTTTGCGTGGCTTGGGGATATTATAATGGCAGAACCTGGCGCACTAATAGGCTTTGCGGGTGAGCGTGTGATAAAGCAGACTATAGGTGCTGATTTGCCAGAGGGCTTTCAAAGATCTGAGTTTTTATTAGAGCATGGGCTAATAGACGCGATTATACCACGAAATGAGCATAAAAAATTCATATCAGATATGATAGGCTTACTCTGTGATGCAAATCGTAGTGCATAGCATACAAAAAGGCGCTAGCGAGTATGAAAACGAGCTAGCCTCGTATGCGAAAATGTCGGCAAGATATGCAAAAATAAGCGAGTGTGTCATATTTAATGACCGCATAGCAAAAGCACAAAGCCAAAGCAGACAAAGCGCACTAAAAAGCTATGACGAAGTCTACCTGCCAAAGCTTAGCAAAGGCTTTAATATAGCCCTTGATGAGCGTGGGAAAATGCTTAGCAGTGAGGAATTTGCCGCTCTTTTAGATGCAAAGCAGAGCATAGGTTTTTTTATAGGTGGGGCTTATGGGCTTAGTGATGGGTTTAAAAATAGCTGCGATGTGACCTTGTCGCTTAGTGCACTAACTATGGCCCACAAGATCGCAAAGCTCGTGCTTTTTGAGCAAATTTATCGTGCTTTGGCTATAAATGCTGGGCATCCATATCACAAATAGGAAGGTAGATGAACGAAAAAGATCTGCAAAAATTTAAAAACATACTAGAACAAAGGCGCGCTCAAATCGAGTATAATCTAGGCGAGGTGCAAAATGAAAGTGCTGGATTAAGGGACAGCGGCGCGACAGATGAGATTGACATAGCAAATATCAACACAGATCAGCTCATAGAGCAGTCTATCTCAAACCAGCAAAAGTACGAATTGGCCGAGATTGACCGTGCTTTGAGTAAAATTTTTAATAAAACATACGGAATATGCGAGATGTGTGAGGAGGAGATAGATATGGCTAGACTTAAGGTAAAACCTCATGCTAGATACTGCATACTATGCCGTGAGATAGTTGAAAAGACAACCAAATTTTAGGAGGGACTAGGTATGAATTCTCGTCGATTTTTGATTTACGCTGTGGTGTATACAGCGGCTGTTGCTTTGGTGGTTTACTCGCTTTTTCCTAATGACGCTACGGTAGGGGCGCTTGGATATTCATTCACTCTACCTGTTGCGATTTGGGTTGCGATAGTGGTTGGAATTTTAGGACTTTTTGCTCTAGCTCATATGGTATATTATAGCTTTTTAGTGTATAAATTTAAAAGAGCAATTAAAAAAGATGGACAAATTTATAAAGATTTGGCTAAATCTGTACTTTTGGCAAACCCATTTAGCAAGAAATTTCATACAGATAATTTTGATCTTGCTGCAAGCGTAACTGACTATTTATCACCTTATAAAGACGAATTAAAAGCTGCCATAAAAGATGACGAGCTTTTAGAGATTGCGTCTACTGTAGAGCGAGTAAATAGCGGAGAAGTTGCCGATTTAAAACGCTTTAGACTAACAAAGGAAAATCCTTTAAATTTAAAAAATGAGATAAATAAGGTAGAAAAGCTAAAAGAACACTACCTAGAAGTGCTAAAAAATAAAGATACCTATCCAGCGTGCGTGAGTGAGGCTGCATACAAAAAGCTGATTTTAGAGGGCGATTATGCAAATATTAAAAGATACTCGCTAAATTTAAGAAGCACAGATGATGAGCTTGCTATAATTAAGCGTTTTGTGGATAAAAATATCACTTTAAGCGCAGATGAGGTGTTTGAGCTTATCAATGATGATAGATTTAGTCAGGCACAATTTATTAAGCTTGCCTCTATGCTCGGCCAAAGTCTCGAGCCAGACGCGTATTTAAATATTTTTGCAAAGCTTCGCGCGGCACACACTCAGGCTGATAGTGCGTATCTTTATGTGCTTTTTGAGCTTAGTATGATTGATGAGGCTAGAGAGATACTGCAAAACAGTGCAAGCGATGAATTTAGTGAGTTTAAAGCGCTTTTATTTTTGCGTGATAACTCAAAAATAGTCCCAACCTGTCTGTTTTTTAAATGATAGACTTTAGCAAAAAGCCACTGTTTCTAGCGCCACTTGCAGGCTTTTCTGACATACCGCTTCGCTCTGTAGTGCGCCGATTTGGGGCTGATGTAACAGTTAGTGAGATGATAAGTGCTAATGCGCTAGTTTATGAGGGTAAAAAATCACTAGCCCTAGCGCAAAAAGCTAAAGACGAAAACCCCTACATTGTCCAAATCGCAGGCAGTGATACGGAAAATATAAAAAAAGCGGTTTTAATCCTAAACGAGCTTGATGGTATAGATGGCATAGACTTAAATTGTGGCTGCCCAGTGCCGAAGGTGGTAAAGCAATGCTCAGGCTCTGCGCTTTTAAAGGATCTCTCCCAGCTTTCACGCATAGTAAAAACCATAAAAAGCGTCTCAAACAAAAAGCTAACTAGCGTTAAAATGCGTCTTGGATTTGATGAGAAAATTCCTGATAAAATAGCCATCGCCTGCGAGGAAGCTGGGGCTGATTATATCACCATACACGGGCGCACTAGGGCTGGCGGATATAGTGCGCAGGTGGACTACGAAGCCATAGCTAGGGCAAAGCAAGCTGTTAAAATCCCAGTCGTAGCAAACGGCGATATAGATGATAAAAATGCCAAAGAGGTGCTAGATTTTACAGGTTGCGATGGGCTTATGATAGGTAGAGCGAGCATAGGTAGACCCTGGATATTTAGCGAGATAAAAGGCGGAAAAAGCGTGAGCGATGAGCTGCGGCGTGAAATAGTACTGGCGCATTTTGACGCTATGCTTGAAAGGTATGGAAGCTTTGGCGTGGGAATTTTTAGAAAGCACTTGCACCAGTATAGCAAGGGTATGGCTGAAGCTAGCGCATTTCGTGATGAGATAAACCGCATAGACGATGCTGCGATTTTTAGAACTAAGATAGAGGAGTTTTTTGCCTAGTGCAGGGCTTTATTTTGCATTCTCATCGCGTAAAAGACGAGGATATAATAGCCCATATACTCACAAAAGAAGCCCTGTATAAGACCTATCGTTTCTACGGCGCACGCCATTCTAGCGTACTTTTAGGCTTTAAGATAGATTTTGAGCTTGTGGAAAATGCTAAATTTATCCCACATCTCAGAAGCGTGCTGCATCTTGGCTTTAGCTGGTTGCGTGATAGGGAGCGGCTCCTGCTTTGGCAGCAGTTTATGAGACTGCTTTTTGAGCATTTGCGGGGAGTTGATGAGGTTGATGAGATATATTTTAACGAGCTTGATCTTTGCGCTAGTAGGTTTCATCGGCAAAATCCAAAGCGCCTTTTAATCGAAAGCTACGTGCGAATTTTAGAGCATGAAGGCAGGCTACATAGCGAATGTGAGTGCTTTATTTGCGATGAGCCTATTGATGATGATGTAGCGCTTGCTAGGGGATTTTTGCCAGCTCATACGCACTGTTTAAGCTCTGCTGGCTTTGATAAGACCGCTCTTTTAAAGCTTTACGAGACCCACTCAAGCGCCCATTTTGATGATGATAGTATAAATAGGCTCTATCAAATTCTAATGCTGGGGATTTAACTCTCAAAGGCTTTGAGTTTTTTACCTTAACCTTTGAGTGTATTAAACTTATGGGTGAATAGGATTTAATTCATCTAGATACTTTAGGTTATCTAGTTGTATTACATTATCTTTCACTTTTGTTTCAAGATATTGTTGATTTGAAATATAATCGCTAGTTGAAACATAATTAATAATATTGGATTTATCTATCAAAGTACCAGCAGTGTTTGGATTTAAAACTATTCCGTGGCCAAGTTTAATTGCTATATCACCATCTGTAAAGCCTACTCCTCTATTATCAATTAACCCATCTTTTTCTATATAAATTACGTTTGCTGCAACTATAGCTGGAAAAGGTACAGTTTTGTTTTCGATATTTACTTCTTGAATAAGTTTTTTAACTTGATTTAAAGGATTATATGGAATATTGCTCAACATCCAGTATTCTCCTATTGCGCTATTATTAAAATCAAGTTCTGATTTAAGTTCATATTCGTCAGTACTAAAATATGCTCCATCCTTTTTTGGCTTGATTATATTTATTAACATATCTTCAGCTTCTTTATATGAGCTTCCGTCAGGTAACTCTTCTACATATTTTAATAAAAACGATGGTACGGATGCTGCACCATTTGAATAGCCGTTTTTATCAAGTTGAAAATCTTCAACCCTTATCCCCTTAGGTATAAAGTCAATATCTATAATACCAGTAGCATCTTTGTCTATTACCATTATGCCATCACTATCTATAGTATATTTATCAGCTGTGTTATCATTGACTATTTCTACTAACCCCATATTACTAATTAATTGACTTATATCACTTGCATTTGTATCTGGCTGTACACTCTTTAGAATATTTACAAATGGAGTAAGGTTATTTACATCAGCACTTTCAACACTATCAGCTATTTTATTTGAAAGGACCACTTTATTATTAAATAACTTAGCTGCATCTAGATGAGCTAGTTCTGGCAAACTAGCAGTCTTTAATATCTCAGATATTACATGACCTTTGCTTTTTCCATTATTTAATTCATTAACCCAAGCATCTATACCATCTTTGTCAAGTTCCATACCTTTTGAAGCATCTGAGTAGGTTTTATTAAATACATTCTCATAGAAAAACTTAATCATCTCAAAGTTATCATTTAGTGTATTTCCAAAGTATGTTCTAGCTGCATCAGTTTCTAACATAGTATCAGCTACTTTTGCCATATCTGCTTTATTAGCAGATGAGAATGTTATCCATCCTTTATTGCCACTTCCTTCACTTGCTCTACCAAATATGCCTACATATAACTTTGATACATCTGTTTGATCTAATGGAGTAAATTCTTGTGTTGGTAGTTCTGGGAGGGTGGTGGTTGAACTACCTGCTTCAGGAGCAGAGTTTATCATTTCAAAATTCTATCCAAGTTATCACTTTCAATAAAATCACTGTATTGACTATCACCATTTATACCAAATTTATTAGCATAACCTTCTACAACTTCTTTATTAGGAAGCTCTCCTGTAGCTGTTTTATATATAAAGTTTGCAACATTTATTTCTTTATAAAATTCTGGTAGCGTCGGCACTGTTATATGTATACCTGTTTCTTCTTCTATTAAAGCATATAGCTCTTTTGAAGTTTTATTAGAATTTGGACCTGCTAACATTTCATAAGCAAGGTCTATAGAATAGGCAAATGCTGATTCTTTTGGGTACATATTAATTGCTTCTTTTTCTGTTTTACCTTTAACTTCATCAAAATTAATAAAGCCACTAAATAAATATAGCTCTCCATCTTCTGCATTCTTATCAGATATCACTGTATCAAATAATGTAGAAGCTTCAGCTCTTGCCTCATTAAGTTTTCCAGCTCTTTCTATAATAGGCTTGAAAACAGCCACATTTGCCAATCCGAGTGCTGTTATATTTACACTCATATGTTACTCCTTAAATTTAATGCATAGATAAATATTTTACAAAAAAAAACGCAAGGTAAATATTAACAGTTTTATTGTTGTTTTATGAATCTTTTAAAAATAATATGTTGATATTATTTTTATTTTGAATTGGTTAAGGCTTTAGATAGAAATTTTACTTTGTATTTACTTAAAAATAAATTTTTAAAGCGCATTTTTGCGCTTTAAAATCTTCTACCGATGCTAAACTCAAACGTGCTTGTGTCGTCGTTGCTAGATGGATTTAGCGCTTTGGCAAAGATTAGCTGAAGCGGACCTATTGGTGTTACCCACTCCACTCCCACGCCAGTTGAGGAGCGTTTTATTTCGTTTAGACTGCTGTTTCCTATCATGCCATAATCATAAAATAGCACGCCACGCATTTTGATACGGTCTATCATCGGAAAGCTTAGCTCAAAGCTATTATTAAACGAAATCTCTCCCCCAGTTTCGTACCATTTGCCGCCGTATTGTAGCTTTTGCGAGATGCTCCTGCTCTCATATCCGCGCACCGATGATATGCCACCTAGATATAGCCTTTCGTTTATTGGTATGTAGCCGCGGTTCCAGATTTTGGCAAAATTTGATTTATACCGCAAGATTAGGTCGTAGTCTATATAGTCTTTAAGTCCTAGATAGTAGTTAAAATAGCTGCGAGATTTTATAAATTTCTCATCTCCGCCAACCCCAGCAAACTCAAGTGCGCTTCCTGCTATAACGCCACGTCTAGGTAGGTAGTAATCATCTGTGTTATTAAAGCTAATAGCTGGTGTTATCGCACTTTTTAAATTTGTCCCCTCTTTGTATCCTACTGCCTTTAGTGCTTCGCTAAGCCCGCTTATGCGGCTTTTTTCTAGTGAGTATGTAATGGACGCAGAGAGGTATCTAGTAAGCTGCCTGCCGACTGTTATGTTAAAGCCTTGTGAGTTTTCATTATAATTATTCCAGTCATATTTGTTAGCGTATATGCTTCCACCCAGGCTGTACTCTGAGTCAAAGATTCTAGGGTTTGTTAGTGAAATACTCCCAGATAGCTCATTGTCGCTCCTGTCTACGTTTATTGATCCTTTTATGCCAGAGCCCATTATGTTTGTATCAGCTAGGCTAGCGCTTAGTAGCAATCCATCGCTGCTACCGTAGCCTATGCCTCCACTTATAGAGCCAGTTGAAGCCTCTTTTACCGTTACTAACAAATCCATATGGTTTGCGTCTATACGCTCTTCTTTTATCTGTACATCATCAAAATAGCTCGTACGCTTTAGTGCGTCTTCTGAGTCTTTTAGGTCGGTTCTATTATATAGCTCACCCTCGGTTAGGTACATTTCTCGGCGTATGATACGATCAGCTGTGCGGTCATTTCCTGATATGGTAACGTTTCTTATATATACTTGCTCGCCAGGGTTTATTACGTAGTTTATGCCTACTGTGTGATTATCTGTATCTTTATCGGTTTCTGGGGTTACTTGGACGTATGCGTAGCCCCTGTTTGCCACGGCTTCTTCTAAGTCGTCCATATCCTTTCTAACCTTTTGTCCGTTTATCGTGTCTCCATCGCTTAAGCGCATATTTTTTATTAAGCTTTCCGTATTTAGCTCTAAAAACTCAGGCGCGCTTATGCTTATGCTTGAGATTTTATACGGCTCGCCCTCAGTTATATAATAGCTTAAATTTGCTGTATAGCTATCAAAGTACGCATTTAGATACGGCGCTGATACAGTGGCGTCTAAATAGCCTTTTTCTAAGTAGAGTTGCTTTATTCTATCTGGGTCTTGCGGTAGCTCAAAAAGCTTTGTCTTACCGTCATTTCTACCCCACATCCAGCCTGCAAATTCTACGCTTTTATTTGCTATGACTGGCTCAACATCACTATAGCTAAAGCGCTTTGCTCCGATTAAATTTACATTTTGGATTATTAGATTTTCGCCCCTATTTATGTTTAGCGTCAGGTATATGCTAGGGCTATCAGCAAGTTCTGTTTTTTCTACGTCCACGACGGTGTCAAAGTAGCCCTTTGCCTCGTAGAATTTGCGTACTTTGTCTATCGTGCGTTCAATAGCTAGCTCATCGTACATATTTCCCGGCTTTATGTCGATTAGCTCTTTTATTGCTTTTTCATCATTTGTTACGACGCCTTTTAGCTGTACTCTGGCGATGCTTGGCTTTTCTTTTACGATTATTGTTACGTTTCCTGCGCCGTCGTCTTGGATGCTAATATCTTTAAAATAGTTCTGCTTAAATAGGTTTTTAATGGCTTTATTGCTATTTTGGGCTGTTAGCTCATCTCCTATATTTAGTCCGCTTATCTCTCGTGCGACCTCAGGAGATAGGTGCAAAAGCCCTTCAAATTTAATGCTCTTAATCGGCTGAGCGCTTAGCATAGCCGTAGTTATTGATAGTAAGAAAAGTGATTTTTTCATAAATTTAACCTAAAAATGAGTATAACAGTCGTATAATATCAAATTTAGATTTAATTTAATATAAACAGGAGCGTTAAATGAAGGTGGGTATTGTTGGGCTTGGGCTTATGGGCGGATCGCTTGGGCTTGCACTACAAAAGACAAAAATAGTAAGTACAGTTAGCGGCTGGGATTTAAGCGAGGCTCACAAAAACGAGGCTTTGGAGCTTGGGCTGGTGCATGAGATAGCTGATATTTCCACTATGAAGCAAAACTGCGATATAGTTGTTTTAGCAATCCCTGTTGAAGCTATTATTGCCACGCTTAAAAACGATCTTTTTGATGCTCCCTCAAATTTAACTATCATCGATTTTGGCAGCACAAAGCGCGCTATTTTAGACGCAGTCCCAGATAGCATTAGGGGTAATTTCGTCGCAGCACACCCCATGGCTGGTACTGAGTATTCAGGGCCAAAGGCTGCCTTTAGCTCGCTATATGATGGTGCTACCGTGATATTTTGCGACCCAGAGCTTACCACTGATAGGCATGCTATGAGGGCTGTGGAGCTATTTTCTCATATCGGCATGAAAATAGTCTTTATGTCAGCAGCTGAACATGATCATCACACCGCTATCATCTCGCACCTACCACACGCCATATCATTTAGTCTAGCTAGCGGCGTACTTCAGCAAGAAGAGAGGCGGCACATAGTCGCACTTGGCGGACCTACATTTAGTGGTATGATACGTGTAGCTAAAAGCTCTCCTGTGATGTGGAGTGATATTTTTAAGCAAAATGAGGACGAGTTAATAAGCGCTATAGATATGTTTAGCGATGAGCTTGCTAGGCTTAAGGGCTTAGTGGCTAGCAAAGACTGGCAGGGCGTGGGAGAATTTATGCGCAAAGCCAGAAAGATAAGGGAGATTTTATAGCATAAAATTCAAATAAATTTAAACCGTTTTTTTGTAAAATCACGCCATTTAAACTTAATTTAAGAGTGTGGGACTATGAGAAGGAAAAATAGCAGCTTTTTTGTCGTTATACTATTTTTAGCGCTGATTTTGGGTGCGGTTGGCTTTATATTTAGCTCAGAGGAATTTGAGAAAAATCCGCCCAAAATCGATATAGCAGATGAGGTTTATTGGAATTTAAAATCTCCTATAAATGTTGATATTTCAGATGATACGGGGATTAAATTTATCCGAGTAAGCCTAAGTGATGGCGCTAATGAGATGGCGATATTTAGCGAAGCTTTTGATGGTAAAGATGGCCAAAAACACCTAGAGCTTACCGTGCCAAAGAGTGCATTTTTTGCAAATAAAAAAGCGTCTTATACGATGAATATTGAAGCCGTCGATAAGAGTAAATGGAACTTTTTTAGCGGAAATGTAACGACAAAGCAGGTTAAGGTTACAGTCGACACCACTCGCCCTGAAATTTATATCATTTCAAACTCATACTCTATCTCGCGTGGCGGTGCAGCTGCGGTGGTTTTTAGGGCAAGCGATAACGCATTAAAAGAGCTTTATATCCGTGTAAAAGGGGCGAGTCAAAACTTTATGCCGTTTAAATTTATAAAAGAGGGCTTTTACGCAGCCATCATACCCTGGGCTGCAGCATCGCCCGATTTTAGTGCTGACATAATCGCTAAAGATTTTGCTGGAAATGAGGCAAAAGAGCATATCCGATATTATCACGGAGATAAGAAATATCGCACGTCCTACATATCGCTTAAGGATAATTTTATAGACGGCAAGATTGCTGATTTAACGGCTAGATACGCAAAGGATGCCGATAGTATGGATAGGCTTGCAAAGATGAAATTTGTCAATGAAACTCTTCGTGGGGAAAATGAGCAAAAGATACACTCGCTTACGACAGCGGTTGATGATGGCGTCATTTCCAGCTTTAATATTTCGCCTTTTTATCCGCTTAAAAACGGCAAAAAAGTAGCTGATTTTGCCGATCATAGATTTTATACTTATGGCGATGATAAAAAAGTCGTTAGTGAGAGCTGGCATATGGGGCTGGATCTCGCTAGCGTGGCGGCTGCACCTATCATAGCTAGTAATCCTGGCAGGGTGGTTTTTGCGTCTGAGAATGGAATTTATGGACTGAATTTATTAATAGATCATGGATATGGGATATATTCGCTTTATGCACACTGTTCATCACTTGCAGTTGCACAGGGCGATGAAGTAAGTGCAGGAGAGCGCATAGCAAGCACTGGTACTTCGGGGCTTGCGCTAGGAGATCACCTGCATTTTGGCATACTGATACAAGGCGTGGAGGTATTGCCACAGGAGTGGATGGATAAAAAATGGATAAATGATAATATAACTGGCGTGCTTAATGCTGGAAAAAAGGCGATTAGCGAGCAGTAAATTTGAAATTAAAGCTCAAATATGTTATCATCTGTGCTAGTTTTATAAAGGAAAAAATGTGAGACAAACAACAATCAAGCAAAAAGTAGAGATAGTAGGTATAGGGTTGCATAAGGGAGAGCCTATACGCTTGGTTTTAGAGCCGCTTGATGCTGATATGGGTATAGTTTTTAGAAGACTTGATTTAAACACGAGCTTTAAGGCTCTGCCTGAGAATGTGATAAATACACAAATGGCAACAGTTGTGGGAAATCAAAAGGGCTGGGTAAGCACTATAGAGCATCTTTTAAGTGCGATAAATAGCTATGGTATAGACAATATCCTAATAAGCCTAGACGCAAACGAAATCCCAGTAATGGACGGCTCGGCTGCTAGCTTTTGTATGCTGCTTGATGAGGCTGGGATTTCGCTTTTGGAGGCTAAAAAGCGTGTTTTAATCATACAAGATAGCGTCGAGGTGCAAAGTGGCAATAAATTTGTAAGAGCCACACCTAGTTTAAATCCGACTTTTGATTATACTATTAAATTCGACCATCCTCTAATAGGCGAACAAAGGCATAAATTTGAGTTTAGCAAATCAAATTTCATAAAAGAGATAGCCCGCGCTAGGACGTTTGGATTTTTAAAGGATTTGCAAGCCCTAAGGGCGCAAAACTTAGCTCTTGGTGCCAGCCTTGATAATGCAGTAGCTATTGATGATGACCGTATTTTAAATCCAGACGGACTTCGCTTTGAGAATGAATTTGTCCGCCATAAAATACTTGATGCCATAGGTGATTTAGCACTGCTTGGTATGCCTATGATGGGTGATTATACCGCATTTGCAGGCAGCCATGATCTAAATCATAAGCTAACAAAAGCCATACTTGCTGATAGTAAAAACTACTCTGTCGAGCGTTTAAGTGGCGATGTTGCTAGAGATTATGCAAAGGTTTTCGCATAGCAGCTACACTTTTAGTATGCGCACTGGCTTCTCCGCTTTTGTGCGGTGTTTATGATGAGGGTGGAGATTTAGTCTTTGAACATAGCAGCAATGAACATACATCTGATGCACTTATTTCCATTTTATCCCAGGTGTCAAAAACGCATGATATACATAGAATAATTTATGCAAATGGGCCAGGTAGTTATATGGGGCTAAAAGTCTCTTATGTTACGCTTAAAAGCTACTGCGTTGTTAAAAATTGCGATTTTTATGCTGTTAGTGGCTTTGAATTAAATGGCGGTGGCTCAGTGAGAGCCACAAAGACCATGAGCTTTATAAAAGAATATATAAATAAAGATAGCTCAAAAGAGCATTTATCACAAATTTTTAGCGATGGCGATGGCGAGTATATCGTGCGTCTAGCTAGTATAGAGGCTAGCGAGTTTAAGCTACCTTTAAATTTAAACACCCTGCAAACTAGTGCCGATACAGTGCCTATGTATTTTACGCAGGCTGTATAGGAATTAAAAATGAGAGTAAGAATACCTGCTACAAGCGCAAATTTAGGCTCAGGCTTTGACGCATTAGGGCTGGCACTTAGCCTTTATAATGAAGTAATCATAACCCCAGCGTCATTTTCATCAGTATCTATAAACGGCGAAGGCGCACAAAGTGGAGCACTAAAAAGAAATAATCTATTTTTAAATATTTTTAATGAAATTTATCTAGAATTGACCGGTAAAACTGATACATTTCGCATAGTTTTTGATAATCAGATCCCCTTTTCTAGAGGGCTTGGTTCAAGCTCCGCGGTTATTGTTTCAGCTATTGCAGCTGCTTATGGTGTGGCTGGATTTAAGGTAAATAAGCAAAGCGTGCTAAATCGAGCATTATTTTACGAAAATCACCCTGATAATATCGCCCCAGCCACGCTTGGAGGGTTTGTTTGTAGTATTGTGAAAAATGGTAGGGTAATTTTTAATAAATTTGATCTTTCAAATGATATAAAAGCAGTGGTTGTTATCCCTGATAAGCCCATGAGTACGAGTCAGTCTCGTAGCGTCCTGCCAAAGAGCTATACTGCCAAAGAGTGTGTGCATTCGCTATCTCATGCGGCGCTATTATCAAGCTGTTTTGCCAGCGGGAGATTTGAGTATCTGCGCTATGCGAGCGAGGATGTTATGCACGAGCCATACCGTATACCCGCGTTACCAGAATTAGCTGGCATAAGAGAAGTGGCGTATGAAAACGGAGCGCTTTTAAGCACGCTTTCTGGCAGTGGTTCTAGCTTTTTAAATATTGTTTATGCTGATGATGCCGCTAGGTTACATGGCGTTTTAAGTGATAAATTTAGCCATTTTCGCGTTGAAATATTTGAATTTGATAATGACGGCTTTATTCTAGAAAGCTAAAGCAAAGAAAAAAAAGAGTATCATAATGCCAAAATCAAACCCCACAAGAATGTGTATATCGTGTAGGATAAAATCTCCCCAACGCCTACTTTCTCGTTATCGCTTTATAAGCGGACGTTTGGAGCTTGGTGCTGGAGTAGGGCGGAGCTTTTATATATGTGATGAGTGCTTAAAAAAGGACGAAAAAGCCCTAAAAAAGATACTTATGCGGTATACAAAGGGTGGCATTGACGAGCCAAATTTAAAGGAGAGACTCTTATATGGCAAGTGTTAGGATTTCAGAGATTGCAAATGAGCTTGGCTATCCGAGCAAAGAGATAGTATTAAAAGCTCAAGAATTAGGGCTTAAGGTAAAGACCCACTCAAATGGCGTAAGCGACGAAGAGGCTGCTGCCATATATGAATATGTACAAAGTGGCGTCATGCCTGAAAAGTACCGCAAAAACAGCGAGGCAAAAGCAAAAAAAGTTTCCAAAAAAGAGCAAAAACAAGCTGAAGATAAAATAGCAGATAAAGATGATACAAAAGTAAAAAGTGATAAGGAAAAAGCGCCTCATAGTGAAAGTGCTAAGTCAAATTTAAATGATAGCGTAAAGCCATCTGTTAGCTCAGAACCTACACCTGGTGCTACTGATGCGTTGCCAAAACGCAGAGGACTTGTCATAGTTAAAAAGAAAAAAGACGAGGCAAAGGAAGCGAGCGAGCAAAAGCCAGTACCCCGTGCAAGCTCTCAAGCCGCGGTTAGCTTTAGTGATATTTTTGCAAGCAGTAGCGATGAGACAAGCTTAGCAAAGAAAAAGAAAAAAGATAAAAAGCCAGTAGCACCACAGAGCAAAAAAGATAGTGCTACAAAGATGGATTTTATGGGTGGGAGCGATTTTGCTGATATAGTCATAGATGATGAAGATGTTGTCATGCTTCCTGATTTTAGCTTTAAGCAAAGCGCTCCAGCTACTCCGCAAAAAACAAAGCAGCAAAACATACTAAAACAGGCCGTAAACAACTCTATAAATTCATTCATTGAAGGCGGCATTCATAGGCGCGCTCGTAAAAAGCATAAAAAGCCAGAGCGTAAGGAAAATAGCGAGGCGATAAGTCAGATAAGCATACCAAAAGAGATACGAGTTTATGAATTTGCCGAAAAGCTTAACAAGCAGCCAAGCGAGATCATAGGCAAGCTATTTATGCTCGGAATGATGACTACTAAAAATGACTTTTTGGACGAGGATGCTATTGAGATTTTAGCAGACGAGTTTAATGTAGAAGTCGAAATTATCGACACTCATAAAGAGTTTGATTACGTTTCGGCATACGAGGAGGAGAGTGCTGATGATAGTAGTGCGCTTGAACCACGTGCGCCTGTGATTACTATTATGGGGCATGTTGACCATGGCAAAACAAGCTTGCTTGATTACATCAGAAACTCTCGTGTAGCAGCTGGCGAGGCTGGCGGTATCACTCAGCACGTGGGTGCGTATATGGTTGAAAAAAACGGCAAAACCATCACATTTATTGATACCCCAGGACACGAGGCGTTTTCTGCTATGAGGGCGCGTGGAGCTGGCATAACTGATATAGTTATTATAGTCGTAGCCGCTGATGATGGCGTAAAGCCTCAAACAAAAGAAGCGATAAGCCATGCAAAAGCCGCTGGTGTGCCTATAATAGTGGCTATAAATAAAATGGATAAAGCAGGGGCAAATCCAGATTTGGTAAAAACTGGACTAGCCGAGCTTGACGTGATGCCTACTGAATGGGGTGGACAGCATGAATTTGTTGAAATATCAGCTAAAACAGGGCAGGGCATAGATGATTTACTTGAGATTGTTTTGCTTCAGGCTGATATTTTAGAGCTAAAGGCCAATCCAAATGCCAGCCCAAAATCCACAATCGTAGAAAGTAGCCTGCAAAAAGGCAGGGGTGCAGTCTCTACCGTGGTAGTGCAAAATGGCACATTAAGAGTGGGTGATGTAGTCGTAGCTGGGGTAGCATATGGTAAGGTTAGAAGTCTGCTTGATGATCAAGGCAGGGCTCTAAAACATATCCGCCCAGGCGAGTGCGGGGTAGTAGTGGGGTTAAGCGAAGTAGCAGAATCTGGCGAAACCCTAATAGGCGTAAAAAGTGATAAAGAAGCTCGTGAATACGCTCAAAAGCGAGCAGAGTACCTACGCCAAAAAGAGCTTAGCAAAAGTACAAAAGTTACCATAGATGAACTAAGCGCAAAAATAGCCGAGGGCGAACTAAAGAGCCTGCCAGTCATCGTAAAAGCCGATGTGGGTGGCTCATTAGAGGCTATAAAGGCCAGTCTTGAAAAGCTTTCTAATGACGAGATAAAGGTAAATATTATACACTCTGGCGTGGGTGGCATAACTCAAAGCGACGTTAGCCTTGCTACAGCTAGTGAAAATTGCGTGATACTGGGCTTTAATATCCGCCCAACAGGTGAGATAAAAGAAAAAGCCAAAGCTGAGGGCGTGCAGATAAAAACATATAATGTAATATATAATCTAATAGACGACATAAAATCTCTCCTAAGTGGGCTAATGTCGCCAGTAATCAGAGAGGAACAGCTCGGTCAAGCACAGGTAAGGCAGGTCATAAACGTACCAAAAGTGGGTGCAATAGCTGGCTGTTTGGTAACTGAGGGCGTAATAAGCCGTGGCGCAAAAATTCGTCTTATACGCGAGGGCGTGGTCGTTTATGAGGGTAGCGTCAGCAGCTTAAAGCGCTTTAAAGATGACGTCAGAGAGGTGGCAAAGGGCTACGAGTGCGGCGTGGGTATTGAAGGCTATAATGACATACGCGAAAATGACTACATTGAAAGCTACAAAGAAGTGGCGGAGCAAGTACAGCTATGAATGCAGCCGAAATAAAAAGGCTACGCACTCAAAGCGTACTAAAAGAGCTTATTAGCGAGGCTCTTTCAAGCCTTGATGATGAGCTTTTGCGAGGGCTTTGTGTAACTGACGTGGAGTGTAAACGCGGACGCTATGACGCTTTTGTTTACCTTGACAAAATGGCTTTTGATGAGAGAGAACAGGCTTATATCATCTCTCATTTAAGCCGCGTAAATAGGCATTTGCAAAACCACTGTATGGCGGCTGAGGGCTGGTATAGATGTCCTAATTTTCACTTTAAATTTGACGATAGGCTGGAGTATCAAAATCATATGAATAGTCTATTTAGTAAAGCAGCAGCAGAAATAAACAAAGGGCAAAAATGACAAATTTATCCGAGCTTTTGGCGCAGTGTGGGGTAGGGTTATATGATGCCGAAACAGTAAATGAAAACTCTCGTACGATATATAGAATTTATATAGTAAAAGATGGCGGAGTTAGCCTAGATGATTGCGAAAATGTAAGCCGTCTGCTCTCTCCTATTTATGATGTAGAGCCACCTGTTTTAGGGGATTATGTGCTTGAAGTTAGCTCTCCAGGGCTTGAAAGAGCATTAAAGGACGCTAGGCATTTTAAGCAGAGCATAGGCGAGCTAGTTAGCGTTAAATTTATTAATGAAAATGGCGAAAATGATGGCATAAAAGGCACATTGGTGGCTGCTAATGATGGCGAGATTACAGTTGGTAATGATGATTTAAGCCTGGTTATACCATATGATAAAATCAAAAAGGCCAAAACATATATAGAGTGGTAGTCTCCACTTTATATTACCCACTTTAATTAATAAAGATACACAAATATTCTGTTTTTTGGTAAACATTCGGTAACAATTTTAATAAAATTAAGTAAAAATTTAGCAAAACTTTCAAATTTGTATGTTACAATTCGCCTGTTTTAATTCTTAAAAGGAGTTTTATTATGAAATTAGCAAAACTTTCACTTGCTACTTTGATTGCACTTGGTGCTGTTTCAGCAGCTTCGGCTACCCCACTTGAGGAAGCTATTAAGAACGTAGATCTTTCAGGTTTCGCTCGCTATCGTTATACAAATCTTAAAAAAACAGATAATCACGGTGGAAATCATCAATTTAAAATGATTACAAACTTTAAAGCCGCTTATGATGATAACTTCTATGGCGTTCTTGGTCTTAGATATGTATCTAATGACGGCTCAGGTAATGTAAATGATACAACCGATACAACTTCTACATTCAAAGTTCATCAGTTTTATCTAGGTTACAAGGCTGGCAACACTGATGTTAGACTTGGTAAACAGCAAATTTCATCTTTTGTTACTGATGACTTAGTTGGTACTGGTGCCCTTGTAACAAATAGTGATATAGAGGGTCTAACCCTAGCTGCTTTTGCATTTGATGCACTAGAAAACCCTATCGGCAATGGTGAAAATGATGGCGCATTATGGGATATAATGAGAGCTGGTGGCTCTATGGCTGATTATGGCAACCTATACGGTGTTGCTGCAATCGGAAGCTATGATCCAATTGCTTTCCAACTATGGTATGCTGATGCTACTAGACTAACTAGAATATTTGCTCTTGAAGTAAGCGGAAATGTAGCAGTAAGTGATGATCTTGGCTTTAACGCTAAAGTTCAATATGCCCACTCAGCTCCACACAGCGAAGCTAAAGACAATGGTTTTGCTAAAACAGATTTCTATGGCGTTGAATTAGGCAGTGAATTCTTTGGCGCGGAAGTAAATCTTGGTTATTTTGGTTGGAATGTTAAAAAGGCTAAAAATGGTGCAGATGGAATGGGTGTAGTTTCTCTTGAAGATCAAGGCTCATTCCTAGACGTTGGCGAGCAATTAGTTGACTATGCTAACGATTACACCTTACTAAACGGTAAAGGTAATTTTTTCTATGCTACAGCTGGATATACATTTGATGAGAAATATTTTGCAGGCGTTGATGCTGTAACTGGTAAAGTCAAAGATCGCGATGGCAACAAAACAAAATATAACGAGTATGTTGGTAGATTAGGCTATGAATATAGCAAAAAACTTAAATTTAGCTCATACTATTCTTATATTAAAATTAAGCCAGAAGGCGATAGAAAAGAAAGCTCTAAGAAAATCCGCTTCGAAGCTAAATATACATTCTAATATTAGCTTAGCTTAATTTTATCCCAAGCTGTATTTATGGCTTGGGATTTTTTAAATTTAGGAGATATTTTATGAATATTTTTAAATTTTTGTTTCTAGCATGTGCTTTTTTAAACGTCTCTTTTGCTGCTTCTGAGGTTTATTATATAAAAGCTAGTGGAGATTTTGGCAAAGAATTGGCTGACATGGCTAAAGCCTATGCTAAAGATAAAAATAAAAATATTGAGATCTTTGTAGATGAAGACCCTCGCAAATATAAAGAAACTAGGCTTTTAAGTGTGGGTGTAAATCATCGTGGAAACTATAGCATATCTTTAGGAAAAGAGCTATATGAGAAAACCTGTGCATCTTGTCATGGTGCAGACGCAACAAAACGTCCAGGCGGAGCTACTCCTTTATCAAAAATGAGTGCTAAGGATATAGAGGATTCTATAATAGCTTATAGAAATGATCCAGATTTTGGTGGTTCCATGAGAAGTGTTATGGCTATGCAAGCAAATCAAGTGTCAAATGCTGATTTGGGTGCCATTATAGCATATCTAAAAGGCAAAGATGCCTATAAAGATGAAAAAAGAGCAAATACTCCGGTATCTACTGAGCTAAAGCAGGGTAGTTATCTTCGATAATTTAAAAGCAGAGTTTTTACTCTGTTTTTAAATTTTTTTAAACATCAAACTAAAAGCAATTAATTAAAAAATACTTAATCTAAATATTATTTTACCCTATATTGATTTTATTTTTATTCTATAAATTTTTGATTTTCTTTTTTGTCACTTGCATTTAATAAATTTGTTTGTTGTCGTGCAGACTGACGGTTTTTACTCTTTTAAAGGCGCTTAAAACAATAATATGCTAAACTCTTTGTTGTAAATTTATTTTATAAGGACGAAAAATGATACATTCAGTAGACGAGTTTAAAACCCATTTTGAAAGCGTTAGAAGCGGCGCAGGCTACAAAGACCCAATAGCCTTTGGCATAGCCAGAGTGGATATGGGGCAGAAAAACCAGGACAAAGTCCTAGCGGCTAGCTTTGCGGTGGTTAATTATAACGAAAGCTACCTTTCAGCGGCGGTGCTTTTTGAAGCCCTAAAATCGGCTGGAGTGAGCGTGGATTTTAGCGGCAGTGAGTTTGTCGCGGAGTTTAGCGCGGCGGCTGCGGCTGCGGCACTGGCTAGCTTTGCGCCATTTGCCGCCGAGCTAGATAAGCACCCAAACGTCGCGCTCATAAGTAAGATTGCCGAGGTGCTAAAAGACGACCCGTCGGCTAAATTTAAAGCTGTGTTTATCTTTAGGGACGAAAAGCCAGCCAGCGTGGAGAGCGTGTATTTAAAGCTTTACCTGCTAAGTCTAGGCAAGGCGGAGCTAAGAAGTCTCGTGCTGGACGGAGCTTTTGGCGTACTATCAAATGTGGCGTGGGATAAGGACGGCAAGCCGATCGAGCTTGAGTGGCTGTGTGAAAATGAGATAGATCTAAAAATGCGTGGAGCGTATCCAGCTATCACTAGTGTGGATAAATTCCCACGCTACCTAAGCCACATCATCCCAGCCGATAATGTCCGTGTCCTAGATACGGCTAAGGTGCGTATGGGTGCGCAGCTAGCTGGGGGGACGACGATAATGCCAGGTGCGGCGTATGTGAATTTTAACGCAGGCACGACTGGTAGCGTGATGGTCGAAGGGCGTGTGAGCTCAAGCGTCGTCGTGGGCGAGGGCAGCGACGTGGGCGGCGGAGCGTCGATACTGGGCGTGCTAAGTGGGACAAACGGCAACCCAGTTAGCATCGGCAAACGCTGCTTGCTGGGCGCAAACTCAGTTACAGGCATACCTTTTGGCGATGACTGCATCATAGACGCTGGCATAGCGGTGCTTGAAGGCACAAAGGTGCATATTGGTGAAAAAGACAGAGAGGCGCTAGCTAAAATCAACCCTAGCTTTAAATTTGACCGCGAGCTATACAAGGGGCTTGAGCTAGCGGGGCTAAATGGACTGCACTTTCGCCAAAATAGCCAGACAGGGCAGATAGTCGCAGCACTTAGCAAACGTGCGATAAAGCTAAACTCGGATCTGCACTAATGTATTTTTAGTCGTGCGATATTTTGTGCTTGATTTAGCCGTCTTTTGTGCGGCTAAATTTATTATACTTAAGGATTTTTAAAGCAAAAGACTGGATTTAAACCCATTCTTGTCTATGCGGTTTTAAATTTATTAAGTGATAAAAACGATAGCCATTTTTTGGCTTTTTGGTTTTTAGTGTATAAGTTTATAAAGTTTAAATTTATAGAGCCTATTTTTGCATTAATCTATGTCTTTTAAAGCACAAAAATATAATAATATTTCGACTTTTAGCTAAAAATACTTCCCAATATCGTGCCGTAAAAATCATATCTATAAAGGGGACAACATGAAAATATCCATCATTGTTTATGATAGGTTTAACCTGGCTAGTTTTGCTAGTGCTTACGAGTTTTTTCACTCGCTTGAGGGGGCTAGCGTGCAGGTTTGCGCATTTAAGCCAGATATAATGGATGAGCATGGAATTCATGTCTTGCCTAGCATTAGCGCCGAGAGCCTTTATGGCTGCGATGTGTTAGTGGTGCCTAGCGGCGTGGGCGCTTTATCTTTGCGACATGATGATATATTCTTATCTTGGCTTCGTAGCTCGTCGTCTGCTAGGGTTAAGCTGGGGCTTGATTTAGGTGTTTTGCTATTTGGCGGGGCTGGCTTTTTAAAGGGCAAAAGTGCCGTCATACGCGGCGGATATAAAAATGCTCTGAGCGAGTATTGCGACGTAGCAAGTGAGACGACTTTTATTAGCAGCGATGATATCATTAGTGCGGTTGGGTTTTCTGCTGGGCTAAGGGAGCTGATTATTTCAAGGCTTGGTTAGCTTATCTAGGTTAACTAAGCTTTTTAAAACCCTGACGGCTTTAATTTATAAAATATTCTTATACTTATTTTAAATTTAAAAATTTTTAACACGCTTTAGTGTTGATAATTTCTTCAAATATTATCACAAATATAAATTAAAATAATAAATGTCTATTTAATATTTTATTAAGTAAAGTAATGATACATAAATGTATTATAAATGCCTATTTAACGTATTTAAATAATTTTAAGAAAATTTAGGGCATAATCCTACTGGATATTTTAAACTCGGAGGTAGTATGCAAAGAGAAAATCTAATATATATGGATAAGGACAATTGCGGTTTTGGACTGCTTGCAAATATCGACAATGAGCCAAGTCATGCTATCACCAAGGACGCCATTACCGCACTTGAGCGCATGATGCACAGGGGTGCGATAGCTGCTGATATGAAAAGTGGCGATGGTTGTGGACTACTTTTTGGGCTTCCTGTGGAGTTTTTGCGTAAGCAGGCAAGCCGCGCAAATGTCGAACTTACAGAGCAGTTTGCTGTGGCTATGTGCTTTAGTTATGATGATGCTCAATTAGAAAGGCTGGAGCAAATTTGTGCTAAAAATGACCTAAAAGTCGTTCTTATCCGTGATGTGCCAGTTGATAAATCAGTTCTAGGAGAGCTTGCGCTTTCTACCCTGCCACGCATTACACAGGTGTTTGTAGAGGCGGCATCTGTCGTGGCAAAGGAGCGTTTTGATGCGCTTTGTTATCTAGCTAGGCGTGAGGCACAAGGTGCGTATAGTGATGAAAAGGGGCTTTATATAGCGTCGTTTTCATCGCACGTGATAGTGTATAAAGGGCTTGTGATGCCAACGCATATTAGGGCGTTTTATAAGGATTTATCAAATGATGAATTTGCCACCTCTTTTGCGCTATTTCATCAGAGATTTTCTACAAATACCCTGCCAAAGTGGGCTTTAGCTCAGCCTTTTCGTGCCATAGCGCACAATGGTGAGATAAACTCAATAAACGCAAATAGAACAAATTTAAACATAAAACAGTACTCTTTTAAAAGTGAAGTCTTTAGCGACGATGAGCTTTTGCGGCTTTTGCCTGTTACAAACTCTGACCGCAGCGATAGTGCTAGCCTTGATAACGCATTTGAATTTTTGCTGCAAAATGGCGTGGATTTTTTTAAAGCTATTAGGTATCTCATACCAGCTCCATGGCAAAATAGCCCCCACACAGACGCTAAACTTAGAAGCTTTTATGAGTATAGCAGTGTGAGCTTTGAGCCATGGGACGGACCAGCTGCGGTGAGTTTTACAGACGGCAGATATATAGCCTGTGCGCTAGATAGAAACGGACTTCGCCCAGCAAAATACATAATCACCAAAGACCGCCGAGTGCTAATAGCAAGTGAATACGGCGTGCTAGATATTGACGAGGCAGACACTCTAGAGCGTGGCAGACTGCAAAGCGGACAGATGATAGGTATAGATTTAAAACATGGCAGAGTGCTTAAAAATAATGATATAAATGATTATATAAAAAGCTCAGCAAATTACAATAAATACCTAGGCAATATGCGCTATTTAGAGGAGTATGTGGAGCTTAGTTTTGAGGATTTTAGCGCATATGAGCTAAGCGAGCTTAATGCGCGCCAGCGTGCAGTGGGGATTACACAGGAGTTTAAGCAGACGATAATCTCAGCTATGGCAGAAAGTGGCAAAGAGGCGACCGGCTCTATGGGCGATGACACGACTTTAGCGGCATTTTCTAATCATCAGCGCAGATTTAGCGACTTTTTTAAGCAAAAATTTGCCCAAGTTACAAATCCGCCCATCGACCCACTTCGTGAAATGGTTGTAATGAGCCTAAACATCGCCTTTGGTAAGCTGCGAAACGTCCTAGCCCAGACCCCAGAGCATGCTAAGCGCATAAAGACCATCTCACCTATTTTAATGAGCGAAAAGCTAGAGGCGCTTAAAAGCTACGGAGATCCTAGCTCGCCTAGGTATGATTCGGAGTTTAAATTTAGACTTTTTAGTACGACTTATACGCAAAATAAAAGCCTAAAAGAGGCACTTGATGCTTTAGCTGTTGACGTGGAGCTAGCTGTAAAAAATGATGGAGTGCATATCATAATCCTAAGCGATGAAGATATGTCTAAAGAGCGCGTGGCTATACCTATGCTACTAGCCGTTGGGCGAGTGAATGCTCATCTTAGCGCTTTGGGACTTCGCCATTTAGTAAGCATAATAGCAGCTGGTGCTGAGATACTAGATTCTCATTCATGTGCTGCTTTAATAGCTTATGGCGCAAGCGCTGTGTATCCTTATTTACTTTATGCTACGGTGTTAGATGATTATGCCAAAAATGCAAAACAAGCCCTAAAAAACACCCATCACGCGCTAAATGCTGGACTTCTTAAGATAATGTCAAAAATGGGAATTTCAACCATTAGCTCATATAAAAACTCAGCGCTTTTTGACATCATAGGCTTAGGTGATGAGATAGCGAGTGAGTGCTTTAATAAAAGCGTAAACTTAATAGGCGGTTTAGGATATGCCGATATAGACGCTCGTATCAAAAAGGCTCACAAAGAGGCGTACGCAGACTGCGATAGAGTGTATGGGATAAATTTGGGCGGACAGTATAGATACCTTAAAAACGACGAATATCACGACTATACACCAGAGCTTATTAATCAAATTCATCGCACAAGCATAACCGCTAGTAAGGAGGATTATGACAAAGTTCGCATGGCTATATTAGGGCGTGGGGAGCGTATGATTAGGGATTTTTTAGAGATTAAATCAGACCGTAAGCCAATTAATATAGACCAAGTCGAGCCAGCTAGTGCGATTTTAAAGCGCTTTAACACCGCAGCCATGAGCCTAGGTTCCATTAGCCCAGAAGCCCATGAGGCTATGGCGCGCGCTATGGCAATGATAGGTGGCATGAGCAACTGCGGCGAGGGTGGCGAGTCCAAGGAGCGCCTAAAAAGTGAGCTAAACTCAAAAATCAAGCAGATTGCCAGCGGACGCTTTGGCGTAACAGCTGAATATCTAGCAAGTGCGAGCGAAATCCAGATAAAGCTAGCCCAAGGCGCAAAACCAGGCGAGGGCGGACAGTTACCAGGGTACAAGGTAACGCCGCTAATTGCAACCTTGCGCTACACTACCCCTGGGGTTACGCTCATCTCTCCGCCACCGCATCACGATATTTATTCGATTGAGGATTTAGCCCAGCTTATATATGATTTAAAGCAGGTAAACCCAAGTGCTAGAATCGCTGTAAAGCTAGTCTCAAGCGCAGGGGTAGGTACGATAGCAGCTGGCGTGGCTAAGTGCTATGCGGATAAAATCATAATAAGCGGTGGCGATGGCGGCACAGGTGCGGCTGGCTGGGGGAGTATTAAATTTGCTGGCAATCCATGGGAGCTAGGACTAATCGAAGCTCACAACGCACTAAAAGTAAACTCACTCCGCACTAAAGTAGAGCTACAAACCGACGGCGGATTAAAAGTCGGCAAAGATATCATAAAAGCTGCACTTCTTGGCGCAGAAAGCTATGCCTTTGGCACGCTAGCACTTATAATACTAGGCTGTAAGGTGCTTAGAATTTGTCATCTAAATCGCTGTAGCGTAGGCGTGGCGACGCAAGATGAGACTCTTAGGGGGCATTTTGTAGGCTCAGCTGAACGCATAGTAAATTATCTCACTCTCCTGGCCGAGGACGTTCGTGCAGAGCTAGCTAGTATGGGGTATACTAGCCTTGATGAGATAGTAGGGCGAAATGATCTTTTAGTGCAGAAAAAAAGCGAGCTAAGCGATAAATTTGACCTATCTATGCTAACACACCACATTGCTGGCGCGAGCGTGCATAGCGATGAGTTTAACAAGCCATTTGACAAGGGTGAGTATGAAAAAATAGTCCTAGCCAAAGTCCGCCGCACCATAGAGGAGCCAAGCCAAAAAAGCGTCCTTGAGCTAAAAATACACAACCAAATCAGAAGCTTTGGTGCACTAATAAGCGGCGAAGTAGCCAAATACTACGGTGATACTGGGCTAGCTAGCCAAAGTATCCGTATAAATTTAAAAGGCACAGCTGGGCAGAGCTTGGGGGCATTTTTAGCTGGTGGCGTGGCGCTATATTTAAAAGGCGTGGCAAATGATTATGTTGGCAAGGGCATGAGCGGAGGGCGCATAGTCATCGCTCCAGAAATTAGCGGTAAAGACTTTGCCTGCGCTGGTAATACCTGCCTTTACGGCGCAACTGGAGGCAAGCTTTACGTGGCTGGTAGCGTGGGCGAGAGATTTGCCGTGCGAAATAGCGGTGCGACCGCAGTCATCGAGGGCGCAGGAGATCATGCATGTGAGTATATGACTGGCGGGATAGTGGCGATTTTGGGCGCAACAGGGATAAATTTTGGTGCCGGTATGACTGGTGGACTTGCCTTTATTTACGACAAAGAGCGTGAGTTTATCGATAAGCTAAATCAAGAACTCGTAGTAGCTGTACGCATAGATATAGACGAAATGGACGAGGTAAGGCACTTCTTAAAGCGCCTATTAATCGGCTTTGAGGCTGAGACTGGTAGTGCAAAGGCTAGGGCTATACTTGATGATTTTAGAAATGCGGTGAGGGATTTTTGGCTGGTTAAGCCAAAAGACATGACTAGACTTCCGCTAAATCCAGCCGAGGGGGACTAAGATGCAGGAGTTTTTAAATTTAAACAGAGGCAAGCAGGTAAAAAGAGAAGCAAGTATCAGGGTGCAGGATTTTTGCGAGACGTACGAGATATTGGGCGCATCTAAAGCAAGTGAGCAGGCAAGCCGCTGTATAGGCTGCGGAAATCCATTCTGCCACGCCTCCTGTCCGCTGGGGAATTTTATACCCTTTTGGCTACGTCAAATAGCCAGCACAAATTTAAAAGCTGCGTTTAAGCTAAGCAATGAGAGCAATCCTTTCCCTGAGATTACAGGGCGCGTCTGTCCTCAGGAGCGCCTGTGCGAAGGGGCTTGTACGCTGGCTGATGGCTATGGTGCTGTGATGATAGGTGCGATTGAAAGCACAATTACGGAGGAGGGGCTCTCATCTGGACTTCGTGTGCCTATGCTAGAGCCAAATGGCAAAAATGTCGCAGTTATCGGCTCGGGGCCTGCTAGTCTAGCTTGCGCTACATATCTGCTGCGAGCTGGATATGGCGTGAGTATGTACGAGGCAGCACCTGCGGCTGGGGGGCTTTTGCGATACGGCATACCTGGGTTTAAGCTGGATAAAAGTGTGGTGACGAGGAGATTTGAGCTTTTGGGTGATAGGTTAAAGCTTCATTTAAACTGTGAAGTAGGCAAGGATTTAGAATTTGAGGAGATTGCGAACAATCACGACGCCGTATTTGTCGGTATCGGCGCTAGAAAGCCAAGGCGTGCTGGCATACCAAAAGAGGGTGCAAACTCAAGCTTTAGTGCGCTTGATTTTCTTACGGCTATTCAGCTGGGGCTTGATGGGGCAGGCGAAGGGATAAATTTAAAAGATAAAAGAGTGATTGTAATAGGTGGCGGCGACACGGCGATGGACTGCGCACGTAGCAGCCTAAGGCTTGGTGCAAAGAGCGTTACTTGCGTGTATCGCCGTAGCAAAAATGAAATGGGTGGTAGCAAAAAAGAGTATCAAAATGCCGAGGAGGAGGGCGCTAACTTTATGTTTAACGTCGTTCCAAAGGAACTAATCACGGACGATGTTGGCAATGTAAGTGCGGTAGTGCTGCAAAAAAGCGTAGTGGTCGATGGTGGCGTGCGTGCAGTGGCAAATAGTGAGTTTAATCTAGCCTGCGATGTGGTTGTTTTTGCGCTGGGGTTTAGCGTGGAGGCACCTAGCTTTTTGCTTGCTTGTGGTGTTGCGCTAGATGGTGCTGGACGCATAGTAGTAGGTGATGATATGCAGACATCTTGCGCTGGGGTGTATGCCGGCGGAGACTGCGTGAGGGGGGCTGATTTGGTAGTAAGCGCCGCAGCTCAGGGCAAAGCCGCTGCAAGGGCTATTATAAAAGCTCTTAGCTAAGCCCCTTTTTGTAGGCTTGCCCTGCCTACTTTTATTGATTTTAGATATTTTAAAGAAGAGAAAATAAAAAAACTTTAGCCATTTTGGCTCTGTTTGCTTGATGCTTTAGCCCCGTTTATGGCTTTGATATTTTTGAAATCTTTAGCCAAAAGATAAAAAGGCGCTTGTGTATGAGATGTCTGGCAAATATGGCTTAGCCGATGAAAATAGTAAAACCATCACAGCCCCCATTTATGATGAGATAGGCGATTTTGTCGGCGATTTGGCCGCGATGAAAATAGGCGACAAATATGGCGCTATAAACAAAAATGGCAAAATTGTTATAGAGCTAAAATTTGATGGTGTTGGTAGATTTAGCGGAGGTTTGGCTGGAGTTAAACATACATACGTTATTTATTGCTTAGATAAATCTGGAAATATATTGCGCAAGGGGTAGGGTAATGCGCTGATTGTGTGAGAATTTTTCCTGTATTAAATCCTTAAGCCATAGCAACTTTGAGTTTTTGGATTTGTGATTTGAGTTTAAATTTGTTTTTATTTTACGCTAAGGGGTGTGGCTTGAGTTACGAAGTCACTTCACCCCTTTTTATATATCCATCACTCGCATTACTTTATAGTATGCTTCACTTACTCGTTTACGGAATGATTGCTTGTAGTCCCAGGCTAGTTTGCTGACGCCACTTGACGAGACTAGAAATACCGCTGATATTTAACAAATTTTTAAATCGCAGGCTAAAGATTGCTTCGCACAGACTGGCTATATGCGAAGTATCGCAAAGCTAGGCAAGGCAAATTAAAATTTGCTATAGGATTTGCCATAATTGGTAACTGCTGAGCAAAATTTAAATAGGGCGACGCATAGGAAGTAAGACGAGCTGGCTTAAAGTGCAACCGCACAAGAGGCGTTACTCTACAGTTACGCTTTTGGCTAGGTTTCGTGGCATATCCACATCATTTCCCAGCCTAATAGAAACTTCAAGCGCAAAAATTTGAAGCACCATCATCATCTCAAAAAACTCAGCCATATAGTGCGTCTGGGCTGAAGTGCGGATAAAATCATCGCTTAACTCAAACTCATCTGGGCTAATGGCTAGAATATTTGCGTCCCTTGCTGCCAGTTCTTGGGCGTTGCTTTTGACCTTTTCATAAAGTAGATTTTTTGGCATTAGCACCACGCAAAAAAGCCGCTCATCAGCTAGGGCAATTGGCCCGTGCTTCATCTCGCCAGCCGGGTAACCCTCAGCGTGCAGGTAGCTAATCTCCTTTAGCTTTAGCGCCCCCTCAAGCGCAAGCGGGTAAAACACATCTCGTCCAATAAAGAAAAAGCCGTGTCCGTGCAGATAGTGTTTGCTTATGCGGCGAATTTTTTCTTGCAGTTCGTTGCCGATATTTAGCACGCTAGGAATGTGCTTAATCGCCGTTATTTCACGCTCTAGCGCCTCGCCCCTTAGAGTGCCTTTAAAGCTAGCCAGCCTAAGCACAAAAAGCCATAGCGTGATAATCTGCGTGGCAAAGGCTTTCGTGCTCGCTACGCCCTTTTCTATGCCAGCGCGCGTTAGCAGCGAAGCGTCCGCAAGACGCACCATGCTTGAGTTATCTACATTGCAGATGGCTAGGCTTTTTAAATTTGCCGCTTTAGCTATTTTTAGGGCTTCAAGAGTGTCAGCCGTTTCACCACTTTGGCTAATGGCGATAAAAAGCGAGCGCTCATTTAGCACCGGCTCGCTGTAGCGAAACTCGCTTGCAATGGCGATTTTGCAGCGCACCCTAGCCACACGCTCAAATAAATACCCAGCCACAAGTGCAGCGTGATAGCTCGTCCCACACGCACATAAAATAATCTCATCAATCTCGCCCAAAAGCTCATCGCTAACGCCCTCAAGCACCACCTCGCTGCCCTTTATTCGCCCCATTAAAGCGTCTGCTATGACGCTGCTTTGCTCGTAAATTTCTTTTTCCATAAAGTAGCGATAGCCCTCTTTTTGAGCGTAGCTTTTATCAGGCGGCAGGGCGGTAAAAGCAGGCTTAATCTCGCCATTTGCGGAGTAAATTTTTATCTCGCCCAAGCTAGCAAATCCGTGGCTTTTATCCTCTAAATAAAGCACCTCCTTTGCCACGCCAATAAGCGCAGCGTCCGATGAAGCAAAAAATATCTCACCAGCACTATCCTTTGCGATAGCTAGCGGTGCGGCGTCCTTGGCAAAAAATATCACCCCAGGCGCAGTTTTACTAATTAATAGCGTCGCATACGCCCCACGTAGCCTTGCTATCGTCGCTTCCCACGCACTTTTAGCGTCCAGACCTTGCTTTAAATTTAACTCAAAAAGATGGACAATAACCTCGGTATCCGTTTGGCTAGCAAAATGCACGCCCTCTTTTATTAGCTCATCTTTTAGCTCGGCGTAGTTTTCGATTATGCCATTATGCACGACAAAGCTATGCTCGCCTAGGTGCGGATGGGCGTTTATCTCCGTGGGCTTGCCGTGGGTTGCCCAGCGAGTGTGTCCAATCGCCACGCCAAAGCCCAAAAAGCTCTCATCTTGCATTTTATTTGCTAGATTTTCTAGCTTGCCCACAGCCTTAAAATAGCGTATCTCCTCATCGTTTAGCACCGCCATTCCAGCACTATCATAGCCTCTATACTCAAGCTCTTTAAGTCCGCTTAAAACGACATCTTTTTTCTCTTTATTTCCTATAAATCCGACTATACCGCACATATTTATCCTTTAAATTTTATCGTGATTATAGCGAAATATTGTTAATTTGAGATTTTGCTTTGCGTTTGCGTTAGGTGCTTATCTAGCCCAAATGTTGCTATAAGCCTATCGCCTCTAAAAACTGAAACCGAAATTATTAAGACTGTCATTGCGATTATGGCAGCTTTAAAGTTAAAAATATAAGAATTTGAAATAAAAAGCCTAGCGCCAACTGCAAACAGAGCCAAAGCAATCGCTAATGGTATAAAAAATTCTGATTGATTTGGGTTATTTATTTTTAGGATTAAAACTAAAAACATATCAGAGTAAAGAGTGCATACAAACGCAAGAAATGCGTTTATAAAAGCCTCTTTATCCTTTTTATTTAGTATTAGCACAATTGCCACTATCGCGCTAAAAATAGCAAGCAAAGCAGCATAAATTCCAAATGCCATCTTTGGGTATTCGTTAATTAAATTTATAAGCTCGCAGTTTAAAACATCTGATAAAATTAGCATAGAAATAAAGCAAAAGCTAACTATATTAAACGAAAATGATAGCTTGCTGTAGCCAGAAAAGAGCCTAAAAGAAAAATAGACGCTAAGTGGATAAATTCCTATTAAAATGGTTAGCATAAAAGCAAAAATTATCATAGCCCCAGTAAATTCCGTATCAGATAGACCTATTTTTGGAGCATATCCTAGGTAAAAGCTAATGCTCGCAAAGCCCAAAAACCAAAACACGGCCATGATTTTAAAAAAATACTTTAACACAAATAGCCAAATTCGTTTACCAAACGCTTTTAGCCCAGCTGCGATATGCTTTTGCGCAAGCTCTTTAAGCTCTTTGCTATCCTTTAAAAGCGCGTCAAATTCCTTATAAATCTCATAAATATCTATCTCGTTTTGCTCTATTTTGGCTTTTAGCATTTTATCGCCTGTTTTATTAAACTCCTGCATTAGCTCTAAAGTCTCATTTAGCTTTTTAAGCAGGAGTGTTTTTGCTGTTAATAAATTTATATTATTAAAGCGTTCAAAGCCCACTTTTTGGGCATTTAAAAGCTCTATTTCTTTGCAAATTTGTTTTATTTTATAATCTTTATATATCATAAAAACTCTCTATTTTTTGGGTTAAAAAGGTGTGATTTTACCCAAAAAGTCTATATTTTTTATTGAGCTTGATTAATGAAAAACTTAATTTAAGCCAAAAATATTATAATGCCAAATCAGTTTTTCAAAGGACAAAACGACACTCTATGAATTTAATCCAAAAACTTAAAAACTCCGAGCGTTTAAGTCACGAAGATGGACTCGCGCTTTATGATTTAGATCTTTTTACGCTTGGTGAATTTGCTAATAAAGTGCGTCAAATACGCCACGGCAAGAAGGTGTTTTTTAACATCAATCGTCACATAAACCCCACAAATATATGCGCTGATGTGTGTAAATTTTGCGCATTTTCAGCTCATCGGAAAAATCCAAATCCATACCGAATGACCCACGACGAGATTCTAAAAATCGCAGACGAAGCCGTAAAAAACGGAGCAAAGGAGATACATATCGTCTCAGCTCACAATAAAGAGGGCGGCTGGCAGTGGTATTTAGAGATTTTTAGGCTAATAAAGCAAAAATATCCAAGCCTGCACGTAAAAGCCCTGACTGCGGCGGAGATAGATTTCATCTCTCGTAGCTTTGATATGAGCTATGAGGAAGTAATAGAAAAAATGTGCGAATACGGCGTGGATAGCATGCCTGGGGGTGGGGCTGAAATATTTGCAGAAAATATCAGAGAAAAAATCTGCAAAGGCAAGGTAAGTAGCCAGAACTGGCTAAAAATCCACTCCCTGTGGCACAGTCGTGGCAAAATGAGTAATGCGACTATGCTTTTTGGGCATATTGAAAGCAGGGCTGATAGGATAGATCATATGCTGCGTCTACGTGCGGTGCAGGATGAAACTGGCGGCTTTAATGCATTTATTCCGCTTGTGTATCAGCGAGAGAATAACTACCTGCAAACGTCCGATTTTCTAGGCTCAGCTGAGATTTTAAAGACCATAGCTATATCTAGGCTAATGCTTGATAACGTGCCTCACATAAAAGCCTACTGGGCGACATCTACGATAAATTTAGCGATGATAGCGCAGGAGTTTGGTGCTGATGATTTAGACGGCACGATACAAAAAGAGAGCATTCAGAGTGCAGCTGGTGCAAAAAGTGCCAATGGAATGGCGCTAAAAGACTTTATAGACATCATAAAAACCAGCGGCTACACGCCTGTTGAGCGTGATAGCTTGTATAATGAAATTAAAATTTATTAAGGAGGCAGAGTGGATTTTTTCCGTCTAAAGCAAAATAATACTAATGTAAAAACCGAGTTTAACGCGGGTCTTACGACATTTTTAGCGATGATGTATATAGTGCCTGTAAATTCAATCATTCTTTCGCAGGCTGGCATGCCTATAGACGCGCTTATTACAGCTACAGCACTAATTACTGTTATAGCCACGCTACTAAATGGCTTGTGGGCTAACACGCCAGTTGCGATGAGTGTGGGCATGGGGCTAAATGCGTATTTTACATTTGGGCTAGTACTGGGCATGAAAATGCCGTGGCAGACAGCACTTGGAGTGGTTTTTGTCTCTGGGATTATATTTGTATTTTTAAGCCTGACAAACTTTAGAATTTGGATTATTAAATCAATCCCACTTGACCTGCGTCGAGCTATAAGTGCAGGTATTGGCACGTTTATCTGCTTTATAGGACTTCAGCAAATGGGCATAGTGGTAAATAACGACGCTGTGCTTGTAGGAATGGGGAATTTGGGTGATAAAAACGTGCTTTTAGGTATTCTTGGAGTGGTGTTAATAGTGGCGTTTTGGGCTTTTAAAATAAAAGGCGCATTTATTTTAGGCGTTATTACTACCTCTATAATTGCTTGGGTTTTTGGGCTTAGCGAGTATCCAAAGGAGCTTTTTTCACTACCTGCTTCTATCGCGCCTATATTTTTACAGCTTGATATAAGGGGTGTATTTTTTGACGTGGCTGGAAACTTTAGTTTAGCGCTTCTGCCTGTGATAGTTACATTTTTTGTTACGGATTTATTTGATTCAGTCGGCACTTTAGCTGGTGTGGGAACTCGTGCTGGGATATTTGACGAGAGCAAAAAAGATGGTATTAAAAACCTAGAAAAAACCCTAGAATCCGACGCCGTAGCTACCGTAGCAGGTGCGCTAACAGGGGTTAGTACCACGACGGCTTTTGTCGAGAGCGCAAGCGGAGTAGAGGAGGGTGGACGCACTGGGCTTACTTCGGTGTTTACGGCTTTGTTTTTTGTACTTACGTTATTTATGTTGCCGTTTTTTAAAGCCATTCCAGCAAACGCCATATACCCAGTGCTTATAATGGTCGGAATTTTAATGTTTTCAGAAGTTGGGGAGATAAATTTTAAAGATCCAGCCATAGCTGTGGCTAGCTTTTTTATGGTGGTTTTTATACCTCTTACTTACTCTATCACAAATGGTTTAGCCTTTGGCTTTATCGCCTATATTTTAGTGCGCGCACTTCAGAGACGCTGGGAGCTTATAAACTCTGGTGTAGTTGCGCTTGCAGCCATTAGTGTGATAGTGTTTATGGTGCATTAAGGAGAAAACGTGATTTATTACTCTTATGATGAATTTGCTGTCGATGTAAAGAAAATGGCAAAGCAGATTAGAGATGAGTTTAAGCCAGAGGCTATCTTAGCCATAGCTAGAGGTGGGCTTACTTTGGGGCATTCTTTGGCTGTTGCGCTAGAAAATAGAAATCTCTTTAGCCTAAATTCAATCCACTATGAGGGCGATAAAAAGCTTGATACGATAGAGATTTTTAACGTCCCAGAGCTTGGCAAATTTAAAAAAGTCCTACTTGTAGATGATATTATAGATAGTGGCGAAAGTATGGTGGAGATTAAGCGCGAGCTTTTAAAGCGCTATCCGCACCTAGAGCTAAAAATAGCGACTGTCTTTTATAAGCAAAAGGCGCTTTTGCTACCTGAATACAGAGTAAAAGAGGCGACTGAGTGGGTTGAGTTTTTTTGGGATGTGCATATTTAATTAAAGAGCTTTTATGAGTGCGTACGAGAGGGCGGTTGTTTATTTTTCTACGGTGCTAATTACCGCCACTATGTACGCTCCTCAGCCCATTGCGCCGCTTTTAGGGCAGGTGCTTGGCGTTAGTAGTGCATCTGTTGCGCTTTTTATTACTGCCATTATGGCTCCGCTTGCTATTTCTGCTTTATTTTATGGCTATTTTTTAGAAAAATTTAGCATTACACGAACTCTGATTTTCGCATTTTTTGCGCTTGGGATTTTGCAGTTTGGCTTTGCTTTTTCTCATAATTATACAATCATGCTAAACATTAGGGGTATTCAGGGGCTTTTTATCCCAGCTGCTATGACGGGGCTTATGAGCTATATTTCTAGCCGCTTAAACGGTGTTGCATTAGCTCAAGGGATTGGCGTTTATATAGGCATGACTATAATTGGTGGCTTTTTGGGGCGGCTTTTAAGTGGCTGGCTTAGCGATATTTATGGATATGAGCTTTTTATGTCGGTACTTGCTTTTTTGCTTTTGCTTTCGTCGATTTTTTTATCTACTCTTGATAAAATAGCTATAAAGCATAAAAGAGAGTTAAGGCTTAGCGATATTTTAAGTGTACTTTTAAAAAGGACAAATTTATACGCTTATATCTGCATTTTTTGCCTATTCTTTAGCTTTTTGGCGATTCTTAGCTTTGCCCCTTTTGAGCTTACAAATAGGGCTGGAGGCTATAGTGGACTTAAAAATGGCGTGCTTTATGTAGGATTTTTGCTCGGAGTTTTTATATCATTTTTCTCATCTTGGTTTTTGAATCTTTTAGGCGGAGTTAGTAGGGTGCTTTGGGTAGTGGCTATGCTTTTTATGCTTGGGCTTTTATTGTGCTTTTTTGATGGTTTTGCCTTATTATTGTCTGGTATGATAGTAATTTGTGCTGCAAATTTCTTAGCTCATAGTATCCTAAGCGGCTTTGTGGCAAGCTTTAATGAGAAAAAGGCTATAGCCAGTGGGTTATATGTGAGCTTTTACTATGCTGGCGGAGTTTTTGGTAGCTTTGTGCCGGCTTTTGCTTATGAGTATGGATGGGGTGTGTTTTTGCTATTTTTGGCGTTTGTCTGTCTTGTGGGACTTGGCTTTGGAGTGAGGCTTAAGGATGCGTAGAGGGCTTTTATTTTCTGCTTTGGGGATAAATTTTTTATTTTTATTCGTACTTTTAAATGACCTTAGCATAAGCTATCATGAGGCTAGGATATTTTTCGAAGGCAACTCGCTCGCTTCGCTCATAGCTAGGGGATTTTGCGCTATTTTTGGAGATAATGATTTTGCGCTTAGACTGCCGTTTTTGCTAATTCACTGTTTAAATTTATACCTTTTGTATCTACTTAGCATTAAGCTTTTAAAACAGCAAAATGACGCAGTGTTTGCAGTGCTTTTGTATGCTTATTTGCCAGGGGTTATGGCTAGTGCTATATTAGTAAATGACGCTGGGGCTTATATATTTTTAACCCTCCTTGCAATTTTGCTTTTTTTAAGCCACAAATTTTATATTAGGTTGCTTTTTTATTTTATTTTGGTGGTGATGATTTTTATAGACCAGTCATTTTTGTTACTTTATGTGGGGCTTTTTGCATATTTTTCGTATTATAAAATGCGCCTTGAGGCAACATTTTGCGCTATGTTAGTGGCTATAAATTTTGGACTTTATGGCTTTGAGACAGGTGGGCGCCCTAGCGGACATTTTCTGGATACATTAGGGATTTTTGCAGCCGTTTTTTCTCCGTTGGTATTTTTGTATTTTGTGTATTCTGTTTATAGGGTTTTGGTTAAAGAGCGTAAAAATATCATATTTTTTATCTCTTTTGCCTCGTTTGCCATATGTATGCTCCTTTCGCTTAGACAGCGCATTTGGTGGGAGTATTTTTTGCCATTTTGTGTTATCGCTACACCTATTATGGTGCATACTTTTATGGCTAGTTATCGCGTGAGATTACCGCAGTTTAGGCTAAAATATAAGCTTGGTGTTTTTGTCGTGTTTGCATTTTTGTTTATAAATTTATCCGTAGTTGCTTTTTATCCTTATATTTATCTATTTTTAAAAGAGCCAAAAGACCATTTTGCGTATAAATTTGATATAGCTAGAGATTTGGCCTTTAAGCTTAAGACTTTAGGGGTTAGCAAGGTACGCACAAATGACGCAAAACTAGCTTTAAGGCTTAAATTTTACGGCGTTTTGGATGGCAGCAAAGCATTAAAAGAGGGCTGTGATAATGGTAAAAAGTGCGTAAATGTCTCTAGGGCTGGTAAAATCGTAGCTAGCTTCGAGCTTCGATGAGTAGGGCGTTTAGCCTATTTGAGCTATGCTTGGTGATTTTGATACTGGGCATAATGCTTGCTTTTGCTATGCCTAATATAGCTTTAGATAAATTGCATTTAGCTGCTCAGCAGATATTAATTCACCTTCGATACACGCAAGGACTAGCCATAATGGACGATAAAGCAGGGCTTGGCGATGAGTGGTATAAGCGTAATTGGAGGCTATTTTTCCACTCCGGACTCGTCGGTGATAGTAAAGAGCATGACTGGAGATATACTGTTTTTAGTGATGATGGTAAATTTTCCGGAAACCCAAACTCCCTAAGCCAGATAGCCAAAGACCCCGCAAACCCAAATAAATTTCTCACTTCTGGGTTTAATGGGCAAAATTACAAAAGCTCTTTGCTTAATAAAAATTTAAATCTCACTAAGACTTATGGAGTTGCGGATATTAAATTTAAAAATTGTGGCAGTAAAAATCAGACGATCTCTTTTGATAGCTACGGTGCGCCAAGCGGAACCCTAAAAAATGCAAAGAATCCTTTTGATAAGCGATTTTTGAGGGATTGCGAGATAAGTTTATATGATGAAGCAGGTAAAAAGGCGACTATTAAAATACATGCTATAACAGGATATGCAAAGATTATAGAGTGAAATTTCTTTGAAAAATTTAAAATTTTATCTAAAGTTAATATTTTTTAAGCCCCCCTTAAGCAACTCTCTTATATAATTCCAGCTCACGATTTGAGAAACCACCTTTAACTTTCTAACAGTTAATAAAGCTTTTCTTTACTTTACCCTTTACTCATTAAAAGCTCTTTCATAAGCTTTTATGATTACAGGCTTTAATAATAAATCGTTGTTCTATAATTTAATAGTGTTAGTATTTAAATATTTCAATAGTCAATCTTTGAAATCTAAACAAGTGATCGATTGAGCCAGACTTATTTATTATTTATGATAATAAGTCTAAAACAATGAAACAATTTATTTTTTAAATAAATTAAATTTAAAAAGTTTTTAGATTAAAAACTTCATATATTTTATATGGAGAGTTTGATCCTGGCTCAGAGTGAACGCTGGCGGCGTGCCTAATACATGCAAGTCGAACGGACAAGTACTAGCTTGCTAGTATGCGTTAGTGGCGCACGGGTGAGTAATGTATAGCTAATCTGCCCTACACTGGGGGACAACAGTTGGAAACGACTGCTAATACCCCATACTCCACCACAACTCAAGTTGTGTTGGGAAAGTTTTTCGGTGTAGGATGAGGCTATATCGTATCAGCTAGTTGGTGAGGTAATGGCTCACCAAGGCTATGACGCGTAACTGGTCTGAGAGGATGATCAGTCACACTGGAACTGAGACACGGTCCAGACTCCTACGGGAGGCAGCAGTAGGGAATATTGCTCAATGGGGGAAACCCTGAAGCAGCAACGCCGCGTGGAGGATGACACTTTTCGGAGCGTAAACTCCTTTTGTTGGGGAAGAACAATGACGGTACCCAACGAATAAGCACCGGCTAACTCCGTGCCAGCAGCCGCGGTAATACGGAGGGTGCAAGCGTTACTCGGAATCACTGGGCGTAAAGGACGCGTAGGCGGATTATCAAGTCTCTTGTGAAATCCTATGGCTTAACCATAGAACTGCTTGGGAAACTGATAATCTAGAGTGAGGGAGAGGCAGATGGAATTCTTGGTGTAGGGGTAAAATCCGTAGAGATCAAGAAGAACACCCATTGCGAAGGCGATCTGCTAGAACTCAACTGACGCTAAGGCGTGAAAGCGTGGGGAGCAAACAGGATTAGATACCCTGGTAGTCCACGCCCTAAACGATGTATACTAGTTGTTGCTTTGCTAGTCAAGGCAGTAATGCACCTAACGGATTAAGTATACCGCCTGGGGAGTACGGTCGCAAGATTAAAACTCAAAGGAATAGACGGGGACCCGCACAAGCGGTGGAGCATGTGGTTTAATTCGAAGATACGCGAAGAACCTTACCTAGGCTTGATATCCAAGAAATCCTGTAGAGATACGGGAGTGCTAGCTTGCTAGAATCTTGAGACAGGTGCTGCACGGCTGTCGTCAGCTCGTGTCGTGAGATGTTGGGTTAAGTCCCGCAACGAGCGCAACCCACGTCATTAGTTGCTAACAGTTAGGCTGAGCACTCTAATGAGACTGCCTTCGCAAGGAGGAGGAAGGTGTGGACGACGTCAAGTCATCATGGCCCTTATGCCTAGGGCGACACACGTGCTACAATGGCATATACAATGAGACGCAATACCGCGAGGTGGAGCAAATCTATAAAATATGTCCCAGTTCGGATTGTTCTCTGCAACTCGAGAGCATGAAGCCGGAATCGCTAGTAATCGTAGATCAGCCATGCTACGGTGAATACGTTCCCGGGTCTTGTACTCACCGCCCGTCACACCATGGGAGTTGATTTCACTCGAAGCCCAAATACCAAACTGGTTATGGTCCACAGTGGAATCAGCGACTGGGGTGAAGTCGTAACAAGGTAACCGTAGGAGAACCTGCGGTTGGATCACCTCCTTTCTAGAGTACAATAGATATTCTCTCACAAGATATCTATCAAAGGAAAATATCTCAATCATCCTTGTTTAGATTTGAAAGATTGACATTAGACTAACATTACTCACTTACAAAGGCAAAAGCAGAGGCTAAGGCTTTTAGCCTATATCCCTGTTATATACCGTTGTTAAGAGTAGTTAAATCTTTAATAGTTATTACTATATTGAAATATTAAATAAATTAGCATTAATACCTTAGAATTTAAATAATCTAAAGTATAAAGCTAAGCTAGTAGAGTGTGAGCTTTGTGAATGTAAAAGTAAAAATGGGTAGGATAAATAAAATAACTTATTACACCTATTTTACAATATATCATTAATCTAGTATGGGTGATATACTATACATAGATAAAGGCATTGTCCTAGCTAAGTTATATTTTTAGTTTCTAGTATAATGTAAATATAATAGCAAGTAGCTTTTTATATTTATGTTTTTACTGTCTTAGCTATTTATTGTGGCAATATGTGTTAAATTTAGCTATATTGCTATTATAGTTATTTTTAGTTATTACTGTTTAATGGGGAATTAGCTCAGCTGGGAGAGCGCCTGCTTTGCACGCAGGAGGTCAGCGGTTCGATCCCGCTATTCTCCACCATCAAATTTAAAAGCCATCATCTTTAAAGCAAAAAAGCCTTTTAAAGATGCTTACAAACTGCACAATATTTATATTATAGTTAAGCCATAAGCCAAAGGCTTAGCTAAGCTTCATAAGGGCCTATAGCTCAGCTGGTTAGAGTGCACCCCTGATAAGGGTGAGGTCACAAGTTCAAGTCTTGTTAGGCCCACCATGATTTCCTCTTATGATTTTTTGCCTTGTTGCTTCTTTGCTTTTAGGGTTACTTAATATAGTATTTATATGAATTATTTAAATTTAATGATTTTATATAAATTAAAATTATCTACATTAGTGTTTTTGTGTAAGTATGTCTTATAAAGCTGTATTATAAGATATTATAGTATTTTAGGTTATCTAGATTATCTTAGGTATATATCATTTACCTTTGGCTTTTTTAAAAGATAGCGTTATTTTTTAATTACAAATTCTAATTAACTGCACAAGCCCAACTTCACCATACTCCACTATTTGTATAAATAGCTTTTAGCATATTAGCATTGACTAATATTACAAAGCAATGTCATCATGATTTTTAGAATTTTATAAAGCTTGGTGTAAAAACCTAAAAAACACTCTTAGACTAAGTTTAGTATGATAGCTACTTTTATACAGTTTTTATTGTATTGTGCAAGATGCCTGTTGATTATAGTTTAATTTTGTTGTATTTAGAAGCTTTGCTTTGTCTACTTATTTAATGTGTATACAATAAATAGTCATCCTGTTAAATTATTAAGTGGTCTATATATTATAAGTCAAAGCAAAGCTTCTTTAGTAAAGCAAAGCTTTTTATAACTCTTTATAGTTTTTTACAGTTTTTTGCTAGGTTTTAGTAAAGGAAGGCTTATTTAATAGCTGGTTAGAGCAGAGTCAAACTAGATATATGGGTGTATTGCTTTGTGATGTGAGTTATTAATAGGCTATTTATACATGACATACGCCATGACTTTGAAATTTAAAAATCAATTTGTTGTTTAAAAGGGTTTTATCTTTTTATATGAGCTGTTATTTAGTTTATTAGTGTATCTTTATTAGTAGCTTTAGATAGTATTTGGTATTGGCATGTGTGCTATTTTATATTTAATACTATGGACTTTAAAGCTAAGTCTTTATTATAAAGTTATTATTGCAAGAGTATAAATTTAAACTGCTTTAATATATGGATGGTTTATTTTTTATCTTAAGTGTTTTATGCTTTTATATTAGATATATTATGTCTTATCTAATAAGCAAATAAATATTAAAACCAACTATGGTTAATAATTATAAGAAACTATGGATGAGGGTAAGCGTTATTTAAATGAGATTAAATACATATAAAAAGTGTTATAGATTTCCTTAGCTTTATGGTTGGTGGATTGATAAAGGTCAGAAGTTTAATATTGTAGGTTTAAAAATATAGCTGCATATGGGTTATATTACCTTTTATAAAGCCCAATATAACCCTCTCCTCTATTTTTACTTAGCTTAGATAGCGTGGTTTTGTACGAGGTGTCCTTTGCCATGCAGCTATTGCTTATTGCGTTTTATTTTAATTTTTAAGCTTTAATTGCAAGTTTTTTATTTTATGTACTATAAGACATAAAACAGCCGTCGCTAGCATATCAGGTAGCGTATTTCCAAGCGGAGTTTCAATGCTTAAAAGATAGCGATACAGCAAAAATCCAGCAAGCCATATCATCAAATTTATCCACCCAAAGCCTTTATCACTAAAATCCTGCCTTAGGATAAAAAAGTCAACTATTAAAATGGTAATCATAGGCGCAAACACCGAGCCTATTAAATACAAAAAATCTGTTATATCATCCATATTAAAGCACACCGCAGCCACAGTTCCAGCTACTGCCACAGCTACGCTAAAGGCTTTTATGCTTATTTTGGAATTTATAGCTTTAGCGGATACCCCAGCTGAATAGGCATCTAAAAACGTAGTTGTAACGGTAGAAAGTACAACTATAACAAGCCCCCATATCCCAAGCCCACTGGCTAATAGTATGCCCACGATGTCGCTTGAGTTGCTATTTATAGCAGCCCCCATGCCTACTGCGTACATAAAGCAAGAGATTATGCCGTAGCTTAACGCACTTAACGCACTTGCTTTGACTGGATTTTGTGCCTGTTTTGTGTAATCGCTTATTAGGGGTAGCCACGATAATGGCATAGCCGCGCTTAATTCTATCGCAGCCCCAAAGCTTATCGTCTCATTTATTAAGCCGCTTTCCGAGTCTGTAAATACCCTAAAAGCAAGCACCACGCTAAGGATAAAAAGCCCTCCCACAGCTACGGCGTTTAAGACTCTAGCTCGCCTTAATCCAAGTAAAAGCCACAGCACTATAAGCCCTCCGACAGCTAAAGCCCAACCCCATGCGCTAGCCTTTGCTATGCCGTTTGCTGCTTGTGCAGCATCATATATCATTATCGCCGTCCAGCCAAGTAGCTGGATTATGTTTAATATGGCAAATATCGCCCCGCCCCGCAAACCAAAGCTAAGTTTTACGCTATCCATTGCGCCTTGCCCCCTGACGCCTCCTATGACGCCAGCTAAAAATAGCAAAATGCAGCCTATGATATGTCCGATGATTATAGCTGCAAGCCCTTTTGCAAAGCCAAGTGGCGCTAGATATGTGCCTGTGATTATTTCAGCTATTGATATGGCTGCGCCAAACCAGATGATTGAGTTTGTAAAGAGTGAAGTTTTCAAGTTTGCTCCTATTTGAGGGAGCTGAGAGTCTAATCCATGAAATTTCCCTACGTTGGCATTACCCAAATCAGGTCTATGGGTCGAGACACTAGTCTCCTCTCAGCCGACTTGCATCAGCTCCCCTTTTTTATAAAGATTAATTGTAGCAGAAAATTTTAAAGATAAGATTTTTTATTTATTTAAATTTATTTATAATTTGTGTAAATTTGTAAATACTGTATAAATTTTTATTTAAATATATGTTATAATTATAGAAAATTAAATATTATTAGGAGAAAATATGCGCAGCATATCAAATAAAATAACTGCTATTTTGATTGTTGTATTAGTGATCGCATTTGGCGTGTTTTCGCTTATAAATTACAACTTTACAAAATCACAACTTGACAATTCTTTTGTCGCAACACACACAAAGACTCTTGATGGTGTTGATTTTTATCTTAATGAATTTTTAGATAGAAATTTAAATACTGTAAGGTTGTCCGCTAATACCATGTCGGGCGAGATAGGCGAGACTAGCCAAGATGATATAATTTGGGAGCTAAAGTCATTTAGTGATCAAGCTGGATTTATAGAAATGTATATTGGCTTACCAAATGGTAAGTTTATCTCATCTACGGGAGAAGTGAGCATGCCTAGTTCTGGGTATGATCCTCGCACTAGAGATTGGTTTAAAGAGGGGTCTAAAAGAGCTATGTACTCTGAGCCATATGAGGACGCAGCTAGTAAAGAGCTGGTCATAACATTTTTTGCTCCAGTTATAAAAGAGGGTGATTTAATTGGTGTAATTGGTGCAGATATATCATTGGACAAGATAAGAAAACAGTTGATTGAAATAGGTAAGAGTTCTAGTGGATATGTATTTATGTCTGAAAAAAGTGGCGTAATGCTAATGCATCCAGATCAAAATTTGTTAAATAAACCCCTTCCAGCTATGAGTGTGATTTTGGAGAAACTTAATAATAAAGATTTCTTGCCAAATGGTAGCATACAGTATAATTACAATGGTAGTGAAAAAGAGGCTGTTTGTAGGCTTGTCGGAGAGCGTGAGTGGCTGCTTTGCTCATCTTTAAAAAAGAGCTTTAAGGATGACATTACAAATAGTCTTTTGGGTACCCAGTTGGGTATTGCTGCGGTGTTTGTGGTGATTATTTCTATAATAGTGTTTTTGATTATAAAGCGTTCGTTAAGACCTATAAGAATAATACAGGATGGACTAAATAATCTGTTTGAATTTATCACCCATGAAAAGGATAAAGCCGAAAAGATAAAGGTAAATACAAATGATGAATTTAGCGCTATGGCATCAGGCATAAATGAAGGCATAGACAAAGTCGTAAGCGGCATAAATAAAGATAATCAAATGCTTGAAAATGTCAATGAGATAGTTGGCAAGATGATAAAAGGCAATATGGATAATAATATCTCTGCCACTCCGCACAATCCTCAGCTTAGCACACTTAAATTTTTATTAAACGACCTTTTTGCAAGTCTAAGTACAAACATAAATCACATAAAAGATACTCTTGCGGCTTATACCCACGATGACTTTACTTCGCGCTTAAATTTAGAAAACTTAGAAGGCGATATAAAGTCTTTAATGCAGGGTGTAAATGCCATGGGTGGTGCGATAGCAAAAATGCTATCTGATAATTTGGATAAAGCTCAAGTGCTAGAGGAAAAAGCTGGCATACTAAAATCATCAGTAGATACAGTAACAAATGGCGCAAAATCTCAAGCCTCAAGCCTACAAGAAAGTGCAGCTGCGGTAGAGCAGATGAGCTCATCAATGAGCTCTATCTCAAACAGAGCCGGGGATGTGATAAAGCAAAGTGAGGATATAAAAGGCATAATAAATATTATACGTGACATAGCCGACCAGACTAATCTTTTAGCCTTAAATGCAGCTATCGAGGCAGCTAGGGCTGGTGAGCATGGCAGGGGATTTGCTGTGGTGGCTGATGAAGTTCGTAAATTAGCCGAAAACACCCAAAAAAGCCTAAGTGAGATAGAGGCTTACGTAAATATCCTAAGTCAAAGCATAAATGAGATGAGCGAGAGCATAAAAGAGCAAACCATGGCGATAGCACAGATAAATGATAGTGTGACCCACATAGACACACTCACAAAGCAAAACGTAGACGTTGCAGCCCAGACAAATACCGTAACCACCGAGGTGGATAACATGGCAAAAGATATAGTAAAAGAGGTTAGAGCTAAGAAATTCTAAGCTCTGGCTATGATAAAAACTGGCTCATATGTGAGAGTGTTTTTAAATTTGCTCTCACATTGTGCTAGTAGATTTTTTCCTAGGTATAGCTTGCCTAGGGAGTTTACTCCGCTTTGCTTTAAGTGCAAAAATAGCTCAAATGCGGAGTCAAAATTTAACTCAATGCTTTTTTTGTAAATTTTCACATTTTTTAGGTTTTTGCACGCATTTTCTAGTGCGTCTATACTAGGATAATCTAGTCCAAGCCCAGTCAGCTCTCTAACCTGCCATAAATTTTTACTGCCAAATGTAGACACCGCAAGCAGTCCATTTGGCACTAAATGCTTTTTTAAATTTGCTAAAACAGTCCTAGCGTCAAGCCACTGTAAGCATGCGTTTGAGACGATAAGGTCAAACTTGCCTAAGTCGTTTGGCAAGGGTTTATTCATGTCTAGATTTATAAATTTCACCCCATTTTCGTTTACGCAAAAGGGGTTTATATCGCTTGCTAGATAGCTTTTATAGCGTATTTTAGGGCGCAATATCCTGCCTAGTTCGTCTTGCCCAGCGCCAAACTCAAACACCCTTTTAAAGCTATTTCCTGCCCCCACTATCTCTCGCACCAGCTCATCTCTCATCATCGCTTGAACGAGTGCTGATTTTTCGTAGCTGGCTCTAGCGCGCAGGAATTTATCCGCTACATTTTGCATAGCTCATCCCAGCTTGAAAAATTACCAAAAACAAAATGCTTGCTTTTTATGATTTTTACTCGCTCACCAAAGGAGTTTTTAAGCGAATTTAAAGAAAACATACTATCATCATCTGCACCCACCGCACTTACCCATTGCTCATTTATCACGGGCTTTTGGCAAAAATCCTGCAAGCTTTTTAGCTCGCTTTTATAGTTATCGCGACTTAAAATTAAATCATTTGCACCGATTGAGATTTTAAAATCATTTTTATCAAAACTCTCTATGCTGCGCGCAAAAATCCTAGGATGAATGCCAAAAATCCTATCTATACCAAGTGGCGTGCCAGCTATGCAAAGCCGCAGCTCATAGCTAGAAAAAAACTCGCCAAACTCAAGCCTGCTCGCCACAGCCACACCCATACTAAAGGCTATGATGTGGGCTTTTTTGTAGTGCTTAAAAGCCTGCTTTAGTTCCTCATTAAAGCCTATTTTTTCATAGTCATAAATAATAATCACATCAAATTTATCGCTAGGCTCTAGGCTTTTAAAATGCTCCCACTCCCCAGCAAATCCAGCGAAAAATAGCACGACTTCATCGCAGTTTATAGTTTTTGCAGAGATGGTTTTAAAGTGCATTTACAACTCCTAAAAGCTCGTCTTTTTGCATGTTTGCGCACAGTGATAGGCGCACTCTGGCGGTATTTGGTGCGACTGTTGGCGGACGCACAGCTGGTGCGAAGTATCCGCAGTGCTGTAGCCTAGCCGCCATTTTTAGTGCACTATCGCTTGAGCCTGCTAGCACGCTTATTATATAGCGAGACCCAAGCACTTGCGCCCCATGTTTTTTAAGCTCGACTTTAAGCTCGTCTGATAGGCTTTGTAAATGCGCCCTTTTTTGCTTCATTTTACCAAGCTTTTTAAATATAAAGTGCGTAAAGGCAACGTTTATGGGGGCTATGGCGGTGGAGTAAATCAGGCTTCTAGCGCGATTTATTAAAAATTCCCTAACCGTCTCATCACAAATAAGAGCCGCTCCCATGCTGCAAATTGCTTTACCAAAGGTAAATACGACAAAATCCACGTCCACGCCGCTATCTTTGCAAAGCCCAAGCCCATCATGCCCGCACGCACCCACACTATGAGCCTCGTCCACATAAAGCCACACGCCCTCATGCTCGCTCTTTATCCGTCCAAGCTCCCCTAGTGGTGCTTCGTCGCCATCCATGCTAAAAAGAGCCTCTGTGATGATGATAAATCGCTCAAATTTGCCGCTATTTTTATCCAGTATCTCTTTTATGTGTGCGGTGTCGTTGTGTCTAAATCGCTCAAAGCTAGCCCCGCCTAGTCTAAGCCCATCGTATGCACTAGCGTGAGCTTGCCTGTCGATGATAAAAAGGGTGTTTTTTAGGCTGGCTAGAGCAGAGATGACACCTACGTTTAGATGGTATCCGCTGTTAAAAAGCAAAGCACTTTTGCCGTCGCCATAGCTCTTTGCTAAAAAGCTCTCAAACTCGCTAAAAATTTCAAAATTCCCACTCAAGCTTCTTGAGCTGCTTGCGCTAAATTTAAGACTCTTCTTTGATGTAGTGTCTAAAAACTCATCAAAAAGCTCATCACTAGCCCCAAGCCCCAAATAATCATTGCTAGCTAGGTTTAAAAGCCGCTTGCCGTCTTTTGTGATGTATGCGCCGTCGTGGATTAATTGACTTAGTGTACGTAGATTTGAGCTCTCTTTTAAGTCTAGTAGGATTTTCTTGATTTTTTGCACCACTATCTCCTTTTAAAGCCTTATATTTTAGCAAATTTATCTAAAACAAGCCCTATAATGCGAGCTTTGATTGGCTTAAATTTACAAAAGCTAGCCATGAAATAGCTTAGTTTGATGATAAAATTAAAGCTAAATTATAAATGCAGTCCTTAAAGAGCAACACCTAGGCTATGTTTGCTAATTGTTTAAGCCATTTCTTAGTAGGCTTTGAAAGCGGCTAGATTTATTAAACAAATTTAGTAAAAGCCCAAGGCACAAAAGCGTGTATCCAGCGTATGTTAGTCTCCTGCCAGGGTCAAAGCTAACGCTTAAAAGGCTACCTAGCTCGTCTTTGTCATACGAGGTCTGAAATAGCCTGTAACCATCATAATCAAGTGGGCTATTTGGCGATATGGTGGCACTTAGGTCTGCTTTGTCGTTTTGCGCTATGCCCACTTTGCTAAAGTAGCTGCTGGGCGAGTTTGAGCCTGCGTATCTTTGTATGCTAAACTCATCAAGCCTTACGCTAAAAGGCAGCTTAAAGCTCTGTTTAAAGGCTCTTAGTTTAAATTTATAATCATCTATAAAGATCTCCGTCTCATCATCGGCTACTATCCATACATTTTGCGTATTATTAGGCGCCTTTATCTCTAGCAAAAAGCCGTCTCTTTCTCCGTTTGCTTGCGTTTGGCGCCAGCTTTTTACGGCTTTTTGTAGAGCTTGTTTTGGCACAAATGTCAAGCCCCCAGCCCTATAAAGCTCACCTGTTTTTAATCTTGTTTTTATATTTGGTGCGATGGTGGTGGAGTTTAGCAGGCTTAGCTCTAGGCTTGAGCGCACAAAAGCTCCGCCATCCTCAAAGCCAAAGCAGACGCTATTATCTGGCACATAAGAGCAGTTTTGGCTTTTGTCAAATTTAAAAAGCACACCATCTATATCGACGCTTTCGTTTTCAAATAGCTCAAGGGGTGCGACATTTATGCCGTTTGAAATGCTAAAGCTAAATGTGTCTTTGGCGTCTATATTTTCTGCGTTAGGTATAAAAACTGACTCAAGCGATTTTGCGTATTTTTTGATTTTAAAATGCACTTTGCCTTTGTCTAGTTGCATTTTTATAAAAAAGCTAGAATTGTCATACTCATTTACCATATCTTTTTTACAGTTGCCTGCTAAATCGCAGATTTTTAGGTAGTATTTTTCTAAAAATATACTGTCATTTGTCTCGTTAATCCTTAAATGAAGGCTGCCTTCAAAGCCAAAATAACGAGTAATTAGCGCACCAAAGGCTATTAAAATGAAGCTAAAATGAAAGGCTAGAGAGGGTAGCTTTGCTAGGCGAAAAAGCTTAAATTTAAATAAATTTATTATTAATACAACGATTAGTAAGACCATTATAATTTCAAGCCAGTGTGAGCCGTAAACATATAGCCAAGCTGCCGTAGTGTTGATGTTTTGCTCGATAAAGGTGGCTACTGCGATAGAAATAGCAAAAATAAGCATAAAAAATAGAGCCCAGCCCATACTAGAAAATATTTTTATCATAAAATATCCTTATATTTTATAATTAATATAAAACTTTAGCAAAGTATGAATAATTTAGTGCTTAAAATTATATTTTATCCTAATAAAACTCATATTTTATTAAAGTATAGACGAATATTTATTTATGAAATTAGAGTCTAAAATTAATAATATATAGCTGTATTTTTAAATAATTTTATGAATAAAACATAATAAAAATATTAAAATAAATAATTAATTATAATATTTAATATTTTAAGTTAAAATTTAATCAAAATAAAATATTATTTTAAAAAAGATTAAATTTTGTACAAAAGGAGAGACGGTGCTTAAATTTGTACTATCTATTTTTACTGTTTTAGCCTGTATGTGCGCCCAGGCGGCGCAAAATGAGCCAAGCCAGCAAGGAGCAAAAACTAAAGTAGGGCAGGAAAAGACTCTGCAAAATGACGGCGTAGCTCCTCGCACACTTAGCGACTATGTCGAGCAAGAGGGCGAGTTTTGGGACTATTTAAAGAAAAATCACCCAGTTTTTAAATACGAAAAAGATGGGCGCTTAGTCGGGCAGTATCACCTAAGCGACCGCCAAGAGGAGTTTGTCGATTTTGGCGGCGGCAAGGGCATTCGCGAAAAGACAGGGCAGCAAGTAGCCGTTACTTACCGCCTTGGTTTTGAGAGCATTTTGGACTATCCGAATAAATTTGTGGGGCCTGCAAAGTGCGGCGAGTGCCACCCAGCCCAGTATGCAGCGTGGAAGCGAAGCCGCCACTCGATGATGTTTCGCTTTCCTGATGAGATAAGCGAAGCAGACGGCGATATGAAAAAGCCGATGTGGGGCAGCCAGGCGACCATTTTGCCAGACGGCATAGAGGCAGATGATGTCTTTGCCGTTATCGGCACGCCACGCACGAAATACGGCTTTTTGGATAAGTGGCTGGTGCGTGGGACGTATCACGTCGAAGACGGCAAGCTAAGCGATCTAAGCGGCAAGCTAGTGGCTGGGGGAAATCAATTTTCCGTGCTGTGGGCGAAATATCTCACTCCGCAAATGGCAGCCAAAATCGCCGAGTTTAGCCCAGGCTTTCCGACTAAGCTAGAGGACTTTAAAGGCTCAAGCTCTCAGGTGTGGGGGACAAACAGCTACGGCGCAAGCTACCGCACGAAAATGCTCTTTCAGCCAGCTACGAGCTATTGCGAGACCTGCCATAGCTTTAAATTTGACTTTAAAAGCAAGGACGAGTTTTTCGCCGCTTTGGGCGACGCGAAAGAGCTACGCAAGCACACAATCTCTAAGGGCGTAAGCTGCGAGGAGTGCCACGGCGCAGGCGCTCACCTATATGGCGCGCGTGGAGCTGGGATGCCAAGCAACTGCGAACGCTGCCACCAGCGATTTGCCTACAACGAAGCCGACTCCAAGCTAAATCCAAGAAAGCCGTTTAACGTCTATTTTAAATCCTCCTGCCCAAGCTGCGGCACGGAAGGTTCACAGATGTATAGCTCAGCCCACTACGATAAGGGTATGCGTTGTTCCACCTGCCACGACCCACACGAAGTAACGGCAAACGACTGGCAGGATAACTACACCAGAGTGGGGCTAAAGAAAAAATGCGCCGACTGCCACGAGACGCAGGCTAGCTTTTTTAAATTTGGTGGCGCACACGCAAAGGATGACTGCACGAGCTGCCATATGCCTGCGATGATGAGCTGCGAGAACTTTGGAGCGATACAAAATCCTGACCTAGCGGGCTTTGATAATGTAAGAATGTCTCACGTGTGGAAAATCAGCACGGATAAGGACGCCAAAAGCCTAAATCCAGCCCCAGGCAAGCCAAGAGAGGGCGGCACAAAGGGCTGGAGCTGGGCTAGAAACGAGCAGGGGCGATTTTTCATCGACCTTATGTGGAGCTGCGCTAGAACGAGCTTTGAAGATCCAAATTTAATGGAACCAGGCAAGGGCGGCTGCCACAGCCCAGTGCAGAGCAATCTGAGTGAGAATTTAAAATTTAAAAACCAAGATCAAATTTATGAGTGGGTGCAAAAGTGGCAAACGCCTGTAAAAGCGGGCTTTAAAGAGATAAATGACGACATAAAAGCGATCGATAAAGCCCTAGCTAAATCAAACCTAGCAGTCGAAGCAAAAGCCCAGGTCATAAACTACACCAAGCAAGCCCGAGAGATAGCTACTAAGCTAGAAAAGGACGGAGCGTGGGGACTTCACGGGGCTGAGTATAGCCAAAAGCTAGTAAATGAAGCGCTCATTTATACTGGCTCGGCTAAGAAGCTTTTGGGTATTAAAAAATAGCAGCTAGCAGGGGCAAAACGCCCCTAATCTAGCCATAAAAAGGGATAGATATGAATAAATTTAAATATTTGCTAGCTGTTTTATCCTGCGTGCTTGTGCTTTTTGCGCCCAAAGCCCTAAGGGCTGGTGGCGAGGGCGAGATGGCGCTAATTAGCGGCGTAAAGCCCATAAGTATGGCAAAGGCTGCAGCGCTTATAAATGACGGAGCCGTGCTGCTTGATGTAAATAGCGAGGAGGTGCATAGGGAGTGGGGATTTTTGCCAAATGCAGTCTTTATCAACACGCCAGAGTATGAAAAGCTCCTGCCAAGCGATAAGGATGCAACGATAGTCATCTATGGGCTAAACCGCCTAAACTACACCGCTAGCCAGGCAGCCCTAGCCCTAAATGAGCTTGGCTATAAAAACGTCTACGTGATGCTTGATGGGCTTGAGGGCTGGGCTATTTCAGGCAGGCAGATAAAGCAGGCTGAAGTAGGCAGCGGCAAGGATCTGGGCGAGAATATAAAGGATAATATCCACTCTCATATGCTCTTTGGCTCACTTCCTAGCTGTCGTGATTGCCACACAGCAGAAAATAGCAAAAACAAAAAGCTAGTCAATGAAGGTTGCGTAAAGTGCCACGAAAAGGAGGGGGTGGAGTTTAGCGCTAGCGTGCATTCGACGCTGCATAAGAAAAATATCTTTGCCACTAACGCCCATCCAAAGCCAGCCTGCACCGACTGCCACAGCGTGCATAGCGTTAAATTTGAAAATCCAGTAGATTATAAAAAAGCAAGCGATGCAAAGTGCGGTGAGTGCCACGAAAAGCAGCAGGCCCACTACTACGAGACCTTTCACGGCAAGGCGATGTACCTGCAGCGTCTAGGCTCTGCACCACGTATAGCAGCCTGCTTTGACTGCCACGGCACGCACGCTATCTTGCCGCCAAGCGATGAAAAAAGCACGCTAGGGGCGCTAAATAGAAGCCAGACCTGCAAGACCTGCCACGCAAATGGCGATGATGAGTTTGCCTTTGGCTTTATCGCTCACGCTGATCACAACGACGGCGAGCGTTACCCAGAGCTGCACGGCGCATATGTGTTTATGACGGGGCTACTCATAGTCGTCTTTGGCTTTTTTGGCCTGCATACTCTGCTTTGGAGCATTAAGCTAATTAGCCTTAGGCTGCGTTTCCCAGCCGAGTTTAAAGCCGCTAAAGAAAAGGCTCATAACTGCAAAGTCCGAATTCGCCGCTTTAGCACGCTTCATATCGTGATGCACTTTTTTGTGGCGGCGAGCTTTTTGGGGCTAGCATTTTCTGGGCTGCCGCAGAAGTTTTACACCGCCAAATGGGCTAGCGTGATGATAAATTTAATGGGCGGTATTGACGGGGCTATGCTCATTCACAGGCTGAGTGCGGCCATTATGGGGGCGTGCTTTGTGGTGCATATTATTGAGATTATTCTGCGCTATCGTAAGAGCAAATTTAAGCTTTTTGGAGCTGATAGCCTAATGCCAAGAACTCAGGATTTTAGGGACTTGTGGGCAAATCTAAAGTGGTTTGTAGGAGCTGGCGAGCGACCGCAGTTTGACCGCTTTACATACTGGGAGAAGTTTGATTATCTAGCGGTATTTTGGGGTATGTTTGTCATCGGCTTTTCTGGGCTGGTGCTGGCTTTTCCGACATTTTTTGCTAGCTTTTTACCGCCGTGGGCGATAAATTTAAGCACGATAGTCCATTCCGATGAAGCCCTGCTTGCGACTGGCTTTATCTTTGCGGTGCATTTTTTCAACACCCACTTTAGAGCCGACCGCTTCCCGATGGATACGGTGATTTTCTCAGGGCATTTAGGCGAAGATGAGCTAAAAGCGGAGCGCGCGAAGTGGTATGAGCGCCTGCGTGCTAGCGGCGAGCTTGAACGGCTAATCGTAAAAGATGATAAGTTTGGCCAATACTCTGCTATTGCTAAATTTGCTGGCTTTGCAATGCTCGCAACTGGGCTAATATTCCTAGCCCTAATCATCTATGCCTTTGTGGGCTAAGCTGGCGTAAAAGCCAGCTTGCCTCGCTTTGCTATGCTGCGTTGGATATCGCAAGTGGCTGCAGTCATTACCTATTAGGTAACTCCCCTGCCACTTGCTTATCCGCCTTGCCTAGCTGTGCGATGCGAGCATCTTGACGTTCCTATCTCGTTGAAGTTATTTTTCTTAAATTCAAAGCTTTTTGGAGCTCAGCTCGCTCTTTAAATTCCGCAGACTGGCTTTGCCAGTCTTTGCGGGCAGGGAGTGCTTGCGCTCCCTGCACCTACCTAAAACACACTGTGCCTTTTGGGTACGTCGTAATAAATTTATGCTTTTTTCATCTCTGTCTTCGCTAACACTAGCTAGCTCTCAGTTTGCAAAAATTCATCTCATGATACTTCGCATTCTCCGTTATTTTAGGCGGAGCAAACTTTAAATTTAAAGCAATCTTTAAAAGTCGTGATTTAAATTTATCGCAGATAAATTTAAATGCTAGCGACACCGCTAGCGTGTGGGGAGCGTCGGCAGGCGAAGCCTAGGACGACGACTGCTCTTTATGTGGCTCGTATCGCTTTGTGATATACTCGTCTACTCGCTTTATGTACGCACAGTAAGCAGTCGTCATCCTAAGCCACTTTGTGGCTTGCATACGCTCCTGTGTGCTGTAAGCGAGTGAGCATATTACGAAGTAGTGCGAGCGATGGATAAAATAGGAATGGGGCGACTTCGTAAAACAAGACGAAGTCGCAGTTTTTAGTAATTCAAGCCTCCACCCCCTCCCCTGGCGTAAAAAAGAAAAACTATGTACGTGAATAAAAAACATAAAAATAAATACAATCCACAAACCAAAATAATCCAAAGTTTCTACGGTTTTGCTCATTCTTGCCTTGCGATAAATTTAAAAAGAGCTTAGATATTTTACTATCGTGATGTAGCTTAGATAGCTCATAGCAGCGGCAATGAGCCAGCCAAAGCCAGCTATCCACACTGGGTGGCGGTACGTGCCCACGATGTCTTTACGATATGCAGCCAGCAGGATTACAACTAGCGCAATAGGCAGGATTAACCCATTTAGCGTGCCAACTAGCACAAGTACTTGTACTGGCTTTCCGACGGTTGAGAAAATGAGCGTCGAAAATACGATAAATGCGATGATAATTAGGTTTTGGTGCCTTTTGATACTTTGACTAAAGCCTGTCATAAAGCTAACCGAAGTATACGCAGCTCCGACTACCGATGTTACGCTAGCTGCCCAGATAACAAGCCCAAACATAATTCTGCCAAAGTCTCCGAGTATGTGAGAAAATGGTGTCAGGGCGACGTTGGCTGGGTCTAGCTTTACGCCAGTTGCCACTACCCCAAGCACGGCTAAAAACAAAAATATGCGTATAAAACTTGCCACGAGAATGCCTGTTATTGAGCTTTTGGTTACGTGACCTAGATTTTCCACGCCACTTATGCCTGCATCAAGCAGCCTGTGTGCGCCTGAGAATGTGATATATCCGCCCACAGTCCCACCTACTAGTGTTACGAGTGCTATGGCGTCAAATTTCTGCGGAGCTACCGCCTCTATGGCAGCATCAGCTAGCGGAGGATTTGCCTCAAAGACCGTATAAGCGATGATTAAAATCATAACAGCGCCCATAAACTGGGCGAATTTATCCATATGTGAACCCGCGTCTTTGCTCGCAAAAACGGCTATCGCTACGCCAGCGCTAATAATTGAGCCAATTATGGGGTCAATACTAGGAAATACAGAGCTTACCCCAAGTCCAGCGCCTGCTATGTTGCCTATATTAAAGGCGAGTCCGCCCATTACAATAAGTGCAGCTAGCAAGTAGCCAACCCCTGGAAATACGCGCTCCGCTAGCTCTTGCGCCTTTAGGCGACTAACGGCGATTACGCGCCAGACGTTTAGCTGCACGCCAATGTCTATGATGACTGAGGCTAGTATGATAAAGGCAAAGCTAGCCATGAGCGTTTCTGTAAATTTAGCCGTTTGTGTTAAAAATCCAGGACCCACGGCGGAAGTCGCCATGAGTGCTGCCGCCCCAAAAATTGCCTTTTTGTCTGCCATTTGCTCTCCTTTAAATTTATTTTATCGGCTTTGATTAAGTCTGCGTTTTGGCTTATGCTAGATTAAAATGCTCCCACGCTTACACCCTCTTTTTCTAAGGTATTTTTTATAGCAAGTACGAATTCTACGGCATTTTCGCCGTCTCCATGCACGCACAAGCTATCAGCGCAGACTGCTACGGATTTGCCGCTTATGCTCTTTACTACGCCATTTTTTGCCATGCTTACAACCTGTGCGATTGCTTCAAATTTATCGTGAATTAGCGCATTTGCCTCATTTCTAGGCACTAGTGTACCGCAGTCTGTGTAGTGCCTGTCTGCGAAAACTTCGCTTATAAATTTAACACCGACCGCCTTTGCCGCTTGTGCGCTTTGACTATTGCTAAGCCCCATTATGGCTAGATTTTGTCCCCATTTTTGCGAGATTTTGGCAACAAATTCGGCGATAATGTGTGCTAGAGCATAGTCCTTTGCCGCCATGTTATAAAGCGCTCCGTGGGGCTTTACGTAGGCGCAGACTGCTCCTGCTTCGTCGCACAGTGACAAAAATGCACCAAGCTGATATGCTAGTAGATTTTGTATTTCTAGTTTGCTTAGGTTTAAATTACTCCTGCCAAAGTTTGCCCTATCGTCAAAGCTGGGGTGCGCGCCTATTTGTACGCCGTGGCTTTTGGCTAGGGCTATTGTGCGGGCTGTCTCGTCCACGCTTCCAGCGTGTAGGGCGCAGCTTATGTTTGCTGAGCTGATGTATGGCATTATTACCTCTTCGACCCCTAGACCCTCGGCTAAATCGCAGTTAAAATCTATTTTCACTATTTGCCTTTGCTTATAATTTTTTCAATTATATTTAATATTGTTTAATATTTGTTATAAATAATTAACTTAATATTAATTTTTAAACAAAAGTAAAGAATGCAGAAAGTGGCTAAAAGCTAGCCACGAAAATTTCTTAAAGGAGATTAAAATTTATATCCAACGCTTAGCTTAAACGTAGCGCCTGAATGGTTAAAAAACGACTCGTCCAAAAACGAGCTATCTTTAAATTTATTATAGCCCACTTTTGCGCCCACGATAAATTTATCTGTTACGCCGTAATCGACACCGACGTAGGTTTCAAAGCCTTTTGGCTTGTAGTTTAGGTCGCTGTAATAATTGTCGTTTCCTTCATCGATGTTAGTTGTGTAGAACGTATGCGTGTAAAACGCCCCAACTAGCAGGCTTAGTTTGTCTAGGAATAGGCTGTCTTTTTGATACTCAATACCAGCTTTGTATGTAAACATACTTAGGTTATCGCTCACATAGCCGTAGCTGCTGCCATTGTAGCTGACGAAAAAGTTGTCTTTGCTCGAATAGTACGTATATCCCACGCCGATAGGATAAATTTTAAACAAGCCCCAGCTATTTGCATCGCCAAACTGCCAGCCAAAGACCGCGTCTACTCTGTATGCGTTGCCGTTATCGTGCTTTGCGTAGCCTAGCCTGGTTTTAGTCGTAAAGCCGCTTTGGCTAGAGCCTGTGTTAAGGACGATGTCTGCTGTTTTTAGCTTTCCGTCGCCGCTTGCCGAGCCAAGCTCAAAGCGAAGATCTGATGCAGATAGAGCGGTCGCTAAGGCTAGGCTTAGAACGAGTGATTTTTTAAACATAAAAAACTCCTTTTTTTGTTTAGATAGTGTAGGTATCATTTCTATAGAAATGATTTTAAGATTATAAATTTCACATACTTAAAAAGCGATTAAAAAATATATCTATAAAAATCATTTCTATAGATAGTTGCGTAAATTTGGAAGTTATTTTAAACTTCATAAAAAATTAAGGCACTTAATGTTTAATAATATTCCGCCAATAATAAACAAAGAACAAGAAGATAGATTTTTTATGATGATATGTGCGAACGTAAAAAGGCTCAGGCTAGAGCGTGGGCTAAGTCAGCTAGAAGTGGCGCTCAGCATAGGTCAAAGATCATCTGGATTTTACGCAAATACCGAAAACTACGCACACGGCAAGCATTTTAATCTCAGTCATCTTTTTAGATTATCTATGCTTTTTGGCGTTGAGATTGATGAATTTTTTAAGCCGATTGAGATAGAGAACTATTTTGATGTAGCTAAATTTCAAAACTCTTGGCACGCATAAACTAGCCACCACAAGTTTGTTTATGCGCGTTTTGCCCGCTTTATGCAAGCTCTTTTATCTTTAGAATTTGCTCATTTAGCTCCTTGCTTGCAAGGATAGCGTTTTTTACGCTAATTAGCTCAAATTGCACGCTTTGAGCTGGGCGTTTTTGCGCAAGATGTCCTAGGTCGGCGTCTATTACGGTAGCTATTTTTGGGTATCCGCCCGTGGTTTGCGCATCTTTCATGAGGACTATGGGTTGCCCGTTTGGTGGGATTTGCACTACGCCTGGCATTACTCCGTGGCTTGGCATTTCTAGGCTTTTGCGTGGTTTTAGTGCTAGTTCGCCTTCTAGTCGGTAGCCCATTCGGCTGAGGTTTGAGGTAAGTTTGTATGGCTGGGCTAGGATTGTTTGAGGCATGATAAAATCGCTCCATTCGCTACTTGCGAGAATTCTTATGCTCTCTCTTTGCTGTGGGGCTTGAATTTTTAGGGGCTTTAGTGGTGAAGAGCGGTGGATTTTTAGCTCGTCGTTTGACTTTAAAAACCTACCACAAAAGCCACCAAATCCCCCAGATACGCTCTGCGCCCTAGCTCCTAGCACGACTGGCACATCAATGCCGCCGCTAATAGCGAGATAACCATACATCCCATCTATTGCACCCTCTATGCTTAAAATATCGCCCTTTTTTACACTGTATCTTGTATAACTATTAATATAGGTATCGTTTAATTTTAGTTTATATTCAGTTCCGGTTAAGATAAAATTGCTATCGTTTGTAAATTCAACGCTAACTGCACCCATTATCTCAAGTCCAGCCGCACCTAAGTCATTGCCAAGTGCAGCATTTGCCGCCATCAGGGCAAATTTATCCATTGCTCCACTTACGCCTACTCCGCTATGTAAAAATCCGTTCCTACCAAGATCTTGCACCCCAACAAATCCAGCTACCTGTATCATTATCATACTAGCACCTCCTTTGCGATAAATTTAAGCCTATCGCCAGCCATTAGGAGGTTTGGCTCGCTTTTTTGTGGGTCAAAAAGCACCGCATCTGTGCTGCCTATGAGGTTCCAGCCTCCAGGGCTGGCGCTAGGATAGACGCCAGTTTGACTACCTCCGATACCAACGCTACCCGCTTTTATGCTCTTTCTAGGGCTAGATAGTCTAGGGTGATAAAGCCTTTCATCAAGCCCACCAAGGTATGCAAATCCAGGCAAAAATCCTAGGAAAAACACCGTATAAAGTGGCTGTGTGTGTAGTCTAACCAGCTCTTGTGGCGAGATATTTTTGGCTTTTGCCATTTGGATTAAATCAACCCCAATTTCTCCTCCGTAATTCACCTCAATTTCGATTATTCTGCCATTTATTTGGCGTGGCTTTAAATTCTTAAAGATATTTTCAAGCTCTATTTTTAGCTCTTTTAGCTCATCGTATTCAATTTCATGTGTAAAAACAGCTATATTATTCATTCCACACACGCACTCTCTTACCTTTTGAAGCTCATTTGCTGCGTCAGCCATAGCCCAAATAAGCTCTTGTTTTTGCTCATTTATCGGCTGTGGTAGGTATGCTAGGAGCATACTTTGGCTACATATTGTAAATTCTATCTGCATTTTCTTGTCTTTAAATTTGAAATCTGTTTGGTGTATTATATTAAAATTATTTAATATTTATTGTAAAATACCTTTGTAATATTAATAATTAATAAATTTTTTAATTTTATAAAATTCCCCCAACTTTCTAAGCTTTTCTTAAGCAACTCTCTTATATAATTCCAGCTCACGATTTGAGAAACCACCTTTAACTTTCTAACAGTTAATAAAGCTTTTCTTTTACATTATATTATTATCCTTTCTAAAACAAACTTGTTTTTGTCTTTAGAAGCGATGTAGTTATTTATGTTGTAAATCGTTGTTCTTTAATTTATTAATGTTAAGAGTCACAAGCAAGTTTTAATAAAAAACAATTTTACAGGACTTGTTAAAGACTTAAGATTTTATCTTTTTTCACTTTATATACTAATAAAGTTTAGTATTTAAAGTAGAAGTTTAACATCACAACTAAATTAGGATTTAAAACTTATCTAATTTAGTGTTAATGCTTTCCGTCTTGAAGATAAACAAATAAGTATCGTAAGAAAGTTAATTTAACTTAATTACCTTTAACAAGGAAGTGATGCGAATTAGAATATTAGTTATTCTGCCTAATTAATTAAGATTAATTATTTTAGGTATAAAAAAGGTAAGCTACTAAGAGTGAATGGTGGATGCCTTGGCTAGTAGAGGCGATGAAGGACGTACTAGACTGCGATAAGCTACGGGGAGCTGTCAAGAAGCTTTGATCCGTAGATTTCCGAATGGGGCAACCCAGTATATAGAGATATATACTACCGCAATGCGGGGCGAACTTGGGGAATTGAAACATCTTAGTACCCAAAGGAAGAGAAATCAATAGAGATTACGTCAGTAGCGGCGAGCGAAAGCGTAAGAGGGCAAACCTAGTGCTTGCACTAGGGGTTGTAGGACTGCAATATAGACTAAATGATGATAGCAGAATAATCTGGAAAGATTAACTATAAAGGGTGATAGTCCCGTATGCGAAATCTGATTTTTACTTAGCAGTATCCTGAGTAGGGCGAGACACGTGAAATCTTGTCTGAAGCTGGGAAGACCACTTTCCAACCCTAAATACTACTACTAGACCGATAGCGAACAAGTACCGTGAGGGAAAGGTGAAAAGAACTGAGGTGATCAGAGTGAAATAGAACCTGAAACCATTTACTTACAATCATTCAGAGCCCTATGATTTATCAGGGTGATGGACTGCCTTTTGCATAATGAGCCTGCGAGTTGTGGTGTCTGGCGAGGTTAAGGAAACCCGGAGCCGTAGCGAAAGCGAGTCTTAATAGGGCGATTAGTCAGATGCTGCAGACCCGAAACGAAGTGATCTATCCATGAGCAGGTTGAAGCTGGTGTAAGAACCAGTGGAGGACCGAACCCGCTAGCGTTGAAAAGCTATGGGATGACTTGTGGATAGGGGTGAAAGGCCAATCAAACTTCGTGATAGCTGGTTCTCTCCGAAATATATTTAGGTATAGCGTTGTGTCGTAATATAAGGGGGTAGAGCACTGAATGGGCTAGGGCATACACCAATGTACCAAACCCTATCAAACTCCGAATACCTTATATGTAATCACAGCAGTCAGGCGGCGAGTGATAAAATCCGTCGTCGAGAGGGGAACAACCCAGACTAACAGCTAAGGTCCCTAAATCTCATTTAAGTGGAAAACGATGTGAAGTTACTGAAACAACCAGGAGGTTGGCTTAGAAGCAGCCATCCTTTAAAGAAAGCGTAATAGCTCACTGGTCTAGTGATTTTGCGCGGAAAATATAACGGGGCTAAAATGAGTACCGAAGCTTTAGACTTGTCTATGACTATTCAGACTAGCTCGTCTTTTAAGTGTCTTTAAATGAGCTTGAAATTTTACTCAGTTACATACTTTATGTATGCTACTTCGTAAAATTCCATTGCAACATTTAAATCCATTTTAAAATACTTCGCTTTCTTTGTTAAAAGATAGTAGAGTTTTTAAATGGTAAGATTAAATTTAAAGATAAAATAAAATATGAGTATAAAAAGTCTTAATAGTCATAGACAAGTGGTAGGAGAGCGTCCTATTCAGCGTTGAAGGTGTACCGGTAAGGAGCGCTGGAGCGGATAGGAGTGAGCATGCAGGCATGAGTAGCGATAATTGGGGTGAGAATCCCCAACGCCGTAAACCCAAGGTTTCCTACGCGATGCTCGTCATCGTAGGGTTAGTCGGGTCCTAAGCAAAGTCCGAAAGGGGTATGCGATGGCAAATTGGTTAATATTCCAATACCAACACTATTGTGCGATGGAAGGACGCTTAGGGCTAAGAGAGCTAGCTGATGGAAGTGCTAGTCTAAGGATGTAGGTTGAATTATAGGCAAATCCGTAATTCTTTATCCGAGATCTGAAAGGCTCACAAAACTCTTCGGAGTAGCGTGAGAATCTCTGATGCCGTCGAGCCAAGAAAAGTTTCTAAGTTTAGATAGTGTTGCCCGTACCGTAAACCGACACAGGTGGGTGGGATGAGTATTCTAAGGCGCGTGGAAGAACTCTCTTTAAGGAACTCTGCAAAATAGCACCGTATCTTCGGTATAAGGTGTGCCTAACCAGGTGTATGGATTTACTCCAAAAGCCAGGAAGGTTACAACAAAGAGTCCCTCCCGACTGTTTACCAAAAACACAGCACTCTGCTAACTCGTAAGAGGATGTATAGGGTGTGACGCCTGCCCGGTGCTCGAAGGTTAATTGATGGGGTTAGCGTAAGCGAAGCTCTTGATCGAAGCCCGAGTAAACGGCGGCCGTAACTATAACGGTCCTAAGGTAGCGAAATTCCTTGTCGGTTAAATACCGACCTGCATGAATGGCGTAACGAGATGGGAGCTGTCTCAAAGAGGGATCCAGTGAAATTGTAGTGGAGGTGAAAATTCCTCCTACCCGCGGCAAGACGGAAAGACCCCGTGGACCTTTACTACAGCTTGATACTGCTATTGGGATAAAGATGTGCAGGATAGGTGGGAGGCTTTGAGTATATGACGCCAGTTGTATATGAGCCGTTGTTGAGATACCACTCTTTTTTATTCTGATAGCTAACTAGCCTGAGTTATCCTCAGGTAGGACAATGTCTGGTGGGTAGTTTGACTGGGGCGGTCGCCTCCCAAAATGTAACGGAGGCTTACAAAGGTTGGCTCATGTCGGTTGGAAATCGACAGCAGAGTATAAAGGCAAAAGCCAGCTTAACTGCGAGACATACAGGTCGAGCAGGGACGAAAGTCGGTCTTAGTGATCCGGTGGTTCTGTGTGGAAGGGCCATCGCTCAAAGGATAAAAGGTACCCCGGGGATAACAGGCTGATCTCCCCCAAGAGCTCACATCGACGGGGAGGTTTGGCACCTCGATGTCGGCTCATCGCATCCTGGGGCTGGAGCAGGTCCCAAGGGTATGGCTGTTCGCCATTTAAAGCGGTACGCGAGCTGGGTTCAGAACGTCGTGAGACAGTTCGGTCCCTATCTGCCGTGGGCGTAAGAAGATTGAGGAGATTTGACCCTAGTACGAGAGGACCGGGTTGAACGAACCACTGGTGTAGCTGTTGTTCTGCCAAGAGCACCGCAGCGTAGCTAAGTTCGGATGTGATAAGAGCTGAAAGCATCTAAGCTCGAAGCCAACTCCAAGATGAATCTTCTTTTAAGAGCTCAGAAAGACTATCTGTTTGATAGGCTGGGTGTGTAAGTGATGAAAGTCATTTAGCTGACCAGTACTAATAGCTCGTTTGCTTATCTTAAATAAGCATCACTTCCTTGTTAAGGGTAATTTTTACTTGCTCTTTTTCCGTTATGCGTCGTTGGACTGCATTCGAAACTTCGGTCATTACCTATTTGGTAACTCCCTTGTTTCTCATTTGTCCGCCTAGCCTAACGAAAAAAAGCTACGTAAAAACAGATCCTAAAACAAGAAAAGTAAAATAAAACTTTTTATTAAAGCGAAGCTTCTTTAAAACAAAGCTTTTAAACTTGTCTCTTAACATTTAACACAAATAGCGTTAATCAGTGTATCTTTAAAAGATATATTGCTTAACGCTGTCCGTGGCTATACAGACTGGGAAACGCCTTGTACCATCTCGAACCAAGAAGCTAAGCCAGTCATGGCTGATGATACTCTCCCTTACTGGGATGTCGGGAAAGTAAGTCGCTGCGGACTCGTTAATTATTCACTATCTACTTTCTAAAATCTACTTATAAAATTAATTTATGTTTAATAGATTAAATGTAATGGATTAGTTATTGCCTATTAATTGCTATTAGTGTTAATATTCTTTATTTAGTAGCAGGTTATTCCTATGTGTTTATAGTCTTAATAAAACTTATAACTTAACATTCATTAAAGAATTGATACATTGATACATTGATTAAATAAGTAATATAATCTATTGATTATAAAAGTTATCTAGTCATAACATACAAAAATATATAACTAAATAAAAAGAGTCGGTGTAAAAATATGTTTAGAATTTAAATCTTATAAAATATTGGTTATAAGTATAATATTATGATTAAGTTATATATTGCTCTGCTAATTCATTAATCACCTTTTTATCTAGCCTTTACTTATTGTAAAACAAAAACAGAGTGTAAATATCTACCCATAATCTATACCATAATGCTACTACATGTGTATAGCTTTGATAAAAATCAGCAATAACTAAAAATATATAAATTTAAAAACTAAAGCCCATTTATTTAAGTATCTTATAAATTAAACTACTGTTTGGTACTTCACGCATCTTTTAAAAGCATAGAAAGCTTATTAAAAAGCTAGTTGTTTAGTTATAGGCCTTCTAAGCAAATATTACTGCTTTATAAATTTAAAAGACAATCTTTATACAACGTATATGGATTGTTTATTAATAGCTATTATATCGCAAAATAATATACTGGCTAAAGTACAAGAACATGGTAGGCCACATAGTGGCTTAGCAGAGCAACTGCTTACTGTGCGTGTGTTAAGCTTATCTAGTAAAGCAAAGCTTATTTAAAACAAGGCAAAGCCGCAGTTTCTATCAAAACAAGGCAAAGCCGCAGTTTCTTTAAAGCTGCGTATGTGGTCGGCATATGCACAGCTTTAAAGAACTTTGCTTCCCGCATCAATTTATAGCACACCCAAATACAACAAACTTGATATAGGGGAGTATTATTGCTTATGATGTAAGACATATAAAAGTATTTTACTTTACATACTCACTCTTATCCATGCTCTCCAGATTTTATACCAAGCTTTGCTAAGAGCTAAAATAGTACTGACATTATTGCTTTTATAGCGTTAGTAATGCTTTATGCTACCAGTATGAATTAATAATGTTTGGTTTGTAAAATGAGGAGGGGGATTAAATTTGTAATTTAAAAACAATAATATGTTTTTAAAGAGCCTGTATTATAAATTAAATTATAGGGCGATAAAAGTAAAGAAGAGTAAAAGAGTGGAGCTAATGGTGTTTTATGGGGGCTCTTTGTTGGGTAGATGAATGGATATAGGGATTGCTTTAGTTTGGATTTGTGATGTTTTACTAAGGCTCTAAAGTCTTTTATAATCTTTCTTGCTTTATATAAAGGCTTTATTTATTATTGCTAAGCATTAGAGACTTAGTTTTGGTGATAGGTGTTTGGGCTTAAGGAGTAGGTAGAGAGTGGATAAAATTAATGTATTAGATGGCAAGAGATCTTATTTTATAAACTCTTGGTTTGGTAGGCGGTTAGAGGCGGTTACTAATTGATTGTTGAATGGGTGTTTGGATTAAAGTACCTTGCACAAAACTTTCTAGCTAACTTATTAGAGTGTAAAAGATATAAAATTATATGGGTATTTAATGAAACAAAGCTAAGCATAAAATAAAATTAGCAAGGTTTGGTTTTATGTATAATTTTAGGCTTTTACTTTGTTGTTTTTTTGAAATTATTTGTGGGAGAGGGTAGTTTAGGAGTAATATGTGAGTGAGGTAGAGCCAAATTTTTTGCTTTTAATCTTATTAAAATCCCCTACTTGTTCTGGCATAGCCACAGCCGAGGAATGCTCAAAGCAGACTATTTTCACGCGCTTCCTTGGCACATCATTAAGCAATTTAAAAAGTCTATCATATACGCGCTCGAAGCCCCCTCTAATATCAAATGGTGGATCTAGATATAATATCACAGGAATATCTGCCCCTAATATTACCTCCATAAGAAGCTCAAAGCTATCGCCAAGTATGACGCTCGCCGCACACCCTTCTAAAGCCGCGCAGTTTTTGCTTGCTAGCTTATAGGCGGCTTTGTCTATCTCTATGGCTAGAGCCTTTTTTGCGCCATTACTTACCGCCTCGCACGCCATTAGTGCACTACCACCAAAACCCTCTATAAAAAGCGCATCATCTAGCTCATATCTGGTGGTATTAAAAAACGACTGTCTGACTATTGATTTTGTGCTGCGTGTGGTTTTTAGGCTTGGTAGGGCTAGCTTTTTGCCTTTAAATTTTCCGCTTGTAATAGTAGTAAAAAGCGACTTTTTAGGTTCAGATTTTATCTTTGGCTTTTCTTGCTTTTTTTCAAATTTATTTAAATATTCATCTACACTTTTTAGTACTAAGCTCATCTTACCTGCCTTAAAATAGCTATTAAATCCGCCTTAAATTTATCACATAATTCATTAATTGCGCTTTCTAGATCGTCTTTTGTCTCTTTTGGTTTTATCGTTGCCATGGGGACTTGTATGGCTGAGTAAAAATCCTGTAAGCTTTCAAAAAGTGCATCTTTTGTAAATGGTAGTGATATGTGGGGTGAGTCTTTGCTGATTATAAAGACTGGTTTACTAGCCTTTATTCTACGGTCGCTTATGATAAAATCGCATTCAGCTCTAGCACAGCTAAAATCCTTGCAAAACAGCCGTAAAGCCTCTGCTAAAAGCACGCATTCGCAGTCTATGTTTATTCTCATCTTTCCCCTTTTTTAAAATTGTACCCAAAAAGGCTAAAGAATTTAATAAAATAGACGATATAATAAGCAGAAAATACACAAGGAGAAACAAATGGAGATATTTAAAGCGGCTGCTGCGCAAAATCAAGTAGCGGCGGTGCAATCATCTCAACCATCTCAAACTCGTCCAGTAGAGCATACTCAGATACAGGCTGATAGCACCCAAAAGGCAGAGCAAAGCCAAGGACAGGATACAAAGCTTAGTAATGAGGAGTTAGCCAAGCAGACAAAAGAGGCTACGGATAAGCTAAATGAGCAGATGGAGCAGCTTGATACAAATGTGCGCTTTAATTATAATGATAAGATAAATATTATGGTAGTGCAGGTAACTGAGGCTACCACAGGCAAGGTGATACGCCAGCTCCCAAGCGAGCAGGCCATTAAAATAAGTGAATATTTTAAAGAAAGTATCGGCATACTTTTTGACAAGGAGAGTTAAAAATGGCAGTAGGTACGGCTACGTTCGTTGGATTTAATGGATCTAAATTTCTAAACGAAGAAACTATCACGAAGCTACAAGGCGCAGATGAAGCTAGTCTTTTAAGGATGCCAAAAAAAGACCTGGAGCAAAATACTGAAAAACAAAAAGGGCTAACTAAGCTTACAACCATCATGACAAAGCTACAGACAAGCTTTAAAGATCTAGCTGATGAGACGAGCTTTTTAAAGCGTACGGTGGATACGAGTGGTGAGAGCGCTACTATGAGCGTTAGTTCTGGTGTTAGCTTACAAAGCTTAAAGATAGATGTAACGCAACTAGCTGATAGAGATAGCTATAAAAGCGTAAATTTTAAAAGCCGTAACGATATTTTAGGGCTTAATAAAGATACCACTATGAGAATTAAGATAGATGGTATTGAGTATGATTTAAAGCTTAAAAAAGATGCCACGCTTCAGGATTTAGCCGATGCGATAAATGATAAAACTGGCGGAGACGTGCAGGCTAAGATAATAAATGTGGGTGGCAAAAACCCATACCAAATGGTAATACAATCAGCTAAAACTGGTGCAGATAAGGCTATTGAATTTAGTGAAGTAGGGGAGAGTAATCTATTTGAGGCCATATTTGGAGTAAACTCAAAAACTCAGGTAATGCAAGAGGATAAAGACGCCACTGCTGCTGCACGCACTAGCGATCCTAACGCAGCCCCTGTGATGAAGCCAGTAACAGCAAATGGCGAAAATATTTTTAAATTTGATCTAAGCAGCGTAAGATTAACAGAGGCCGCTGACGCTAAGTTTGAATACAATGGCTTAAGTGTAAGCCGCTCATCAAATTCTATTAGTGATTTGCGCGTTGGGATTACAATTGATCTTAAAAAAATAGGTGAGACTAGCTTTGAGGTAAAGCAAGACACCAAAGACATGAAAAAAAATCTAAGCGATATGGTGAGTGCTTATAATGAGCTTATGAATGAGCTTAGTACGGTTACTGTGCATGATAGCGAGACTAATACCACTGGTGTGTTTCAAAGCACTAGCGAGGTAAAGGGTATACGGGATAAACTAAATAAAATCCTAGGCTACACCATGCAGCGCGATAAAGATATAGACGAGATAAATTTAACTGCAACCAATAACAGAATGACCGTAGCTGAAGTTAGAAAAGATAACGCATTGATGAAAAAGACTATTAGTATGGCTGATTTTGGACTTAGTTTAAACGAAAAAGGCTTGCTTGAGTTTGATGAGTCTACCTTTAATAAAAAGCTGTCTTATGACGAGGCGCATGGATTACAGGATGTAAAGAATTTCTTTGTATCTGAGACAAAGCACAATCGCATAAGTTATCAAAGTGGCGAGATAAATAGTGGCGAAATAGAGCTAGACGATAAGAAAAATATCACGATAAATGGCGTGGCGATTAAATTTAAAACCGAGGCTACTAGTACCCAAGAGGATAACGCAAAAGCATTTATAAAAGCTGTTAATGATGCTGATATATCTGGGCTTAGCGTGAGCTATATAAATGGCAAGATAACGCTATCTAAAGCAGATGGATATGATATAGATATATCAGGTGATGCCGATAAGCTCGCTATGTTTGGATTAAAAAAGACGACAGTGCAGCCTAATAATGATGTAAAAAATGGTATGTTTACGCAGCTTAAGGATGCGATGCTTGATCTTTTAGCAAAAGATGAGCGCGGCAGAGATGATGGTGTACTGACAAAATACGCAAAATCTTTAAAAAACAATAATGAAAAGTTACAAAAAGATATAAAGAAAATTCAAGAAGATGTCAAGACAAAATATGACCAGATGAGAGAGCAGTTTATCCGCTATGAGCAAGCCATACAAAAGGTGCAAAGCATGTGGGCACCAATGGAAAGTATGATAAATTTTGAGCTGGCAAAGAAATAAGGTAAAAATATGAACAATACAGCATACGCAGCATATACCCAAACTAGCATAGGCGGCATAGAGTCGCCTACTAAGCTTATAGGCATGCTTTATGATGGAATACTTCGGTTTATCTACCGCACAAAAAAGGCGATGTCTGAGGGCGATGTAGAGAAAAAGGTATATTATATAAATCGTACAAATGCCATTTTTATGGAGCTTTTAAACTCCCTTGATTACTCCGCTGGCGATGTCGCCCATTATCTAGCTGGTATTTATACTCGCCAAATTCAGCTTCTAACAGCGGCAAATGTGCGAAACGACATTCAAAGCCTTGATGAGGTAGTAAATGTCGTAAGGCAGCTCTCAGAGGCGTGGCGCGACGTGACAGATGAAGGTGAGGGCGAGCTATGAGTGGCGATTGGCTTTCGCGTTTTAAGCTTGCCATAGTCAATGACAATGCCGAGGCTATAGAGGCGCTGGCTGATGAATTTAATGAAAATAGTGTAGATGGCGTCGATGATTTAAGGGAGGCTCAAGCCCTTCTATCCGAGGCTGTAATCGTTCTAGAAAATAAAAAATCAAAAATTGAAATCGAGCTTAAAAAGGCTAATAAAGTAAGAAACTATATGTTTTAACGCCTTTTTTGGTTTTATTATAGAATTTAAAATCACAAAATTTCTCTTTGTTTTAAATTTATTCATGTGCTTGAGGGCAGGGTTTAAGCTGTTTGTATTTTAAATTTGGCTCTGTTTTAAAAAAGTATTGCTTTTTAAAAGCTTAATTTAGTTTTGGAGAGCTATCGCCACGTATATGAGTGGCTTATTTATTGATCGCATTGCTTCTCAATATGCTCGCTCACTCGCTTACGGCACAGGAGTGTATGCAAGCCACGAAGTGGCTTAGCACAGCAACTGCTTGCTGTGCGTGCATAAAGCGAAAACAAGCGAAGCGAAGTTTCTGTGAAAACAAGCGAAGCGAAGTTTCTGTGAAAACAAGCGAAGCGAAGTTTCTAGGTGAAGCGAAGCGGAACTAGATGTTGGCGAGTATATCGCTTTGCGATACGAGCCGCAAAAAAGCAGTCGTCGTCCTAAGTCCTACTAACTTAAGAGCGCTTCCCCAGATTTTTACGTTGAGCAACTGCGAAGTGCTAAAAATCGTGCCGACATTGTGTAATAAGGGCGATAATGCCAAAAACCACTGGCACAAATTAGGGGTGCTGTGCTTACTTTAGTGTCACTAAGGAGTAATGCTTTGTTAAAAGAGAGTCTTAAATTTATATTCCTGACTTTAATGGCATGTGTAAATTTAAAGTCTTTGGGGGCTTGAGATTTACTAAACTAACTATGTAAATTTTATCTCATTTTCAAGCCTTTTTATAATACATTTTGTCTATAATTTTCAAGAGATATCCATTATAAATTTAAAAGCTTTTGGAACATATTTAGGATAAAAAACGGCAGTAGCATTGCGTACAAATCCCTATTATATCGGCATTTTGCTACAATAACTATAATTTTATCCACTCTATTATAAATGGTCTTTTATAGTTTTACTGATAAAAGATTTCTAAGAGCGCTAGATATTAAAATTTAAAGCATGTCTCACAGGGATAAGCGGACGCAAAATGGATAAACTCATATTGCGTCTATATGTTTAGCTTATGTTTAGTTTTTAGGCGTTACTACAAATATACTTCCGCCATATTTTTGGGCTACAAATTCCTTCATGGCATCGCTTGTTAGTACCTCTTTAAGAGTGGCTATCCTAGGGTCGTTTTCTAGTTCTGGGCGAGTGGCTAGGATATTTGTATACAGTGAGTCGGTATCCTCGTGAAATAGCGAGTCTTTAGCTATGTCTATGCCAGCTTGAAGTGCGTAGTTTCCAGTGATGACTGCGCCGTCTACGCCTTTATAAATTTTAGGCAGGGTTGCGGCTTCGACTTGACGAAATACTATGCGCTTTGGATTTTCTATTATGTCAAACTCTGTTGTTTGCAGGTTGTTTTGGTCTTTGACTTTTATAAAGCCATGCTCAGCTAGGAAAAGTAACGCCCTTGAGTAATTGCTCGGATCGTTTGGCACGGCTATGCTAGCGCCCACTGGAAAGTCCTCAAAGCTTTTGTGATTTATTGAATAAAATCCCATAGGCGTTATATAAATTCGTCCCAGCGAAATTAAATTCCAGCCATTTTTTTTGTTTGTAAAATCCAAAAATGGCTTGTGCTGGTATAAATTTGCGTCGCTATCGCCTTTGGCTAGGGTCAGATTTGGCGTGATGTAATCGGTGAAATTTTGCACGATTAAATCTATGCCTTTTTCTTTTAGGATAGGCTTAGCAAACTCTAGCATAACGGCTGCTGGCACTGGTGTAGCGCCCACTCTTAGCGTCTCATTTGCGCTTAAGCTTACACCCAAAAGCCCCACAAATAGGGCGAAAATAAATTTTTTCATCTTTTCTCCTTAACGTTGGTTTCGTATTTTATTTGATATCGCGTCGCCACTTAGCTGTATGGCTTGCACGAGCATGATGATTATACCTACAGAGTAAGCAAGCACGAGCGGTTCATAGGACTGATAGCCTATGCGTATAGCCAAATCTCCTAATCCGCCACCACCTACCACTCCAGCCATAGCCGAGTAGCCAACTAGACTAATACTTGTGATTGTAACAGCATTTATTAGAGCTGGTAGGCACTCAGCTAGCGTCATTAGGGTTATCTCTTTTTTGTTTGCTCCAAGTGCCAAAGATGCCTCGATAAGCCCGCTATCAACCTCTAGCATAGCCCCTTCAAAAAGCCTAGCAATAAACGGCACGGCTGCGATTATTAGTGGTATTATGGCTGTTGTAGAGCCTATGTATTCGCCTGTAATTGCAGCAGAAAGTGGCAAGAGTAAGATAATGAGTATTAAAAATGGAAAAGACCTCGTTACATTTACCACGGCGCCTAAAATTTTATTAAGCTTTGGATTTGGCGATATGCCGTCGCTTCTTGTGTTTCTTAAAAGTACGCCAAGCGGCAAGCCAAAAATTACAGCAAAAAACGCAGAAACAGCTACCATGTAGATGGTCTCATTTAGTGATTTTACGAGATTATAGGCTGTTGGGTCTGTAAACGTCTGGCTTAAAAAATCAAGATATTTAACATATAAACTCACTCTTGCTCTCCTAGTTTTATAAGTGTTACTCCAGCCTCTTTTAAATAGCCAAGAGCGCCATTTATCGCCTCTTTTTGCCCTGTAAATTTGACGTTTAAATGTCCCACTTCGCCGCTTGATAGCTCGTCTATGTTGCCGCTTAGGATGTTTGCGTCTATGTTGTAGCGTTTTATTATTTGCGAGATTAGTGGCTCGTTTGCCTTTTGTCCTGTAAAGACTATGCGGTAGCAGCCCTCTCCGTAGCGTACGCTCTCGCTTTTTGCTCCCACTAGCTCTTTTGTTACGGTGTGCTTTGGCGCGGCAAATATTTCACTTGCGCTACCGCTTTCTACTATATGTCCGCCTTCTATGACGTGTACAGTGCTGGCTAGGTAGCGTACGACCTCGATTTGGTGAGTGATTAGTACGACTGTTAGCCCAAGTTCGGCTTGAAGTTTTTTAAGCAGTTTAAGCACGCCTTTTGTCGTTTTTGGATCAAGTGCACTTGTGGCCTCATCGCAGAGTAGTATTTCAGGTGAATTTGCAAGAGCTCTTGCTATGGCTACGCGTTGCTTTTGCCCTCCGCTTAGCTCGCTTATGCGAAAGTCTGCTCTCTTTTCTAGCCCCACAAGCTCTAAAAGCTCGTCTACTCTAGGGGTTATTTTATCTTTTTGCCAGCCAGCTATTTTTAGCGCATACGCCACATTTTCTCGGACGTTCTTTGCGCTTAGGAGGTTAAAATGCTGAAATATCATGCCTATTTTCTGTCTTTTTTTGGTTAGCTCTGCTTCGCTTAGGCTTAGCATATTTACGCCATTTATTAGCACCTCTCCATTACTAGGACGCTCCAATAAATTTATGCAGCGTATGAGCGTGCTTTTACCAGCGCCACTATAGCCTATAATGCTACATATTTCGCCTCGGGCTACGTTTAAGTTTATCCCTTTTAGTGCGCAAAATCCGTTTGGATAAATTTTTTCTATATTTTTAAGCTGTATCAAGGCTTTTCCTTGCGATAAAAATGTGAAATAATAGCTTAAAAATCCTAAAAGAATATTTATTAATAATAATTAAATTTATTCTAACGTAATTTCGCCCCTTAGAGCGTATTCTCGCTTTCTTTCGCTTGAGCTTGCGATATTTAAGCTCTTTCTATATTTTGTGATAGTTCGCCTTACTATGGGGGTATTAAATTTTTGGCTGATTAGTTCTTGTAATTTTAGGTCGCTTAGGGGCTTTTGCTTTGTTTCGTTTTTGATTAAATTTATTAAAAACTCTTTTATAGTTGCATTTGAAAGCTCCTCATCGCCAACACTTGTGGTAAAAAACTGCCTCATCTCGCAAAGCCCTCTTGATGAGGAGATAAATTTTCCACTTATTGCTCTGCTTATAGTTGATGGGCTTCTGCCTAACTCCTCTGCTATGTCGCTTAGCTTTAAAGGCTTCATGTCTCCACCGTAAAAGTACTCATACTGATACTCAACTAGCATCAATCCTATCCTATAAAGCGTCGCCTTTCTCATATCAAGCGCATCTATTACGTCTTTTGCTGATTTTAGCCGTGAGCTTACAAACTCCTGTGTTGCATCCACTCCTTCTGTGTCTATTTCTATATCAGGGTACGCTTCGTCATTTATCCTCACGCTTATTCCACCATCTTTTATCTCGATAAAAATGTCAGCTTGCACGTGCTGACTAGGCTCGCTAAAATCAATAGCTGGCGGGATATTAAATTTTTTAATAAGCTCTAAGGCTTTAGCGTAGTTTGTACTTTTTTGCAGCTTTTTTAGGCTTGTCTCATCCCCTAAAATCTCCACCGCTAGCCTACATACCTCCTCAGGTGCGTCGCATACGCTTATGCCAAATTTTATCGCCTCTTTGGCGTCTTTTGCCCCCACGCCTATAGGCTCAAGATAGGCAAATCTCTGCCGCACTCGCTCGACATCATCTGGCGCAAAATCCGCAAAATATTCGCTATCTGGCTCAAAATATCCATCTGGATTTATGCACTCGATTATTCGGCGCGCTATGGTTTGGGATTTTGACGTGGGAAAAAGCGGAGGCTCAATCTGGGCTAAAAGCGTTTCATAAAGGCTTGTTTTAGCTACACTTAAGCTTTCTATCTTTTCGCTTACGCTATTCTTGCTAATATCGCTAAAAAAATTCGAAGCTTTTTTAAATTTGGGGCTGATTTTGGCAAATGGATTATCGGCTAAAAACGGCTTTAACACGTCATCCATCTCATCAAGTGGAGCCTGAAGTATCGGCAGCCAACTACGCAGCGTCTGATTTAGTTTTGTCTTTGGCGCTTGAGTAAGGTTTTGACGTAGCTTCATTTTACTCTAGCAGTTTAAAATCTTCGCCTAGGTAGTGGGTGCGTACACGCTTGTCGTTTGTTACGCTTTGTGCGTCGCCACTGGCGAGGAGCTTGCCGTCTTTTATGACGTAGGCTCTATCGCAGATGGCTAGGGTTTCGCGGACATTATGGTCTGTGATTAAAACGCCAATCCCCAGGCTTTTTAGCTCTCTTATTATGCTTTGGATATCGGCCACGGCGATAGGGTCAACCCCAGCAAAAGGTTCATCAAGCAGGAGAAATTTAGGCGATATTATCAGGCTTCTAGCGATTTCACAGCGTCTACGCTCACCGCCGCTTAGACTTATGCCCTTTCTTAGTCTAATAGGCTCAATGTTTAAAAGATCAAGCATCTCATCTACTCTCTTTTGAGCCTGTTTTTCGTCTTTTATGGAGATTTCTGCTGCTAGCATTAAATTTTCCTCTACGCTAAGCTCCCTAAAAATCGAGCTTTCTTGTGGCAAATACCCTATGCCAAGCCCAGCGCGCTCGCTTAGGCTAATTGTGCTTATATCCATGCCGTCAAGCTCTATTTTGCCGCTTGTTGCGCTAATGAGTCCACAAATCATATAAAACGTCGTCGTCTTTCCAGCTCCGTTTGGCCCCAGCAAACCCACGACTTCGCCGCTATTTAGGCTCATACTTATGCCCTTTATTATAGGCGTATTTTTTATAGTTTTTTTAAGTTCGGTTATTTCTAGCTTATGCTTCATAAATCTCATACTCTCGTTCGCTATTTTTTACGCTTATTTTTACCACAGTTGGGGTTATGGCGTATTTTTTTAAGGCTTTTATAAGCTCATCATCACCCCACTCGATTACATGTAGCCCATCTTGCAATAAATTCTCAAAAAGCCCATTTTGAACCATCGCGCTAAATCCATTTTGATATATGTCGTAGTGATAAAGCATCCCAGTGGCAAACTCATAGCTTTGCATTATGCTAAATGTAGGCGAGGTTATCTCCTCGTCTATGCCAAGGGTTAAAGCCAGCGCCTTTGTTAGGGTGGTTTTGCCGCTTGCTAAGTCGCCTTTTAGGATTATCACGCCCTCTTTTGGCAGGGCGTTTACGACTTTTGATAGCTCCTCTTTGCTTGCGCTAAGTTTTTTCATATTTGCCTTACGTATTCGGCTTGAGCCTGCTTTGGAATGCTCTTGGTTGTTGGTATGGCTAAGACTTCGTAGCTTATGTCTTTATCGAGGAATTTGATAGTGATTTTATCACCTATTTTTACCTCTTTGCTGGCCTTTGCCACTACGCCATTTATGCTTACGACGCCACTTTTGCACATATCCTCGCTTATGGCACGGCGTTTTGTTATATTGACTGTGTTTAGGTATTTATCTACTCTCATAAGGGGGATTTTATCAAAAAAATGCTTAATAAATTCGTTTAAATTTTAAATTTATCTTTTTTTCTGTAATATTTTATTTTTATTTAAAATTTGCGGAGGATTTAGAATGGCTAAGGATGTGAAAAAGAGTGTTAAAAAGGTGGTTTTGGCCTATTCTGGTGGGCTTGATACGAGCGTGATTTTAAAATGGCTGGGCGATGAGTATGGCTGCGAGGTGGTTACATTTACCGCCGACATCGGACAGGGCGAGGAGCTAGACCCAGTAAGAACAAAGGCAAAGGCTCTGGGCGTAAAGGACGAAAACATCTTTATCGAGGATTTAAAAGAGGAATTTGTCCGTGATTTTGTCTTTCCTATGTTTAGGGCAAACGCCGTGTATGAGGGCGAGTATCTGCTTGGCACATCCATAGCTCGTCCGCTAATAGCAAAGCATCTCGTTCGCATAGCTGGGCTTACTGGGGCGGACGCCATCAGCCACGGCGCAACTGGCAAGGGCAATGATCAGGTTCGCTTTGAGCTTGGTGCATACGCGCTAAATCCAGAGATAAAAGTCATCGCTCCGTGGCGTGAGTGGGACTTAAACAGCCGTGAAAAGCTGCTAGCCTATGCCGCAAAGCACGGCATAGACATAGCTAAAAAGCCTGGTCGTAGCCCCTACTCAATGGACGCAAACCTGCTTCACATAAGCTACGAGGGGCTAGTGCTAGAAGACCCAAATGCTGCCCCAGAGCCTGATATGTGGCGCTGGAGCGTAAGCCCAAAGGACGCTCCAGATGAGGGCGAAGTAATCGAGATTGAATTTAAACAGGGCGACGCTGTGGCGATAAACGGCGAAAAGCTAAGTCCAGCAAATTTACTAGCCAAGCTAAACGCGCTGGGTGCAAAGCACGGCGTGGGTAGGCTGGATCTAGTTGAAAATCGCTTTGTGGGTATGAAAAGTAGGGGCTGCTACGAAACGCCTGGCGGGACGATACTTTTAAAGGCTCACAGGGCGATTGAGAGCCTTACGCTTGATAGGGGTGCGGCTCACTTAAAAGACGAGCTAATGCCACGCTATGCTGAGCTTGTATATAACGGCTTTTGGTTTAGCCCAGAGCGAGAGATGCTGCAAGCCTCAATCGATCTAAGCCAAAAAAATGTAAGTGGCAAGGTAAGGCTCGAGCTTTATAAAGGCAATGTCATAGTGCTAGGCAGAGCCAGCGAAAATAGCCTGTTTGACGTGGATTTTAGCACCTTTGAAGAAGATAGCGTCTATGACCAAGCCGACGCAGAGGGCTTTATTAAGCTAAATGCCTTGCGTTTTATCATCGCTGGAAAAAATAGGAGATAAGCTTAAATATCGGTTTACATTTTACTGATAAAATGCGCTTTATAAATTTAATGTAAGGAAAGGTAAATGAAAGTACTACTCATAAAAGATGTAAAAAGCCTAGGAAAAGCAGGCGAAATAAAGGAAGTAAAAGAGGGCTATGGGCATAATTTCTTAATCGCAAAGGGTTACGCAAAGGCCGCTACCACGGACGTTTTACGCCAGTATGAAGCGGCGAAAAAAAGAGAGGCTGAGGAGCTAAAATATGAACTAGCAAATTTAGAAAAGCTAAAAGATGAGCTAGCTAGACTAAGCGTCGTAATCACAAAGCAGCTAGGCGCAAACGGCTCGCTTTTTGGCTCAGTTAGCAAAGAAGAGATAGCCGAAGCCCTAAAAGCACAGCACGGCATCGAGATAGACAAAAAGTCAATCGAAACCGACAAGCACGGCATAAAAGCGACTGGAATTTACGAGCTAGATGTAAAGCTCGGACACGCCATACACGCTAAGCTTAAGCTAGACGTAAGGGGCGAGTAGTGTTTCACGCTACGACTATTTTGGCCTACAAAGGCGAGCATAAATCGGTAATCGGCGGCGACGGGCAAGTAAGCTTTGGCAACAGCGTGCTAAAGGGCAACGCCGTAAAAATTCGTCGCCTAGGCAAAGACGAGAGCGTGCTGGCTGGCTTTGCTGGTAGCACGGCTGACGCGTTTAATCTTTTTGATATGTTTGAAAAGTGCCTAAACAGCGCAAAGGGCGACTTGGTGCGAGCGGTCGTTGAGTTTAGCAAGGAGTGGCGAAAGGACAAGTATCTAAGAAAGCTTGAGGCGATGATGCTCGTGCTTAATCGTGAGAAAATTTTCTTACTAAGTGGCACTGGCGACGTCGTTGAACCAGAAGACGGCAAAATCGCAGCCATAGGCAGCGGCGGCAACTACGCCCTTTCAGCCGCTAGGGCGCTGGATAAATTTGCCACCATCGATGAAGAAAAGCTAGTAATCGAGAGCCTAAAAATCGCTGGCGAAATTTGCATTTACACCAACACAAACATAAAAACTTTCGTCCTAGATGACGCTGGAGAGAGCCAATGAATATGACGCCTCGTGAGATAGTTAAATTCCTAGATGAGTATGTCATCGGTCAGAGCGAAGCTAAAAAAATCATCGCCATAGCCCTGCGAAATCGCTACCGCCGTATGAAGCTAAGCAAAGAGTTGCAAGATGACGTTATGCCAAAAAATATCCTGATGATAGGCTCAACGGGCGTGGGTAAAACCGAGATCGCAAGGCGGCTTAGCAAGATGTTTGGACTGCCTTTTATCAAAGTGGAAGCCAGCAAATACACCGAAGTGGGCTTTGTGGGACGAGACGTGGAGAGTATGGTAAGAGACCTTGCGATGGCGGCTGTAAATTTAGTAAAAAGCGAGCAAAGAGAGAAAAACGCTGAAAAAATCGCCCAATATATCGAGCAAAAAATCTTAAGCAAGCTCCTGCCGCCGCTGCCAAAGGGTGCGAGCGAAGAGAAGCAGGCTGACTATGAAAAAAGCTATGAAAAAATGCTAGCAAAGCTGCGAAATGGCGATCTTGACGATTTGAGCGTGGAGATTGAAGTGCAGCAAAGTGGCTTTGACGCTGGCTCAAACCTGCCTCCAGAGATGGCAAATATGCAAGAGAGCTTTGTTAAAATCATCGGCATAGGCAACAAAAATGTCAAAAAAGAGCTAAAAGTAAAAGATGCCCGCACGGCCCTAGAAAACGAAGCTGTGGATAAAATTTTAGATATGGATAATATCAAATCAGAAGCCTTAAAGCGAGCTGAAAATGAAGGCATTATTTTTATCGATGAGATAGATAAAGTCGCCGTCTCAAATAACGGCAGCAGCCGCCAAGACCCAAGCAAAGAGGGCGTGCAGCGAGACTTACTGCCAATCGTCGAGGGCAGCGTGGTAAGCACTAAATTTGGCAACCTAAAGACCGATCATATCCTATTCATCGCCGCTGGTGCCTTTCACCTAAGCAAGCCAAGCGACCTAATCCCAGAGCTACAGGGGCGTTTTCCGCTTAGAGTTGAGCTAGACAGCCTAGATGATGAGGCGCTTTATCAAATTCTAACCCAGCCGAAAAACTCCCTGCTAAAGCAATACACCGCGCTTTTGGAGACTGAGGGCGTTAGGCTTAAATTTGACGATGAGGCGATTAGGCAGATTGCCCGCATCGCAGGAGAAGCAAATGCGAAAATGGAGGACATCGGCGCTAGGCGGCTGCACACTATCATCGAGCGAGTGCTTGAAGAGATTAGCTTTGAGGCTAGCGAGCGAGCTGGCGAGGAGATAGTCGTCGGTAAAACTTTAGTCGATGAACGCCTAGGCGAGCTGGTAAAAGATCAAGACCTGGCGAGATATATCCTGTGAGATCGGGCTTTGTAAGCGTGGTGGGCAGACCAAACGCAGGCAAATCCAGCCTGCTAAACTGCCTGCTAAATGAAAAAATCGCCATCACAAGCCACAAGCAAAACGCCACACGCCGCAAGATAAATGCCATCGTTATGCACGAGGGGGATCAGATAATTTTCATCGACACCCCAGGACTTCACGAGAGCGGCAAAATGCTAAACCAACTTATGGTAGAGGCGGCCAAAAAGGCGATAAGCGAGTGCGACCTCATACTCTTTTTAGCCCCAGCCAGCGATGACGTGAGCGATTATGAAAAATTCCTAGCCCTAAAACCAAAGCACCCGCACATTTTAGTGCTAAGCAAAGTCGATAAGTTAAGCAATGCTGAAATTTTAAAAGCCATAGAAAAATACGCCAAATTTAGTGATAAATTTATCGCCCTTTTGCCATTTAGCGTTAAAAAGCAGGGCTATAAAAACGAGCTTTTAAGCACCATCGCAAAAGCCCTACCCCAGCACGAATACTACTACGACCCAGAGTTTATCACGACCACAAATGAGCGTGAAATTTTTAGGGATTTTATACTTGAAGCACTCTATGAAAACCTAAGTGATGAGCTGCCATACTCCTGCGATGCGGTGGTAAAAAAGGTCGTCGAAAAGCCCAATATAACGGAGGTTTATGCCAATATCATCGCCGAACGTGAAGCCCACCGCCCATTAATAATTGGCAAAAACGGCGAGTGCATAAAACGCATAGGCATAACCGCCCGCAAACTCATATCAAACCTAACCCAAAAAAAGGTCTTTTTAAAGCTCGAGCTTTTTGTCAAAAAGGGCTGGAGCAAGGACGAAAAACTCGTAAGAAAGCTAAATCGCTACGATGAATAGTAGCGAAGTTGTATTTACCAAATTGGCTAAAAGCACCTGTGTTTTTAGTGATAAAAAGGCTTTAAGCGATGATGAGATATTAGCCATTGTCTATAAAAATTTAAAGCTCTCTCCAGATAAAGATTATGTTACTGGGCATATCTTAACCACGCTTGAAAACGGTAGCTTAATTCAGGTTTTTGCTGCTGAAAAATCCCATATAAAAAAGCTAGCAAAAGATAAAAATGCTAAGGTTGTTTTTCCATTTTGGGCGGTTTATGAGGCTCCAGGTGGTGGGACTTGCTGCTTGATTAGTGAGTACGAGGGTGAAAAATTTATAGCTTGTTATTTAAATACTAAGCTAATAGCTTCATTTTTGATTGATGAGATTTCATGGCAAAGTGCTAGTATCAAGATAAATGAAATCACTAAAGACTATGGTATATTTTTTAATGAAATTTATACCACAGAGGCTAAATTAGGCGAGTATTTTACTTTTGTTTCTGGGGTTATGGCTAGTTCTAAGGAGCTTGGTTTTGCTAGCTTATATACACCGCAGGAGCGATTTGATATTAAAAGAAAGCTAGCGTTTAGCGCCATTTTGGGTGTGATTTTAGGTATTATAGTTACGACGTGTGAGTACTTTAGCCATGAGTATAGCAAAAACTTATCTAATCTTAAGCTTAATCGCAGTATCCTTATATCAGAGCAAGCAAAGCTTAAGGATTTAGCTCTTAAGATAGATGACTTAAGGGCGCAAAAAGAGAGCCTTATTAAGTCGCAAGAGCTTCCCAGCTTAGACATTGCTAGTAAAAGCGACAAATCAAAGGTGCTAGAAAAGCTGATAGCCCTCGCAAAGCGTGCAGGGGTAAAAATCAGTAGCATATCAGTAAATAGGCAGACCCTAACACTAATAGCCACATCTAGCGAGTATGTTAAAATCTCATCTTTTATTACGCTTATTTTAGATGATTTTGTCATTATATCGGCAAAAAATGAAGCGTTGGATAATGGTTTTGAGGTAAGCATAAAAGCAAGGAAAAAATATGCTAGATGAGTGGCTAAATAGGCTTAGTAAGCGCGAGGGAATGCTTCTTTCTATCGCCCTTTTTCTTGTTGTTTTTAGCATAGCTTTTTTTACTTCGAGAATGGCGTATGAAAGCCGCAGTGCCAGATATTTACAAACTATTATCAAGCTTCAAAGCGACATAGAGTCTTTGAATGAATTTATAAGCAAAAATAGACAAAATCAGATTGAATTTGAAAGCTTAAAATTAAGTTTAAAACAGCTTCAAGCCCAAAAAGACTCTCTGGGGTCAAATCTTGAAATTTTAAAATTAAACGAAAGTGATGCAATAAGCATAATACTAAAAGGTGCAAAAAGCATAGATGTAAGAGTGGACTCAGTAAGCACCAAAAGTGATGGTGAGGTCTCGTCTGTAAGTGTAACAGTGGTGATTTTTGCAAGCTTTAACAAGCTTATGCAGTTTTTAAGCTATATAGAAAAAAGGCTTTATGTAGACGATGTAAATATAACAAAGTCATCGGGTACTTTAAAGGGTGAATTTAACGTATTATTATTGCGAGCTTAGCTTTTTATTAGGAATTTGTTAAGTTTTAATTTGCTATAATAATTAATTTTTAAAATAAATTTAATATAAGGAAACAATATGGCACAGAATCGACCCGTCTCAAATGTCGAGCGCCAGGTAAGCGAAGACGCCTTTTTGGTTTCAAAAACTGACACAAAAGGCAAGATAACATACTGTAATCTACCATTTCGTGAAATAGTAGGTGCAAAAGCAGGCGAACTAATAGGAAAGCCTCATAGTATCGTCCGACATCCTGATATGCCACGCATTATATTTAAGTTGCTGTGGGAGCGCGTACAGAATAAAAAGGAGATTTTTGCATATGTCAAAAATCGTAGTTTTGATGGATCGTTTTATTGGGTGTTTGCCAATGTGACCGCCTCGGTGGACGCTAGTGGCAATATAGTAGGATATTACTCAGTAAGACGCAGACCAAATCCTAGGGCGCTATCTGTAATAGAACCTCTTTATAGACGTCTGTTGGATGCTGAAAAAAGCGGCGGAATAGACGCATCTATGAAGCTTTTAAACGAGATATTAAAAGAGCAAAATACAAGCTATGATGAGCTTGTTAACAACTTACAAAGACAATAAGGAAAGATGATGTTTGGATTTAAGAAAAGCTCTTGTTATGATGAGATTGTGCAGGTAATAGAGGCAGCAAGGAATGGCGTTTTAGAGCCACGCGTCATCGACCCAGACCCAAAAGACCCTATGGCAAAGATAGCCTATGGCATCAATGATTTACTAGATCAAATAGAGGCCCTCCAAAGAGAAGCAGCCACTTGTGTAAGCGCAGCTGATGCAGGAGTAACTTATAGAAATATCTTTGTAAACGGCTTTAGAGGACTATTTAAGACAAATGCTGAGTTTATGAGCAATGGTGTAAATGGTATAAAAGCTGGACAAAAAGGCAAGATTAGGGGTGTTTTGAGCGAGAAATTTGGTGAGTTAGGCAACGGCAATAATGGCATAGAGGATGTGCAAAATGACCTAAACACCAGCATAGAAAACTTAACCGAAATGGCAAATATCGCAGAAGAAACCGCGCAAAAAGCCAATGAGACACTAAATAGCATGCAAGAACTCAGCACAAATATGAGCTCTCTTGAGGGGTTAATAGGCGACTCAAGCCATGCTATACATACTCTAACTACTCGCACAGCCGAGATAAGCTCTGTTGTGGATTTGATCAAGGATATAGCTGAGCAGACTAACCTACTAGCCCTAAACGCTGCCATTGAAGCAGCTAGGGCTGGTGAGCATGGCAGAGGTTTTGCTGTGGTTGCTGATGAAGTGCGAAAGCTTGCTGAAAATACTCAAAAAGCCACGAGTGAAATAGGTGTGAGCATACAAACACTTCAGCAAGAAGCGCAAGAACTAAGCAGTAACGCCGATAAAATCAATGAAATTTCAAAAACTGCTAATGTTAGTGTTGAGAATTTTAAGGATATTTTAAATAAATTTAGCTCAAATGCTAAAATTACGGCTACTACATCAAAATATGTTGAGGATAAAACATCAAGTATAATAGCTAAAATTTCTCAGATAGTTTATAAGACAAGTGCGTATTCTGCGGTTATTAATGAAAAAGAAAACACTTCCGATCTATCTGCTATGGCAAATGAGCTTAAAGAGTGGTATGAGGGTGCTTGCCGTGATAAATTTGAAAAAGCGTCATCATATGCTAAGCTAGAGCGTCCTATCAATGAGCTTGTAGGGCTTATCAATCAGAATATAGACGATGCAAAACACGGCTATAATAACTCAAATATGAATAAATTTGTCGAGCGTTTTGCAAAGGCTGAGACAGTAAGCAAAGAGATATTTAGACTATATGACGCTATGGTCGAAGAGGTAAAATAAGAGACTTTTGGCGGGCTAAAGCTCGCCTAAGCTTTTAATCACTTCTTCTATACTTGTAATGCCATTTTCAACAAGATGGATGGCGTTTTGTATCATAGTTTGGCTTTTTCCCTCTATTGTCTTTCTTAGCTCCTCCTTGCTTGCATTTTTTGTTATCAATGTGGATAAGATTTCATCCATTAGCACTATTTCGCTTACCATTATGCGCCCAAGATAGCCCGTGTGAGCGCATTTTTCACAGCCTGTTGGCTCATAAAATTTAACTTCTTGCTGGTTTGGTATATTTAGGCTGCTTAAAATTTCAAGTGATGGATTAGTTTGCTTTTTGCAATGCGGACATAGTTTTCTAAGTAGTCTTTGCGCCATAACTGCGCTTAAGCTAGAGGCTATGAGGTAGTTTGCCGCACCTAGGTCGTTCATGCGGATTATCGCCCCAAGTGCGTCGTTGGTGTGAAGGGTGGAGAGCACTAAATGTCCAGAAAGGGCTGCTTGTATACTTGTGTTTAGCGTGCTAGGATCTCTTATTTCCCCTATCATTATTACGTCTGGGTCTTGCCTTAAAATCGCTCTAAGCGCAAGTCCAAATTCCAGCGTCTCATCAACTGAGACTTGTTGTACTTTTTCTAGGCGATATTCTACAGGGTTTTCTATGGTTATTATCTTTTTGCCCCAATTTTTTATGTGATTTATCGCTGCATAAAGAGTTGTACTTTTGCCACAGCCAGTTGGACCAGTAACCAGCATTAGCCCATTTGGGCGTGATATGGCTTGTTTTAGTAGGTCTAGGTTTGCTTCATGTAATCCTAAGTCTTTTAGTTTTAACATGGTTTTGGTTTTGTAAAGTATACGCAAAACCAGACTTTCTTTGTATATAAGTGGCAGCGTCGAGACTCTAAAATCGCAGCTTGTGTCTTTAAATTCCATAGAAAATCTACCGTCTTGCGGTGCTCTTTTTTCTGCTATGTCAAGCCCAGCTAGCAATTTTATTCTAGCGCAAAGCGCGTCGTAAATCTCAATCCCAAATGTAAAAATAGGCACCAGCTCGCCGTCTATGCGGGTTCTTATTATGCAGCTATGTTCGTTTGGCTCTATGTGAATATCAGAGGCATTAAGGCTCACGCACTCACTTAAAATTGCGTTTATTAGCTTCATTATGGACGGCTGTTCTATTTTTATTCCGCTTTGTAGCTCTGTTTTTACTTGTAAATAAAGTGGCTCCAGGCTTTTAGCTTTTGTAATTTTTGCAAAAAATATATCAAATTTATCCCTGTCTATGGCAATGGGTTTTATTTTATAATTATGAAAAATACTCTCTAAGAGAGGATAGTCTTGATTTTTTAGAGTGCCTACTATAAGCTCATTATCTTTTACAAAGAGTGGCATGGAACCGGTGTTTTTTATCATCTGCGTGCTTAATTTGCATGCCAGACTTAGGTCAAAATCTATCTTGTTTTCGCTCATTTAGGGGTGCTATTATTTTTGGAGTTATGACAAAGACTAATTCCGTGCGTATTTTGTTGTTCTTTTCGTACCCGAATAGTGAGCCCAAGATGGGAAGCTTTGATAAAAACGGCACAGAGCTTTCGCTGTCTAATTCACTTTCTCCTATCAGTCCGCCGATTATCACGCTTTCTCCGCTTTTTGCTTTAATGACGGTTGAGAGTTTCTTCTGGATAGTATCTGGCGCAATCTCTTTTATTTCTTGTCCTTTTTGTACCTCTTTTAGGCTGCTTAAACTAGGATTTATGCGAATTGAGACCTCGTTATTATCGCTTATTTGAGGGGTTAGGTTTAATAGCACGCCCACAAAAAGCGAATATTGATTATACGTTGTTTTTGAGCGATATGAGCTGTTATTATCATACTCTGTTGTCTCTGGTACTCGGTAATTTATATTTTCTCCTACGCTAATTATAGCTTGCTGGTTATTTAGTGTTACTATGTGGGGTCGTGAAATTACTTTAGTCCTGCCAGTTGAGTTTAGAAAATTTAATAGCCCATTTATGCTAAAATTTGCGCTAGCACCAGCGTTTATTGCGTTATTGCCTACTCTTTGCTCCGATGAGTACGACGACAATCCACGTATATATCCATCAAAACTAAGTTCAAATTTACTCCAGTCAATACCTCTTGAGCGCTCGTTTGAAAGCTCTACTGATATTATCGCAATCTCGATTGATATCTGTTTGCCAAGTCTATCATCTATATTTGATAAAAACTCTTGAGCCTGTTTTATTTTATCTGGTTTGGCATTGATATATATGATGCCTGATTGCTCATTTATAACTAAGCTTGGTTTTGGCTCTTTTGCCTCTAGTGTGATTTTTTTATCAGGGATATTTAGTATCTCCTCTAGTGAGGTCTTTATGTCTTTCCAAAAGTCAAATTTTTCACTAACTTTTATTAAATTTTCCTCATTGTTTATATCGCCTTTATCGCTATTTTTTGAGTATTTACCGATAATTTCAGGGCTTACGTCGACCCCGCCTCTTGTTATTGTTTGCCCCTCTCTTGTAGCTGCTATGTAGTCTAGCTTAAAAATTTTTGACTGCATACTTGCTATCTCAAGCACACCGTCTTTAAATTCGTAATAAAGGTTATTTTTTGATATTAGCGTGTCTAGGATTTTCTCAAGATTAGAGTTTGCGATGGATACGCCCCATGCTGACTGTGAGAGTATGTTTTTTGACTGTTCGTCTTTTATGACTATACTAAACCCACATCTAGAGTGAAGTATGCCTAGAAGCTGTATTATTTTTGCGTCTTGATTTGCCTTTAAATTTTGAGGTTTTTGGCAGATTTTTTCTAGATTTTTTAACTCTTTGTCTGATATTTTGCGTTTTTGTGATTTGAAGCTATTTGCTTTTTGTAGCTTAAAAGCAGGTTTTATCGGCTCTAAAGGTGCCTTGTTTATATCTTCAAGCCATTTTGGATCTTTTGCGGATAAAGTTATATTCATGCTCAAACACAAGATTATAACAAATAAAAATTTTATCCCCAAAATATTCCTTAATTTAGCTTGTATTTATATACTATTATATAAAAGTATAACTTAAATTTAAGTTATACCGAGCCTTTTTGCACCAAAACTACATAGAAGGTAATAAAAAATATTTTTACATCAAACCAAAAATTTCTATTTTTTATATATTGCATATCTAGTTTTACTCTCTTTTCAAAGCTAAGAGAGCTCCTTCCGCTAATTTGCCACAATCCAGTAATTCCAGGGCGGACACTAAGAATTGCTTGCATGATTTCTTTATCTATATTAGTTACTTCACTTGGTATATATGGACGTGGGCCGACAAGGCTCATGTCTCCTAAAATTACATTAAAAAGCTGTGGTAACTCATCTAGAGATGTTTTTCTTAGTACTCTTCCTAGCTTTGTTATTCTTGGGTCAAAGCGTAGTTTGCGGTATTTTTGATAATATTCAAGTTCATCTTTATTGTTATTAAAATACTCCTCAAGTATCCCATCTTTAGAGAACATGGAACGTATTTTATAACATGAAAATAACTTTCCATTTTTGCCAAGTCTTTTTTGTATGAAAAATATTTTTCCTTTAGGGTCTGCTATTTTGCTAACAATTATCACAGCACTTAGTAGGCTAGCCCAAAGAGGGGATGTTACTAAAACCATAAAAAGATCAAAGCAACGCTTCATAAAACCCCATCTTTCCACATATTGTATGTGTTTGATATTTCTTGTTTCATATTCTTTATAAAATTATCTTTACTAAAGTTAAGTGCTCTTAATCTTATTTTTTCTGGATTAAAACAGTCTATATTTTTTTCAAATTCATTTATGGCTTCATTTAGGCTTAATTCATTTTGTTTGTAAAATCCAATGCCCTCAATACCATCTCTAACACTCTCAGTAACCCCTCCTTGCGCATAGAATATAACAGGCTTTCCGCAGGCCATAGCTTCAACTGGTGTGATGCCAAAATCTTCTTTTGCTGCAAATACAAATGCCTTTGCATTTTGCATAGTTTTAACTAAAGCATTATTATCAACTTTTTCTAAAAATTCTATGTTTTTGTTGGCAATTTTTTTTAGATTTTCTAGCTCTTTGCCTTCTCCTATTATTATAAGTTTGCGTTTATTTTTATTAAAGGCTTTTATTATAAGATCAAATTTTTTGTATGAGACAAGTCTACCAGCTGTTAAGTAATATTCATCACTTTTATTTCCTAGCGAAAATTTGTCAATATCTACCGGCGGATAAATTACTTTTGCCTCTTTGTTGTATATTTTTTTTACTCTTGAGGCTACAAAATTTGAGTTCGCTATAAATTTATCAACTCTTAAAGAGCTTACTGTGTCCCATTGTCTTATTTTGTATAAAAAATAACTAGCGATAGCCTTTTTAAATTTGCCAAAGCCAGAATTTGCTAGATATTCATTATGCATATCCCAAGCATAGCGCATAGGGGTATGAATGTAACATATGTGAAGCTGTTCATGGGATGTTAATACTCCTTTTGCAACGCAGTGAGAGCTAGATAAAACCACCTCATATCTTGATAAATCAAACTGTTCTATAGCGTATGGGAATAGTGGAAGAAATCTCCTGAAATTATGACCAGCAAAAGGCATATTTTGTAAAAAGCTTGTGGTGGCTCTTTTCCCTAGTAGAATTTCTTTTCTGTCACTTTCATTTAAAGTGTCAACCAAGGCATAATTATCAATTTCTGGATATAGTAAATTTATGGCACCCACAACCTTTTCAGCGCCCGCATTTGTGGTTAGCCAGTCAGATACTAAAGCTTTTTTCATTATTTTTACTTATCCTTGGATTAAAAAGTTGTAATTATAATAAAACTATGCTTAAGAAATGGGTAGAGACCAGATATTCTAGTCTCTTAAAAGGAGTTCATGTTGATTGCTACTAAAATTATAAAATGTTGTAGTAAATCAACGGCTAATCGAAACTTATAGTTTCATTTTTTGGTGGGGATATTTTGCTTTTTTTGGGTTTAGGTTTGCGTAGGATGGGTGCTTTTGTGGTGCTTGCTTGCTTTATTAGACTGGTTTTTACAACCCCATTTTTATCGCGTGAGTATGTTATGGTGTCGCCTATACTATAGTGCTGTTTGGCTTTGCAAAGAGGTACACTTCGCCCTTGTTTTAGCATTAGTTCATAGCAGTAGCCACTTTGGGTAAAAGATACTTTCGTTACTATTCCGCTTACATTTATGGTTTTAAATTTAGTTTTGTTCGTGGCTGGAGCTGGTTGGTTGTAGCAGCCTGATAAGATAGCTGCTACAATTGCCACACCAAAGGCTGTTTTAAGCCTCATACGCTAGCATCCATTAAATTTGCGCCTATTTGCGATAGCTTTTTATCTACCTTTTGAGTGGCTAGTTCTATCGTTTTTTGTGATATTTCAGGCAGTGCGTCTCCCCATATTTTTTCTGCGTCTTTAAAACCTCTTAGCATACCTTCGCGTCCAGCTTTTAGCAACTTTTCGTCATCTCCAGCAAAGCTTAGGACAAAATCAGCTATCCTATCAGCTGTATTTTCTACGCTGAAAAACCCACCATCTTTAACGAGCATGGAGGCATCAAAGCTATCCATCATATAAAGCGCCTTGCCGTTATATCCTATGCTCTTTTCATCTATCGTGCTTAAAATTCCTTGAATTCTGCTATCAGCTACACTATTTTCGCCAGTAAATATATCAGATAGACTTCCTTGTATCTTAAAAGTATCTGAGGCAAAATTAAAGGTAGATATGGTATAGCTATCAAAAAGCTGCTGAGCGTCTATTTGTGAGACCATCTGCTTGATTTTCTCATTACTTGGCTTATCTGTTAGCATATTTATGCCAGATAGGCTTTCGTTTAGCTCAGACGCTATATCCTTACTAGACTTAAACTCATAGTTTGCCTGCGCGTATGCGCTATTTATGTTAAGTATATTCATCTATAAAATCCTTTTTATAAATTTGAAAGTTTTGCCATTATAGCATGATTAAATTAAATTTAATACATTTTGCTAACCGCTACTCCATTTATTTTTGTATTAACCTCAATTAGCGCCGATGAGCCAGTCATCTCTCTTATAAAATTAGCCAGTCTTTTGCCTATTTTTCTTAGGCTTATTCTATTTATATTTTTGGTCGATATAAACTCTATGCCTTCGCCTTTTGGATATTTTGCATAAGCTACGGCTTTTATTTCACCTTTAAAGTTTTCTAAAATAGCAGTCTCTATCTCATTTGCCTCTTTTGCGCTATTTTTCAGCGGTGTATTTGGCATATCCCTAAGTTGAAAATCCTTCATCATGGGGCAACTTGCCATCATTTTTCCGTTTGCATCCATGTGATGTTCATGGGTGTTTGTGTGATGGTGCGTGGTTGTGGCTTGCTCTGATTTATAGCTATGAGCGCAACCAGCTAGGGTAAATAGAAATAGGCTTAATATGATAGCAGTTTTCATTTATTTTCCTTTATAAATTTGCGAAATTATACAATAAAAAGCTCAATTTATTGATAAATTTAAATAATTGCAGTATTATATTGGCAAAATATACTCAGTGGAAAAGGAGGCTTTTGATGCTTAAATTTTTATTTTTATTAGCAGGACTAGCGATTTTTGCAGGCGCAAAAGTGGAGATTATCTCTGTTGCGCCAGATGAGGTGAGCAAATATCCCCAAATAGTAGACGTTAGAACCCCTGAGGAGTGGAAGCAAACAGGTGTGATAAAGGGCGCCATTACAGTTGATATGCGCGGAAATAGAAAAAAGATATTGCAAAAGCTTATAAAAGACCTTGATTTAAGCAAGCCAGTTGCATTTGTTTGCAGGCTTGGTACTAGAAGTCCATTTTTAGCAAGGAGCTTGGATGACGAGATTAGAGGGCTAAAGATAGTAGTTTTTAAAGACGGCATGACTAAGCTTATAAATGATGGCTATAAAACTGTGCCATATGAGACCAAGTAAATTTAAAGGAGATATTAATGATTAAAATTTTAGCAGCTTTGATTGTTTTTTTGGGTTTTGCTAATGCCGAGATAAAAACGGTAGATGTTACGCCAGATAGTGTGAGTCAGTATCCGCAAATCATAGACGTGCGCACCCCTGATGAGTGGAGGGAGACTGGGATTGTAGAGGGTGCTCTTACAATAGATATAGTTGGAAATAAGCAAAAGTTCGCACAAGAAGTACTAAGTAAAATAGACCCTACTAAGCCAGTAGCACTCATATGTCGTACAGGTAGAAGAAGCACATATGCTGCGAATTTTTTAGAAGAGGAGCTCGCAAAGCAGGGCATAAAGCTTGAGATTATTAACTTAAACGGTGGTGTGGTTTCGCTTATCAAACAAGGATACCATACTGTGCCTTACGATAAATAAATTTATTGCATTTTTGCCTACGCTTTTATGCGTGGGCTTTACTTTTTAAGCTTTTTATTTGTCTTTTATAATATCATTTATACTTTTTTGTTGATTTAAATTTTCGGGGTTAAAGCTTTTAAATTTTATGCTCTTTCCTCCGTGCATGTCTATTTTTTGTATTTGCCGCTTTTGGGTAATTTCTTGTTCGATTTGTGCCTCTAGTGCTATCAGAGATACGCTAAATATGGCTATTGTAAAAGCTAGTTTCACTTAATTTTCCTTTTTGGTTATTATGCTTTTTACCTTATTAAACTCATGTGCTATTTCGGCGGTTGTCTTTTTTGAAGCTAGGCTTGCAATCACTATAACTGCGCTACTTATCACGACAGCAGGAAGCATTTCGTACACATATTCACTAAGCCCAAGGTATATCCATAAAAGCACGCTCACGCCACCGCTAATCATCCCCCAAAGCGCTCCAGCTGCGCTCGTTCGCCCCCAGTATAGGCTAAATAAAAGCACAGGGCCAAAGCTAGCTCCAAAGCCAGCCCATGCGTTTCCGACTGCTTTTAGCACTGTGTCGCTTGAGGCAAAGGCTAAAGCAGTCGCGACTGCACCTACGCAAAGCACGGCTGTTTGGGTTATTCTTACTTGTGCTACTTGAGATAGTTCTTTTTTATAAAATGCAAGCACAAAGTCTTTGCTAACGGAGCTTGCGCTTACTAAAAGCTGGCTTGCTAGGGTGCTCATTATAGCGGCTAGTACGGCTGAGATTATGACACCTAGGAAAAATGGATGAAAAAGCGTGCTACCAAGCTGTAAAAACACCGTCTCTGGATCGCTTAGTGGGTTTTTTAAATTTGAAAAATAGACAAAGCCAAGCATGCCGCTTGCCATAGCTCCAGCCATGCCAAGCCCCATCCAGCCGATGCCTATACGCCTAGCACTATCAAGGTCGCTTGAGCTTTTTATAGCCATAAAGCGTACTATGATATGAGGCTGCCCAAAGTAGCCAAACCCCCAAGCTAAAAGCCCGATGATGCCGATTAGGCTCTGGTTGTAAAAGGGATTTAGCGCATTTTGATTTAGGCTTTTAATCATAGAAAAAACGCTTGTATTATCTGGTAAATTTAAGCTTAAATACGTCATCAAAGGCACACTGATTAAGACTATAAACATAAGCATTCCTTGAAATGCGTCTGTAAGTGCGACTGTTTTAAATCCGCCAAAAAATGTGTAAAATATCACTATCGCAAGCGTGGCAAGTGCACCATAGGCAAACGAAATCCCAAAAAAGCTCTCAAAACTCTTGCCTCCAGCGATGATGCCGCTGCTAACGTAAAGAGTGAAAAATACAAGTATCAAAAGCCCAGAAACTAGGCGTAAAGCCCCACTTTTATCCTTAAAGCGGTTTTCCAAAAAATCGGGTATGGTTATACTATTTTTGGCTACTTCTGTATAAATTCTAAGCCTTTTTGCTAAAAAAAGGTAGTTACAATATGCTCCTATGCAAAGCCCTATTATCATCCATATATTGCCAAGTCCGCTTATATACGCAGCCCCAGGTACTCCAAGTAGCATCCAACCACTCATATCGCTAGCCCCAGCTGATAGCGCCGTCGTTACAGGACCTAATGATCTGCTGCCTATTAGATAATCACTCATTGATGAGTGTCTTGCGTATGAGTAGTAGCTAATTGCTATGATTGATAAAACATAAAGTAATATCGCTGCGTATGAGCCTATTTGCATAAATTCTCCTGAAAGTAAAGTAGATATGATATATAATATATGGTTTAAAATGCCTTAAATTTTATATTTAAGCTAAATGAAAAATTAATTTTTATATAATTTACGTCATTTTTTCACAAGGTCAAAAATTGCTAAAATTATTCAAATTTATACTCTTTATAATCGCAATAGCCGTAGCTGGTTATTACGCCTATCCTACTGACATGAACGATGTTCAGCGTGCAGCTTATATTCATAGTTACGGAGTTACATTGGGGCTTACTTTAGGTGGTATAGCTTTGGGTATTTTAGTTGGCTTTACTTTGGCGTTTTTACGTTTTTTGCATATAAAGCCTTTAAATTTTATCATTGATGAATACATTGATATTTTACGTGGCACACCGCTGCTGCTTCAGCTTTTGATATTTTCAGTCGTGATTTTTGCCAGCTGGAGTGATAATTTTTACGTCGCCATCATCGCCCTTGGGCTAAATAGCTCAGCCTATATTGCTGAAATAGTCCGCAGTGGCATAAATAGCGTGGATAAAGGGCAGATGGAAGCTGCTCGTGCTATGGGGCTTAGCTACACAACCTCAATGAAAGAGATAGTATTTCCGCAAGCAACAAAAAACATACTCCCAGCTTTAGCCAATGAGTTTATCTCACTTTTTAAGGAGACTTCGGTTGTGGGCTATATAAGCGTTGTGGATATTACAATGCAGAGCAAAAGCTTACAGGCTGTATTTTACAGTCCAAAGCCGATAATTTTTACAGGAATAGTTTATTATGTGAGCGTGAAGTTATTTTCTTTTCTTGCAAAAAGCCTAGAAGAGAGGTTGAATAAAAATGATTGAAGTTTTAAATTTAAACAAAAAATATGGCGATTTGCATGTTTTAAAAGATATAAATGTAAAAATAAATAAAGGTGAAGTCATAGCGATAATAGGGCCAAGTGGCGGAGGTAAAAGTACATTTTTGCGTTGCCTAAATCGCCTAGAGGAGCCAACTAGCGGGCATATCCTAATAAACGATGACGATATAATGGATAAAAAAATAGACATTAATAAAATTCGCCAAAAAGTTAGTATGGTTTTTCAGCATTTTAATCTTTTTGCAAATAAAACAGTGCTTGAAAATCTGACTCTAGCGCCCATAAAAGCTGGATTTTTGGATAAGGAAGGCGCAGAAAAACGCGCTATAAATTTGCTTAAAAGCGTAGGCTTAGAGGATAAAAAAAGTGCCTATCCACACAAACTAAGCGGAGGACAAAAGCAACGTATAGCTATCGCGCGGGCTCTTGCAATGAGCCCAGAAGTTATATTATTTGACGAGCCAACAAGCGCACTTGATCCTGAGATGATAGGCGAGGTGCTTGAGATTATGAAGGACGTGGCAGCGCAGGGCATTACCATGATAGTGGTTACGCACGAAATGGGATTTGCTCGCAAGGTGGCAAATAGGATATTTTTTATGGACAAGGGACGTATCGCGGTAGATGATAGCCCTGAAAATATCTTTAACGCCCCAAAAGATCCTCGCTTAAAGGAATTTTTAAGCAAGGTTTTAAATCATATTTAAATTTAGGATAAAAAATGAAAAAAATCATAGCTTTATTTTTATTTGGCATTTTTTTTGTAGCTTGCGCTGATAGCAAGCATGGTAACGATAGCACTAGCGCAAGCGAAGTTGTGCTTAGAGTTGGGACAAGTGCAGATTATCCACCTTTTGAGTTTTTGGATGAGAAAAACCAAATAAGTGGCTTTGATATAGAGCTTTTAAACGCAATAAGTGCAAAAACCGGGATTAAATTTGACGTGCAAAATATACAGTTTGATGGACTTATTCCAGCTTTAGTAAGCGGTAAAATAGACGCTGCTATAAGTGGCATGAGCGCAACAGAAGCACGCCGTAAGAGCGTGGATTTTAGCGCACCTTATTTTAAGACAGAACATCTATTTGTATCAGCTAGCGGGGCTGGATTTAAGGATAAATCAAGTCTGGATGGCAAAAGAGTAGGTGCTCAGGTTGGCACATTGCAAGAGAGCTTTGCAAAGGAGATACCAGGGGTTGTTTTCGTGCCATTTGAAAGCACGCCTATGCTTTTTGCCTCTTTAAAAGCAGGCAAAGTTGATGCTTTAGTTACTGATAGCTCCTTGGGTTTTGAGTTTATTAATAAATCAAATGGAGAGATTAACGAGTTTTATTCTGAGCCAGATGGTAGCGATGGTTTTGCTATAGCTTTTGCAAAGGATAAATTTAAATCTGAAATCTCAAAAATAGATGCCGCCATTAAGCAGATAAAAGAGAGCGGCGAGTTTGAAAAAATAGCTAAAAAATATAATCTAAATTAAAGGAGTAGAGTGTGAAAAAGATTTTATTTGCTCTTTTTGCAATCGTATTTTGCAGTGCGGTATCAGCTGGTGCTCAGACACTAAAAGTTGGTGTTAGTGCTGATTATAAGCCGTTTGAATATATAGACGATAATGGTGCAATAGTTGGCTTTGATATTGATTTATTAAAGGAGATAACTAAGCGTACAGGTATAGAGTTTGCCCCACAAAACATGCCTTTTGATACTTTAATAGTTGCCTTAAAAGCTGGTAAAATTGACATGGCTATGAGTGCTATGAGCGCGACAGATGAGCGCAGAAAGCACGTTGATTTTACAGATTCATATTTTGAATCAGCAAATTTATTTTTACAAAGAAAAGACGATGCGCCTATTAAAAATTCAGCCGATTTAGTCGGTAAGCGTCTAGGTTTAGTTCAAGGCACGATACAGGAAATGGCAGCTAAAAAAATAGACGGTGCAAAGCTTGTCTTAACCGATAATATCGCTACTACTGTTTTAAATTTAAAAGCTGGCAAGGTGGATGCTGTTATAGTTGATAGCGTCGTTGGGTATGGATATTTAAAGCAAAATAAAGATACACTAGTCGAGTCATTTGTAGAACCAGACGGTAGCGAGGGCATAAGTATAGCTTTTGATAAGGATAAATTTAAAGACACAATAGAAAAAATCAATACAGCAATTTCTGACATAAAATCCTCTGCTGTATTTGATGAGCTACTTAAAAAGTATGATTTAAAGTGAAAAATATCCTTTTAATAGCTGGTAGCGATAGTATTGGTGGCGCAGGAGTGCAAGCAGACATAAAGACCTGCGAAGCACTCGGCTGTTACAGTGCTAATGCTATTACTTGCGCAGTCGCTGAAAATACAGCAGAAGTGGCGGATATAGTGCCTATGCCAATCTCTTTTATTAAATCTCAAATAGAGTGTATTTTAAAAGAGTTGCGTGTAGATGCAGTAAAGATAGGCATGCTTTTTAGCGCTGAGATTATACAGGCTTTAGCTCCTATTTTAAAACAGATAAATGCTCCCATAGTCCTTGATCCAGTATGCATAAGCAAGGGCGGTTCACCGTTAATTGAGTCTAGTGCCATATCTGCTCTTAGGGAGCTTTTGCCTCTTGCTACCATATCTACGCCAAACCGTTTTGAATTTAAAGAGCTTTTAGATGGTGTTTTAGATTTTCCTTGCGATGTTTTGGTAAAGAAAAATACTTCAGAGGGCGCAACTGATGTGCTTTATAAAAAATCGGGACAAAAATTGGAGTTTGTCTGTGAGCTGTTAGAGCCAAATTTAATCCATGGCACAGGTTGTACTCTATCTACTGCGATTGCCTGCTTTCTTGCTAGAGGATTGAGTGTGGAGGAGTCGATTAAATCTGCAAAAAATTATGTCAGCAAAGCAATAAGTGGTGCTCTATCTACCAAATTTGGCGTAAGAATTTTAAACCATAAAGTAAACTTATGAGCCAAATTTACGCCCTGAGCGACGATACTCTAACTCCCCATGATAGGATTATACCAAGCCTCAAAGAGCTTTTAAGCGCGGGCGTAAAAATTTTTCAATACAGATGCAAACAGAATAAGGATGAGGCTTTGGCTAGGCAGATGCTTGCACTTTGCAGTGATGCAGGCTCCATTTTTGTGGTTAACGATGATGTTGATTTTGCTTTTAAAATAGGCGCAAAAGCAGTCCATGTAGGCAGAGATGACTTTTCTTTAAAATATGCCAAAAAGGTGCTTGGAGATGATGCTTTTGTTGGTGTTAGCTGCTATGATAGCTTAGAGCTTGCTAAAAAAGCCCAAGATGATGGGGCTAGCTATGTTGCTTTTGGTTCTATGTTTGCTAGTAAGACTAAGCCTGCTGCGCCTATTTGCGAGCTTGAAATTTTGACTAAAGCAAAGCAAACGCTAGATATACCAGTTTGCGCTATTGGTGGGATAGATGCTAAAAATATAGGGCTAGTTGCTAAAAGTGGGGTTGATTATATTTCCGTGGTTAGCGCGCTTTATACTCCAAATGATATACGAAGTAATGTTTCAAATTTAAACAGGGCTTTAAAAATTTAATGAATAATATAAACTTATCCCTTCTATTTTCTCGCCTTGGGTTTGGACTTTGTTTGCTTACCCATGGGTATTTCTTACTTTTTAGAGGACTTGGTTCAGGCTTTTCTAGTTCTGCTGATTTGGCTTTTCAAATTTTATATTTTAGTGCATATTTTACACAGCTTTTATGCCCAGTGCTAATTATTTTTGGAATTTTTACTAGAATTTCAAGCGCTACTATTTTTGCCTATTTTACTCTTAAGATATATATTCACAATCCAAAATTTTGGTTACTTTCTAATAGTGGTGGTTTTGTTTTAGAGGTGGATTTTCTCTATATTATTCTATCTTTGGCACTTATTTTTGGTGGCAGTGGCAAGTATGCGCTAAGAGCAGATTAAAAATTTAGCTAAAATTTAAATATTTCTAAGCTTTTTTTAAATATAATTCTATCCTTTTTAATAAATTTAGTTTGAAAGGAACAATGTGCCAACCATTAATCAATTGGTCAGAAGAGAGCGCAAAAAGGTAACTTACAAGTCTAAGTCTCCTGCGCTAAAAGAGTGTCCTCAAAGAAGAGGTGTTTGCACGAGAGTTTACACAACTACTCCTAAAAAACCTAACTCAGCTTTGAGGAAAGTTGCCAAAGTAAGGCTAACAAGCGGTTTTGAAGTCATCAGCTACATCGGCGGTGAAGGACACAACCTACAAGAGCACAGTATCGTACTAGTACGTGGTGGTAGGGTTAAGGACTTACCAGGTGTTAAGTATCATATCGTGCGCGGTGCGCTTGATACAGCTGGCGTTGCAAAAAGAACAGTTTCTCGCTCTAAATACGGTGCGAAGAGACCTAAAGATAGCAAGTAATATTTTATACAGACTAGCTCGTTAGATTTAGTTTAGTTTGAGTAAAATTTATAAATTTGAAGGAATAAAATGAGAAGAAGAAAAGCCCCTGTCAGGGAAGTAATGCCTGATCCAATTTATGGCAACAAGGTAATAACTAAATTTATTAACTCATTAATGTATGATGGCAAAAAAAGTGTAGCCACTCAGATAATGTATGGCGCACTTGCAGCTATCGATAAAAAAGGTGGTGAGGTTAAAGGTATAGACGTATTTAATGACGCTATTGAAAATGTAAAACCTATATTAGAGGTTAAATCTCGCCGTGTTGGTGGTGCCACATATCAAGTGCCAGTAGAGGTGCGCCCAGCACGCCAGCAGGCTCTAGCTATACGCTGGTTAATCACATATGCCAGAAAAAGAAGTGAAAGAACGATGGTGGATAAGTTAGCAAACGAGCTACTTGATGCTGCAAATAGCAAGGGTGCGTCATTTAAGAAAAAAGAAGACACCTATAAAATGGCAGAAGCTAATAAAGCATTTGCTCACTATCGCTGGTAGGAGGTAGCTTATGGCAGATAGAAAAACCCCTTTAAGCAAGGTAAGAAATATAGGTATCGCAGCTCACATTGATGCTGGTAAAACCACCACAACAGAGCGTATCCTATTCTTTACAGGTATGAGCCACAAAATAGGCGAGGTGCATGACGGTGCTGCTACTATGGACTGGATGGAGCAAGAAAAAGAGCGAGGCATTACCATTACTTCAGCTGCAACTACTTGCTTTTGGAATGATCACCAAGTAAACATTATTGACACTCCTGGACACGTTGATTTTACTATTGAAGTTGAGCGTTCTATGCGTGTGCTTGACGGTGCTGTGGCTGTTTTTTGTGCCGTTGGTGGTGTACAGCCGCAGAGCGAGACTGTTTGGAGACAAGCAAATAAATACCGTGTCCCAAGAATGGTTTTTGTCAATAAGATGGATAGGATCGGTGCAAACTTTTTTAATGTAGAAGAACAGATCAAAAACCGCCTAAAAGCAAATCCAGTGCCAATTCAAATTCCAATCGGCGCTGAAGATGATTTTAAAGGTGTAATCGATCTAGTTAAAATGAAAGCCCTAGTATGGGAAGATGAGAGCAAGCCGACAACTTTCGTCGAAAAAGAAATTCCAGCCGAACTAAAAGACAAGGCAGAAGAGTATCGTGCTAAGATGATTGAAGCAGTAGCTGAGACAGATGATGCTTTGATGGAAAAATTCTTTGGCGGTGAAGAATTAAGTGAAAAAGAGATCAAAGATGGGCTTAAAAAAGGTACTCTAAATATGAGTATAATTCCTATGCTTTGTGGCACTGCCTTTAAAAACAAAGGTGTGCAGCCACTTCTTGATGCTGTTGTTGACTATCTCCCAGCTCCAGATGAGGTTGAGGCTATTAAAGGCGAGTATGAAGATGGTGAAGAGGTGATTGTTGATTCTACTGATAATGGCGAATTTGCAGGGCTTGCCTTTAAGATTATGACAGATCCATTCGTTGGTCAGCTTACTTTCGTTCGTGTTTATCGTGGGCAGCTTGAAAGCGGTAGCTACGCTTATAACTCAGTTAAAGGCAAAAAAGAGCGTATTGGCAGACTTTTAAAAATGCATTCAAACAAGCGTGAGGAGATTAGTGTGCTTCATGCTGGTGAAATCGGCGCAGTAGTAGGTTTAAAGGATACCCTAACTGGCGATACTTTAGCCAGTGAAAAAGATAAGGTAATCCTTGAGAAAATGGATTTCCCAGAGCCAGTTATTAGTGTTGCTGTTGAGCCAAAAACTAAGGCCGATCAGGAAAAAATGGCAATAGCGCTACAGAAGCTGGCTCAAGAAGATCCTAGCTTTAGGGTTAGCACAGATGAAGAGAGCGGTCAGACTATTATTAGTGGTATGGGAGAGCTTCATCTTGAAATTATTGTTGATCGTATGCTTCGTGAATTTAAAGTTGAAGCTGAAGTAGGGCAGCCACAGGTTGCTTACCGCGAAACTATCCGCAAATCAGTCGAGCAAGAATACAAATACGCCAAGCAATCAGGTGGACGCGGACAGTATGGACACGTGTTTATACGCATTGAGCCGCTTGAGCCAGGTAGTGGCTTTGAATTTGTTAATGATATTAAAGGCGGTGTTGTTCCAAAAGAGTACATTCCGGCTGTTGAAAAGGGTTGTAAAGAGGCGCTTCAAAATGGTGTGTTAGCTGGCTATCCTGTAGAGGATGTAAAAGTAACATTATATGATGGAAGTTACCACGAAGTCGATAGTTCTGAGATGGCGTTTAAACTGGCTGCGTCAATGGGCTTTAAAGAGGGTGCCAGAAAGGCAAATCCAGTAATCCTAGAGCCTATGATGAAGGTTGAAGTCGAAACTCCAGAGGAGTACATGGGCGATGTTATCGGTGATTTAAATAAGCGTCGAGGACAGGTAAACTCAATGGATGAAAGAAGTGGAAATAAGATCATTACAGCATTTTGTCCGCTAGCTGCTATGTTTGGCTATTCAACTGATCTAAGAAGCCAAACTCAAGGTCGTGCAACTTATTCTATGGAATTTGACCATTACGAAGAAGTTCCTAAAAACGTAGCCGATGAGATAATTAAAAAAAGAAACGGTTAACTTAATTTTGCTAAAATATGGGAGAAAATATCCCATATTTTAGCATTTTTACCATGCTTTATTATTCATTTCTCCTCATAGCTCAGCTGGATAGAGCGCAGAATTCCTAATTCTGAGGCCACAGGTTCAAATCCTGTTGGGGAGACCATTTTTTATATGTTTAAAATTTTAAGGAATCTTTTGCTTAATTTAATTTCGTATAGATTTTTTATTTTTAATTCTATAAAAACAGAATTACTATCTCGTTTTTCTAGAAGTAGATTGGGATTGCTGTGGCTCATTGTTAATCCACTTATGCAGGTATTAATATATGCTATAGTACTGTCTAACGTTATGATTTCAAAGTTACCGGGGTTACCCAATAAATACTCATATGTAATATATTTACTATCTGGTATGTTGATGTGGGCCTTTTTTTCTGAGTCTTTTGGCAGATGTGTAAATTGTTTTGTTGATAATGCTAATTTGATAAAAAAAATACATTTTCCTATATTTATTTTACCAATTATTCCAATTATTAGTAGTGCATTAAATAATGTTATTTTATTTTTTTGTGTTATTATAGTTTATATAATATTGGGTCATAATGTTGGTGTTTCAATATTTTATCTTCCATTGGTTTTTTTTATTGTTGCAATGATATCTTTTGGGTATGGGTTTTTTTTGGGGTTAATAAATATTTTTTTGAGAGATATTTCTCATATAGTTGGAATTATGTTGCAATTTATGTTCTGGTTAACTCCTATTGTTTATATGGATAATATAGTTCCAGATAAATTTAAGATACTTTTAAATATAAACCCACTTGCCTCATTGCTTTCTTTTTATCATGATATTTTGATTTATAATAAAACTCCATCTTTTACTGAACTTATTTATCCTTTTTTGTTTGCTATGGTTGGTGTATTTTTATCAGCCTTGCTTTATTCTAGAATTTGTTCGGAAATGGCAGATGTTTTATGAATATTTTAGAAGTTAAAGATTTGAGTAAAAAATATTATTCATATAGCAATGGGTTAAGCAGAATTTTTTATGCGATATTTCCTAAATTAAAAACCAGGAAATACATTTCAGTTTTAGATAAAATTAGTTTTTCTGTTAAAAAGGGTGAGTGTGTTGGTATTATTGGGATAAATGGTGCTGGTAAGTCAACACTTTTAAAAATAGTGTCTAAAACATTGGGCTTTAGTGACGGTGATATAAAAATTTATGGTAAAGTTGCATCAATACTGGAGCTTGGCATGGGGTTTAATTCTGAGTTAAGTGGACGTATGAATGTTTATCAATCATGTGCTTTATTGGGGTATACCAAAAAAGAGACTGATAATTTTATGGATAATATTATGGAATTTGCGCAAATTGGTGAATATTTTGATCAGCCAATTAGAACATATTCTAGTGGTATGCAGATGCGTCTAGCTTTTGCAATAGTTACGGCAAAAAGGCCAGATATACTTATAATAGATGAAGCATTGAGTGTAGGAGATATATATTTTCAACATAAAAGCTTTGATAAGATACGTGAGTTTAAAGCTCTTGGTACTACATTGATAATTGTCAGTCATGATATTGCTGTTATAAAATCAATTTGTGATAGAGTTATACTTTTAAATAATGGAAAGATAGAAAAAGATGGTGATCCCGAAGAAGTATTTGATTTATATAACGCTTTAATTGCAAAGAAAGAATCAAATGATAAAATTACACAGCTAAAGAATAGGGGCGAAAAGGTTGTAACTATATCTGGTAACGGAAAAGTGTTTTTTAATGATATATTTATTGAGGATATTGATGGAAATCTTTTGACTATTGTGGATGTTGCCAGTGAATTTTATATCCGACTTAGATTTACGGTAAATGATCAATTGGAATCATTGGTTATAGGTTATCAAATAAAAGATAGGTTATCTCAAATTATAAATGGAACCAATAGTTTTTATTTGGACGATGAGCTTTTATCTGTTTCTCCTGGAATCTATGAATTTAAGTTTAAACTCACCGCTAATTTCGGAAATGGTTCATATGGGATTTCCATTGCTGCTCATTCTGGTAGTAATCATATTGGTGAAAATTATCTTTGGGTTGATAATGCTGCTAGTTTTAATGTTGTAAAGCCATCTAGTATACCTATTTTTTATGGGTCAGCATATGCCGATACGATTTTAATAAAATAGGTATATAAAATATGAAAATATTCATTAGTGGCTCAAATGGTTTTACTGGAAAATATCTTAAAAAAGTATTGATTGAAAAGGGATATGATGTTTTTTGCGGAAGTTTAAGATGTAATGATCCAAATGAGTATTATTTTAATTTGCTTGATATAGATAGTATGAACTCTGCCTTTAAAACTATAGGGAAAATAGATTTTTTTATTCATTTAGCTGCTACTAGTTTCACTTTAGCAAGTGATTATGAGATAGAGTTGAATAATAAAATTGGTGTTAAAAATTTAATGCGGGTTCTTTGTAAATTTTATCCTAATTATAATATTTTTTCTAGTTCGGCTTCTGTTTATGGTAACGCCAAAGGTGCTTTGTCTGAAAAATCTTCTTTGAATCCTACTACCACATATGCTAAAAGTAAATTATTTTTAGAACAAGAGGTGTTGATTTCTGGACTTAAGTCTATTGTTGTTAGACCATTTAATTATACCGGTATCTTTCAAAATGATAATTTTCTTATTCCTAAATTAATTAAAAATTTCAAAGAAAAACAAGATTTAATTCGTTTGGGCAATCTAGATATTAAAAGAGAATTTAATGATGTTGATGATGTTGTAAGAATTTATTCTGATTTTTTAAATAGAGCTGATTTATTTACTGAAAAGGGATCTGTTTTTAACATAGGGTCCGGAAAGGCTTATCGTATCGGTGACATAGTGGATTTATTATGTGAAATAAGTGGGCATAAAATAAATGTTATTAGAGATGAAAAATTAATAAGATCAAATGAGTCACAAGAGCTTCGATGCAATATTGAGAAATTGGCTAGTATTGGAATAGAGCCTTGCTCTGGTAACATAAATTCACTTTTAAAAAAAATGTTAAATAATTAGGAAAAAATATGACAAATGTTATACTTTGCGGAGGGGCTGGTACTAGATTGTGGCCTTTGTCTAGGACTATGATGCCGAAACAATTTCTAAAACTTTTTGAAGATGAGACTCTATTTGGTCTTACTATTTCTAGAAATAATATGGCAACAAAACACATAATAGTCTGCAATGAAGCAAATTATTTTATAGCCCTTGATGAATGTAAAAATTTAAACAATTACCAGTTTATACTAGAGCCATTTGGGAAAAATACAGCAGGGGCAATCGCTATGGCAGCACTTAGCGTAGACCCAGAAGAGATACTTTTAATTACGCCTAGCGATCATTACATAAGCGATAAAATAGCATATAAAAAAAGCCTTGATATTGCGGTTGATTACGCAAAAGACGGCTCTGTGGTTACCTTTGGCATAGTCCCCACTTCACCCCATACTGGATATGGCTATATTAAAGCTAGAGGCAGCGAAGTCCTGCGCTTTATAGAAAAACCAAATTTAACTCTAGCAAAAAGCTTTTTAAAAGAGGGTGGGTATTTTTTTAATAGCGGCATGTTTTGCTTTAGGGCTAGGGATTTTTTAGAGCAGTTTGAAAAATACTGCCCAGAAATTTTATCAGCAGCTAAAAACGCACTGGATAACGCTATAAAAGATAATGAGGCGATAAAAATATTACCGAAATATATGGATAGCATAGAAGACATTAGCATCGATTATGCTTTTATGCAGCGTGCTTGCGGTATATCTATGGTGCAGCTTGATGCTGGTTGGAGTGATATGGGTAGTTTTGATGAGCTCTCAGGATTGCTTAAATCAAGTGATTTTAAAAGTATAGATAGCGATGGAAATTTTGTATTAAGCGATAGGATAGTTGGTCTTGTGGGAGTTGATGATTTGATAGTTGTAGATACCGCAGACGCTTTGCTTATAAGCAAAAAAGGCAAAACACAAGATGTAAAAAATCTATACTCTAAGATATTAGAGCACAATCCAAACGCTTGCGAAACCCATACTAAAGTATATCGTCCGTGGGGTAGTTATGAAATTTTAGAAGAGGGTGCTGGCTTTAAGATAAAGCGACTTATTGTTATGCCTGGCAAGAGGCTAAGCCTACAAAGTCATGCCTATAGAAGCGAGCACTGGGTTGTTGTGGATGGGGTCGCTGTTGTAAATATAAATGATAAAGAGTATTGTTTAAACACAAATGAATCGGTATATATAAGCAGTGGAGATAAACATAGGCTTAGCAATAATGAAAACTCTCCTTTGATTATCATTGAGGTTCAAGTTGGCGATTATTTGGGTGAAGATGATATAGTTAGATACGATGATGATTTTAAGAGGGTTTGATGCTTGGGTATGTTAGACTCATGCTCTCTTTTTTAGTGCTTTTTTCACACATTTGGCTTAATGAGTCCTTTAATATAGGCTCATTTGCTGTTATGGTGTTTTATATATTAGCAGGCTTGGTTACATCTAAGGTTTTCATTGATGTGGCTAAGCTTAATATTTTTTATTTTGTTAGAGATAGAATTATACGGATATTTCCATCATATTTTGTTATTTTTATTTTAAGTATTTTATTCTTATCTGTTACTGGTTTTGGAAATTTTAATATAAATAATCCGAACATAATAATAAGTTTATTTATAGTCCCGCTTAATTATTTTTATTTCTTTGATCTTTCTGTTATAGATGCGCCTGTTGGATTAAATTTATTAATTCCAACTGCATGGTCCTTGGGGCTAGAGTTGCAGGCTTATCTTTTGCTTATCCTTGCTATAGTGTTTAAAAAAATCGGTGTTTTTATGGCATTTGGAAGTTTTTTGGTTTTTGTTCTATCTAATTTTGGAGTTTTAGACGCAAATCTTTTTGGATATAGACTCATTTGTGGAGTATTTTTTCTATTTTACTCTGGTTTTTTAATATATACTAAAAAATATAAAATTTTATCACTATTTTTAATTTTATCAATTATGCTTATATGTTTTATTAAGATTTTTGGACTTGCTTTTTTGGCTTTTGGTTTAGAGAGTATCTCGGGCTTTGTGTTTGGCTCTTTATTGATAGTTTTATGTGGGATCAAAAAACCACAGCTAAGGCTAAATTCATTTTTTGGTTCTTTATCCTATATTGTATTCTTGGATCAGTTTTTATGCATTTGGATATGTGAATATTTTGGCATAAGCGTACTTTATTCTATAGCCTTTTCTATCCTGTTAGCTATTTTTATCTATTTTTTAATCGAGAAACCTATGCAAATTTATAGATTTGGGTTATAATAGTCTTTACTTTGGCACTTTTTCAGTAAAATTTAATATTAAAGTGCTAAAATCTCATCTACGAATAAATTTAAGGATACTTATGGGAAGGGCTATTCGCAATATAGAAAGTGGTTGCGTTTTTATAAAGCAAAAGGGCGAGTTTTTTCTTGATGATGATGAGAAAAAACTATACTCAAATACCCTTACTTCTTTGGCTAAAAAGAACGATACACAGGTATTTGGCTATGCGTTAGCTGATTTTGAAGTCGTGCTTTTTCTGCAGACGCAAAATGCACCAAAATTTATGCAAACGCTTAATTCGACCTTTGTAAGGGGGCGAAATAAACTCCGCAAAGAGCCAGCTAAAAGTAATATAAAAAGGTACGAGATTAGGGCTGTGAGCTTGGATGAATTTGACGATTTGCTTGCCTACATAGCCCACGTTGGAGGCTATACTTTTGCTAATATTAATAAAGATTTAAGTTTATACAAAAGAATAGAGATAGAAAAATTTAAAAAAAGGACACAGATGAGATTAGTCGCTTTAAACCCGAGCCAGCATAAAAACCTAAGCTACCATCAGGACATGATGCCGCAGTTTCCGTTTGCACAGATAGTCGCTAGCGAGAGCGTGGCTTGTGAACGGGATTTTGCTATCGTTTTTACAAACGACGTCGTGCCGCGCCTTGTGGTGCTTTTTGGCAAGGATAGCAATATATTAGTAGATCAAAATTTCAAAGGCTACCTGCCAGCTAGCGTGAAAAACTACCCATTTAGCCTAGCCGAAGTGGGCGGAGAGCAGGTACTTTGCATAGATGAGAATGCGCCGCAGCTAAGCGGTGGTGGCGAGAGGCTTTTTAACGACGATGACACTCCTACTGAATTTTTGGGCTTTACGATAAATGCGATGCGAAACTATAATCTCGAGCTTGAGCGGACAAACGTAGCTCTTGAGGAGATACGAAAGACTGGCATTTTAGTGAATAAGGAGCTAAGCGTAAACATAGATGATAAGAAAGTTACGCTTATAAAGGGCTTTTCTGTCGTTAGCCGTAAAAAGCTAAACGAGCTAGATGATGCCACGCTTGCAAATTTTGCCAGGCGAGGGTATTTAGAGCTTATAAACTCACACCTAAGAAGCCTTGTAAACCTTGAAAATTTAGCTGCTAGGATAATAGAAAATGAAAATCGATGAGCTAAAAAACGCTATTTTAAAATCCAAAAGATGTATGATTTATGCAGGCATCTTTTCCATGTTTGTTAACCTTTTGATGCTCACGCCGCCTTTGTATATGCTCCAGCTTTATGGGCGCGTAGTCAGTAGTCGCAGTATGGATACGCTGTTTTTTCTCACTCTCATAGTCGTGTTTTTGTACGTTTGTATGGGGCTTTTTGAGGTGCTTAGAAGCCGCATTTTAATAGTCTTTTCAAACCAGATAGATCTAGCTTTGTCAAAGAGAATTTATAACGCCATCTTTCGTCTGGCTAGCTCTCAGCCAGGCAGAGTAAGCTCTGGGGCGATGAGCGATTTAAACACGCTTAAGCAGTATTTAAGCACAAACGGCGTCTTTGCGTTTTTAGATGCGCCGTGGCTGCCGTTTTATATTTTTATACTGTTTTTATTTCATCCGTATTTTGGCTATTTTAGCATAGTTTGTGCGATTATTTTATTTATTCTTGCTCTTTTAAATGAGCGCGCGACAAAGGATGGGCTAAAGCGCTCAAATGACGCATATAAGAGCGAGATTAGATTTATTGATTTAAATTTAAGAAACAGCGAAGTCATACAGGCTATGGGCATGAATGAAAATCTGCGTAAAATTTGGGAGAAAAAACACGATGACTTTTTACATGCTCACTCAGAATCAAGCGTGAAAGCTGGTGTATATGCAAATTTATCCAAATCTTTCCGTGTGGCTTCGGCTTCACTTATGCTGGGGCTTGGGGCGTATTTGGTCGTTAAGATGGAGATAAATCCAGGTATGATGATAGCTGGTTCTATAATCATGGGGCGAGCGCTTGCACCGCTTGATGTGCTGATTTCTAGCTGGAAAAGCTACAAAGGCGCAAAGGAAGCGTATGTTAGACTTGATAAGTTTTTAAACGATTTTCCAGCCGAAAACGAAAAGCTCCGCCTGCCAGATCCAAAGGGCGATATAGCGCTTGAAGATGTCTCTTTGATGCCGCCAAATTCAAAGCAGCCATCACTTCTTGGGCTTAGCTTTGCGTTAAATGCAGGCGATATGTGTGCGATAATAGGACCAAGTGCAGCTGGCAAAAGCTCGCTTGCTCGAGTGATGCTTGGTATTTGGCCAGTCTTTCACGGCGTGGTTAGGGTCGATGGGGCTGATATTAGGCAGTATGACGTGGATCATTTGGGGCAGTTTGTGGGCTATTTGCCGCAAGATGTTGAGCTTTTTGAGGGCAGCGTGGCTGAGAATATCGCCCGCTTTGGCGAGCTTGATAGCGAGGCCATAGTTGAGGCTGCTAAAAAGGCAAATGTGCATGAGATGATATTAAACTTACCTGAAGGCTATGATACTAAAATCGGTATAGGCGGCATGAGCCTATCAGGTGGACAGCGTCAGAGGGTTGCGCTTGCTCGAGCGCTTTATAAAAATCCAAAGATCATAGTCTTGGACGAGCCAAACGCAAGCCTTGATGAGGAGGGTGAAAGAGCGCTTTTAAGTACCCTGCTATCTTTAAAAGGGCAGGCTACAATCGTTCTGATCACGCATAAGCTAAACGTCTTGCAGGCGGTGGATAAAATAGCTGTGCTAAATGCGGGACGACTTGCATATTTTGGCGCCAGAGATGCGGTACTAGCGCAGCTTGGTGCGACTAATGCTGCTCCTCAGCAAGTAAAAAAGCAAGCCCGTCCTAGCGTGAGTTTAGATGATGCAGATCCAGCTGATGAAAAGGAGAGTAAATGATATTAAAAAGCGAAAAAAGCACCGTATTTGCAGGCGGTGTGGTGATATTTTTACTCGTTTTTGTATTTGGGCTTTGGATAGGGCTAGCTCCGCTAAAATCCGCAGCCGTCGCACCTGGACAGGTGGGCGTGGTGGACAATAAAAAGATAATCCAGCACCTAGAAGGCGGCGTTGTGGGCAAAATTTATGTAAAAGATGGTGATGAGGTTAAACAGGGACAGCCGTTGGTTGAAATTCAAAGCGCCAGGCTAAACTCAGAAATAGAGATAGTAAGAAATGATCTTTTGCAAAGCAGTGTGCTAGTAAGCCGTCTGGAAGCGCAAAGAGATGACGTGAGCGAGGTTAAATTTGACACTAGCTTGGACAAATTTGCTGGATTTAGCGAGGCAGTGGCTGCGCAAAAGAGTATTTTTAACGAACAAAATAGGCTTTTAAAAGACGAGCTAGCCATACTCACAAAGCGAGAGCAGCAACTAAAGCAACAGATAGTGGGTACTCAAGCGATACTTGAAGCAAAGCTTAAGCGAATAGCTAGCCTAAGCGAAGAGATGCACGAATGGCAGAGGTTATTTAAAGAACAGCTTACAGATAAGGTGCGTCTGCGTGAGATAGAGCGTGAAAAAAGCACGCTTGAGGGTGATGTGGCTAGCACTAGGGCCGAAATCTCAAGATTAAATGTTCAAGTAACTGAGACTAAATCTCAAATGGTGGTGAGGCAAAGAAGCTTTAAAGAGGAGGTGCTAAAAAATCTCGAGGATGCAAAGGATAAGCTAGCAAATTCAAAAGAGCGCTATGCTGCACTAAAAGATCAGCTAGAGCGCGCAATGGTAAAATCGCCAGTTGACGGTACTGTGGTAGAACTAGCCATACACACCATAGGTGGCGTGGTGCGCCCTGGGGAGGCTATCATGTCTATCGTGCCAAAAAATGCGCACTACGTCATAGACGCTAAGTTAAATATTTCAGACATCGATACCGTGCATGTGGGGCAGGAGGCGGATATGAGGTTTAGCGCGTTTAACAGCAGGCAAAGCCACGTGATGCAAGGACGTGTAATCTACGTCTCAGCCGATAGTCTAACTGATAATCGTGGCATGCCATACTATGAGCTAAAGGCAGAGCTAACGCCTCTTGGAGAGAAGGAGCTAAAGGAGAATGACTTTTTCTTGCTGCCTGGCATGCCAGCTGAAGTGGTTGTAAAAACTGGTGAGCGTACGGTGCTTAATTATTTACTTAAGCCATTTTTGGATATGTTTACAAGGGCGTTTAATGAGGATTAAATTTATATCTTTGCTATTTTTATCGGCTGCGAGTTTAGGTGCAGCTAGCTTAAGTGAGGCTTATACTATGGCTCTAGAGAATAATAGTGAGCTAAAGCAGAGCCTATACGAAGCCCAAGCGGCTAGTGAGCGTACCAGTAGTGCTACGGCTTATTTACTACCTAGCATTAGCCTTGATGCAAATTATGTAATGGAAAAATATCGCCGTAGAGGCGCTACAAATAGAACAGATGAGAGCTATCTAAAGTACGGCATAAATTTAAACCAAAGCCTGCTACGCGTGCCAGCATGGTATGAGCGTAGTCTCGCAAAGGTACGCGAGGAAAGCTCAAATCTCCAGTATCAAAACACAAAGCAAGAGCTTGCCAAAAAGGTAGCGCAGGCGTATTTTGCTTATGCGTATGATAAGCAGTCTCTAAGCGTGGCTAAAAGCTACGAACAGGCTAGTAAGGCACGATATGAGCGTATGCAAAAGTCCCTTGATATGGGGCTTGCTAATAAGATGGATACACTTGAGTCAAAGGTGAGGTTAGACGAGGCTAGCCTAGAGGTAGCACGCGCTAAAAGGCGCATAGAACTAAGCCGTCTAAGCCTAGCAAGGCTTGTGGGGCAGGAGATTGATGTGGCAAATTTTAGCGAGCTTGATGTGGATTTTTTTAGGCGAGAAAGCCTCGATAAATTTGAAAACGTTGAAGCAAACTTTGACTACAAACAGGCAAAGCTAGGGCGCGAATACTACGAAAAGGACTATTCAAAGCGCGTGAGCGAGTACCTGCCTAGCGTGGATTTTAGCATAGGGTATTTTAATCATAATTACCGTGATGATAGGTACTTTCCAGATGAGTTAAATAAGGTCGAGGGCATGGTGAAGTTTACGCTGCCACTTTACTCAGGTGGTGGCACGAAAGCGCGAGTAGAGGAGGGTAGGCTTATGCGCTTAGCTAGCGCTGAAAAAGAGGCCGACGCAAGGCGCGAGATAGCCATAAAGCAGCGTCAGGCGATGAGCGATTATCTAGGCTATATCTCTGAATATGACATAGCTAAAAGCTCGCTTGAGCACTCTTTGGTGTATGAGCATTCTATCGAGCGCGGATATGAGGAGGGGCTTAAGAATTTAGTTGATTTGCTTGATGCAAAGGCTAGGGTTTTTAAGACACAAAATGACGCACTTGCTGCGGCGCATAAGCTCATACTCTCATATATCGAGCTTTATAGCGACATAGGCGAGATCAGCGAGGATGTGATGGCTAGACTTAGTGGAGCGCTTAGGTAGGTTGGCTTTTTGCTTTATTTATTAAATTTATGAGGTCTGTGGGTACCTTTAATAGGTGCAAGACACGTAATTGGTGTTGCCATAGGATTTGTAATAGGGGTTGACTTTTTAAATGGTAATATTGCTTTGTAAATTTAAAAATTAAGCCCCATGAGTGGTTTAGTTATCACTTGTATCTTAGGGTGATAGCTCGCTAATTTCTAGTTTTGTATTTCCGTTTATACTGGGGCTTGTGCTGAGCTTGCGTGCCTACGCTCTTTAGATTTTACGATAAGCCCCCCCCGCAGCGCTAAAATTGTACCGATATTGCAAAGCAGTTGCGGCAATACTAAAAGCAACCAGTGTAAATTAGCGGCATCAGGCTTGCACTGTGACTTAAAATTTATAATTAAAAATAGCACTATTCTTTAAAAAGCCTAAGAATTTAAAATTAGCACTGTCTTTTAAATTTAAAAACCCATGTAAGGTTCATAAAATATATGTAAATTGCGGAGCTAAATTCCTTTAGTTTTTCTTAAAAGCAATCTTTGCGCTACTTGCTATTACGCCTTATAGCAGTAGTTTAGATGTTCGTTTAATACTCCGCAGGCTTGCAAAAATGAGTGCGCTATGACTTCTCCAAAAAATTTAAACCCCCGCTTTTTCATGTCTTTAGCCAGTGCTATGCTTATCTCGCTTTTGCTTGGTAGGTCGCTTATGCGCTCGTAGCGGTTGATGATGGGCGTATTGTTTGGAGTAAAGCTTAAAAGATAGCTCCAAAAGCTACCAAACTCAGCCCGCACTGCCAAAAAGCATTGAGCATTTGTTATGCAGGCTCGCACCTTTGCCTCATGCTTTATTACGCCCTCTATGCCCATTATGCGTGATACTTCTGCTTTGCTAAACTTAGCCACAACCTCTGGTTCAAATCCCAAAAACGCAGCCCTTAAAGCCTCCCTTTTTTTAAGTACAATATGCCAGCTAAGTCCAGCTTGCATACTCTCTAAGCAGACAAGCTCAAAAAGCTCGCGCTCGCTCTTATTTGCCTCGCCCCACTCATTATCGTGGTAGTGCCTGTAAAGCTCGTCCTTTTCGCACCACTCGCACCGCCTCATAGCCAGCCCCTTTGCCTAGCCTGAGCACGGAAATTCCAAATAGAGCGCTGTTTTAAAATTTCATTTTTATCTATGCTAGCAATGCCAAGCTCCTCCTTGCTCCCAAGTCGCCATAGCACCTCTGCGCTAGGCGAGATTAGCATGCTATCGCCGTAAAATTCCCAGCGGCTTTTATCGTCATCACAGTATTCGCCGACTCTTGCGACCCTGAGTACGCTCACACCGTAGCTTAGGGCTTTAGCTTTTAAAAGCGCCTCCCAGCGGGCATTTGAGGCAAAGGTGTTTGCGCTTAAGGCGATTACTAAATGCACCCCTTTTTTGGCTAAAAACCTCCAGCACTCATCAAAATGCGCTTCGTATGCATTTATTACGCCCACTTTTAGGTCGTTAAATTTAAAAGTCTGCAAAGATAGCTTTTGCGTGGAATTTGCGAAAAATTTTTCCTCGTCCCAGTGTGGGTATGAGATTAGGACATTTTGTGGACTAAATTTAAACGCTCCATCTGCTTTAAAGCTTGCCACACCTTTATAAAGTGCGCCATTTTTTGGCATGATTAGGCTTGTTATTAGGCTTATGCCGTGCTTTTGGCATAGCTCGCTTAGATCCCATTTTCTTTTGTCTGCTAGGGCGGAGATTTCGCCTTTTGGCATTTTAATTAGGCTTTTAAAAAATGGCTGCATGGTGTATTCGCCAAGCACGAGTGCGCTAACACCCTCGCTAACACATATCCTCATGTAATAATCAAGCCTTGAAAGGCTCTGGCTAAGCTCGCCTATTTGAAGTGCGGCTATTTTTGTAAGCTTTTGCGCGCTCATTCGCCTACTCCTCGTTTACCTCTTCGATGCTTAGCTTTGCTTCGTTTAGGATTTGACTTGCCTCGCTAAGTAGCCTTTTGCCCTCTTTGTGTAGCTCTACGCTTTTTTCGAGGCTTGTATTTTCGTCATTTAGCAGCTTAAGTATCTCGCTTGCTTTTGAGAGTTTTGCTTCAAAGCTATTTTCTTGCATTTTAATCTCCTAAAATTTCTGCTATTTTTTTATCAAATTTATGGGTTTCAACCAAAAAAGCGTCATGCCCATACTCACTTTGCACCTCGGTATAATCGCAAAACTTACCCATGCTTTTAAGGGTGTTCGCTAATTTAGCCATAAGAGATGGTACAAAGAGCAAATCCCCAGAAAAACTAAAAAGGTGCATGTCGCTTTTTATTGGGCTTAGTGCGTCCTTTAAGCTTTCATAGTGCCTAGTGCAGTCAAAGATATTCATCATTTTAATGACGTAAAGATAGCATAGTGGGTCATATCTACGTGCAAAATTTGCTGAGTTATACTCTAAATACCTCTCCACTTCAAACCTGCCAAAAAGCTCGTAAAGTCCGTCAGTGGCTGTGTAGCTACGTCCAAATTTAGCATCCATACTAAAGGGACTTAAAAAGCTTATATGCCCAGCCATTCTAGCATATTCAAGTCCAGCCAGTCCATTAAGTGCTATGTCCTCCTCGCAGTATTCGCCATTTTTAAATTCTATGTCGTGATATATCGCATGGGTGGCGATTTTATTAAACGCTATCGCCCAAGGTGGAGTCTGCCATGTCGAGGCTAGCATGATTGTTTTATCGGCAAAATCACTATGTTCTATTGCAAAGCAGAGTGCTTGCATTCCGCCTAGGCTACCGCCTATTACTGCGCGCGCTCTTTTTATACCAAGCCTGTCAAAGAGCCTTCTTTGCGCCCTTACCACGTCGCTAATTGCGAGCACTGGAAAGCTTAGACCGTATCTTTTGCCTGTGTCTGGATTTATGCTTAAAGGGCAGGTTGAGCCAAACGGAGCGCCCAAAATGCTAACGCAGATGACGTAGAATTTATCCGTATCTATGGCTTTGTTTTTACCTATTAGCTCATCCCACCAGCCAGCTCGGCTCTCGCCCTCATACACGCCAGCTGCGTGGTGGCTGCCAGTGAGAGCGTGCGTGATAACGATGACGTTATCTTTGGCTTCGTTTAGCTTGCCGTAGCTTTCGTACTTTAGGCTAAACTCACGCAGCATACGCCCGCTTTCTAGGTATAAAGGCTCACTAAAATGTTCGGTGGCGACTTTTAAATGCAAATTAGTTTACTTTATAGTTTGGCGCTTCATGCGTGATTATGACATCGTGTACGTGACTCTCTTTTAATCCAGCACTTGTAATCTCGACAAATTCAGCCTTTTGCTGCATTGTAGGTATGTCTTTTGCGCCCACATAACCCATTGCGCTCCTTAGTCCGCCTACCATTTGATGAAGTACGTCTTTTATGCTACCTACGTACGGTACGCGCCCCTCGATACCCTCAGGTACTAGCTTTTCGCTTGCAGTGCCTTCTTGAAAATATCTATCACTGCTACCTCTACTCATTGCACCAATACTTCCCATGCCGCGGTATACCTTAAACTGGCGTCCTTGGAATGTGATTATCTCGCCTGGACTTTCTTCGCAGCCTGCTAGCAAGCTGCCTGCCATTATGCAGCTAGCACCTGCTGCTAGGGCTTTTGCTATGTCGCCTGAATATTTTATGCCCCCATCAGCGATTACTGGTATGCCGTATTTTGCGGCTTCGCTAGCGCAATCATCAATAGCGGTAATCTGCGGCACCCCCACACCTGCGACTATGCGTGTGGTACATATTGAGCCTGGTCCTATGCCCACTTTTATGCCATCAGCTCCAGCCTCGGCTAAGTCTTTAACAGCAGCTGGATTTGCAATATTTCCTACCACCACGTCTACGTCAAAGTTTTCTTTTATCGCTTTTAGTGTGTCTATAATGCCCTTTGTGTGTCCGTGGGCTGAGTCCATCACTATAGCGTCCACTCCGGCTTCTACAAGGGCTTTTACCCTATCAAGCTGCCCTACGCCAACAGCTGCTGCTACTCTTAGTCTGCCTATTTTATCTTTGTTTGCGTTTGGATATTCTTTTTTCTTTTTTAGGTCTTTTATGGTGATTAGTCCGTCTAGCTTACCGTCTTTATCAACAATAGGTAACTTTTCTACACGGTTTTGGCTAAAAATTTTTTCAGCGTCATCTAGGGTGCAGCCTTTTGGTGCTGTTATGAGTGGGGCTTTTGTCATTCTATCAGCCACTTTTGTGCTTAAATCAGTCTCAAAGCGCAGGTCGCGGTTTGTTAGTATGCCTATTAATTTATGCTCTTTATCCACTACTGGCACGCCAGATATGTGAAGTTCGCTCATTAAATTTAAAGCCTCAGCGATACTTGCGTCTGGGTAGATAAAAATAGGGTCTATGATGACACCGCTCTCGCTTTTTTTCACGCGTCTTACCTCTCTTGCTTGGCTTTCTATGTCCATATTTTTATGTATGACGCCAAGCCCGCCAAGACGCGCCATCATGATGGCTGCGCGATGCTCTGTGACAGTATCCATGGCAGCTGAGACTATGGGGATATTTAGCGTGATATTTTTGCTAAATTTTGTGCGTACGTCGACTTGCTTTGGTAAAATTTCTGAGTACTGCGGCACTAGCAGGACGTCTTCGAATGTTAATGCTCGTTTGACTATTTTCATAACTTATCCTTTTATTAAATTTTCTAAACTCTTTGCTGCGTCAAGTACGCTTTGTTCATCAAATGCTCGCCCTATAAGCTGAGCTGATATGCTTAGCCCTTGGCTTGCTTTTGCTACTGGCACAGTGATGGCCGGAAGTCCAGCTAGGTTTACGCTTATTGTATAAATATCCGATAAATACGCAGCTAATGGGTCGCTTACCTCGCCAAATTTTATGCCTACGTTTGGACTAACTGGCATAAAGATTAAATCTGCTTCATCAAGTAGTCTTTCATATTGCGCTTTTATGTGGGCGCGTGCTTTTTGCGCTTTTATGTAGTATGCGTCGTAATATCCGCTGCTTAGCACAAATGTACCCAGCAGTATGCGCCTTTTTACCTCATCGCCAAAGCCTTCGCTACGGCTATTTACGTAAAGCTGTTTTAAATTTTCTGCCTGCGCACGTCTGCCGTATCGTACGCCATCATATCGGCTTAGATTTGCGCTTGCTTCGGCTGTTGCTATTATGTAGTACGCTGCTACATCGTATTTTGAGTCTTCAAGGTCAGCATAAACTATGCTATGTCCCGCGTTTTGTAGCTTTGCTATGGCGGCATTTAGTGCCTCTTTTACTTCAGGGGCTGCGTTTTGTACGTAGTTTCTAACGACACAAATTTTTAGCTTTCGCTCACTATTTAAATTTGGTGCAGTTGGAGTAAACTCTACGTTTGCACTGGTGCTATCTTTGGCGTCATATCCTGCGATTATGTCGTATAAAATAGCCGCGTCTTCGACATTTTGCGTGATGGGTCCTATCTGGTCTAGGCTACTTGAGTATGCTGCTAGTCCGTAGCGGCTTACCCTACCGTATGTTGGCTTTAGTCCTACGCATCCGCAAAACGCTGCTGGCTGGCGGATGCTACCGCCTGTGTCAGAACCAAGCGCGGCTACTGCTATGCCAGCTGCGACTGCTGCGGCTGAGCCGCCACTACTGCCACCTGGGACAAATTCATTATTTAAAGGATTTAGCGTGCGTCCGTAAAAGCTACTCTCAGTTGTACTTCCCATAGCAAACTCATCCATATTTGTCCGCCCAAATGGTGATAAATTCGCCGCAAGGAGTTTTTCTATCACGGTTGCGTTATATGGCGCAACGTAGCCTTGTAAGATATTTGAAGCGCAGGTAATCGCCCAGTCTTTTACCTGGATATTGTCTTTTATCGCTATTGGTATGCCGCTGCCGCTAGTGGCCAGTTCCTCGCCTTTTAACTGCTCGACATATGCGCCTAGGTGCTTAGTCTGGCTCGCTTTTTGAGCTATCTCCTCTCTTAGGAGTGCTATTTGTGAAGCGTCTAGCTTTAAAGCTTCTTTTAAACTTATCATCTTTTTTCCTTAAATTTATTTACAAACTTTACCCCAACGGCTATAAGTGCTAGTATCCCAGCTATGCTAAAGACTATAAGCCATGGGCTTACTGGCTGGCTAAGCATCTGCTAATACCTCAGCACACCTAGGGCAGACTTCGCCGTCATTTTGCGCGTTTAGCTTCCAGCAGCGCGGGCATTTGTGTCCGCTTGATTTAACGGCCCTAAATTTATATCCATTTATTTCAAACTCAAATAGCGCTTCCACGCCTTTATCTATGGCTTTTATGGATGAGACTGTAAATAGATCTGCAATCTCCGTCTCGTCAAACGCCACAAGACTATCTGCGCTTGTTTGTAGGTCAAGCTCAAGGGTGCTTTTTAAAAGTTTCTCTTTTTTGGCTGGGTCTATTAATTCAAAGAATTTCTCTCTAGCCGCCAGAATCATCTCATCATCTACGCTAAAGTTAAATTTAATCGGCTCATAAACTAGGTCAAATACATCATTTGCGCCATTTTTAATTATAGCTGGAGCGTATTTTAACACTTCATCGACTGTGTATGTGAGAGTTGGGGCGATTAGGGCTAGCAGGCTTCTTGCTATTAGCGCCATTGCTGATTGTGCGCTTTGGCGTCTAATGCCATCTTTTGCGTCGCAGTAAAGCCTATCTTTGCAGACGTCTAGGTAGATGCCGCTTAAATCTGATGACAGGAAGTTTAAAAGTATGTTAAAGCCCTTGCTAAAATCATATGCTCTAAAGCTTGTTGCAGCGTCGTTAAAGGCTCGCTCGGCTTTCATGAGTATCCATCTATCAAGCAGTCCAAAGTCCGTATTTATTGAGGTTAGATCATTTACGTTTGCTAGTAAAAATCTTATCGTGTTTCGAATTTTTCGGTATTGTTCGCTTACTTGTTTTAGGATATTTTGGCTGATTTTTAGCTCGCTTGAATAATCACTCAAGCTCACCCAAAGGCGTAAAATATCCACGCCAAACTCACGCGCTACATCTTGCGGGGCTACGACATTGCCTTTGCTTTTGCTCATTTTAAAGCCGTTTTCATCAACTGTAAAACCGTGGGTTAGAACCGATTTATAAGGCGCTATGCCATTTACTGCGCAGCTTAAAAGAAGCGAGCTTTGAAACCAGCCACGGTGCTGGTCTGAGCCTTCTAAGTACATATCGCAAGGATAGCTTCCTGCATCGTAGTGACCGCTTTTTAGCACTGCATTCCACGTAGAGCCAGAGTCAAACCACACATCAAGTATATCCGTTACCTTTTCAAGTTCGCTTGCTTCGTAATGACAACAAGGAGGCAAAAGCTCCTGCACTGTTAGGCTCCACCATGCGTCCGCGCCGCAGTCTTGAAATATTTGGGCTACGTGATTTAGTATGGCTTCGTCAAATATCACTTCTTTTGTCTCTTTGTGTCTAAAAAACGCTATTGGTACTCCCCAGTCTCTTTGACGGCTTATGCACCAGTCTGGGCGATTTGCTATCATGCTTGTTATTCTATTTCTGCCTGCTTCTGGGTAGAACTTAACGCTATCAAGCGCTTTTAGCGCCACTTCTCGCAGGCTTTTGCCATTAAGTACTGGCTCATCCATAGTAATAAACCACTGTTTTGTAGCGCGATAAATCACTGGCTTATGTGTACGCCAACAAAACGGATATGAGTGGATAAATTTACTCATATGAAGTAGCGCCCCACCAAGTAGCTCCAAAATCCTCTCATTTGCCTTAAATATATGCACTCCCAAAAGCTCATCAGCCACGCTAGGCTCAAAAAGCGCATGAAGTTTTATCGTGTTATCATAAAGCCCAGCATCATCAACGGGCATGATAATCTCGCTAAATCCATATTTTCGCCATACTTTATAGTCATCCTCACCATGCCCTGGAGCTGTGTGGACTAGCCCTGTACCGCCTGTAGTTTCGACGTGATCGCCTAGTAAAAATATCGATTTGCGCCCATTTAGTGGGTTTATGGCGTGGGTTTTTTCTAATTTTTGGGAGTTAAATTCTTTTATTATTTCGCCATTTGTTATGCCTAGATCTTTTAGTTGCGCTACTAGCTCTTTTGCTAGGATTAGCCCTTCGCTTGTGATTGCGTAGATTGTATCTGGCTTTAGGCTTATGCCCTGATTTGCTGGTAGCGTCCAAGGTGTCGTAGTCCATATTACCGCTCTTGCTTCGCTTACTCCTAGGGCATTTAGGGCATCTTTATCAAGGCTAAAGGCGACGTATATTGAGTAATCCTCTTTGTCTTCGTACTCTACCTCTGCTTCAGCTAGTGCGCTCTTAGCCGCCCAGCTCCAGTATACTGGCTTACTTCTTTCTACTAAAAGCCCCTTTTTAGCTACCTCACATAGTGTGCGGTATATGTCAGCTTCAAATTCATACTTCATGGTTAGGTACGGATTTTCAAAATCCCCTATAACGCCTAGGCTTTTAAATTCGCTAGACTGCACCCCGACAAATTCAGTCGCATGCTCGCGGCACATAGAGCGTATCTGCGTGGTGCTTGCCTCTTTTTTTTCTTTTTGTAGTTTCATTTCAACTTGCTGTTCGATAGGTAGTCCGTGGCAGTCCCATCCTGGTATGTAGCGTATGTCATCTCCAAAGAAATAGTGCGTTTTTAATATTGTGTCTTTTAGAATTTTATTTAGTGCGTGTCCGATGTGCAGGTGTCCGTTGGCATATGGTGGACCGTCGTGTAGGGTAAAGGTTGGCTTTTGTTTTCTTAGGTTTTTCATTTTGCTGTATGCGTAGGAGTTTTCTTGCCAAGCTTGCAGGGTTTGCGGCTCATTCTGGGGTAGGCTGCCTCGCATAGGAAAATCTGTGCTAGGTAGTAAAAGTGTGTCTTTATAGTCCATTTTTATGCCCTTTTTTGATATTAAATTTGACGATTTTACCAAAGCGAGGGTTAAAGACTACTGAAAATGTGTGCTATAATACCCCTAAAAAAGGATTTTATCATGAAACACACTCTTTTAATCGTGGGAGAAGAGCTGCATATAAATGAGCCTTTTAAACGCTATATAATCTCATCTTATGAGGCGCATTTTGGAGAGGCTACTTCGTTTTATTTGCAGAGTAAAAGCGATAAAAATTTACCCTTTATGATAGAGGAGATTATAGGCTTAAACGATAGCCTTGTGATTTATGCAGGCGATGATAGCTTTGCTACGGTCGCAAAAATTCTAGCCACTTTAGGCGATGATGAGCTGCTTTTAAATGGCGATTTGCTAGCACCTTCAAAATCTGAGGTAGTAACCAAAAATGGAGCGCTATTAAAAATAGGCGAGTGCGAGATAAATTTAATCCTAGCTAGACCAGCTCAAAAACTGGGTGCTATTTTAGGTAGCGCGCGTAAGGATTTTGCCTATTTTAGTCTATTTGACATAGATAGTGAGAGCGCTAATATCCTGCTTACCCCTCTTGCAAAAACCTACGAAGTAGAGCTAACAAGCAGTGAGCTAATCCCAAACTGGGTGCTAATAAGGGCTAGGGCTGGAAAATTTGGGCAGATAGCGAGCTTTTTTGAAGGGGTGCAAAATCTCTTTAGCAATAAGATGATACCTTATAAAAACGAGGTTGAATTTATCACAAGTGTGCTAATGCAAAAGGGACTTAAAATAACCTTTGCTGAGTCTTGTACGGCTGGGCTTTTATCGGCTAGGTTCGGCGATATAGCAGGTGTTAGCGAGGTGTTTGACGGCTCACTTATAACGTACTCAAATCAGTTAAAACATAGCTGGCTAGGGGTAGGTGATGAGGTTCTTAAAAGCTATGGTGCAGTGAGTGAGCCGTGTGTGCAGGAGATGCTAAAAGGGGCTTTGGCTAGGAGTGGGGCGGATTTTGCTCTAGCGGTAAGCGGTATAGCAGGGCCAGGTGGTGGCACGTCACAAAAGCCAGTAGGTACGGTGTATGTGGGTGCAGCGAGTAGCAAAGGAGGTGTGCTTGTAGAGAGGCTGCTTTTAGCTGGTGATAGGGAGTATGTACGCACTCAAAGCGTAACAGCTTGCATAGCCTGCCTTTTAAGGCTTGCGCCAGATGTGTTTTTTGCTTAGGATTGCTTGCATTGATGGCTTTGGTTATGGCGATTTTAAGAAAGAATTTAAGATATAATGCGCTATTTTTGTGCTTTAGGGTATTAAATTTATAATGCATTTTATCCATAATTTTTAAAAAAGATGCCTTAAGACTACATAAATTTAAAAGCTTTTGGAGCATATTTTGGGATTATTTGGATGTTTTATTTAAATTTTGCTACGCTTAAAACGACATTAACACTGCACGCAAATACCTGCTATATCGGCATTTTACTGTAATAAATTATTTTTAAGGCTTAATTTAAAAGTGAATTTAAATTTATCATGCCTTAAAAAGCTATCCTGCTAAAAATCGTGCCTACATTGCAAAGCGATGCGATAATGCCAAAAGCCACTAGCGTGAATTAAAGGTGCTTGGTTTGTTGTAATGCATAAAAAAGCAGTGCTATTTTAAATAAAGCCCTATAAAAATAACTTAAATTAGACATGCCTAATGTGAATGCTTAAATTGTAGCTAATTTATCTTTAAGTCTAGCCGTTTACATGTGAGGCTATCTTTTCGTAAAGATCTAAAATAGCCTCTTTTTTTACTATATAGCTTGATTTGTTTGCTATTAGATGAGCGGAACTTTGCATTATTGTATGTGTTACAGTTAATCCATTTTGCTTCATCGTTGCACCAGTCTCAACCACATCCACAATAACGTCAGAAAGTCCTATAAGTGGGGCTAGTTCAATAGAGCCATATAGCTTTATTATCTTTGCTGCTATTGCGTGATTTGCAAAATACTCTCTCGCGATTTGAGGCATTTTAGTAGCGACTTTGATTTCAGGCTGTGTAAAATCAGGCTCTTTTCCAGCTACGGTGCCTACACATATGCGGCACTTGCCTATCTTTAAATCAAGTAGCCTCACCACATCTGGACGATGCTCTGCTAGCACATCAAGTCCAACCACTCCCACGTCAGCAGCACCCTCTACCACGTATGCAGGTATGTCTTGATTTCGCACCATTAAAAATCTAAAATCACCCTGATTTAGTATTAGTTTTCTATCTTCAAATTTAAACTCGCTTTTAAATACACTTTCAAAAATTTCAAGTGTCTGATTAGCTATCCTACCCTTTGGTAAAGCGACTGTTATCATTTATTAAGCCTTTTTTGTTTTATTAGTTGTTGCATTGAGCGAAAAACGAGCATTTTATCATATATTGCATTCTCAAAAAAGCACGATAAAAACTCCCCATCCCCACCTGTAAAATATATGCGCCTATTTTTAGCTATTTGTGAGATTATGCTCACTATGGGCGCTATTATGCCAAAGCTCACTGCATCTTTTGTGTTTTGCGGAAGGGTTTTTAGGTCTGGCTTTGAATTTAATGCCACTTTAAGCCTTGGCGATATACTTTCGTATGTTTTTAGCATTTTGCTTATACCAGGTAGGATAAATCCCCCTTTATGATAGCCATTATCCATTATATCGACTGTTATAGCGCTTCCAGCGTCTACTATCACTCCGTCATAAGCCCCTGCGCAAGCAGCCACCCTATCTATACCTAAGCCTTTATACTGTGATTTTAGGTTAAAGTGTGGTTCTAAATTTATAAAAAGTTTTTGCTTATTTAAATGTTCTTTTAATCTATCATTTACGCTTATGTAATATATCGGATTTTGCGGTGTAAATTCTAAAAAATCATCAATTTTTAGCCTATTTATTAAGCCGTCATTATAAAAGGTGGCGTTTGTGTTTCCTATATCGCAAAGCGTCATGCTTCTGCCTTTACGCATTGCCACTGATTTTGTTTAAGAAGTGTTAAAGCTTTAGAGCAAGCCTGAGATGAGTAAAATAGTATCATCTTTTTTATTGCATGTCCTTGCTGGAGGCAGATTTTTTGACGCAAATCCTCTATCTCAAGAGCCTCTTTTGATAATAGCCTGACCTTTGCTTCTCGTATGATTATTAGGGTATAAAAATCTTTTGTATCGACACCAAGCCAAGCCTTTATGGTGCGCTTTTTACTAATAGTTGATATATCAAACGCACTAAGCTTTGGCAGGAGGATATTTTTTGAGTTTAAAAGCTCGTATATATTCATTATTTTAAGTTTAAGTATCTATCCCCAAAATAAAGCGTACCACCGCTTATATACGACCTTTCGTCTATTTCGCTAGGAAGCTTATAAATTTGTTCGTCGCTTAAATCAAGTCCCATTTTAAAAAGATAGCCTGTTTTTTCTACGGCATATAAATTTCCGTCATTTATACTAGCTCCAGTAAAGATGGCGAATTTAAAATATGCCTTGTTTTTTACAACCAAATCTAAATCAGTACGCAGTATAGTGCCGTCTTTTTTTAGTATATAGACGTCTTTATCATGCACTAAAACATCCTTTATCTCGCCGTCATAATAGACTGTTTTTTCTGGACTTATGGATATTACGCGCTTTGCTGTCGCTGCTATCATGGTATCACCTGTTGTATCTAGGAATATTACGTTATTAAAAAACTCATCAGAGCTTATTGTTACGTCTTTTACAAGCTGTGAGGTGGCTCTATTTAGGATATAAATTTTACCATCAAGCGATGGGTAGATGATTATGGAGCCTAAAAATACAGGGCTTGCGGCTCTTGAGTCTATAGCATAAACTTCTCTTGAGGCATACTGCATTAGTACTTCGTCTTTATTTATGTCTAGTAGGTAAAGATTGTTGTTTGCGCTAATTGCTGCTAATTGATCATCCTTTAGTGCTGCTGATACGATAGCTTCTGGGAATTTATGGCTATAAATACTAATTCCTCCGCTATTTTTTACACGCAAATCACCATCTATATTAGCCGCTATTATTAGTCCGTCGTTGCTTGAGAGCATACTATATCCCTTATCTAGCCCATAGCCGCTTTTTACGCCGTCTTTTGTGATTATGTCTCCATTTTTTAGGGTTGCACCAGCGCTATTTGATGAGACTATGCTTGATGATAAGCTTGATGTGTATGAGAGCTCTTTTTCTATATTTTCAGTTTCAAAATATTGCCTTTTTGTTGAGCAGCCTACAAGTACAAGAGCCGCTACCATAGTGATTAAAAGAGTTTTTTTCATTTTATATCCTGATAGTGTTTTAGATTTTTTATTAGGTTGTTTAAGTCCGAATTTGTAGGTATTTTTGCAAAAATTTCATCAGCTTGCTTTACCTCGCCCTCTTTTAGCATGGCAAAAGCCTCAAGTGCACTATTATAATCAGCTAAAATTCCCTCACTCTTTTCTCCTATGCTAGCTAGGAAAATTTTTGCCAAGAGCGGATCGATTTTCTCATTCGCAAGCTTTTTAATACCTTCTATGTCGCCATTTTTGCTAAGTTCTTTAAATTCTAGTATAGCTAAAAGCGATGGTGCGTCGGCTCTTAGAATGCTTTTTGCCTCGTTATCATTTGGGTTTAGTAGCAGGGCTGCGTAGGCTTTATTTGCTGTTTGTAGTTTTTTGGAATTTAAATAATCGCTAGTATATCTATAGCCAGCCCAAGCTATTATCAAAACAAGTATGATTATGAAAATTTTGCTATACTTTTTAAAAAATCTCTCGGTCTTAATAGCGTTTTCTAAAAACTGCTCTTGAGCATTTAGCTCTTGTTTTATTACATTTAAATCATCTTTTATAGCCAAGTTTGTCCTTTTGATACTATTTTAAAGCTTTAATTGTATCATAAATATTTTAAAAACATTCCAAAATTTTAAAGCTATTTATGCTATAATGGGCAAAAATTTGAGTTTTTAAAAGGCGATTTATGCAAATTGATGAAAATCTGCTTTGTAAGCTGGAGAGTCTTTCTGCGCTTAAAATAAGCGAGGATTCGCGCGCTGAGGTAGTGTCGCAGCTAAGTAATATCGTTGAATTTGTCGAGGTTTTAAACGAGCTTGATTTAAGCCACGATGAGGCGCTATCTAGTGCGGCAAATGGCGCTACGCCACTTAGAGACGATGTCGCAAGAGCAAGCGATGTGATAGATAGCGTGCTTAAACACGCGCCAGCGGCAAAAGACCACTTCTTTGTAGTGCCAAAAATTATTGAGTAAAATTAATGCTAGATCTAATCGCTAAAGCCATAGACAAAAATGCCACAGACCTATATCTAAGAGTAGGTGAAGCCCCATATACTAGGGGTTTAGATGGTGTTAGGCATTTTGATGATAGGGTGATTAGCGATGATGATATGACCTCATTGCTTACTTTGGCGACTGGTTTTGGGGATTTTAAAGGGCATGATTTAGACGCTGGATTTGGCATTTGTGGGCGTAGGATTAGGGCAAATTTTTACAAAAGCCTAAATCGTATTAGTGCGGTACTTAGAATTTTACCTAAAAACGCTCCAGATATATGTGCTGGTTACCCTGAAATTCTGAAAGCTTCAGCCCTAAAATCGCAAGGGCTAGTGCTAGTAGTGGGCGCTACTTCAAGCGGTAAAAGTACCACACTAGCCGCCATGCTTGAGTGGATAAACTTAAACTCTTTTAAACACATAATCACTATAGAAGATCCAGTTGAGTTTGTTTTTGCATCAAAAAATAGCATATTTACTCAGCGTGAGATAGGCTCTGATTGTGCTAGCTATGATGATGGTTTAAGGGCGGCGCTTAGGCAGTCTCCTGATGTTATAATGGTAGGTGAGATTAGAGATGTTGCTACCTTAAAGGCTGCCTTAAATGCGGCCGAGACTGGGCATTTAGTGCTTGCTAGCATGCATGCTAGTAGTGCTGTAGGAGCTGTGGTGAAGGCTATTGCCATGGGTGGCGCTGAGGAGGCTATTTTAAGAGCTAGTTTGGCAGAAAATATGCTAGCTATCGTTTATCAAAGGCTATTTAATGGAGTAAATGGCACTAAGGAAGCGGTTTTTGAAGTGCTTGCTAGGACAAATGCGAGCGTAAATTTAATACGAGAAGGAAATACTGCAGAGCTATCTGCTAGTATGCAAATCTCTAGGGAGGCTGGTTCTGTACTGTTTGATGATGCTTTATCTATGGCGATAAAGCAAGGCCGTATCCGCGAGGATATAAATAAAACTATATTTTAAGGTGTGTTAATGGAGTTTTTACAAGGGTTTAACTGGTTTGATTTGGTGCTTTTGCTTGTGGTTTTACTGCTTGGCGTTAAGGGCTTTATAAATGGGCTTATACGCGAAGTTTTTGGGCTTGTAGGGCTAATAGGCGGTATCATAATTGCAAGCAGATTTAACATCGAGGCTGGAAACTTAATAAGCGAGCATATATATAAATTTGAAAAATCAGTTATGGCTCATACGGTTGGCTTTGTGGTACTCTTTATAGGGTTTTGGCTCTTATGTCTTTTTGTGGGTGCTTTTATAAGGAAGCTTGTAGGGCTTAGCGGACTTGGATTTGTCGATAGGCTAGGTGGCTTTATAGCTGGTGGAGCAAAGGTATTTTTAATACTTTCTGCGCTTCTTGCTGTGCTAATGAGAATGAATTTTATAGGAGAGGTTATAAAACCAGTAATAGGAAACTCTACTGCTTATAATATGCTATTAAATACTGGTGCTTGGGTTTTAAATTTAGATGTAAATGAGATAAATAAAAAACTCAACGAGCATTTTGATACTAAAGAAAATAGTGAAAATATCGAGCCTAAATCAGAGGTAAGTGAGCCTAGTAAGGATATTGAAAGTGAAAATGCTAAGCCTAATATAGAGCCAAATGCAGATGATAGCTCACAAGATAAAAATAGCGCAAAAGTAGAGGATGAAGGGCATTTGCAAGAGCCAACAAATAGCGAAAATAACAGTGAAATAGACTATAAGGAGAAGTGATGAATATAGAAAATTTAGAATACGACACCTTGCTTGATAAATTTAAAAAAGTCCTACGAGACAATGGTTTAAAATTTACAAAACAGCGTGAGATATTGCTACAAACGCTATATCATAACGACGGACATTTTACTCCTGAAAGACTTTATGTGTATATAAAAGAGCTACATCCTGAGCTAAACCTAGGCATTGCTACAGTTTATCGTACGCTTAATTTGCTCGAAGAAAGCGAGCTTGTTACGTCTATTAGTTTCGGTGCGCAGGGGAAGAAATTTGAGCTAGCAAATAAGCCACACCACGATCATATGATATGCAGAAAGTGCGGCAAGATTATAGAATTTGAGGATAATACCATAGAAAAGCGCCAAGTCTCAATTGCAAAAGAGCATGGTTTTAAGCTTACAGGGCATATGATGCAGCTATATGGTATCTGCGCTGAGTGCGATAAAGAGGCTAAGGGGGCAAAGTGATATTTGAAAACGAACAGCAAAAACTAAGACTACAAACCATACAAAACATCAAAAACGAAGGCAGGGTGGCATACCCACACTATCTGAAAAAAGAGCTTAGCGTGGCGGATTTTCGCTCTGGCTACTCCTATGTCTGCGACAGCGAAAGCAGAAAAGATACGGACGTAAGCGTAAGCATAGCTGGGCGGATAAAGCTACTACGAAATGCTGGAAAAGCAGTCTTTGCAAACATAGAAGACGAAAGCGGCAGTGTGCAAATTTATTTTAACAAAAATAGCCTGGGCGATGATGAGTTTAAATTTATCACCCAAAACGTCGAAGTGGGCGATATAATCATCGCTAGCGGTTATCCGTTTGCCACACAAACTGGCGAGTTTAGCCTGCACGCAAGCGCCATAACTCTAGCTAGCAAGGCAGTTTCGCCCCTGCCTGAGAAATTCCACGGCCTAACAGACACCGAAACTCGCTACCGCCGTCGCTATCTTGATATGATAATGAACGCCGAAGTTAGAGATGATTTTAAAAAACGCTCAATCATCGTTAGCACCATACGTCAGTTTTTTGAAAATCAGGGCTTTTTAGAAGTCGAAACACCGATGATGCACCCAATAGCAGGCGGTGCGGCGGCTAAGCCATTTATCACGCACCACAACGCCCTGGGCGTAGACCGCTACTTGCGAATAGCGCCCGAGCTATACCTAAAAAGGCTCGTCGTGGGCGGCTTTGAAGCAGTGTATGAGATAAATCGCTGCTTTAGAAACGAGGGCATTGACCTAACTCATAATCCTGAATTTACAAGCATTGAGTTTTACTGGGCGTATCACACTTATGAGGATCTGATGAACCTAACCGAGGAGCTTTTTAGCACTCTTTTAAAGCGGCTAAACCTGCCTAGCGTGATTGAATTTGACGGAATGCAGATTGACTTTTCAAAGCCGTTTGCAAGGGTGAGCTATCACGAAGCCATAGAAAAAATAGGCGGCATTTCACCTGAGATTATTCACGATAAAGACAAGGCTCTGGCCAAGCTTGCAAGTGACGGCTTTGAGGCCAATGCAAAGCTTGATTTGGGACAAATTCAAGCCGAGCTTTTTGATAATTATGTTGAAAGCAAGCTTATTAATCCGACCTTTATCGTTGATTTTCCTATCTCAATTAGCCCACTATCTCGCAGGAGCGATAAAGACCCAGAAATAGCCGAGCGTTTCGAGCTTTTTATAGCTGGCAGGGAGCTGGCAAATGGCTTTAATGAGCTAAATGATCCGCTTGATCAGTATGAGAGATTTAAGGCTCAAATAGATGCTAAAAACGCAGGCGATGAGGAGGCTCACGAGATGGACGAGGACTACGTCGAAGCCCTAGGATACGCTATGCCGCCAACGGCTGGAGAGGGTATTGGTATAGACCGCCTTGTAATGCTGCTGACTAACAAAAAATCAATCAAAGACGTGATACTTTTCCCAGCGATGAGACCACTAAAATCAAAAAAGGACGAACAATGAGCTTAGAAAAATTTGACAACGAGATTTACGCCCTAACAAGTGCCGAGCTAAAAAGGCAGACCGATCATCTTGAGATGATAGCTAGTGAAAACTTCACTCTGCCTGAAGTCATCGAGGCTCTAGGTTCTGTGCTTACAAACAAATACGCCGAGGGCTACCCTGGCAAGCGATACTATGGCGGGTGCGAATTTGTCGATGAGATAGAGCAAATCGCCATCGATAGGTGCAAAGCACTCTTTGGCTGCGAGTATGCAAACGTCCAGCCAAACAGCGGCAGCCAGGCAAATCAGGGCGTGTATGGCGCGCTGCTAAATCGTGGGGATAAAATCCTAGGTATGGATCTAAGCCACGGCGGACACCTGACCCACGGCGCAAAGGTAAGCAGTAGCGGCAAGATGTATGAGAGCTTTTTTTACGGCGTGGAGCTTGACGGACGCATAAACTACGACCGAGTAGCAGACATCGCAAACATCGTAAAGCCAAAGATGATAGTGTGTGGCGCAAGTGCCTACGCTAGGCAGATAGACTTTGCTAAATTTAGAGAAATAGCCGATAGTGTGGGGGCGTATCTCTTTGCCGACGTAGCTCACATAGCTGGGCTAGTCGTGGCTGGTGAGCATAATAACCCCTTCCCACACTGCGACGTGGTAAGCTCCACTACGCACAAGACCCTACGCGGGCCACGTGGGGGTATCATAATGACAAACAACGAAGAGATAGCTAAAAAGATAAACTCAAGCATATTCCCAGGCATTCAGGGCGGACCTTTGATGAATGTCATAGCTGCAAAGGCGGTTGGGTTTAAATTTAACCTAAGCGATGAGTGGAAAGTCTATGCAAAGCAGGTAAAAGCAAACGCCAAAACCCTGGCCGAAGTGCTGATAAAGCGTGGCTTTGAGCTAGTAAGTGGCGGGACGGATAACCACCTAGTGCTGCTTAACCTAAGCGATAAGCCATACAGCGGCAAGGACGCAGACATCGCCCTAGGGCAGGCTGGCATAACGGTAAATAAAAACACCGTCCCAGGCGAGAAGCGAAGCCCGTTTGTAACAAGCGGCGTACGTATCGGAAGCCCAGCGCTAACGGCTCGTGGTATGGGTGAAGCTGAGTTTGAAATAATCGCAAACCGCATAGCCGACGTGCTTGATGATATAAATAACGCTAGCCTTCAGGCAAAGATAAAAGAGGAGCTAAAAGCCCTAGCGCACAATTTCATAATCTACGATAAGGCGATGTATTAATGCAAGGAATAGACACTACGCTAATAAAAATGCTGACTGATCATTACTACATCAAGCGTGATACGATAGTAAATAAGCTTGAGTTTAAGGGGCGGACGCTGTTTGATAAATTTGAACGTGTCGATGAGCCACTAAATTTTAAAGTGATAAAAGAGCACGATGAGAATAAAATCATCGTCGCCCACTCGCTCATAAACCGCCTTGACAAGGTAGAAAACATCGTTTTTGATTATAACGGCAGAATGCCTGATAGATTTTGGCACAGGGCTCAGCTGCTGCTACGTGAGGAGGGGTATATAAATTTCACCGCCTACGAGAGCAAGACCCCAGGACACCTGCACCTATACGTGCATAAGGGACACACCACGCTAAATGAAGCCCACCAGCTAGCAAATATGCTAAGTATGAAGCTATCGCAAAGGCTTGTAAAGGAGTGGAGAATGTTTCCAAACCTAGACCTGCCACGCGAGTTTAATATCCTAGCACTGCCTTATAAGCTTTACGCGAAAGAGCGCGGCGCCAGCTGGTCAAAACATATGTAAGGAGAGAAAATGCCAAATGACGGACTGCAAGATTTAATGCTAAACGAGCATGAAAATAATAAAAATTTAAATTTTAAACGACTTCTTATGGTGATAGCTGGTTTTGTTATTCTGTTTTTAATAGTCATAGCAATTGTTGGGCTATTTAGCTCACAAGATGAGGAACAAACAGCCCAAGTCCAGCAACCTCGCCTAGTCCTGCCTCCAGTACCAGCTGCAAAAGAGGAGCAGCCCTCAGCTATTGAGCCAGCTTTAGTAAATGAGCCTAAAGATGAGCAAAAAGATGGCGATGGGATGTTTGAACAAGTGCCTATAGTAGCTGAAAGCAAAAGCGATGATGATTTTGAGAGCATGATAAAGCGCTTAAAAGATCAAGAAAAAGCAGCCGCTAAACCAGCTAAGGAAAGCGTTGATACGCCATCAATCACTAATCAACCAAAGCCAGTAGGCACAAAAAAGTCAGAAGCTACAGTAGCTAAAAAGCCAGAGCCAAAAAAGTCTGAAGTCAAGCCAGCTTCACAGCCAAAGCCTGCTAATAAGCCAGCCACACCGCCAGCTAAAAAACAAGAGAGCGTAAATTTAAAAGAGCTTGTAAAGAGTACTAGCGCGCCAAGCGTAAGCCAAAACGTGCCATCTGGGGCGTACGTGCAAGTTGCTGCTGTTAGCAAGTTTAGCCCAAGTGCTAGCTATGTCTCAAAACTAAAAGAAAAAGGCTATGCTGTACATCTTTTAAAAGTGGGGGCAGCCACAAAGGTACTTGTGGGGCCATTTTCTACGGATAAGCTAAAACAAGCAGTGTCAGAAATCCGCGAACAAATCGCAAAAGAAGCCTTTGTCTACAGGGTAAAATAGGTGCGCCTTTTTGCCCTTTTTGGCGACCCAGTAGCCCACTCACTTAGCCCAAGACTTCACAATAGCGCACTTAATGCGCTAGGGCTAAGTGGTGCTTATATTCGCTATTTGTTAAAAGATGGCGATACGCTGATTGATAAATTTAAGAGGCTAGGGCTAAGCGGAGCAAATATAACTGTCCCCCATAAGCACGTAGCCGCCATGCAAGCAGACGTAAAGAGTGAGTTTGTGCTAAAAGTAGGCGCAGCAAATACTTTGGTGCAAAGAGATGATAAAATTTATGCTTTTAACACAGACGCACCTGGCTTTTTAAGGGCTATTAGCAAGTTTAGCGACGTAAAAAAAGTCCTAGTTTTAGGCGCTGGTGGCACTGCTTTAGCACTCGCTCATGCTTTAAAGGATAGTGGCGCAGATGTAAGCGTGCTAAATCGCAGCAAGTCTAGGCTTGCTAGCTTTGAGACCGATTTTAGGACTTTTACTTGGGAGAGCTTTGAGTTTGGCGATTTTGATTTGGTTTTAAATACTACTTCAGCTGGGTTAAAAGATGAGCTTTTGCCAGCACCTAGTGAGATTTTAAGACCTGCGTTAAAGCACGCTCGATATGCTTTTGACGTCATATACGGCAAAGAGACGCCGTTTTTGCAGATGGCAAAAAGCCTAAACATACCTAATAAAGATGGGGCTGATATGCTACTTTTTCAGGCGGTGTTAGCTTTTAATCTATTTTTTGATAATACTTTAAAAGAAAGTAGTATTATAAATTCTATGCGTGAGGCTTTTTCTTTGCCTAGGTAAAGTGGCTATTTGGGCTAAAATCAATATTTTTCAAAATTTAAAAAACCGATAAACATTAATAAATTCAAAAGCTTTTAAAGGCTTTTTGGGTAGAATTAGCGAATTTTTAAGGAGCAAAATATGGGCGATAAAAAACGGGTCTTAGTTAAATTTTCAGGTGAGGCACTAGCTGGAGAGAGCGGTTTTGGGATTGATAATTCGATAGTTAAATTTATAGCTGATGAGATAAAAAGCCTAGTGCGCGCTGGCGTAGAGGTCGGCATAGTCATAGGTGGAGGCAACATCATACGCGGAGTAAGTGCCGCAAGAGACGGCATTATAAAGCGTACGAGTGGTGATCATATGGGGATGCTCTCTACTGTGATAAACTCCATAGCTATGCGTGAGGCGCTAGAGCATGGCGGCGTAGATGTGAGGGTGCAAAGTGCTATTAAAATGGAGGCGATATGCGAGACATTTATAGTCGGGCGGGCCATACGTCATCTGCAAAAAGGGCGAGTTGTAATCTTTGCTGCTGGTACTGGAAATCCTTTTTTTACCACAGATACTGCAGCCACTCTTAGGGCTATTGAAATAGGCTCTGATATGATAATAAAGGCGACAAAAGTAGACGGCGTGTATGATAAAGACCCACATAAATTTGAAGGCGCGACACTACTAAGAGAGTTAAGCTATGAAACCGCAATGGCTGATAATATAAAGGTAATGGACGATACCGCCATAGCCCTAGCAAAGGACAATGCGCTACCTATAATCGTGTGCAATATGTTTAAGGCTGGTAATTTGCTAAATATAATCACAAATAGCGCAGATGCCACATACTCCATAGTAAAATAAATTTAAAGGATAAAAAATGAGAACAGAACAAATCACAGCAAAGGCTCTAAAAAAAGTCGGAGATGACCGCTATAAGCTATCCCTAGTCGTAGCTCGTCGTGCTGAGGCTTTGGCAAATGGAGCCGAGGTGCTAGTAAATGCTGATACTTCAAAGATGAAATTTGCCGATATAGCGCTTTTAGAAGTCGCTGAGGGCAAGGTGGGGCTAGAAGCTATTGTAGATGGCAAATAATATATTTTTTGAGCAGCTTGTAAAAGATGTAGTCGCAATAAACAGCGTGACTGACGCTAAGGAGCTGCTTGCTTCGCTATTTCCTAATAGCTATCTTGTGCAAAAAGCCATTGATTTTTGTATTGTATCTCACGAGGGGCAGTATAGAAAAAGTGGCGAACCGTATGCCATACACCCTATACTCGTGGCATGTTTTGTGGCTTATATGGGTGCTGATGAGGCTATGATTGTGGCTGCGCTTTTGCATGATGTGGTAGAGGATACAGACGCTACTTTAAGTGATGTAAGAGATGCCTTTGGTGCGGATGCGGCAAAGCTGGTTGAAGGGCTTACTAAGATAGTAAATATACGCGAGGATAAGCTAGTAAGTAGCTCTAGTAATGAAAAGCTAGCCAGCTCGGCTCTTACATTTCGTCGCATGCTTTTAATCTCAATCGAAGATGTGCGTGTGCTTGTTATTAAGCTATGCGATAGACTGCATAATATGCTTACAATTAGCGCCCTTCGCCCAGAAAAGCAAAAGCGCATCGCTGAGGAGACACTGATGGTGTATGCGCCCATAGCCCATCGCCTTGGAATTTCATCTATTAAGAATTTGCTCGAGGATTTAAGCTTTGAGCGCATTATGCCAGAGGATTATAAAAAGATTGATGATTATATAAACGAACAGCAGCAAAAATTATCGCTTATAATTAACGATTTTGTCGATAGAGTAGGACATATTTTGCTTACAAATGGCTTTGCTGAGGGTACGTTTGAAATTCAAAAACGCATAAAGCACCACTATTCAATATTTTTAAAAATGCAGCGAAAGGGCATTAGCATAGAGGAGGTGCTTGATCTACTTGCAGTTAGGGTGCTTGTTGACGCTCCACTTGATTGTTACAGGGTGCTTGGGAATTTGCATATGCATTTTAATCCATTAATCTCACGCTTTAAAGACTACATAGCCTTGCCAAAGCAAAATGGCTATCAGACCATACATACTACCATTTTTGATAATAAAAGTATATTTGAGGTGCAGGTGCGTACCTACGACATGCACAAAACCGCCGAGTTTGGCGTGGCTGCACATTGGAAATACAAAAGTGGTGGTTTAAATCCACGTCTTGATTGGCTAAGTGATATTAGCGCCTCAAGCGTAGAAAATAACGCCGAGGAGATGTATGAGTTTGCAAAAGATAGTCTCTATGCCGAAGATATTGCGGTTTACTCGCCAAAGGGTAGCATTTTTACCCTGCCTCGCGGAGCGACTGCTCTTGATTATGCTTATGAGGTGCATACCGAAGTAGGGCTTTATGCCTCGCAGGCTTACATAAACCGTGTACGTGTACCGCTACTAACAGAGCTAAAAAATGGTGACATAGTCCGTATAGTAACAGGCGATGAGCCAAAATACCGCTGTAGCTGGCTTGAGAATGTAAAAACAGGCAAAGCAAAGGCCGCCATACGCTCGCTTTGTAAGCAAAAAATAAAAGAGATAAACACCCAGTACGCAAGCAATATCTTAAAGGGTGTTTTTGATATTAGTGCGCGTAGGCTTATTGAGTGGTTAGAGCTTGACGGAGCTAGTAAAAAATTTGTCCGCGCAGCCACTGATAGCGTGTATTTACAAGAGCTTGTAAACAGCCTTAGAAAATATACAAAAAAGCTAAGTCCATTTTCTATCGGCGACCGCTACAGCGTAAAAAAGCAAAAATTTGAAAACATAGTCATATACTCAAATCACAAAATTTCAAGCGTGGAGTTTGATTATTGCTGCAATCCAAAGCGAGGCGATGATATAGTGGGCTTTAGGCATGGTGGCACGGCGGTAGTGCATCACAAGCTATGCAAAAGCGTAGGCAAAATGTTAACAAGCGAGGAGGCGATATTTGTCAAATGGACGCGAAATGCGCCACGCAGGTATAATATTGTTTTAAATTTGGAAAATCGCCGTGGCTCGTTGGCTGAGTTTTTGACCTATCTTTCAAGGTTGGGGGCAAATTTATCTAGCATAAATTTAAACCAAGGTAGCGAGGTTGATGGGGATTTTTTCACTATAAGTATAGAAATAGCAGAGCATCTAAATGCAAATCAAATTCGCGATAGGCTCAAAGAGCGGTATAAAATCGTGGATTTTGTCTCAAGTAATGATGCTTATAATAATTAAGGAGGATTTATGGATATAGGCTCTATTTTGGCCGAAATCAAGCGCGGCACAGCCGAGATAATCGACTTTGAGCGCATAGAGAGCTTGATTAAAAACTTTTACGAAAAGGGTGAGAAATTTTTTATAAAGGCTGGCTTTGATCCGACTGCGCCTGATTTGCACCTAGGGCATACTGTGGTTTTAAATAAGATGGCATTACTGCAAAAACACGGAGCGATAGTACAGTTTTTAATAGGTGATTTTACCGCTCAAATAGGCGACCCGACGGGAAAATCAGCTACCCGTAAAAAGTTAGACGCTGATACGGTGGCTAAAAACGCGCAAACTTATAAAAATCAAGTTTTTAAAATTCTTGACCCAGAAAAAACTGAGGTGATGTTTAACTCAAAATGGCTAAATGAGCTAGGGGCGGCTGGAATAGTTGAGCTTACCTCCACTTTTGCGGTGGCTAGAATGCTAGAAAGAGATGACTTTGAAAAACGCTATAAGGCAGGTAGTTCCATATCCATAAGCGAGTTTTTATATCCGCTACTTCAAGGCTATGATAGTGTGGCGATGAAGTGCGACATAGAAATGGGTGGGACGGATCAGAAATTTAATCTTTTAATGGGGCGCACGCTTCAGCGAATTTATGGCGTGGGTAAGGAGCAGGCTGTGGTGATGATGCCGCTGCTTGAGGGGCTTGATGGCGTAAATAAAATGAGCAAAAGCCTAAATAACTACATAGGTGTTGAGGATAGCGCAAATGATATGTTTGCAAAAACATTAAGTATTAGCGATGAGCTTATGTGGCGCTGGTATGAGCTTTTAAGCGTAAAGAGCTTAATCGAAATAAATGAGCTAAAAGATGGCGTAAAAGACGGAAAAATCCATCCAAAAGCAGTAAAAGAAGCCCTAGCGCTTGAGATTACGGAGCGTTATCATGGCAAAGAAGCAGCCCTTAGCGCAAAGGCTGAGTTTGATAAAATTCACTCAGCTGGCGGACTACCTGATGAGATGAGTGAGTATGAGTTAGGTGCGCCAGTTTGGATAGTTGCAGCTCTTTCACATTGCGAGTTATCAGCTTCAAATTCTCAAGCTCGCCGTGATATAAAGGCAAACTCAGTCAGCATAAATCAGGAAAAAATCACAGATGAGCAGCTTTATTTAGAGGCTGGAGAATATGTCTTGCAAGTAGGCAAGCGAAAATTCGCAAAACTAAAGGTAAAATAATGAAGCCACTAAAAATAGGCAAATATGAGATAAAGCACCCTATATTTCAGGGTGGCATGGGGCTTGGTATAAGCTGGGATAGGCTAGCTGGATCAGTGAGTGCGGAGGGTGCGCTTGGTATTATTAGCTCTGTTGGGACGGGCTATTACGACAAGCTGGCCTATGCACAGCGCGAGCTTGAGGGCAAACCGCTGGGAAGCGAGAGTTTTTATTGCTCAAAAGCCTTTGCAAAAATAGTCGAAAATGCTCGTAAAATTTGTGGCGATAGTCCGCTTGGTGCAAATATAATGTGTGCGGCAAATGATTATGCTAGGATAGCAAGGGACGCTTGCGAGGCTGGCATAAATATAATAGTAAGTGGCGCTGGGCTACCTACAAATTTACCAGAGTTTACTCAAGGCTTTAAAGACGTGGCGCTTGTGCCCATTGTTAGCTCTGCAAAGGCTCTAAAAATCATCTGCAAGCGCTGGCAGCAGCGCTATAATCGCCTGCCTGATGCTGTTGTGCTAGAAGGGCCTCTTAGTGGTGGACATCAGGGATTTACCTACGAGCAGTGTCTAGATCCAGAATATAGCTTAGAAAAGCTTATACCGCAAGTTAAAGCAGAAATAGCACAGTGGGGTGATTTCCCACTCATTGCAGCTGGTGGGATATGGGATAAATCTGACATTGAGCGTGTTATGGCATTAGGTGCTGATGGCGTGCAGATGGGGACACGATTTATCGGCACTCACGAATGCGATGCTCATCCTACTTTTAAGCAAGTGCTAATAGAAGCAACAAAAGATGATATTGAGCTTATAAAAAGCCCAGTGGGCTATCCGGCGCGTGGCATAAAATCAAATTTATTTAAGCTAATCGAGCAAAAAATTGCCCCAAAAATAAAGTGCATAAGCAATTGCGTGGCGCCATGTGAACATGGTAAAGAGGCTAAAAAAGTGGGATATTGTATAGCAAATCGTCTCTATGATGCAGTAAGTGGCGTAAGAGAGACTGGATTATTTTTTACAGGTGCAAACGGTTATAAATTAAAAGAGCTAATTAGCGTCAAAGAGCTTATTAAAAAGTTAACTCAAGGCGAAGATGCTTAAGAAAATTCTTACTATAATATGCCTTTGCTCTGGGATTTTGCTGGCGTCTGGTGCTGATTTTATATCGCAGTTTGATAACGCCTTTAAAAGTGCTAGTATCTCTAAAAAAAGAGAGCTTTTAAAAGAGCTAAATAGCCTTTATGTAAAGGCTATTATAGGCGATGATGATGCACTTAAAGAGCAGACTTTAACTCGCCTAATAGAGGCTTCGGCTGCGCTTGGGCTTGATAATAGTGGGTATAAAAAGGATTTATTAGCCTTAAAGCCCAAAGCCAAAGCTCAGCCAAAGCCAAAAACTATGATAAAAGAGCAGAGCATAATAAGCTCCAAAAAGCCTCAAAAGCCCATATATCTTATGAGTGCGGTTAAAAAAGATGATGCTTTGGAGCTTAAATTTAATCAAAATATAAGCGATATAAAAACTCGTACAATGTTTTTAAATACTCCGCCTATTTATCGCAATGTCCTTGATATACAGGCGTCTTTAAATGGCAAAAGCCTTACTTACCAGCGATTTTTAGTGGATAAAATTCGTATAGCGCAGTTTGACAAAGAGTACGTGCGCGTGGTGTTTGAAAGCCAAAACCAAAAGGTCATAACAGCGCAGATTGATAATGATAAAATGCTTCTTAGAGCAAAGGATTTTGTAAGCAAAGAGGCTGAGGTATCACCTAGCCCAAAGGTTATAACGCCAAATAAATCAAAACAGACAAACTCAAAGCAAACTAGCCAAAATCAGGCAAATCAAAGCCAAAAATCAAAGCCCCAACAGCCGCTAATCTCCCCTAAAAAGCCAGCCCCTTTAATCGTTATTGACCCAGGGCATGGCGGAACTGACCCTGGCGCAATAGGTGGGAAAAATATGTATGAAAAAACAGCAGTCTTAGCGGTGGCCAAAAAGCTCGGAGAAAGGCTTAAAAATCTGGGTTATAGGGTTAAATTTACTAGAGATAGGGATGTTTTTATAAATCTTAGAAAGCGCACTAAATTTGCAAATGATAGTGAGGCTGATATTTTTATCTCCATTCACGCAAACGCAGCTCCAAATACACAAAAAGCCCCAAAAATGAAGGGTATTGAGACATTTTTCCTATCTCCAGCACGTAGCGAGCGTAGTAAAAATGCAGCTGCGCTCGAGAATAAATCAGATATTGAGGAGATGAATTTTTTCTCTCAGCAGACGTTTTTAAATTTCTTAAACCGCGAAAAAATCATTGCCTCAAATAAGCTCGGCATAGACATACATCGCCAGCTTTTAAAGCGAACTAGCACCATAGCTAAGGTAAGTGATGGTGGCGTGAGAGAGGCGCCTTTTTGGGTGCTTGTAGGTGCACTTATGCCAGCGGTTTTAGTCGAGATAGGCTACATTACGCACCCAGTTGAGGGCAAGCTTTTATTTGACAACAGGTATCAAAACGAGCTAGCTAGAGGCATAGCTGAGGGTGTGGTAGAGTACTTTAAGAAAAATAGATGATCCCTTTTAATGATAAATTTAACGACACTTACTGGAGCGTTAAAGACCCGCTAGCTCAGTCTGTGCAAGTCTTTTCTAGCGTGGCAAGGGCAAGGGCGGAGGAGATTATTGCGCAGGGTGGGCTTTGCTTTAGTCCGTTTATAGTAGCCGAGCTTGGCTTTGGGGCTGGGCTTAATTTCATAACGACTGTTAATGAGTTTAGCGCTCTAAAGACGCCACTTCATTATGTAAGCGTGGAAAAATTCCCTCTATCTGCAAAAAAAATAGAGCAAATTTATACAGATTTTGCGCTACCACGAGAGCTTGATTTAATAGCAAAACGCCTAATTCATGCGCTAAGTGATAAGTCGCTAAAGGCTGGATTTAATAGATTTATTATAGATGAGTTTATTACGCTTGATATTTTATTCGGCGAAGCAGAGCAAATGCTAAGGCAGAGTGATTTTTGCGCGCACTGCTGGTATTTAGACGGCTTTGCCCCAGCGAAAAACCCAGATATGTGGAGTGAGGCAGTTTTTAGCGAGGTGGCTAGGCTTAGCGAGGCCGGGACTGTTGTAAGCACATATTCGGCTGCTAGTATTTTACAAAAGGGCTTAAAAGTGGCTGGCTTTAGCGTTAGTAAGCTAAAGGGTGTGGGTAAAAGAGAGCGCGTTAGTGCGGTGCTTTTAGATAAGCTAGCACAGAAAAAGCTAGATGATATTTACTTTCAAAGACCAGATTTTAAATTTAAAAGCGCGCCAAAAGTCTTGGTAGTGGGTGCTGGCATAGCTGGCGTGGCTACGGCTAGGATTTTGTCCCAAATGGGCTGTGTGGTAGTGCTAGCTGAGAAATCTCAAACCGTAGCAAACAATGGTAGTAGCAATGAAATTGGCGAACTAATGCCGCTTATTACAAGTCCAGGGGTGCTACTTGGGGATTTTCATAGCTTATCTTGCGATATGGCGAGCGAGTTTTATGCTAAAAATTTGTCAAAAGAACTATGCCTGCATCACGATGCCTACGCTTATGCTTTTAACGAAACGCTAAAAAATCGCTATTTAAAGCGAGATGATTTTAGTCCTGTCACTAATGTTGTACGAGTGAGAAATGCCGCTTGCTTAAGACCTAAAAAGACTTGTGAGTTTTTAGCTAAAGGGCTTGATGTACGGCTTTTGCATGAGTTTGTTGGATTTGAGGCGCTTAAGGATGGCTATGAGGCGAGATTTAAATTTAAAGATGGGATTGTAAGCATAAAGTCAGATGCGATAGTTTTTTGCATGGGAAGCCACTCAAAGCAGCTTTTTGGCAGGGATTATGGCGATAAAAAGCCTATTTTAAGCTTTGATGATAGCGTACAAATCTCAAGTGTCAGAGGACAAACCACTCTAATAAAAGACGCCAAAGGGCTGCTAGAACGAGGCTATGATGCAAATGCTACTCACTCTGCAAAGGGCTATTTAACCGCCGCTTTTAATGGGGCTAGGGTGTGCGGGGCTAGCTTTAGCAGGGAGGATTACGAGCGACAAAAAAGAGATAGCGATGATACGCAAAATTTAGCTGATATTAGCGAGTTTTTAAGCCAAAAGCCTGAAATTTTAGGCTCAAACGTAGGGTTTCGTAGCTATAGCGGAGATAGATTTGCGATTATCGGACCCTTGCATGACACAAAAGCTTATGAGAGGGACTATGGGGCTATATTTTGGGGTAAAAAAAGCGATAAAAAGCCAAATTATCACAGGGGGCTTTTTATTAACTCAGCTCATGGGGCTAGGGGACTAGGAAGTGCGATACTTGGGGCAAATTTAATCGCTGATCTTATATTTTCGCGCCCACTTTGTTTAAATAAAGAGCTATTTGCCGCTATCCATCCAGCTAGATTTATGATAAGAAAACTCAAAAAAGGATTAAAATAAATGGCTAAAATCTGCCTAGACCGCGCCGCTTATGCGCATAATATCTCTGCCATAGCTGGCAAAATCGGCGACATTAATCGCATTATCCTTGTGCTTAAAGATAATGCTTACTCTCACGGCATAGAGCTTATCGCCCCAGAAGCAGCTAGGCTTGGGATTAAATTTGCGGCCGTTAAAAACGAGGCAGAGGCTGCGTTTATAAGGGGGATTTTTCCGCATATTTTGGTGCTTTCTCATATCCCAACAGGTAAAGAGAGCGAGCATTTAATATACGGCATTAACGAGCTTAGTGCGCTTTTAAGGATAGCGCCAAATAGCAAAATTCATCTAGCTATAGATACTCTTATGCACCGAAACGGCATAGCTTTAAGCGAGCTAGACGATGCTTTTAATCTCATAAAAGAGCGTGGATTAAGGCTTCTTGGGGCATATACGCACTTTAGATCAAGCGATGAAATAGGGTGTGATTATTTTATCCAGCGGCAAAAATTTAACGAAGCAAAGTGGCGTATTTTAGGGCTTTGCGAGCAGTTAGGGTTAGAAAAGCCACTCTTTCACTCACATAACTCTGCTGCGCTAGAGCGCTTTAAAAGCGAGCTAAGCGATGAGTGCGTACGCGTTGGCATAGCACAGTATGGGTATTCGCAGTTTGATGAGAGTTTGGGCTTGCAGCGAGTGCTTTCTTTATGGGCTAATCGTGTGAGTGTGCGTGAGATTTTAGCCGGAGGCAGAGTGGGCTATGGTGGGCTTTTTAGCGCATCTAGCGATATGCGTGTGGCGACTTATGATTTAGGCTATGGCGATGGGCTTTTGCGCTATGGCGGCAGTGGCGAGCTTAGGCTGCGCGATGGCGGTAGATTGCTTGGCAAGATGAGCATGGATAGCTTTGGGGCGGAGGATTGTGGCGAGGAGGTGTGTGTATTTGATGATGCTAGGATTTGGGCTAGGTTTTTTAACACTATAGAGTATGATGTGTTGACTAAGCTAAGTCCGTTTATACCGAGAGTTTGGGTGTGAAAAATGCTAAAATCCGAGGGGCTTTATTTTAAAAGGTTTGAAATTATCAGTTTAAATGGTGGCTTATTACAAATTTAGCAGTCGTAAGATTTTGTCTAAAAGCCAAAAAATGGTGCATAAATTTATGCTCTTTAAAATTTAGCCATTTGCAAAGCTCAGTGTAAACCTAAAAATACCCTTAGCAAAACCTAGTAAGCCGACTGTTTTTATAGTGCTAATATCTCAAGCGTATGAATGATTAATAAGCCACTTGCCTTTGTGGGCTTAAATTCTTAGTGTTTAAAGTATTGGATTTAAGGGCAAAAATAGATATTTTAAAGAGTGGATTAAAATTTATTATTTTTGTGTATTTTAATCTTTACAGATAAATTTAACGTAAGCGGATAAGGCACCAAACAGCCTAAGCGATAAATTTAGATTAATTAAAGCATTAAATTTTTTGTATTTTATGCGCTCATGGGCAAAAATATCAAGTCATTAAGACATTCATTTAAACAGACCATAGCCCCGATAAATAGGGGCTAGGTGGAGTTAGAATTTTTTCTTATTTACCTCATTTAATATATCTTTTGCCACAGCATCAACTTCTAGTGTTATATCTTTTGTTCTGCTTGCTACGCCTACATTTTGCCCTGTTAGCTCATCGATTTGTGCGGCTGATTTGTTTATCATACTTATGCCCTCGGCCTGCTCGCTTAGGCTCTCGCTCATGTCATTTATGCTTTGAGCTAGGACGTTTGTGTTGGCTTCGATTTCGCTTAGGCTTTTTTGTGTGCGCTCGGCAAGCTTGCGTACTTCATCAGCCACCACGGCAAAGCCTCGTCCATGTTCCCCTGCGCGCGCAGCTTCGATGGCGGCGTTTAGCGCAAGTAGGTTGGTCTGGTCGGCTATGTCACGGATTATTACGATTATGTTTTTTATTTCGTCGCTTTGTCTTATTACGTCTGTGGCTTTGTGTGTTATTGCGCTCATTGAGCTATCCATCTCCTCAAGCGCAGCCGCACTCTCGCCAAGCGCAGCTGCCTGATGTGAGGCTCCGTCTGTTAGTTCTTGCATATTTTGGCTAAGTGCGTTTGCTCTTTCTTGCAGTAGTTGAGCTTGGTCTAGGTTTTTTGACAGCATTCTGGTTATCTCATCGCCTAGCAGGTCGATACCGTGAGCTATGACGCCATCATCATTTATACGTGCGGTAAAGTCTTGAGATTTAAATTTATCAATGACTGAAAGGATATTTTTGCTATTTGCTGCGATGTTTTTACGAAGGCTTGTTTGAAGTTCGTTAAAGGTATTTTTTAGATTTTCTAGGGCTGGATTTTGAGTGCTTGCTTCAAAGCGCGTCTCGTAATCCCCAAGCCCTATCTGTTTTACAAATTTATCGGCTGATTTTAGGAATTCATTTTGCTCGTTAAAATTTCGCTCAATCTGCGCAATGTTTTCGTTTATTAGCGCATTCATCTGACCTATTTCGTCTTTGCCGACATTTTCTAGCTGGCTTGCAGAGGCTCTTTTGTTGTTTAAAAACTCAAAAAACTCCACAAGCCCAGCACTCGTTTTATTTATGCTTTTTACCATGGCGTTTGCGATATATGACGATATTAGAAGTAACACCAAAACGCACAGCACAACCGCTACGCAGCCTAGTGTTAGTGCCTTAGTCATCTCCTCTTTGCTAGCTTTTGCTTGAGATTTTATCTCATCTAGCAAAACAAGCTCAAACTCCCTAAACTTACCCATAAGTTCAGTAACCGAGCTAAACCACTCCTTTGCTTGCATGGTTTGGATTATAGAGGTGCCTGCTATGACGTTTTCTATTGTATCATTTACCTTTTTATACTGACTACTTTGGCTTACTATTTGATTAAAAATGTCTTTGTATTTTGTCTCATTTAAGGTAAAAAAGCTATGTAAATAAGCATCTATTAACCCCTTTTGCAATGAGACTATGTCGTGCATCTTTGCGCTTACATTGTGTGTTAGAAATACGACGTTTAAATTTGCCCTAAGCTTACCATAGCTATCCTTTGCATCGCCTATGATTAAAAGCCTGTTAAGCCCATCAAGTAGCTTTGGTGATAGGTGCTTTGCTTCGGCTCCTATGTGTGCTTTTGCTGAATTTATTATGGCATTAAAGCCACTTATGACTTTGCTTTGTGGCTCTTTTGTGTCTGTATCTTTGCGAAGTACTGTGAGTTTGTCTTTTAAGAGGCTTTGATTTTTAATGGCGGCTAAAGCGCTGTTTACGACCTCTCTTTGGGCATCTAAGCTATCTTTGCTTCCGCCTGAGACATACCCAGCTGAAAATCCACGCTCTTTTTGTAACTCGTGGATTAATTTATTATAAAGCTCTATTTCGTTTACCGATTCTAGGCTTAAAATAGCACTTTCTCTACTTTTGTAGATACCCTTTAAAAACAAAAAGCTAACCACACCAAAGCAAACTAACGCGCTTGCTATGATAATTAAAAGCTTCGACTTGATTTTGACATTTTGCATTTCCTCCTCCTTTTGCAAAATAGTCCTATCTGGCACTTGCCTCCTGAACATATTTTATTAGATATTTTGCATTCTCCACTGGTATATCTGGCAGTATGCCATGCCCTAGATTAAAGATATGCGGCACTCCTCGCATAACCGCTAATATCTCATCAACTCCCGATTTTATCGCATCTTTTGAATACAGTCTGCAAGGCTCTAGGTTACCTTGTAGGGTGTAGCGGTCGCTAAGGGCTGCTCTTGCTAGTCCCATAGGCGTACTCCAGTCTACGCCAAATACGTCAAAGTTACCGTCTATTTGGCTTAGGTATCCGCTTATGCCCTTTGGAAATACTATAACTGGCACCTCTGGATACTCTGCTTTGATTGCGTCAACTATCTTTAAAATATAGCTAAAGCTAAACTCAAAAAACGCACTCATCTCAAGCGCCGCAGCCCAGCTATCAAAAATTTGAATAGCATTTACCCCAGCCTTTATCTGCGCCTTTGTGTAGCCTATAAGAGCGGACGTAACCTTATCCAGCACAGCGTGCAAAAGTGCTGGATTTTCATATGCTATGCGCTTTGAGATGGCGTAGTTTTTGCTGCCTTTGCCCTCTATCATATATGTAGCTATCGTCCAAGGCGCACCACAAAACCCGATGAGCGCCTTGTCGTTTGCTAGCTCTTGCCTTACTAGTCCTATGGTGTCATAGACGTAGCTTAGGTTTTTCACCGCTTTATCCACATCAAGAGCGTTAAGCTCCTCTAAGTTTCTTATCGGTTCGTCAAATACTGGACCCTCTCCAGCCGCAAAGCGTAGGCTCATCCCCATCTCAAGTGGCACGACAAGAATATCACTAAAAAGTATCGCCGCATCAACGCCTAGTATATCCACAGGCTGTAGTGTTACTTCGGCTGCTTTTTTATAATCCTTGCATAAGCTTAAAAAATCTCCCGCTTCTTTTCTTACAGTCATGTATTCTGGTAGGTAGCGCCCAGCCTGTCTCATCATCCAAACTGGAGTATAAGGTGTAGGCTTGCCTAAACACGCATCGACAAATATCATTCTTTTTCCTTGTTAAATTTAAAGATTTTCTAATTATATCTATTTAATGTTTAAATTTAATAAAAAATCCATTCTTTTATTTTGGTACGATTTTTGCTTTATTTGGATTAATTTAAGATAAATTTGGAGAGAAAATGAGAAAGCTTTTATGTTTGGCTTTTATGGCGACTTTAGCTTTTGGGGCGCAGATAAAGGAGCTTGCTAGCATTTTGGGTGTTAGGCAAAATCAGCTCATAGGATACGGGCTTGTAGTGGGGCTAAACGGTACAGGAGACGGCTCTAGCTCTGAGTTTACTATCCAGTCAATCTCAAATATGCTTCAAAGCATGGATGTAAAAGTAGACCCAAGCTCAATAAAATCAAAAAACGCAGCCGCAGTTGTGGTAACGGCAAAGCTTCCTGCTTTTACACGGCAGGGCGATACTCTTGATGTGTCCATATCGTCCATAGGGGATGCGAAAAATTTATCAGGTGGCACGCTTTTGATGACACCGCTTAAGGGTGTTGATGGAAATATCTACGCCATAGCCCAAGGTGCGCTAAGCATAGGCGGGCGCCCTAGTGGCAGGGGTTCAGGCAATCATCCAACGGTAGGAAGCATATTAGGCGGAGCGATAGTCGAGCGTGAGGTGGCTTATGATTTTGCAGCGCAAGGTGGTATAGTGCTAAGCTTAAATGACACTAGCTTTGATACTGCAGTAAAAATCCAAGATGCAATAAATGCAAATATAAGTGAGGATATAGCAAAAGCAATAGATCCAAAAACAGTTGTAATAAAAAGCCAGTTTGGAGATAGTTTAGTCGAAATGGCAAATAAAATTCTATCCCTTGATGTGGACTATGCTCCAGATGAGAAAATAGTCATAGATGAACGTACGGGCACGATAATAAGCGGCGTGAATATAGCAGTAGCGCCAGTAGTGCTAACTCACGGAGACATAACAGTGCGTATAGAACCTGAAGGGCTTGAGAGCGAAAGTGTAGAAGGCGATATAGCAGTCGGAGATGACGCAGCCATATCGCCAGCGTCAAATAGTATAAAAGTAGCTGGCAAAAGTGCTAGTATAGCAAGCCTGACAAGGGCGCTTAATAAGCTAGGTGCAAGTCCAGCAGCGATAATAGCGATAATAGAAAATTTAAAGCGAGTTGGCGCAATAAGCGCTAGCGTGGAGGTGATGTGATGATTGATAATACCCTTGCACTTAGCTCATTTAATAGTGCAAAGCTTGCTAGCGTTACGCAGGCAAAAAACGAAAAGCTAGACGATGAGAGACTAAAAGAGCAAACCGATGCTTTTGAGGCATTTATGGTAAAAGAGGTGCTAAATACAGCCTTAAAAGATGATGAAAGCGCATCGCTTTTTCCTAAATCGGCTGGGTCAGATATATACAAAAGTATGCAAACAGATGCGTACAGCAGGGCACTTAGTGGTGGGTTTGGGTTTAGCCAAATGCTTTATGAGTTTTTAAAGCAAAGGGGTTAAGCTTTTTAAATTTATGCCGATATAGTATATGAAAAATCCTAAAAGGCATAAAAATGATAGGTAAATTAAACGCTTCTGTGCTTTCGCATTCGGCACTAAAAAGCGAGTCAAAGCCAGCTAGCAGTAGTGGGGCTTTAAAAAGCGAGAATGCAAACGAGACAAAACAGAGTAGGATAGAGCGCATATCAAGCGAGATAGCAAATGGTACTTATAAGCTTGATATGTCTAAAACAGCAAGGGCGGTTTTAGACTCTCTGTCCTAAAAACGGAGAGAAATATGCTAAAGCAGTTACTTGATAAAGCAAATGAGACTTTAGGCGGATTAATCGCTCAAACTCACAAAGATATAGAAAATATAAAAGTCGCAAATCACGCAGCGGTTAATGAGTCTGTTGTGATAAAAAATAGACTTATTAAAGAATTTGAAACAACTAAAAAAGATATAGATAAAGAGCTAGTAGCCCTCGCTAAAGAAAGCGGAGGCTCGCTTAGCCAAAGCCTTGATGAGGATAGTAAGACCTCGCTAGCTAATATGCGCTCTAAATTAGAGGAACTTCACAGTATAAATAAAGAGTACGCACGCCATGTCGTCAGCGTAAAGGAGTTTTTTGACACTATGTTAAAGCAGATGTTTACGCCAAATGATGACGGCGGTGTTTATAAGGCGAGGGCGTAGCGATGCCTAGTATATTTTCGTCTTTGGGTATCGGAGTAAGCGGACTAAGCGCAGCTCAAATTCAAATCTCAACCACAGGCAATAACATAACAAACGCAGATAGTGATTACTATACTCGCCAAAGAGTCGTACAATCAGCAAGCCCAGCGATGAACTACGTCCCAGGCGGCGTGGGTACTGGAACGCAGGTAGATACTATTGTGCGAATTCATGATGAGTTTACCTACGCTAGGCTAAAGGTGGCTAATAATAAATTTGAAGACTCTGCTTATAAGCAGCAAATTTTAGAGCAGGCTAGTAAGTATTTCCCAGATTTGCAAGACTCAAGTATAGGGCGCGATATAGGAAATTACTTTAAAGCGTGGAATAATTTTGCTTCAAACCCAAATGAAGGCTCGCAAAAGGTAAATTTAATAAATTTTGCTCAGTCTTTAAGTTCTGGCATTAAAAATACATCAAACAACCTAAGGGCATTGCAAGAACAAATTGATGGACATCTTAGTATAAATGTAAATGAGATAAATAATATGGCTCGTGAGATAGCCTCGATAAATAAAGAGATACAGCGTGTAGAAAGCGGCAAGGACGCTGGCATAGCCATAAATGCGAATGATTTGCGAGATAGAAGAGATAGGCTAGAGCTTGCTATAGCAAAGTTAGTTGATGCTACGTCGTTTAAATCAGACCTGCGCTCAAATCCGCCAGTTGATACAGGTATCACAGATCAGGGCAAATACTACACTTTAAATATAGGTGGCATGAGTATAGTTGACGGAGTAAATTACCATCCGCTAAAAGTGCTTCCAAATGCAGCTGGGACTGGCTTTAGTAGTGTTTATTATGAGCTTAGAGATGGTAAATTAATATCCATGGAGGATAAGATAAACGGCGGTAAGCTAGGCGCTGCACTTGATTTGCGTGGCAGGCACTATAATGAGCTTGAGAAAAAATTTGAAGATGGCGACGTACAAAAGTATATCGACCACCTAGACACCTTCGCAAAGACCATAATCACAAGCACAAATAATATCTACGCAGGCTCGGCCATGAATTTAGGCACGACAGATCCGCTAAAATACCTGCAAAAAGATAAGACGCTTATGAATTTTAGCGGCGATATAAAGCAGGGTAGCTTTGATGTGGTGGTGTATAATAATCTAGGTGCTGAGATAGCCAGAAAGACGATAAGTCTAAACGGCACAACTACCATGGACGATACTAGTTTTGGAAACTCAATAGTATCTGATTTTAACTCAGATAGTGATGATAATGCTGATAATGACAATACAAACGACGTGAATGATTACTTTTTTGCTGGGTATTATTATGATAATTTGACCAATCAAGGTACATTTAGCGTAACACCAAGGCATACCGAGGGACAGTACACGATAGCATTTGAGGATAATGGGACAAATTTCCCAGGCGTAGTGGGTATAAATCGTTTTTTTGATGGTGATGACGCTCATAATATGCGAGTCGCTGATGAGATAGTAGAGGATCACACCAAGCTAAATGCGTATTCAAACCCAACAAGCGGTAACCGTGAAATAGCAAATAAAATGGTGCAGCTTCAGCATGATAATATACAGTTTTACTCTATAAACGGCAGAGCGTATGATAAGCTTGATACTATCGAGGGCTATTACCGTTTTATCACGACTGATTTAGCTAGTGATACACAGAGTAATAATATCACTCACGATACAAATACTGCGCTTTTAAATACTGCAAATGCTGAGTTTGAGTCTATTAGCGGGGTTGATGTGAATGAGGAGCTTACGAATTTAATCCGCTTTCAATCAAGCTATGGAGCTGCTGCAAAGATAATCACAACTGTAGATAAGATGCTAGATACGCTTTTAAGCTTAAAGCAGTGATTAATGCACCTTTAATCCATGGGTAAATTATAGGCTGAGCGCGATCGTTGCGCTCTTTTTACTTTTTACAAAAGTAGCTGATGAGATTTTTTGATTTTTTATACTTAAAGACCGATATAAGCCTGCTGGGAAATACCGTCTATTTATGCCACAATAGGCAAAATATGAAATAAATTCCAAAGTCTCTATTTTAACAAAGTATTGCTCCTTAGCGACACTAAAGCAAGCACAGTACCCCTAATTCTTGCCAGTAGTATAAAGCATTGCCACCCTTGTTACACAAGGTGGTCGGCACGATTTTTACACTTCGTAAAAACTCAGTGTAAAAATCGGCACTAAGCCACTCATATACGCAGTGCTGGCCTGCCAAAACCAAATTAAGCTTTAAAAAAGCAATACTTTTTTAAAACAGAGCCATTCCAAAATATTAAATTTAAACACGGCGCAAGCCTAATGCCACTAATTTGTGCTAGTAGTTTTTGGCATTACTACCATTACTTTGCAATGTCGGCAAAATTTTAGCACTTTTGCAGAGAGGTATGGGCGGATAGCGAAAAATCGGCATTAAGCCACTCATATAGTAGCTAGGGTTTGCTTTTAATTTTTATTGTTTAAAATAGCTTAAATTTATTTTGGCCTACTTAATAGCGATTAGCTCAAGTGGGTCTATGTGGTAGTTTTTCTGTGTTACTTCAAATGTCAAATCCTGTGAAACCCTTCCTATAATGCTACCCTTTTTTACCACTGCACCCACTTTTACAGAGGGGGCGATTTGGCTTAGATTTGCGTATACGGTGTGGATTTGGGCGCTATTTTCTATGATGATGACATTATCTAGTAGTGCTGTGTGTTTTGCAAAAATTACCTTACCATCAAGCACATTTTTTACCGTAGCGTCTTTTGTGTTTGAGCTTAGTATTACCGATTCGTTAAAAATTTTTAGATTATAAATGGGATCTACGTAGTTTCCAAAGCGCTGCTTTATGCTAAAGCTATCAAGTGGTGCTATGGTCTTAGCCCCAGTATATCGTCTCACTGCTGTGCCGCTATATCCTTGCTGAGGTTTGCCTTGGGCTATATTTTGGCTTTTTTGGGTCTGTTTTTGTGATTTTTGCTCGTTTTCTTTTTGTGCTATTATGGATAGTTTTTGTAAGGTTTGCCTCATCTGTTCTTGCTGGTTTTTTAAATTTATTAGCTTTTTTTTGTAGGTTTCATTGTCGTTTTTAAGCGCAATTACGGTGTCATTTTGCTTTTTTTGTAGCTTTAAAAGTTGCGCTTTTTTGCTTTCAAAATCACTTAGACTTTTTTGTATAGTCTCTATTCTCTCTTGTTTTTGTCTTATTATATTTGTGGTTTCATCGTAGTTTTTGGCTAGTTTTCTTAAGTCATCTTTCATTATTGAGTTTAGCTTTTCTACGGCTTTTATAGATATTATATTCTCAGCGCTTTCGCCCTCGCTATCAGCCATTAAAAGATCAAGCGAAAAGTTTTGCGCTATGATATTGACTAGGCTTGCTTCGACTTGCTTTTGGTTTGTGATAAGCTCATTGTTTTGCCTGTTTAGCTCATTTAGATCATTTTGTGCCTGCTCTTTGCTTTGCTTAAGCTCATCTATCTGCTGCTTTAATACCACTATATCTTTGTTTATGTTTTCTAATTCAGTCTCAGAGCGCTTAATATCATTTGCTATATCGTCTAGCTTTTTATTTAGTCCAGCTTCTATTTTTTTGCTAGAGGCTAGGTCTTTTTCTTGATTTTTGATTTTTTCATTTGTGCTAGCTGCATTTATTTGCACTACTGTAAAAAATAGCGCACACAGCATGAGCGAAATTTTAAACTTCATCGTTTGTGCGCCTATAAGTTTTCATCACTAAGCTGACTGAGATTATACTAATGCCTAGCGAGTAGCCAAGTAGCCGTAGCCCATCTGAGACTAGATCTATTTTTGGCATTGATAGATCAAGTTCTAGGAGTATCTGCTTTAGCGAGCTTATCTCTGGTGCAAAGTAAAATGACGCCACGACAAATAGGCTAGCCATAATGCTATCTACTATGGCAGTACGGTAAAGTATGCCGCTTTTTAGTATAAATCCAGCCCCAAAAAGTGTCATTATCTGCATTCTCTCTCTGTGTTCATATAGCCATATGCGTATCTGTTTTAGGATTAGTAAAAAGCCAATAGCACCTATAATTACTACAAATGCGAGGCTTAAAAGCCTGCTAAGCTCTAGGGCTTTATAAATTTTATCATGTGTTTTTAAAAATGTCTCAGCTTGAGTTACACCGTCTATTTTTAGTAAATTTGCTCTAATGCCTTCTAGTCTCTTGCTATTAACAAAGCTATTAAGCTTTAGTGAGTAAAAATTTGGTAGGGCATTTTTTAAAAGCCCTAGATTTTTGCTTGAAATTTCGCCATTTAGCTTTGAGATTATCTTATCGTTATCTATCTCATCAAGGGCTAATGCCTCTTTTATTGAGCTTTTTAAGTCATCTATGGTAAGCTTTTTTGACGAGACTATAACTATGTTATAATCTTTACTCATTAAATTTTTATATTCGCTTAAGATATTATCTGCAAGAATACTAAATTGCACGGCAAAAAGTAGCGCAACAAGCGGAAGTATAAAGCCTAGATGATTTTTAATGGATCTCATAAAGCCTCCCTTCTTCGATATGAAAATGCCTGTATGAGATTCGCATGTTATCTGGGATTTTATGCGTTACTACGACTACACTCGTTCCAAGCTGTTCTCTTGCAGATACCAGTAAATCCCATATAATCCTGCTTGAATATTCATCAAGGTTGCCAGTTGGCTCGTCGCATAAAAGTAGGGCTGGATTGTGCGCTAAAGCCCTAGCCATAGCCACGCGCTGCTGCTCTCCGCCGCTTAGTTCTAGGGGATATTTGTCTGCCTTATGCCCCATTTGCACATGATGGAGTAGCTTTGCCGCCTGCTTTTTGCAAACTGAGTGCGCATAGCCTTTTATAAAAAGTGGCAGCATTACGTTTTTTTCGACACTCCATTCGTGTATGAGTTTGTAGTTTTGAAATAAAATTCCAATCTTTTGTCTAAGGCGATTTAAATTTGCTCCGCTTATATGAATAAGTGGCATAAAACACACATCAAGGCTACCAGCCACTGGGGATATTTCGCCGTAAAATGACTTTAGTAGCGTGCTTTTACCACTTCCACTTTTGCCTGTTATAAAAACAAAGTCTCGCTGATTTATCTCAAATCTAGCTCTGTTTATGACTATTTCGCTGGCTTCGTAGCTTAGCGTTAGATTATTTGCGCTTATTATACTCTGCATTTAAAAAATCCCTCATTGCCTCATGCGCTTTTAAGTTGTCTTTTGTGCGCAGGGGCGCTTTTATAAAGTAGCTTATATTTTTATCTGTTATAAGCAAATAGCAGTGCTCTGGTGCGTAAAATCCGCCAAGGCTTACTCTTAATAAGGCTGCATTTTGACTTGTTTTATAAGCTCTTTCTAAGTGGAAAAAGTAGCCATCTTTTTTTATTGTGGTGTCTTTAAATTCTCTAAGAATAAGCTCTGGCGATAGAATAGTATTAAAGCTAAAATCCCCCGCATTTTCTAGTTCGGTGCTAATTGTATCACAGTGGTATGCTATGTCATAGATATCTTTTTCTAGCTTTCGCCATCTTGCTTCGTATTTGCTAATGACGCTTAAGTCTTTGTTTTTGGCTATGCTAAGCTTTGGTGAGTGTAGGCTTAAAAAACACTCAGCAGTATATGAGGCGTAGTCTTTCTCATCTGTGCGAAGCTCGAAGCAGCCGCCATCTTTTAGTATTCTCTCACACTCTAGTGCAAAGGCCTCGCTGGCTACTCTTCTGTGAGGAGCCTTTGGCCATGGTACTGGAAAATGCAGGAAAATTTTATCTATTGAATTTGATTTAAGTAGCGCCATTACAAGCCTGGCGTCTGTGTTTAAAAGTCTGATGTTTTGCAGGTTTTGCGCTTTTGCTAACTTTGCGACTTGCTCAATGCTTGGTTTATATACTTCTATGCCTATTATTAGGGTGTTTGGGTTTTGGCTGGCTTGATAGAGTAGATGCCTGCCAGAGCCAAAGCCTATTTCTATAAATATTCTTTTAAATTTATCCGCTAAATTTTTAAGCTCGGCTTCAAATTCATTAATCTCAATTATTTGGCTATCTTTTTTAACGAGCCTATTTTTATTTAGTTCCACAGCTTCGTTTATTATCTCGGCTTGAGCTAAATCGCGATAAGCAAGCAGAGCTTTTTGCAGTATCCCTATGCGCGCTGGCTTGCTGATTTTTTCTCCCTTTACCACTATTGCGTCTTTTGAGGACTTAACTAGTATGAAAAACTCAGCGTCCTCGACTTTGGTAAAAATTAGCTTTGTGCCGTTATTAGAGTGTGCTTCCCAGACAAACTCCACTGCGTCCTTTTTTGCCACAAGCTCTACTGGTTTTAGGCTTTTTGCTCTAAAATTCGGCATTTGTTTTTATTTTTAGGCTATCTGATTTAGATGATTCTAAGCCGTAGTTATCAACAGCGACTACATTATATGTAAAGCTAGAATCAGGGGCTAGTCTAGTATCGACGTAGGTAGTGCCGCTTACTTCAGCCAAAAGTCCGTCAAAATCAGCAGATTTTTTATAAATTTTATATTTTTTAGCCCCAGCTACCGCGCCCCAGCTAAGCGCTATGCCAGTTGCAGTTGGCTCTGCTGCTAGTGATTTTGGGGCCTTTGGGGCTGCTAGGGTATGCCCTATGACCTCTACCTTTTGGCTTTCAAGCCCATCTTTATCAACCACGCTTACTTGATAGTATCTAGTCGCATCATTTGAGGTCTCTAGGTCTGTGTAGGTATTTGTCTTTGAGGTGTCATGCAGGGTGTATGGCAAAAATTTAGCCGAGCTTCTGTAGATATTAAAATGGCTAAAATCATCAAACGGCGTAGACTGCCATTTAAGGGTTATTTTTTTTGGTTCGTCCTTGCTCGCACTAATGGCCCTTATGGGTAGTGGCAGTGGCTTTGTAGTAGCTTTTAGCGGATTTGATGGCTTTGACAGCCCTTTTGAAGTCTGTGCGTAGATGATATAGTAATACGTTTGGTTTGATTTTACGCTACTATCGATAAATTCAGCATTTAGCCTACCTTTTAAGCTTGCGATACGTGAGTATTTTTTATCCTCGCCGTCGGCCCTTTGTATCTCATAGCCATTTACCGCCATGTCTGGGTGCGGTCTCCAGATTAGCTTGACTCGCTCAGGAAGCCCCTGTATAGCCTCTGCAAACGGCACAGATTCTATCATTGCCCTAGTGTGCGCACTTACCTGTTTTGATGGTGCTGAGACGCTGTTTTTTGAGTAGCTTCGTATCTCATATGAGTAGTCTGAATCAGGCTTAAGTCCACTATCTACAAAGTGCGTGGCAAAACGATCCTCCACCTTGCCAACTAGCGAGTAGCCTCCTTTATTTGGTTCTAGGCGATATATGCTATATCCAGCAATCCTCTCATCATCCCCCAGGCTAGCCCACTCAAATCCTATCTCTCTACTATCGCTTATGGTTTTTATTCCGCTTGGTACTGGTAGGTTTGGGTCTTGTTGCTGCGGGCTATTAAGTGTAGCACAACCACTTAGAAACGTCAGAAAAAGCGTTATTAAGGTACTTTGGAGCCGTTTTTTCATCTATTAGTCCTTGATTAAATTTATCGCTTAAAGTCGTGGCAAAAACCTCGTCAAATGGTGCAATAAAGCTCATTAGCTCACCTGTGCGAGGGTGCTTGAAATTTAACATATAAGCGTGAAGCATAATTCTTGCGATTTTACCATTTTGCCTCTTAAAACCATATAAATCATCGCCTAAAATATGGCGGCTTATGCTGGCTAGATGCGCTCTTATTTGGTGTGTTCTGCCGGTAAAGAGCTTTGCTGATATTAGTGTGCTAGAATCGGCGTTTGTGATACGTTTTGCACCGAATGCATCAGCTTGTGTTATTAGATTTACAAATGCGCTTTTTGCAGCTTTTCCGCCAGATTTGCTTACGGCTATTTTTAGGCGATTTTGGCTACTTCTAGCTAGAGCGCGGTCTATTATGCAGGGCTCTTTTAATGGAAAGTCTATTAGGGCTAGATAAATTCTATTCATGGACTTATCCTCAAGCTGGGCTGAAAGTGCTGCGTGAGCGGCATTATTTTTAGCTACTACGATGGCTCCGCTTGTGCCTTTATCTAGTCTATGGACTATGCCAGCTCGTACTTCGCCGTTTAAATTTGAAAGCATGAAGCCTTTTTCGTTTAGCCACTCAACAAGCGTGGCCTCTTTGACGCTTGGCGCGCCGTGGACTGTTATTCCAGATGGCTTATTAAGCACGAGTAGGTCATCATCTTCATAGATTATATCCACATCAAAATCTACTTCAAATTTATTCTCTAGCGGCGTTATGGAGGGCTTTTTCACCCATATTTCGTCATCTATTCTTACGATTTGTGAGGGCTTTTTCGCTATTTGAGAGTTTAGGTTTACTAACTCTGATTTTATTAAATTTGCAGCCTGCGAGCGAGAGATATTTAGATTTAGTGATAATAATACATCTATGCGATTTGGTGTGAGGGCTTTAAATTTAAGCAAGTTTTTCCTTTTAGCTTGATATAATTTTGCCGTTTTTACATTGAAAGGAACGGCGTTGATTAGGCTTGATAAGCGTATTTTAACACATTTTGACTTCGTGCAGCCTATTTTAATACTTCCTATTGTTATTTTATCATATATACTTATATTTGAGGCAAATGCCGTCTTGGCAAACAAACAGCTTGTCTATTTTGGTGTTGGATTTATTGGGTTTTGTGCGTTTTTCCTATTGCCTATTCGTAAGATTGAGTGGATTATTCCAGCGATTTATTGGTTAAATATTATCTTGCTTATTAGTGTTGAGATTTTTGGTATTAGTAAGCTTGGAGCAAAGCGGTGGCTTGATATTCCTTTTGTGCATTTTACACTTCAGCCCAGCGAGCTTATGAAGCCCGCTTTTTTGCTTATGCTAGCATATTTGATAAAGCAGCGTCCACCTGATGAGGAGGGGTATAATTTACGTGATTTTTTGCGGCTTAGTTTTTATATTTTGTTGCCGTTTTTGCTAATTGCCAAAGAGCCAGATTTAGGCACTGCTATGGTGCTTTTGCTTATGGGCTATGCGGTGCTTTTTGTCATAGGGGTTAATAAAAAAATTTGGATTAGCATTTTTGTGGGGCTTGCGATTTTAGCACCCGTACTTTATGAAAATCTGCACGATTATCAGAAAAAGCGCATAGCTGATTTTATCTCCGAAAAGCCAAGTTATCACGTCCAGCAGTCCATCATCGCCATAGGTAGTGGCGGGCTAAGTGGCAAGCCAAAGGACGAAGCGACGCAGACGCATTTTAAATTCCTGCCCATAGCCACTAGTGATTTTATTTTTGCTTATACCATTGAGCGCTTTGGATTTTATGGCGGCTGCGTGCTTTTGGGGCTTTATGGGTTACTTATTTTTCACCTGCTTAGCTTAAATTACAAGCTTAAGAGCGATTATTTTACTCGAGTTATGACTACTGGTGTGGCGGTTTTAATCTTTATCTACGTGGGGGTAAATATCAGCATGACAATAGGCTTTGCGCCTGTTGTGGGCGTGCCGCTGCCGTTTTATAGCTATGGGGGGAGTAGTTTTGTAAATTTTATGGTGCTTTTTGGGATTTTGCAAAATTTGCTTACCTTTCGTTTTGATAAAATGTATAGACTTGTTAGTATTAGGTTTGATTGATGTTTAATGGACTTATTAGAGAAATTGCCACTGTTTATAGTTTAAGCGCACATGAGCTAAGGTTAAAATCTAAGTTTCGCCCAGAGGCTATAGGCGATAGCATAGCAGTAAATGGAGCCTGCTTGAGTGCGACCGCAATATACGATGATGGTTTTAGTGTGCGACTAAGTAGCGAGAGCGTGGAGCATTTGGCTATGATAAATTATAAAGCCAAATCTAGAGTGCATATAGAGCCAGCTATGCGGCTTGGAGAGCGTATTGACGGGCATTTGATGCAAGGGCACATAGATGCTATTGGCAAAATCAGCAAGATAGTAAAAAGAGAAAGTGGGAGCGATTTTTACATAGACCTGCCCCAGTATGCTCTGCCTTTAGTGGCTCATAAGGGTAGCATAGGGGTTGATGGGGTGAGCCTTACAATTAGTGAAATTACCGCTACTGGCGTACGGCTAAGCATAATCCCAATAACCCTAAAGGACACGCTTTTTGGCGAATACACCGTAGGGCGCAAGGTAAATATAGAGACAGATCTTTTAGCCAGGTATATACAGAGACAGATTGAATTTAAAAGCCAAACTAATCAAAAGGAGGAGCAATGGCGACAGATAGAACTCGCTTTAAGAATGTACTAAAAGCAAAGGAAGCAGAGGCGCTTTTTACGCGTCGTCAAGGTGGCGTAAGTAGCGGAGTTTACGGTGGCTTTAATCTAGCTTATCATGTGGGCGATAATACAAATAATGTCAGGCAAAATCGTATGATGCTTTCAAGCTCTTTAGTGGGTAATCGGCTGGTTTTTATGAATCAGCAAAATGGCGATAATGTTGTTGAGGTGCGTGATGTGCCTGAGTTTGAGCCTGAGTGTGATGCGCTTATTACAAATGTACCAAATTTAGGGCTTGGTGTACTTATGGCAGATTGTGCTGGCGTGCTTTTATATGATAAAAACAATATCGCCATAGCAGCCGTACATGCTGGCAGGGCTGGGATTTGTGCGCGAATTTTAAGTAAAACTGTGGCAAAAATGGGTGAACTTTACGGTACCAAGGCTGAGGATATATCAGCTTTTGTTAGCGCTTTTATCAAGGCTGAAAACTATGAAATAGGCGATATGGATTTGGGCGAGTTTAATAAATTTAAAACTGAAAGCGGCAGACATTTTGATATGGAAGCTGCGTTAAAAGCCGAGTTTGAATTGCTTGGCATAACGGATGTTAAATTTGACGGAGCTTGTACTTTTGCCTCTGAGGCTGATTATTTTTCATACCGTAGAGATGGCGTTACTGGCAGATTTGCAGGGGTGATAAATATAAAAGAAGCTAAAGCTTAGGATTTTGCTTGTCTTTTTGCCTTAGGGCTTTGTTGGTTTTTAAATTTTGTTTTTTTGCAAATTTAAAAACCGCCTCGTCTAAAGCACACCTCCAGTTTGCTGCATGAAAAAGGACTCAAACAACACTCAATAAGTTACTTATTTATTGCTTGCTTTGCTTTTAAAAACGTGCTAACGATTATTTTTGCTACACATGATAAGATGCTAAAAATCGTAGCACTGCCACCATGAAAAGTAATCTGCTTTGTCGCAAGGCTTGCTTGCCTAGATTTTTACGGAACTTTTACGGAAAAGTTATAACATAAAGCAGAGACAAAATCCTAACAACAGATTAAATATTTATCTAAATTTTAGCTATTTTTGGCTAGAATGCGAGCCTTATTTCACACACACCAGTCCTGAGTTTGGTTGCGTTTTAGATTAAATTTGAAGCGTTAATGGGTGTGGAGGTAAAACTAAATCGCCTAAAATAGGCAAAGGAGACACTATGGTAACTATGAGAGATCTACTAGAATGCGGTGTGCATTTCGGGCACCAAACACGCAGATGGAACCCAAAGATGAAAAAATTTATCTTTGGCGAGAGAAAGGGCATTTACATAATCGATCTTCAAAAAACCATCCGCTACTTCCGTTACACATATAATATAGTAAGAGACGCTGCAGCTGAGGGCAAGACCATACTATTTGTTGGCACTAAAAAGCAAGCCGTCCAAGCTATCAAAGACTACGCTGAAAAGTGCGGTATGCCATATGTAAATCACCGCTGGCTAGGCGGAATGCTAACAAACTTTGGCACAATTCGCCAGAGCATAAGAAAGCTTGAAGTTATCGAAGCTATGGAAGAAGACGGCTCAATCAACCTGCTAACTAAAAAAGAAGGCCTAATGCTACGCCGCAAAAAAGAGAAGCTAATCGCGACTTTGGGCGGTATCCGCAATATGAAAAACCTGCCTGATATGATATTTGTTATCGACACCGTGAAAGAAAAAATCGCAGTGCAAGAGGCAAATCGCCTAGGTATGCCAGTAGTAGCACCAATCGATACAAACTGCGACCCAGACGTTGTTGATTACCCAATCCCAGGCAATGATGACGCCATTCGCAGTGTGCAGCTTTTCTGCCAGGAAATGTGTGAAGCTATAATCGAAGGCAAAAGCCTGCTAGAGCAAGACGCTGAGCAAGGCGAGCCAGTAAGCCAAGAAGAAAAAGACGAAGTCGTGGCTGAAGCGATGAGCGAAGAAGATTTTGCAAGCGAGGACGAAGAGTAATGGAAATAACAGCACAAATGGTAAAGGAGCTCCGAGAATCAACTGGAGCTGGTATGATGGACTGCAAAAAGGCACTTGCCGAAGCAAACGGAGATATGGAGAAAGCAGTCGATATTTTGCGTGAAAAGGGCTTGGGGCAGGCTGCTAAAAAGGCAGACCGCCTAGCTAGCGAGGGCTTAGTAAGCGTGGAAGTCTCAAGCGACGCTAAAATCGCAACTATCACAGAGATAAACTCTGAGACTGACTTTGTCGCTAAAAATGCCCAGTTTCAAGCTCTTACAAAGGACACTACGCTACACATTCAAAACAACGGCATAGTAAGCGTAGAAGAGCTAAGCAGCAGTGAATTGAACGGCGTTAAATTTGAAGATTATTTTAAAAGTCAAATCGCAACAATCGGCGAAAATCTAGTTGTGCGCCGCTTTGAAACTATTAAAGCAGACGCAAATGGTGCAGTGGCAGGATATGTGCATTCAAATGGCCGTGTGGGCGTGCTAATCGGCGCTGCTTGTGAAAATAGCGAGATAGCTGGCAAGCTGGGCGATTTTTTACGCAATCTATGTATGCACGCAGCGGCTATGAAGCCAAGCGTGATAAGCTATAAAGACCTAGATAAGGACTTTGTGGAGAAAGAATTTATCGCACTAAAAGCTGAGCTAGAAAAAGATAATGAAGAGCTAAAACGCCTAGGCAAGCCACTTCACAATATCCCACAATACGCCAGTCGATTGCAGCTAAGCGATGAAGTAATGGCAAAGGCAAAGGCTGATATAGAAGCTGAGCTAAAAGTAGAAGGCAAACCTGAGAAAATTTGGGATAAAATCATACCTGGTAAAATCGAGAGATTTTATGCTGATAACACCGTGCTAGATCAGCGCCTAACGCTACTAGGGCAGTTTTATGTAATGGATGATAAAAAGACTATAGAGCAAGTCGTAGCTGAAAAATCGCAAGAACTAGGCGGCAAAATCGAGATAGTAAAATATGTCCGCTTTGAACTAGGCGAGGGCTTAGAAAAGAAAAACGAAGACTTCGCAGCCGAAGTTGCCGCTCAAATAGGCTAATGGGCGAGCAGATATGAGACTAATTATAGCTATATTTTTGCCGTTTTTTCTATTTTTTACTATCGGCAGACCTATAGCTGGTATAGTTTGTCTCGTGTTGCAAATCACGCTTATAGGGTGGCTACCTGCCGCCCTTTGGGCTGTGTATGCCTTGGGGCAGTATAAGACTGATCAAAAAATTAAGAGCTTAACCAGACAATGAAGCTTTTATCAGGGGTAGGACTTGGACATAGCTATGATTACCCCCTTTTTTCAGATATTAATATATCCATTTCTAATTGCCAGAGCGTAGCCATACTGGGAACTAGCGGTTGTGGCAAATCAACTCTTATTCATATACTATCCACTCTTTTAAAGCCAAAATTTGGAGAGGTTTTTTATAATAAAAAGTCTATTTATTCTTTAAGCAATGATGAGCTTTTAAGGATACGTAGATTAGATTTTGGTATTATATTTCAATCCCACTATCTTTTTAAAGGTTTTAGTGCAGCTGAAAATATAGAGTTATCTAGCATTTTAAGCGGCAAGCAGATAGATAATGAGCTTTTAAATAGGCTTGGCATAGATGGCGTTTTAAATCAAAAAGTAGGCTCTCTTAGCGGCGGACAGCAGCAAAGAGTAAGCATAGCTAGGGTGCTTGCAAAGCAACCACGCATTATTTTTGCTGATGAACCTACTGGTAATCTTGATAAAAATACAGCTAATGAAGTCATGGGTGCTATGTTTGAGTATATAAAAAAGTATGATGCCTGCCTTATGTTAGTTACTCATGATGAAAATATAGCTAAGATGTGCGATTTTAGATACCGTTTAGAAAATGGCGTTTTGACACAGGAATAAATTTGATATTTAAGCCCCATTCAGCCTCACTTTTTTTGAGTGAAAATCCCACAGCGTGATTAAATTTAAAATCCATATTTAAACCACTGCTTATTTAAATTTAACCTATTTTGGTAAAATTATAAAATATCCCACAAAAGGTATCAGGAGAGCTAAGGTATGCACACGCCCAACACCCAAAAAAAGGTACATTCGTGGAGTTAGTGCAGTTTTTTGGCGCAGATAGAGTTGTTACTTTTATGCTTCTTTTTGCTAGACTTAGTGGGCTTATAGTTTTTTTTCCTTTTTATTCGCACAACCAAATCCCGCTAACTGTAAAAACCGCCCTAGTTTTCGTGCTTTGCGTGATATTTTACCCAGTGGCGACAGTGAGTACTAATAGTATAAATTTTTTGGTTGTGGAGATTTTAGGCGAAGTGCTTTTAGGATTAGCCGCAGGGCTTCTTTTAAATATCCTCTTTGCCGCGCTTTCGCTTGCTGGGGAGCAGATTTCTATGATTATGGGCTTTTCTATGGCTACGGTGCTTGACCCTCAATCAGGCACAAACTCCCCCATCATAGCAAATATCATAAATTACCTTGCGTTGCTTACTTTTTTGGCTTTTGACGGACATCACATACTCTTGCTTTTTTACGCCCATTCGCTTAAATTTATCCCACTAGGGGATTATATGCTGGGTGAAAATGTCATCATGTATATCACAAATCAGGTGGTAAATTTATTTATCTTTGGCTTTACGCTATCTTTTCCCATACTTGCGCTTAGTCTGCTTTCAGACCTCATTTTTGGCATGCTTATGAAGACTATGCCGCAGTTTAATCTCTTAGTCGTTGGCTACCCTATAAAAATAACCATAGCATTTTGCGTTTTAATAGCAGTCCTTGCTGGCATTATGCAGATTTTTAGCAAGCTTGCCTTGGGTATATTAAATGATATGCCAAGCCTATTTTTTAATTGAAAATAAAAGTATTTTATCGTAAAATTAGCAATTTAAAGTCCCAAAAGGAGATATTATGAGGGTTGCGCTAGTAAATAACAACACCGCTGTTTCACGGCTTATTACTCTTAGCCTAAATAAAATCAGCGCACAATATGTCGAGGGTGACGAGCCTGAGCTGTTTGAGGGTGAGTTTGATGTGGCTGTGCTTGATAGTGACGCAGGTGTTAGCATTGATGATGTTTTGTTGATAGCTCCTTTGCTTATTTATCTAGCCCCTAGAGGCGGTGAGCACCCAAAAACCGCAAACGCAGTCCTTGAAAAGCCTTTTTTACCGACTGAGTTTATCACAGCTTTTAATGACATCACAAGCGGACTTGATCTTTCTAGTCAGATTAGTGATACCGATGAGACTGAGCTTAGCAATGATGACGAGCTTGCCGATTTTGATGATATTGAAGGCGTTGACGATTTAGATAATTTAAAAGAGCTTGATGAGATTAAATTTGATGATGCGCAGATAGAGTCTGTCGATGACATAAGCGAGCTTGATGAGATTTTTACAAATGATGAGCGAAGCGATAAAGATGAGTCCCAAAAAGCTTCCGATGAGCTAATTCAAGGCGATGAATTTGATGATGAGATGGGATTAGATGAGCTTGATGCTTTGCTTGAGGCGGATGAGCCTATTGCTAGTGGTGAGACTTTGCCTGATGAGGCTAGCTTAGATGATGTGGCAGACGATGAGATAAATTTAAACAGTGATGATGAAGCAAGTTTAGCCGATGCTGGGCTAGGAGAGCTTAGTTCGCTAGTGGATGAGATTGAAAGTATGGAAGTTTTGGATTTAGATGAGGTAGGTGTGGATGAGCCTGTGCAAATAGCAGAGCCTGAAGTAGAGCAGGCGCAAGGCGCAGATGCGGCCGAGCTTGATGAGCTTTTAGATGAGTTAGACCTTATTAAGGACAATGCTAGCGAGCCTTATACTTTGGCTGAGCCAGAGACGGTGGAGGCGGCTGATAAATTTAAGGAAAGTGAAATCGATGAGATTATTGACTCAATAGATGATGTTTTAAGCGATGAGAGTGAGCCTGATGATTTAGGTGAAGTATCAGATAATGGCACAAAACAGAGTGCAGATTATGACGCAGTTAGTGAGCTTGATATGATAGATGAGGGGCTTATAAATATGCTTGGGGATTGTGATGAGCTTGAAGGAGATCGCACTGTCAAAAAAGAGCCTTGTAAGAGCGGTAGCCTAGATGATATAACCGAGGAGGATATGCTGGCTGCTATGGGGCTTAGCGAGGCTGGCGTAGAAGAGCTTGTTGCGAGCACTGATGAGGCTGTTCAGATGGACGATGGGGTCGAGTTTGACTTAGACGAGATAAAAGATAAAATAGGCGCTAAGGTGGCTAGCGAGGTTAAAAAGGCACTATCTCAAAGTGAGCTTAGAGATGCCTTAAAAGGCATGAAAATAAGCGTGGATATAAGCTTTGAGGATGAGAAGTGAGCGGACAAATCCTAATACTCTCAGGCCCTAGTGGAAGTGGTAAAAGCACTCTTTTAAGCCGTGCTTTAAAGGAGATTGATGGGCTTGTATTTTCTATCTCATCGACGACGCGTGCTCCTAGAGATGGCGAGATAGACGGGGTGCATTATCACTTTGTAAGCGAGGACGAATTTAAAAAAGGCATAGAAGCGGGGGAGTTTTTAGAGTGGGCAAATGTGCACAAAAACTTTTACGGTACCAGCCTTATACAGGTAAAAAAGGCTCTTGGTGAGGGCAAGATAGTAGTCTTTGATATAGATGTGCAGGGCTTTAAGCTAGCAAAGGAAAAGCTAGCAAAGATAATTACCTCAGTTTTTGTTACCACCGTAAATAAAGACGAGCTTAAAAGACGCTTAAAATTTCGCGCTACAGATAGCGATAATGTGATAGAAAATCGCCTATTAAACGCAGTTGGCGAAATGGAGCATATAAATGAGTATGATTACTTAATCATAAATGACGATTTGCAAAAAAGCTATGAAAGTTTAAAAAACATAATATCATCTATGCGCTTAAAGGCGAGCGGTGTTAATGTGCATGAGCTTTTGCAAACTTGGATAGGCGATTAAATTTAAAAAAAGGAGAAAAAATGGCAATAGGTGTAAATCAACTTTTAATAATCCTTGCGATTATAGTTTTATTATTTGGGGCAAAAAAGATACCAGAGCTAGCCAAAGGCGTGGGTAAGGGAATAAAGAGCTTTAAAGCCGAGATGGAGGATGATAAACCAGCTGTAAAAGCGGAGGATAAAGAGGTCAAGGCGGACATTGGCGCAATAGAAAAAGAAAAACAGGCTTAAGCTTGAAACAGGTAGTTGTTTCTAATATCGCAAAGCTTCTTGCCCGCGACGTCGTAATAGAAAAGCCAAAGGATAAAAACCTAGCTCACTATGCTACTCCGCTTGCATTTTCACTGGCAAAAGAGCTGAAAAAATCCCCGGCCGTAATAGCAAATGAGCTTGTGGAAAAATTTGATGGTTGTGAGATTTTTAGCGCTACGGCTGTTAATGGATATATAAATTTTAAGCTTAGTGGGGATTTTTTAGACGATTTAGCGAGTGAGGCATTAAAAAATAGTGATGAATTTGCTAGATTTGGCAGAGTCGCAAGCTCTTTTAATAAAGATGAATTAAGCCCTAATAAGGCAAATCAAGCTAAAAATAGCCTCTTGCTTGAGTATATCAGCGCAAATCCGACTGGGCCGCTTCACATAGGGCATGTGCGCGGTGCGGTTTATGGCGATACCTTAGCTAGGGTAGGGCGACATTTAGGATTTGATATAAAGACTGAGTATTATATAAATGATGCTGGCAATCAGATAGATCTGCTTGGGCTTTCTATACGCTTAGCAGCGCGCGAGGTGCTATTTGGTGAGAGCGTGCAGTATCCTGAGAAATACTACCGTGGCGAATATATAATAGACATAGCTAGGGCTGCTTTGGATAAATTTGGAAAAGGTATTTTTGATGAGAACGAGAATGCAAGGCTTGCTGATTTTGGTAAGGATTTTGTGCTTGAGATAATCAAAAAAGACCTTGCCGATGCTGGCATTTTCATAGATAGTTGGGCTAGCGAGAGGGCGCTTTATTCGCAGCTTGAGCCAACCTTAAAAAAGCTTGAGAAATCAGGCGAAGTCTACGTAAAAGACGGTGCTACATATATCGCCTCAAGCAAGTTAGGTGATGATAGCGACCGTGTGGTGGTGCGAGATGATGGCAGACCAACATATCTAGCTGGCGACATTATCTACCATGAAGATAAATTTAAGCAAAATTACGCAAAATATATGAATATCTGGGGTGCTGATCATCACGGCTATATCGCTAGATTAAAGGCGGCGATTCACTTTTTAGGCTATGATGAAAATCGCTTAGATATTGTGCTTATGCAGATGGTGAGCCTTTTAAAAGATGGTAAGCCTTTTAAGATGAGTAAACGTGCTGGTAATTCGGTGTTAATGAGTGATATTTTAGCCGAAATCGGTGCCGATGCGCTACGTTATATTTTTATCTCTAAGGCAAATACTTCAAGCCTTGAGTTTGATATTGATGAGCTTAAAAAGCAAGATAACTCTAATCCTGTATTTTACATAAACTATGCGCACGCTCGTATTCATCAGCTTTTTGCAAAGGCTAACAAGAGCGTTGATGATGTAAAAGGTGCAAATATTTCAAGTTTAAATGATGCTGCTAAAAATCTATTGTTTGAAGCGCTTACTTTGGCTGAAGTCTTAAATGATGCTTATAGCTCTTACCAGCTTCACAAGCTGCCTGATTATTTAAAAACCTTGGCTGCTAGTTTTCATAAATTTTACAACGAAAATAAAATAGTAGGTAGCGACGATGAGGACGCATTTTTAAAGGTGCTTGCCGTAGTTGCATTAAGTATTAAAACGGGGCTTAATCTAATAGGAATAGAGGCTAAAAAGATAATGAGCGTTTAATCAAAGATAGGTAAAATATGGCGTATTTATGGGGCTTAGCTTGAGTTTATTGGTGGAGAAATTTTTAAATAAGCAGGATAAACAGAGCGAAAAAGATCTGATTATGGCTTTAAAGGAGGCTGAGTTTTTAACGGCTGTATTTTTTGTTGCGCCACTTGCGAAAGAAAGTGGCGAGCCTGCTTGGGAGGAGAGCTTTAGTTTTGTAAGCCTTGATGATGGTAATGCGCGCTATATACCAGCTTTTAGTAGTAAAGATGAGCTTGAGCTTTGGCAGGATTTGGGCGAGCATGAGGTGTTGATTTGTAGCCTTAAAGAGCTTAGTGTGGCTTTAGATGTGGGTATGGCTGGGATTGTGATAAATCCATTTTCAAGCTCTATTATTCTAAATAAAAATACCTTGGATAAAATTCTTAATCTCTAGGCTATATTTTGTAAAGTTGTGTATAAATAAAGTACGATATTATTTTTTAATCACAAATTTAAGCCACTTTACAAGCCTAACGCTCCTAATTTTAGCTACTGGCTTTTAGTATTCTCCACTACCCTGTAATGTAAGCATGATTTTAGTATTTTAAGCTTGGCGCAAAAATCCAAAAAGCGTCATTAAGACGCAGTTTTAGTAAACTCACTACTTGGCTTGTGAATCCTAATAAAAAGCGAATCTTTTAACTAGATATTAGCAAGTATATCATCATACGCTACGAGTAATAAATAAGCCTCTTACATACATGGCTAGGGATTGGCTTTTAAATTTACAAGACAATGCTATTTGTTTTATAAAGCTAAATTTAAATAAGATGTAGAATTTAGTTTAGTCTTGCTTTATGTAGGCTAGGTTGATTTGCGCTACAAAGTGGCTTAGAAATAAAGCTTTGGTAAAACGTGGTTTATTTAAAAAACTGTGATTATGTCTTGTTTTAAGAAATGTCGGCTTTGCCTTGTTTTACAAAATAGCTCTCCTTTTTCATCTTTATTTATACATTATTCATATCGTAAGGTGGATATGTTTGCCAGCATCCAGTTTGACTTCGCTTTACCTAGAAACTATGACTGTGCGTTACTTTGTTTAATGCACGCACAACGAGTAGTTGCTCCACTAAGCTACCGCGCGACTTACATACTCTTTTATGCCCTGAATAAAAACAGAGCTTTATAAAACAAGCAAATCAAAACTATAAGCTAGCATATCGCCTCGCAATACGAGAGGTTTAATCCACTTATATGTGTGGCGTAGAGTTTATCTTTGAAATTTGTAAATCATTAAAAAGCGCAAATTTAATGTAATGTGAGGCTGGTGATTTTAGCTATATTATAAATTTAAATCTATGTTTTGGTATTTGTCTGTGTGGTGCCATGTAAAAACAGGCAGCCACGTTAAATTTGCTTTATATGTAAAATTTAGCAGAATGAATACGTGGCGAGGTGGCTAAATTTATGAAAAAGCTTATAAATTTAAAGCCATGTCCTTAATCGCTATATCAAAGCTTTGCATGTCTACGCCAAGCTTAATTAGTGCAAAATAAAGCGCACTTGCAAAAATCCCAGCTATAAAGCCAGCCACTACGTCATCTCCCATCACGCCAAGCCCACCGCTTACTTTTTTATCTATCATACCTATGACAGAGGGCTTTGAAATGTCAAGCATGCGAAATATCACAAGTGCAAAAATCGCCATTATTAGGCTTTGCGAGGCCACGCTTAGCGCTAGCCACACTCCAGCTACCTCGTCTATGACTATATGCGAGCTATCGTGGGTGTTTGTGAGCTTTTCGTATTTATCAACAGCGCTTATGCCGACTAATGCTAGCAAGATAGAGGCTAAAAATAGCGTAGTAGGCGATAGGTAAATTAGCACAAAAATAGCCACTATCCACCCAGCCACAGACCCCCAAGTACCAGGGGCAGGGCGCATAAGCCCAACCCCAAAAAATGTAACAAATGCTTTTAAAAACATAACCTAATCCTTTATGTGAGTGAGCCTGTTTGATAAAGCTTCATAAGCTCCTCGTAAAAATCCCTCTCGCTTCGCTCCTCAATAAGCCCAGAACTAGGGAAAAGCTCATCGCAAAGCCTCTGTATATCAGCAAACCTAGCTGGAAAAAGCGACTCTAAAATCATAGCTGAGATGTCAGGGCGCATGAGTATGGCTGGGGGCATAATGCCAGCGAAAAAGAGCTGCTTTATCGTGTCTGAATGGTAGTTTATGTGGTGATGTTGTCCGTGCGGACAGGTTTTAGTGCTTACTATGGTGCGGCATTTATTGCAGTATACTAGCTCAGGCAGTATGACTATATCAAGCCCTAGCATCTCTTTGTAAAAATCAAGTACCGTGTGCGCCCCCTCTGCATCATAAAACATACCTATTCCAGTGTGCTTTTGCCCTAGGACTATCTTAGTAGCCCCTAGTCTAGCAGCTAGTAAGCACTCTATGGAGGGGTCTGCGTGAAGCGTAAGTGCGTCTGCGTACTCAAGCGGAATAATAATAACTCGTGATGGCGGCAGGTAGCTTTGGATAAAATACTCCATCATCTGCTGCCTTAGCTTAAAGGCTAGCCCCATCTCAGCGCTTGTGTGTTTTAGGATAATAACTAAAATATCAGCCTTATCCACAGTCATCCTAACTAGCCGTTCATGCGCTCTATTAAATGGGTCAGCTGTGAGTGCCACTACTGTAACAGTATGCGCATTTTGCCTAATCTTAAGCTTTTCTAGCTCGTTTCTAGCCGCTGCTATGGGGTCTTGTAGCAGGGTAAACTCCCCAGAGATGGCTATCTCTCCGTACTGTTTTTTGCCAAATTCATCCGGATAGCTAAAGAGATTTTTGTCTGCCCAATCAGGATCAAATTTAAACGTATCAGCCACGTCGATGTGCCCCACTATATCATTTCCTACTAGCAGGGTTACACGCTCACCATTTTCTAGGCTTTTAGCCACTGCTTGATTTTTCCTACCAAATGGAGCAAATATATAGGCGTATTTGTTTAGTTTGCTAGTCTTTGCTAGCTCTATCATCTGCTTTGATTGCTCTAAATTCGGCAATTTGCATAGATTAGCTAGTAGACCGCCTTTAATTAGTCTAAGCAGGGTAAGCGTCTCTGGACGGACAAATAGGGTTTTAGCGTTTTTTAACGACATCATATTTTTTCCTTTTTTCCCATAGGGATTTGCGGGATATGCCAAGCCGTTTGGCTATTTCAGTATCTGGCAGACGCTCTTGATACCCGCTTATTATATTTTTTATATACTCATCTATGCTTAAAATTCCGTCTAGACTTACATTCTGCACCCCAGCTCCTAAATTTAAAGTCTCTATATTATACTCTAAAGCATCATCACTTGTGGCTATTACGACCTTTTTTTTGTGGCTAGCTAGGAGTATGGCTTCTTGTTCTTCTTGCTTTAAAAGCTGGAAGTTTCTTATGTAGGCTATTTCGTCTTTGGCGCAAGAATTTAATGCTTTTAGTGTGCTTCCTGCTACGCTAGGTATTAGAATAAATGGCATTTTTATATGTTTTGAAATAGCAAAGACTATCTTGTCAGCCTGTGTCATTGTTGAGCATTTTATCAGTAATGGCAGGCGCACCTTTTTTATCATTGCTGCGTCATATTCTATGCCTCTTAGGCTGTGTTCTATAAATTTTTCGTAGCTTTGTATGAGGCGCTTCATGTATCTGTGCGTGGTAAAATGCTCGATTTTTCTCATTAACTCATCTATCATAAAAGGCTTTTGTATATAGTCGCTCGCCCCCGCTTTTATCGGCTTTGAGACGGTATCGGCACTTATGTAGGAGATTAGAAGTATGATTATTGAGTCTTTGAAATTTTCTATGACTGGATAAAAGTCCTGTCCTACTATTGAAGTGGATAAAAGCACCACGTCTACGTTTTCTTGCTTTAAGGCCTCGTTTACGGTTTTGGCTATTTCGCAGTCATGCCCTGCGTCTGCTAGCTTTGAAGCGATTGAGCCAGCTAGGTAGATTTCGTTTTCTATTATTAGTACTTTCATGTCTCACGCCCCTGTCTCGCTTTGCCAGTTGTAGTATTTTAAGCTTACGTTTGCACTTGCTGCTATGCCCTCGCCACGCCCTACAAAGCCAAGCTTTTCTGTCGTCGTAGCCTTTACATTTATACGCGCTTGGCTTATATTTAGGGCGTTTGCTAGCACCTTTGCCATCTCATCTTTAAAGGCGCTTAGCTTTGGGCGTTCTGCCATTATGGTAATGTCTGCGTTTACTAGCTCAAAGCCTACGTTTTGGACTTTTGCGTAAACTTGCTTTAAAAGCTCTATTGAGTTTGCATTTTTAAATTTATCATCAGTATCTGGGAAATGCTCTCCTATATCCCCAAGTCCAGCCGCTCCTAAAATCGCATCGCAAAGCGCGTGAGTGGCGACATCGCCGTCGCTGTGAGCAAGAAGCCCTAGCTCATAAGGCACGCTCACTCCGCATAGTACTAGCTTTTTATTTGGGGTAAATTTATGCACGTCAAAGCCGCCTCCAGCGAAGCAAACAGGGCTAGGTGCGCTAAGCCCTAGGATTTTGTTTAGATCGCTTGCGGTGGTGATTTTGCGAGTATTTTCATCACCTTTTACGTATGCGATTTTGCCGCCCGTTGCCCTAATGGCTGAGCTATCGTCTGTAAAAAGTGTATCAGTTTGTAACGCTTGTTTTAAAATTTGTGTGTTTGAAAGCTGTGGGGTTTGTACCAGCATAAGCTCGCTTCTATCTACTGAATGCTCTCCTAAATAAGCAGTATCTGCGACGCTAAGATATGGCACCACGCAGTCTATTTTTTCTATTTTATTAATAAGTCGTAAAAAAAGCTCTTTATTTACACAAGGTCTTGCCACATCGCTTACTAAGACAAACGCTGCACTTGCTTTATCTAGGGCGTTTTTTAGGCTTTCTTGCCTTGTATTGCCACCTTTTACGTAGATAAAATCGGAATTAAATTTCTGCATATATTTTGGCTCGTCGCCTACTATAATTATCTCTTTAAATTTGTAAAAAGAGGCTAGATTTTTACTTGCAAAAAGCCATAGTGGCTCGTCGCCTATCCTTAGCCATTGCTTTTTTGTTTTCAACCCAACTCTAGTGGATGATCCAGCGCCTAACATTATAAGTGATATTTCTAACACGTCTTATCCTTTAGAAAGTGTTACAAAATTATACATCAAAAAGCTTTCTTTTACCTTTTGTTTTAAATTTATTATATTTTTTAAAATTTATATTTTAATTTGCTTGCAAGTTTAAATGAAGTAAAATTGTCCTAATTTTCACAAAAGGAGGATAGACGTGAGAAAGGAATGGGTAAAAAATAGAGTAAATGACGCCACGCCAACACAGATGTATTATGCTAAAAAAGGCGTCATAACGCCTGAGATGGAATATGTGGCAAAGGTCGAACGGCTCGAGCCTGAGTTTATAAGAGAGGCAGTCGCAGCTGGACGAATGATAATCCCAGCAAACATAAACCACACAAATTTAATCCCAATGGCAATCGGCATAGACGCCACCACAAAAGTAAATGCAAACATAGGTAACTCAAGCCTAGCAAGCGACATAGACGGAGAGCTAGAAAAGCTAGCCGTGTGCCTAAAATACGGCGCTGACACCGTTATGGATCTAAGCACTGGGGGAGATTTAGATAAGATACGAGAGGCGATAATAGGCGCTAGCAGCGTCCCTGTAGGAACAGTGCCAATGTATCAGATAATCCACGATGTAGGTCAACTTGAAAAGCTAGATACCAAAACTATGCTAGAAGTGTTAGAACGCCAAGCAAAGCAAGGGGTGAGCTATTTTACCATTCACGCTGGATTTTTACTGCGCTTTATGCCGCTAGTAGCAAAGCGTAAAATGGGCATAGTAAGCCGAGGCGGCAGCCTAATGGCAAGCTGGATGATGCACTATCATAAGGAAAATCCATTCTACGAAGTCTTTGACGAGATATGCGATATATGCGCTAAATACGACGTGGCGCTTAGCCTAGGTGATAGCCTGCGTCCTGGCTGTTTGCACGATGCTAGCGATGAGGCACAGCTAAGCGAGCTTGCGGTGCTGGGCGAGCTGACGCTTCGTGCGTGGGAGAAAAACGTGCAAGTGATGATAGAAGGCCCTGGACACGTGCCGCTAAATGAGATTGAATTTAACGTCAAAGAGCAGCAGCGCCTCTGCCACAATGCGCCGTTTTACGTGCTTGGGCCACTTGTAACTGACATAGGCGCTGGGTATGATCATATCACCTCGGCCATAGGTGGCGCGCTGGCGGCTAGCCACGGCGTTGCAATGCTGTGCTACGTAACGCCAAAAGAGCATTTAGGCCTGCCAAACGCAGCTGATGTAAGAGACGGCATAATAGCGCATAAAATCGCCGCTCACGCAGCTGATGTGGCACGTGGCAGACCTGGTGCGATAGATAGGGATAATGCGATGAGCGATGCGCGCTATAGCTTTGATTGGAACAAGCAGTTTGAGCTAGCACTTGACCCTGATAAAGCTAGAGAGCTGCACGATGAGAGTCTGCCGCAGGAGGTGTTTAAGGAAGCGGAGTTTTGCTCGATGTGTGGGCCAAAGTTTTGCGCGTATAAAATTTCAAGACAGCTAATGAAAGACCATCCGCAAGACTAAGCTAGTTAAATTTAATTAGGGGGCGACTTGGCCCCTTTTTACCCAAATCATTATCAAATTTCTTACAAAAATACAAAAAGCATTAAATTCTAAGCTAAAAGATAGTAAAATTATCCTTTTAATTCAAGGAGAGCAAAATGCCAAATAAAGATGAAATTTTAAACAAGCTTAAAAGCGTGGTTTATCCAGGCTTTGAAAAGGATATAGTAAGCTTTGGCTTTGTAAAGGACGTTGACGTTAGCGGGCAAAAGCCAAAGGTAAAAGTCGAAATCGTAAGCGCAAATCCAGAGGTAGCCAAAAAGCTAGACGCAGACATTCGCGCGGTGCTGGGGGATGTGGAGCTTGAGATTTATCAGCCTCAGATTCCAGCCGAGCGAAGCAACTCACGAAGCGGTAAAAACCTAATCCCTCAGGTAAAAAACGTCGTAATGGTAAGCAGCGGCAAGGGCGGTGTGGGCAAAAGCACGACGACGCTAAATTTAGCCATAAGTCTAGCTAAAATGGGCAAAAAAGTGGGGCTGCTTGACGCTGACATATATGGCCCAAATATCCCTAGAATGCTAGGTGAAGAGGCCACTCAGCCAGAGGTTGTTGGGCAAAAGCTCCGTCCGATCCTAAGCCACGGTATTGAGATGATGAGTATGGGCGTGCTAATGGAGGCTGGGGTAAGTCTCATTTGGCGTGGGTCGATGATAATGAAAGCGATCGATCAGCTCCTGCGTGATGTGGCGTGGAGCGAGCTAGATGTGCTGCTGCTTGATATGCCTCCAGGCACGGGCGATGCGCAGCTAAGCCTAGCTCAGAGCGTGCCTGTAACAGCTGGCGTGTGCGTTACGACGCCGCAAGTCGTGGCGCTTGATGATAGCCGCAGGGGGCTTGATATGTTTGCGAAGCTTCACATACCAATCGCTGGTGTGGTCGAGAATATGAGCGGCTTTATCTGTCCTGATAACGGCAAGGAGTATGATATATTTGGCAAAGGCACCACAGAGGCGGTCGCGGCTGAGTATAATACGCAAATTCTTGCCCAGATACCGATCGAGCCAGCCGTGCGTGTGGGCGGGGATACTGGCAAGCCTATTAGCTTTTATGAGCCAAGCAGCGTAACGGCAAAACGCTACGAGCAAGCGGCGGCGAAGCTGTGGGAATTTATCGAAAGCGTAAATCAAAACGGCGGAGCGGATAACTCGAGCATACAGCCAGTGATGAACGGCAAATCGGCTTGTTCTAGCCACTGATTTTATTTGCTTGGCCTACTTTGGCGGTGCGTTTGGGTTTAAATTTGCTTAGTGTGGAAAGGGCTTTACTTTTTGTTTGGGCGCACCAAATAGTCGCTGCCACACGCCGCTAATTTGTGCCAGTGCCGTAAGGTATGACTACCACAAGTAGTGGCACAATTTTTAGCGGCTTGCTTTACCTTAAAAATCTTCGGTAGGACGCAAGCCTAGCAAGCCCACTTGCTGGGCTTGCGTGCCGCAAGCGAGTAATCGTGTAATAAGAGCGATGGATAGCCGCTCGTTACGTGGCGTTTAGCTTTCTTTAGGGCTTGCAAGGCGGCATTATATTTTTAAAATAATCAATCTAAAAAAGGAAAAAAAAATGAAAAAATTTATATTTCTAGCAGCTTTGGTGGCTAGCGTTTTTGGCGCAGAGCTAGTAAAGCCCTATGATGACGGCTTTAGGCTAAGTGTGAGCGAGATGAATGAGCTTGCAAATCCAAGCAGGCTTTCGTGGAGAATTTTTTACGATAAGCCCTCAAGCGGAGCGAATGCGGCGTGGTTTGATGCGGTGAAAAAGGGCGATTTGGCTAAGGTAAAGACTATGCTTGCCGCTGGGCAGGATATAGAGGCAAAGGACGAAGCGAGCCTAGGGCAGACGGCGCTTGGCTGGGCGGCGTTTATCGGCTATGAGGATATGGTTGATTTTCTCATTGCTAGCGGGGCGAGCCTATTTGCTACCGATAGGGGCGATGTGTATAACGTGCTAAAGTCCGCAGTGCTGGGTAAAAACGTGAAAATTGTCAAGAAAATTTACGGCAATCTAAGTCCATACAACCTAAACGACCAGAGCGTTGAGAGCGACGGCGAGACGCTTTTAATGGTCGCGGCTAGCAACGACCGCAGGCAGATAGTGGAGTTTTTGCTCTCTCAAGGCGCAGATATTAATCTCGTAACCACAACCAAAGATAAAAGCCTAGGTGCGTATAATCAAAGTGCACTCTCATACGCTTGCACCAGAGGGCTAAAGGATATGCAAGCCCTGCTAATAAAGCACGGAGCGATAAATCACAGAACCAGCAAGGCTAGCTGCGAGTAGGATTAAATTTGGGGCTTTTTGCCTTGAAAGAGGGCTTTGTAAATTTAAGCTTTGTGGGCTACCCTGCGCCTTTTGGCAGGCTTGGCTTTGGAGATTTTAGGCTGTGGCTTTTTAAAGCCCGCCTTACTTTACCGCTTGCCAAGAACAGCCCCCCTGCCGCACAATACCAAAAAACATTTACTCGGCCTTGCTACCCCGCCGCAAGTTTTTATCATCACAATCCTTAAAAAACCTCAGCAAACCTGCCGCCGTTTTAAATTTGATTGGCTCTTTTAACCAGTGGTCTTGCTTTACAAAATTCCAAAAGCAAGCCCTATACCACGTATATTGGCAGCTTATTCATTGCTTGCATTGAGTTGTAATATGTTTACGCCCAGTTTTACTTCACTTAAAAACAGCACTTCGTTTGTTTTAAAGCAGCTCGCTTTGGCTTACTGTGCAGGAGCATATCAAGCTACAAAGTGACTGGCGGGGCGAGCGCTGCGTGCTTAAAGTGAGTAGGCAAACATACCGCTTGCGACGTGAGCCACATAAAATCGGTGGGTTTTTAAGCCTGACGGCTTGCCGACGCTCCGCATATTTTCACACTAAGCCTTGCAAAGTGATAAAATCGCGCCGCCACTGGCGATTATGCCTTACACTGCCGCTACAGGAGTGCGGGCAAATTCACAGGACTTAGGATGATGACTGCCTATTTCTGCGCCATAAACAAGTAGGCAAACATACCGCTTTTTGCCATATAACCCAGTTTGTGCGATGTGCGCCGTGGCGCTTGGTTTTATTGTGATTTAAAATTTGCAAATAAAGCAACACTATTCTTTTAAATCTAGTCTTTTAGGCTATCGGCTAGGCTTTGGGGGGCGATTTGCATTTGGTATAAAAAGGCTCGATTAAGCGGCGGAATACCTATAGTGCGGCACTTTTCTTTAAATTCCTTACTCATCTTGCCTTGTTCTTTTTTTTGGCTGCTTATTTGTGCTTTGTCTTTTTGGCTATCTTGCATATTTTGGTTTTGGCTTGCGCTGGCTTGTGCTGGTTTGGTTGTGTTGCTGGGCTTTTGGGGGCTTGAGTAAAAGCCCTTATTTTGACTTAGTGCGGAGTTTAAATTTGATTTCGTGCTATTTTGCGTAAATGGCTTTCTTTCTTGCGTGGCGGATATCTTGTTGAGATTGCTGGCTGCGGCGTGAAAATCGGCACTTTTGTCATCATTTTGGCGTTTTTGTGGCGTGGCGTGGCTGGCTTTTATTAAATTTAATCTTTCTAGCCCGCCCTGCTCGGCGTTTTGGAGTGTAATTTCTGCTTTGCTTTGGCTAAGATATGGCGTGATGATGACCCAGCCAGATAGTTCTCGCTCGCCCACGCCCACAGCGATTTTGCCGCCTATGACGCCGCTTTTTAGCTTGCCGTCTTTGCTTAGCTCGTCCCTTTGCTTCGCACTTAGCACGAGTCCAAATTTTTTTAAAGCTAGGCTTATGCCACGCATTGCGTTTGCGTCCGCTTTGAGGGCGATTATGCTATCTCCTAGCCGTCTAAGCTCTGGCGCTAGGTGCTTTGCATCCGCACCCAAAAGCTCAAAGCTCCTAGCCACGCCAGAGCCAAAGCGGCCGATAAAACCGCTTGCAAACTCGGCACGCAGGCGGTTGCGTTCGAATTTAAAATCGCTGTTGCTGGCGTCTTTAAAATAGTGCAGGCCATTAGCGTGCAAAAAGCCTAAAATCTCATCACGGCTAACGTGAAGCAGTGGGCGGAGCAGGTGGATTTTGGCTTCTGGCTGGCTGGCGTCTGCTTTGTTTTGGTCGTGGTGCTTGGTCGTGGTGCTTGGCTTATTTTTAGCTTGGTTTAAGCCTGGCTCAAAGTCCAAAGCCTGCTTTTTAGATAAATCCTGCCACGCAGATTTGGCAAATTTAAAATTTAAAGCGTCGTAAAAACCCAGCTCAAGTCCCTGCCACTCGCTGATTTTTGGGGATTTTAAAATTTCATCAGCACTTACTGCTGCGTGCTGGCTTGCGTTATGATTTGCGTCGCTTGGCTTGCTATGCGTTTTATCGTGGCTTAAGGGCTCGCTTAAAAGATAATCGCTCGGATAAAACTCGCCTACTTCGTTCATCCCCAGCATTTCAGCTAGCCCAGCCCCACGCGCTAGCCGCATTAAAAGCCACTCAAAGCGGTCGTTTAGCTGATGTGCGGTGATTAGGTTTGTGTAGCCGTGAGCTAGCACGAGCTGGGCGAAAAACTCATACCTTATAGCACGAGCTTTGTTTTCAAAATCGCCGCCACTAACGCTAACATTTCGCACGAAAATGCGTTTATTAAATTTATCCGCCAAAGCCCTAGCTGCGGCTACTTCGTGCTTACTCTGGCTTCGCACGCCGTAATCAACGATAGCCAAATCAAACTCCACGCCCCAAAGCAGAAGCAGGTAAAAAAGCGCCGTGCTATCCACGCCGTGGCTAAAGGCTAGGAGATTTTTGCCGCCCTTTGCGTAACGCAAAAACTCCGCACTAGGCTTTGTTTGGCTTGTTAGTTTCAAAATATAAACTCGATTTCGTTGCTCTGTTTTAAATTTAAAACATCGCTTAGTTTAAAGTCGTAAAATCCGTCAAGATAGACCTTTTTGCCGCTTTTGATTTTTAATAATGTATCTGCGTTAGCTGAGATTAAAAAATAGCTATCATCGGCTAAATATAGCTCATCTTTTACTATCTCTTTTAGTGCCACGTCTAGCTCTAATCCGCTAAATAAAGCCATATTTTTGGCTCTATCTTTAGGGCTTAGCTCGCTTGCGCTTAGGCTTAGCGTGCCGTTTTTATTTTCGATTTTGGCTTTTTCTTTTAACTCATAAACTTCAAAATCTCCGCCCACTCTACGCACTCTCTCGCACGTTATATCGCTAATTTTTGGCTCATCTGCTTTTAGCTCATTTTTTACAAAATCATACGCCGCTTTGCTTCTTTTTTCATCGATTTTCTCATCAAGCTGCACTAAAATAAACTTTCTATTGCCGCCATCTTCTCTGTTTTGTTCTATCACAGCCTGCGCCGTTGTGCCAGAACCAGCAAAAAAGTCTAAAATAATATCGTCCGAGTTTGGAGACGTGGCTAGTTTTAGAATGTGTTTTAATAATCTCACTGGTTTTGGGGTGTCAAAGGTGCTATGTCCGTCAAAGATTTTTACCAATTCTTTACTTGCTTCTTGATTGTGTCCGACTTCGGAATGCTTTAAAATAGAAACCGCTTTTAGTCCATCTTGCACCTCGCTTAAAAAGCGTTTTATTCTTGGGGCTCCATCACCGCCGACGCCGAACCAAATTCGGCCGTCGGCGAGCCTCTCTAAAAACGTGTTTTTAGAGAGCCTCCAGCTGCGACCAGCTGGAGGCTCTACGACGCGACCAGAGGGCGTCGTGATAGGGTAGTCGCATTCTGCTGAGTAGGTTTTTACGCTCAAATCGCTTGAAGTCCAAGGACCTCTTGGATCGTTGTCTGGATTTTTATAGCGTGCATTCATATCATCTGTGCGTGGCAATAAATTTATATTAAGCTTGTTTATATCCTTTGTGTAGCATAAAACATAATCGTGATTAAAGCTTATAAATTTAGCGTCATTACTTGGGCTAAACTTTTTCTCCCAAATAAAATTCGCCACAAAATTCTCTTCTCCAAAAATCTCATCACAAAGCAGTTTTAAATTCGCCTGCTCATTATCATCAATAGAGATAAAAATCACCCCATCATCACGCAATAAATCACGTGCTAGCTTAAGGCGTGGCAACATAAAACAAAGCCAGCCTGAGTGGTTTTTTGAGCCTTTTAAATTTTTAAAGCTTTTAATCAGCTCGCTCTCAGTCTCGTTGCCATCATCATCTATCTCAATCAAGCCCACTTCACGCAGGATTTGGCGGTAGTCACCCCTAAAATCATCTGGATAGATAAAGCCGTCGCCGCCTGTGTTGTAGGGTGGGTCGATGTAGATGAGCTTGACTTTATCAGCATAGGCTGGGCGGAGTAGCTTTAGGGCGTCTAGGTTATCTCCTATGATGATTTGGTTTGGGGCGTTTTCGCTGGTGTTACGGGCTTCGTGCAGGGCTTTGGTGGAGATGGTGTTATAAAGAGCGTTTGCTATGGGCTTGCCTGTGAAGTTTAGCTCGTAGCCTAGGTTTGCATTTTGCACGCTAAGCCCCAAAATGCTAGCTATGGCGTTTATGCTAGGCACGCCGTCTTTTACGCTGCTTGGGTAGTTTAGCTTTAAAAACTCAAGTAGCCTGTTTGACTGCGGCTCGTTTGGGTCTTGATAGCTTATGCTGTTTTGCTTTAGTTTGTCTTTGTTTATTGACACTGGATATCCTTTAGTAGCGTTGAAAGGCTCTGTTTATTTATGCGTTTTTCAAATTTAATCGTGATGTTTGCTAGCTGGGCTTGTAGGTTTTTAAAAAAAATCTCAGCGTAGTCTATCTTTTTTTGCTCATCAGGCGGTATGTCGTTTTCGTTATCGTAGCCTTTACTTTCGCAGACGAAAAATATTTTCTTGCCGTCTTTGTTTTCTACGACGTAGGCAAAGTCTGGCTCATAGCTTTTATACGGCGTAGGAATGCTAAACTTTGGCAGCTTTGCAAAGACTTTGACGCTAAAATCGTCTGCTTTTTGCACTTCGTTTTCGATTATGGTTTTTTCTATTTGGCTATCATATACTACCTTGTCATATAGGTAGTGTGGGGCTGGGGTGGTGGCGTCTTGCATTGAGCCTAAAAGGTGGGTAAAAATGCTCTCTTGCGGTGTGCCGTCTTTGCTAAAGAGTAGGTTAAATGGGCTTTTATCGCTTATGGTGGTCTGGGCAAACTCATACGATACTGCGTTTATGACATTGGCGTGTATGCTTTGCTTAATGATGACGATAAGCTCTTTTAGTGCGGCTTTAGCGTCATAGTCAAAATACTCCTTTTTGCTAATGGCGTTATAAATTTTAAGCACAAAGCCAAGGGGGAGATAGTTTTTGGCGGCAAAGTCTGTTAGGATTTTTTCTGTGTGGCTTAGCTTTTGGGCTTTTGTATCTATAGTGTTTTCATAATCGCTTATAAATTTATTACTTTTTGGGTCAAATCTTTTGCCGATTATTCTTATATTGGCTTGCTTTATGTTTAGGCTGTCAAATTTGCTTGCAATCTCTTTTATTCTAGCATCTTCATCAAAGCTTGAGTATTTTATTCTCACGTCTTGATTTATCGCCTCCCACAGGGCTTTAAACTCAATGGCTAGGCTAGGCCTTATCTTTGTGCTGGATTTTGCTTTGTTGGCGTTATTTATGTAGGAGTTTTTGTTATTATTTGGTGCGACTAGCTTTAAAAACTGCTCGAGCTTCTCGCCTAAAATCCCCTTTATCTCGCTATTTTCTTTTATGCTATTTGGGATAGCTCTTACGATTTCGTAGCTGTCTTGTGCTTCGTTAAATTTTAAAAAGCCCAGATTTTCTAGTTCTTTTTGAATTTCGCTTATCTGTTTTTGGTTTAGTCCTATTTGTGCTAGGGTGGCTTGGTTTAGTTCATTTTTTACTAGGCAGGATGCATTTATCTCAGCCTGCAAGCCTTCGATAAAGTCCCTTTCGGCTGAGTTTATCAGCACGTCAAGCTGGTTTATGGAGTAAAACTCAGTTTCGCTTTGCTTTAGCTCGTCATAATCAAGCCTTGTGCCTTTTTGATTGACGCATAGTCTTAGTCCCCTGCCTACTTGTTGGTGGCGTGAGATGTCTGAGCCTGAGTGGGCAAGTTTGGCGATGGTAAAGATATTTGGATTATCCCAACCCTCTTGTAATGCCCACACGCTAAAGATAAATCTAAGCGGAGTATTTAGGGATAAAAGCTCTTCTTTGTCTTTTAGTATGAGCCTTACGCCTGCTGCTTCGTTCTCGTCTTTGCTGCCTTTGCTCGAGCTAAAATAGCCCCCAGTTACGGCTAGTTTGCCGTCTTTGTCAAAGTCATTTTGCAAGAAGTGATAATACTCATCTTGCGGGTCTAGCTGGCTTAGGATCTGCGTTCTTTTTTGTTTATATAGCCTTTCAAACTCAAGCTTTATAGCTGGATTTTCACCCTTAAAATCGGCTATGTTTGGGATAAAAAACAGGCTTAGGGCTTTTATGTTGCGATTAAAAAGCGCTCTTTCTTTTTCAAAGTGTAGGTCAATGGCTTTGGCTAAAAGCTGGCTTACTTGGGCGTCGCTTAGGTGATATTTTTGCTCGGCTAGAGCGATTGAAGTTTTATCGCTTAGAAATATTTTTTTAGCTTCAAGCCTTGTTATGCTCACCCCCCTAAGCGGTGCGTAGTCTAGCTTTTCGCCCACGTCATCGCCTAGCTTTACGTCGGTTTTAAACTCAACCCCGTCTATAAAGTGGCTAAATTTGGCTATTTTTTGCTTGGCTTGAATTTGTGTTAGGCTTGGTTCTTCGTTTTCTGAGAGTATGGTATGGACGTTTATTTGCTTTACTAGATACTGCCTAAAAGCTGATATGCTATCAAGGGCGTAAATTAGGTTGCTTATCTTGTGGTTTTCTTCGCTTGGAAATGTCGCTCCAAAGCGAAAATATAGGGCGTTTAGCTGATCGAAGCTTTTTGTAAATTTATCTCCCTTTAAAAGGTGCGGCTCATCGATAAAGCAGATGGGGTTTAGCTCTGCGATTTGTTCAAAAATGCTTTTGTTTGAAAATAGTCTTTCGTGGTTTTGGTGTAAGATATTGTTGTCTTTTTTATCTACTGCAGAACTAGTGAGAATAAGCAGGCTAAACTCATTCTCATCGCCTATAAAGTGGCTTATTATCTGCCCTAGGCTGCTTTTGTCGTTATACTCGTAAAGCTTTATGTGCTTTTGATACTGCTCGTAAAAATAGGCCTTGCTTAGCTTTATGTTTTGCTTTACGCCTTCTAAAATCGCCTTTCTAGGTAAAAAAATGATAAATTTATTGCAGCCATAGACTTTGTTTATCTCAAATATCGCATTTAGGTAGGTAAAGGTCTTGCCAGTGCCTGTCTCCATTAAAATATCTAGGTTTTTTTTGCCACTTATACCAAAATTTAGCTCGCCATGAGATTTGTAAAACCCGCTAAGGCAGGAGCTTAGATTGTCCTTTGATTTAAAGTCAAAGTCTTTTAGGACTTCTATGATATTGCTTATGCACTCTTGTTGATACTCCTGTCTTTTAAAGTTTAACTTTACCAAGCTCTCTCCCTACTCCGCTTCGCCTATTATCTCGCCTATTAGCTGCGTAGGTGTGGCGTCTGTGATACGGCAGCGGTAGCGTCCGCCCACTTTTAGCTCGCTCACGTCGCTATCGTTTATTAGCACTTCGCCGTCTATGTCCTTATCCCACAGGGCTAGCTTGGCCGAGTAAAACATCTCCCCCTCGCTGCTAACGCCCTCAAGGCTAGCGACATACTCGCCGCCCACGCACTCACGCAGGCTTCGTTCTATGGTTGCAGTCGTTAGCTTTTCTATCTTGCTTAGCCTGTTTGAGATCGTTTTTACAGGCAGCTGTGGCATATCAAAAGCCGCCGTGTCCTCTTCTCGTGAGTAGGCAAAGGCTGAGACTCTATCAAATTTAAACTCAGCCAAAAACTCACACAGCTCGTTAAAATCCTCTTCTCTTTCACCTGGGTGCCCCACGATAATGCCCGTGCGTAAAAAGCTCTGCGGAGCCGCTCGCATAAGGCAGAGCAGCTCACGCACACGCTCCCCGCTCGCCCCACGCCGCATAGTGCGTAGCATCGCCCCACTAATGTGCTGAATAGGCATATCAAAATAATTTACAAATTTAGGGCTTGCGACTATCCGCTCGATCAGGGCATTACTCGTAGTCGTGGGGTAAAGATACAGCACGCGGGCGGTTTTGACGCCATCAATCTGCTCTATAGCAGAGATTAAATTTATTAGCCCGTCCTTTTCGCCACGATCAAGCCCATAGCTCGAGCTATCTTGGCTTAAAAAGCTAAAGTCATAGTATCCTTTGCTCACAAGCCGCCGCACTTCGCCCACGATGTCATCAAGAGAGCGTGATTTTAGTCGCCCTTTAAAGGTCGGTATCGCACAGAAGCTGCAGCGCTGGTTACAGCCCTCGGCGATTTTGATGTAGGCGTGATAGTTTGAGCCTGTTATTACTCGCTCTTCGCTGCTTTGCAGATAGACTTCTGGGCTAAATAGGCTCGTCTTTTTTAGCAAAATTTGATCTATCTTATCATAATCGCCAACGCCTGTAAAAAGATCGACTTCAGGCAGCTCACGCATTAGCTCGTCGCGGTAGCGTTGCATTAGGCAGCCAGTTACAACTAGCGTGGCGTTTGCTTTTTTAAGCTCAGCGATCTCTAAAATCGTCCGCACGCTCTCTTCTTTGGCACTTGCGATAAAGCCGCAGGTATTTACGATGATGACGTCCGCTTCGCTTGGCTCGTCTGTTAGCGTGTAGTGCTGCAGGCGTCCTAGCATTATCTCGCTATCGACTAAATTTTTATTACACCCAAGAGATATTAAATGTAGCTTCATCTTACACCCACTCATTGTCAATCAGTCTCACTCCGCCCACTTTTGCGGCTAGGAGTATGAGCGTGTCGCCTGGTTTTATGGCGTCAAGCTCGTTTAAATTTGTATCCGTAATAGCGATGTATTCGGCACTTATTGGGGCTAGCTCGCTAGCGATTAGCTCTTTTATCACGCTTGCCTTTTGCTCGCCGTTTTCTATCGCTTTACGGGCTGCTTTTAGCGAGCGAGATAGGGCGGTGGCCTTGGCTTTTTCGGCGTCGCTTAAATAGGCGTTTCGGCTTGATAGGGCTAGGCCGCTGCTATCACGCACTATATCGCAAGGCACGATTTTTAGGCTTAAAAAGCTAGCTTTTACGAAGTTTTGCACGATTAAAAGCTGTTGGGCGTCCTTTTTGCCAAAGTAGGCGCGCGTTGGGCTAACGAGATTAAAAAGCTTATTTAGCACGCATAAAACGCCGTCAAAATGCCCTGGGCGGATCGCCCCTTCAAGCTTGCTAGCTAGGGCTTTTGGGGCGATCATAGTGGGCTCATTTTTGCCGTATATTTCATCCACGCTAGGCATAAAAACAGCGCTTGCCCCCAGGCTTTCGCATAGCTTTGCGTCAGCGTCTTGGCTGCGTGGGTATTTATCCAGATCCTCGCCAGCTAAAAACTGCGTGGGATTTACAAACACGCTTACTATGGTGTGTGCATTTTCGCTTACGCTGCGGCTTATTAGGCTAGCGTGTCCAGCGTGCAGTGCGCCCATAGTCGGCACAAAGCCCACGCTACCAGATAGTGTGCTTTTAAATTTGATTAACTCATCTGTGGTTTTGATTATTTGCATTTTGCTTTCTTTTGGATTGAATTTAAAGGGCTTATTTTATCATAAAAGTTTTATTTTAGGCTAAGTCTTTTGGATTAATTACCTAAATCATAAAATCAAATTTAACATTTTTTAGCTACAATTACCCACAAAATGCAAAAAATGGAGAAATATTTGGATAGTTACGAGTACACCGAGCTTTTAAAGACCTTAAGCACAAAGGTAGATAATATCGCCAAAGTCATAAGGCCAAGCGAGATAGAACAAAAGTTAAAAGAGATCGAAGCCCTGGAGCAAGACCCAGCCTTTTGGGCAGATCCTGCGCAGGCCTCAAGTGTAGGCAAGCAAAAGAGCAAGCTAGGCTCACTGCTGGCTAAATTTAACGAAGCTAGCACCGCCTTAAATGACGCACGAGAGCTATATGAGCTAGCTAGCAGCGAGAGCGATGAAGAAACGATAAACGCCCTTTTTGGCGATGCTGAAAATTTAAACGAGCATATTACAGCGCTTGAGGTGTCGATGCTGCTTAGCGGCGATGATGACGCTAAAAACGCCATAGTTTCCATCCATCCTGGAGCTGGCGGGACGGAGAGCAATGACTGGGCAAGTATGGTATATCGTATGTATCTGCGATTTTGCGAGCGAGAGGGCTATAAGGTCGAAACACTTGACTTTCAAGAAGGCGACGAGGCAGGGCTAAAGGACGTGAGCTTTATCGTGCGTGGGGAGAATGCCTATGGCTATTTTAAGGCTGAAAACGGCATTCACCGCCTAGTGCGCACTAGCCCCTTTGATAGTGCTGGCAGGCGGCATACGAGCTTTTGTTCAGTGATGGTAAGCCCTGAGATTGATGATGATATAAAAATCGACATCGAAGAAAAGGACATCAGAGTAGATACCTACAGGGCTAGTGGCGCTGGCGGACAGCACGTAAATAAAACTGAATCTGCCATTCGTATAACGCACATCCCCACAGGCATAGTCGTGCAGTGCCAAAACGACCGCAGCCAGCACAAAAACCGCGCCACGGCGATGAAAATGCTAAAATCAAGGCTTTATGAGCTAGAGCTTGAAAAGCAAAACGACGCTGCAAACGCAGGCGAAAAGAGCGAGATAGGCTGGGGGCACCAGATACGAAGCTATGTGCTTTTTCCATACCAGCAGGTAAAGGATAACCGCAGTGGGGCAGCGTATAGCCAAACAGACGCCATACTTGATGGCGATATAAAAAAGATAATCGAAGCCGTGCTAATCAGCCAAAAATCAGGCACAAGAGGAGAGTAAAAATGAATTTTGACGGACTTTTGACCCAGCTTGGGTATAACGATGATGAGAATACAAAAGAGCTTTTAAAGCAGGTTTTTAACGCTACAAACGGACTTAGCGTGGATAGCGTGGTAGCACTTAATGACCACCTAAAGCCTCTGGGCGCGTACGTCGCACTTAGTGGCAGCGAGCCTAGATTAAAAATAAAGCTACCAAGCGGCGAGACTGGCGACGAGGCAGCAGATGTCGCGGTAGCATGGGCTAGTAAAAATAAGCTCGGACTAAGACTAATAAACGAAAGTACATATTATATAATAGGGAGAACTGAATGAGAAAATTTGATCTTATTGTAATAGGTTTTGGAAAGGCGGGTAAGACCCTAGCGGCAAAGGCTGCTAGCATGGGCAAGAAAGTGGCGCTGGTGGAAAAAAGCGCAAGTATGTATGGTGGGACGTGTATAAATGTGGGCTGCATTCCTAGTAAAAAGCTTTTAACGCTATCTGAAGCGGCAAAAGCTCATAGTGATAAAAGGGCGTATTTTAGCTCTGCTATGCAGGCTAAAGATGCGCTAATATCGGCTCTACGTGCAAAAAACTATGCCATGCTGAATGATTTAAATGGCGTTGAGGTAATAAACGGCGTAGCTAGCTTTGAGGATAAAGAGAGCGTAAAGGTAAAGCTAGGTGATGGTACAGAGGAGCTTTTAAGTGCGCCAAATATCATCATAAATAGTGGCTCAAAGGACGCAAAGCCTAAATTTGAAATAAACTCGACCATAGCCTACACGAGCGAACAAATTCTAAGCTTAAGCGAGCTACCAGAGCGGCTTGTGGTCGTTGGCGGGGGGTATATTGGGCTTGAAATGGCGTCAATTTATTCAAATTTTGGCTCAAAAGTTACTATTTTATCGCGCTCAAATCTGCTTAAAAACGAGGACGCTGATATTAGAGAGAGCGTTATTGCAGCTCTTAAAGCCCAAGGCATAATCATATATGAAGGCGTCCAGATAGAGAGCATAGGCGGTGATAACGTGAAATTTACACGTACTCAAGAGAGCTTTAGTCTGCAAGCGGACGCTTTTTTGCTCGCCACTGGTAGACAGGCAAACACCGAGGAGCTGGATCTGTTTAACGCCTCAATCGCCACCGATGATGCTGGCAATATAATAGTAAATGAGTTTTTGCAAACTAGCGAGCCAAATATCTACGCCGTGGGCGATGTAAAGGGCGGCGAGCTATTTACCTACATTTCGCTTGATGATTATCGCATAGTTTTTGATCATCTTTACGGCAGTAAAAAACGCAGCACAAAAAACAGGAGTGTGCATGCTAGTGTGGTGTTTATGGATACGCCTTTGGCAAAGGTGGGGCTAAGCAAGGAAGCAGCCATTAAAGCAGGGTATAACCCAACCGAGATAAGCCTACCTATGGCGGCAGTACCAGGTGCAAAAATCCTAGGGCATGATACAGGGCTTTTAAAGGCGGTCGTAGACGCTAGTACACACGAGATACTGGGAGCTAGCTTTCACGCAGTTCAGGCTCATGAGGTCATAAACACACTAGCTGTTGCCATGGGCTTTAAGGCTAGTGCTGATTTTATGAAAGCGCAGATATTTACACATCCAAGTATAAGCGAGGCGCTAAATGAACTTTTTAATAAATTTAACTAAATTATCCTCGCTCGCCTTTGTGCTTGTCTTAGCGGGGTGTGCTATTAGCTTTCCAAGCGGTAAAGACAACTCAGGGGCTTTGCCACGTGTAGATCAGCCCACAAAGCCAGATAAGCCTAGTAAAAAGCCTATTGATGAAAGCGAAATTACTAATGACAACAAAATCGGTACCGCTACCCCGACCAAAGATAAGCCAAAAGATGAGAGCGTAAATTTAATGCAGCTTTTAAATGGCTGCGAGACTGGTGATAATAGGGCTTGCGTGGGTGCAGCTGATGAGTATTTAAAAGCTGGCAAGACTAGCTATGCGGTAGGGCTTTTTAAACGTGCTTGTGAGGCAGGCGAGGAGAGTGGCTGCGCTAGGTTAGGGCAACTTTATGAGAGAGGACAGGGTGTGGCAAACTCACCAAAAAGAGCCATAGAGATATACCGTGCTAGCTGCAATCGTGGCGGGGCTGAGTCTTGCTATTTACTTGCAAATGCTTATCGCAAGGGAGAGTTTGTGGGGCGAGATTACGCTCTTGCACTTGAAGCTTATAAATCGTCTTGTGATGCCGGAAATATAAGAGCCTGTGCGAATATTGGCGCGATGTATGAGATGGGGCTTGGTGTAGATAAGGACTTGAAAAAGGCGTATAATATCTATAGAGTGGCGTGTAATAGGGGACTGGACGCTGTTTGCGAGCATATGAAAGAGCTTAGTTTGGAGTAAAATTTTTGATTTTGCTTTATTTTGTCTTAAAGCCAGCTTGTTTCGCTTTGGCTTGACTTCGCTTTTTCAAACTAGCTCATCTGGTGAGCGTATTTTCTAAAAAAGCTTCGCTTCGCCACTTTGTGGCTAGCACCCATTGAGTAAATGAGCTAGCCATTTTTAATACTAACGTACTATATGTACGCTCAGTTTAAAAATGGCGTCACAACAATTTAAATTCATCTCACGATACTTCGTATTTAGCTAGTCAATACGGAGCAATCTTTAAACGTCGTGATTTAAAATTTGATACAGGCAAATTTAAAAAATAGCGACACTTCTAACATCGTCGGGGTTAGGTGGTTGCTAGAGGGAAAGGGAGTGACTTCTTAAAACAAGCCAATTTCCTCTAGTGTAAAACAAAAAAGCCGTAGAGTTAAGCAAAACCATCCCTTGGCGTAAAAATAAAAGTTATACACATAAACAAAGCCATAGTGTAAAAAATAAATTTAAATTCAAGCTAAAAAACACAAATTTTCTGTGGTTCTGCCCTTTATTTAAATTTATCGAACGATAAATTTAAATAAAGGCAACACTTTGTACGTCGTCGAGAGCCTCGTGACAGAACTCCAGTCCTTGAGACAAAAACAAAAGCCTTGTACGAAAATAAAAAATCTTAACGTAAAATAAATTTAATCAAGTCCAAAGTTTCGCAATTTAAAATTTAGTGCAGATAGCTTAAAAATAAAAACTGGCAGTTTAAGCCATAGTAAAGCCCTTTTTGCTTTAGGGCTTTAAAGAATTTTAAAGGATATTGGTAGGCTGATTTTGTATTCATCGTCAAGTGGGATAAACTCTCGGCTGGCTTTTTGCACGCTTTTAAGTGCAGCTTCATCAAGTGAGTTTACGCCTGAGCTTTTAAGCAGCTTTATACCCCTCACTCCGCCATCTTTTTGCAGGATGAAACTAACTTCAACGATCCCTGTTTTTCTCATTTTAAGCGCCTGTTTTGGGTAGTGTTGGTGCTTTTTGATGGCTGCTATGATACGTAAAAATCTCTCATCATTTGCAGAATTTGCCATGCTAAGGTGCCTCGTAGCTTGCTTTGTGGGTGCGCTAGGTGTAGGCGTGCTGGATGCAGGGGCTGGAGTAGGGGCGATTTGCTCTTGTTTTGGTTTTGGCTCATGCGCTATTTTTGGTTCGCGTAGAGGCTTTGGCTCGTGTTTTATGGGTTTTGGTTCTTTTTTATGTTTTGGTTTTACTTGCTCTGGCTTTGGTGGTTTTGGCGGTAGAGGTTTGGCAACTGGCTCTATGGGGACTACTTTTTCTATGGGTTTTGAGAAAGTTTTTAAGCTTATTTTAAGTGGTGCTGGTGCTGAGCTTATGCGAATTTTAAATGGATTGTTATAAAGTAGCACAAAGGCGCTTACCCCAGCTAGCACACAAGCACTCATAAAGCCTACGTAGTTTGCAAATTTATCTGATGAAGGTTTGGATATAGAAGTTTTCATGCTCGTTTGCCTTTAATAGGTCGACAATTTTTACAAAATATTCAAATTTACTCTCTTTGTCGCTTTTTAGCTCGATTGTTGCGTCGCGGTTTATGGCGGCTATTTTATCAGCTAGCTCATCATTGTTAATAGGCTTTTCATCTATGTAAATGACGTTGTCTTTATCCACTGCGATTACGATTTTTTTCTCATCTTTTTGAGGCGTGGCGCTTGAGGCTTCTGGTAGGTCTAGCTTGATTTTGCCCTGCGCAATAAAAGTCGATATGCTAAGTACAATGGCAAGCAAAACAAGCATAATATCAATAAAGGGCACTACATTTAGCCCATCTTTTCTATGTAGTCTCATTTTTGCATAGCTTTAAAGCGATTTATTAGCACGTCGCAGCGTCTTAAAAAGATATTATAAAGCATAAGCGTTGGTATTGCTACAAGTAGTCCAAGCGCTGTGGCTTTTAGGGCTAGGGATAGTCCTAGTATTATGCTTTTAGTATCTATTCCACCAGCCATACCCATGTCATAAAATGTTATCATTATGCCAGCTACTGTGCCTAAAAGTCCTATGTATGGAGCATTTGAATAGATGATGTAAAGGGCGGTTAAATTCTTACTAAGGCTTTCTTCAAGTATCTCCTCATGGCTAAACTTGCTAATGTCAACCCTTGCGTAAAATAGTGCTCTTTCTACGCTAAACCATACGACTAAAAACGCCATAAAGCCGAGTATCGCAATGATAATAAAGTCTACATTTTCTTTTAAAAACTCCATGGTATTCCTTTTTATATTTTTTAAATTGAGAATAATAACCAAAAAATATTAAACATTTATTTAATAGAGAATATTAATAATTTATATTATTTATATTCATAAATTTATTAATTTTTGTTTTAGTTTGTTAATATTAGAATTGCAAATTATGATAATTGTTATCTGAATTAAAGGAGTTTTTATGCCAAATCATAAAAAGACTAGCCTATCTTTGGTACTATGCTTTACTTGCACTTTGGTATCCACTAATGATGTCAGGCTTGATGAAGTCGAGGTAACGTCAAATAGCGTATGAGGAGGGGTTGATGAAAGTAAGATAGCTGTAAGAAATGCTGGGCTAATTAAGGATGTTTTAAGGGATATACCTGGTGTTTATGTGGGCGGTACAAATGGCGCAAATCAAAAAATTTATATGAGAGACATTAGTGATAGAGGGCTAAATATAACTATAGACGGAGCTAGACATGTCGGAAATACCTTCCATCATAACACCGATTTGTTAATAGATCCAGATGTGATAAAGGCTGTTTATGTTGATGTGGGATGGCTTAGCGTAGTAAATAGTACAGGAAGCCTTGGGGGTAGCGTGGCGTTTAAGACAGTTAATGCGAGAGATCTTTTGGAGGATGGACAAAGCTTTGGTGCTAAGCTAAAAACTGGCTATGCAAGTAATAATAATGGATTTAGCAAATGTAGCTTAGTGTATGCAAATGCGGCTGGGTTTGATGGGCTTTTTGGGTTTAAACACCAAAGCTACAAGCGTGGCAAGGCTGGCAATGATAAAAGTATAGGCGGAAAGGGCAGGGATATAAATTACCTGCTAAAAGTAGGATATTCGTTTTTACAAGGGACTTTATCCACTTCGTGCGGAGTTTGGTGCTACGGATAATTTAACCGATACTAAATATCAAAGAATAACATATGCGCTAAAGTACAAGTACTCTCCAAGTAAGCTTTTAAAGCTTGTATTTAGTGGCTATGTGAGCGAGCATTTTAGACAATCAGGTGCCACAAAGTGGGGTGTAAACACAAAGGGCTTTGATATAAAAGGCGAGAGTAAATTTGATAATTTAAGCCAGACTTTAAAGTATGGGGTGGTTTATTATCATAGTTACAATTATGCAAAGCTAGTTACTAAATTTAAGGAGCATTTAGACACAGGGGTAATTGTATATTGAGGATACTTTTAGAATTTTAAATTTAAGCATAAGACCTGGTTTACGCTTTGAAAAAAGTAGGCTAAGGAGCTTTGGAGGTGACAATGCACTAAAAGATTATGATTTTAAAGCAATTACTCCAGCTTTTGGGCTGGATTATAAATTTGGCAGTAGTGGCGTAAATGTCTTTGCTAATTATGCAAGAGTATTTAAAGCCCCAGATGTGGGTGAGTCACTATATGCTAGCGGAAACGTAAGGGGCAATATCTGATATGCTACAAATGATGATTTGAAGGCCACAACTGGCGATAGTTATGAGCTAGGCTTTTAAGGTATAAGGCTCATTTGTCAGAACAAGCAGGTGTTAGTCTAGGCGCAAAATACTATGACACTATAGATATAAGAATTTAGTCTATGATACCTACCGCGACGCAAATGGGCTTATGATGCGTAAAAATGCAGGCGGCGCAAGGGTCAATGGGCTTGAATTATCAGCTAGGCTTGAGCTTGAAGCTAGCTACACTCATCAAAAAACAAATACAAAGACAGGCTTTTAAACGAGGCTAGTACACTATCAAACGGCGTAAATACATATTACACGCCAAGCATACTAGGATATAGAGATCAAGGTGATAAATATACCTTTAATGCTGAGTATATAATCTGCTTTATTTTGTCTCAAATAAGACTAAAAGCGCTGGAAAGCGATGCAAGCATAGAGATGCCAAGATATTCAGTAAGCGATATTTATGCTACATATGCGCCACTTAGCGGAAATCTAAAAGTGTTTGAGGTTTTATAATATCTTTAACAAATCATACGCCTCTCACTCACAAAGGGCTGCTCAATATACAGGGGATTTAAGCTCGATAGATTGGGAAGCTGGAAGGAATATAAAGCTAAATTTAAGCTATTAAGTTTTAAATTTTAAAGCCAGGCGGAGCATATCCGCCTATAAATTTTTAATCCTCACTCTTCGCCAAATAGCGCCTTTAGCCCTTTTAGCCCATCGTTGTTACTATTGTTATCCTCTGGCGCTACCTTGCCTATTTCGTGAATTTGTATTTCATAGCCTGTTAGCATGCTGGCTAGGCGGATATTTATGCCACTTTTTCCGATGGCTTTGCTTTTTTGTTCGCTTGCTATGGTTATTGTGGCTTGCTGGTCGTTGATTTTTACAGCACTTACTATAGCTGGACTCATTGCGCGAGAGATAAATAGCGCTGGCTCGCTCACGTATTCGATGGCGTCTATGTTTTCGCCGTTTAGCTCCTTGCTTACGGCGTTTATACGCACGCCTTTTGTGCCTACTGTTGCGCCTACTGGATCGACATTTGGCGTAGTTGCCATGAGTGCTACTTTGGCGCGCTCGCCTGGAATTCGTGCGCTTGAGTGAATTATTACTAAGCCGTCTTTTATCTCAGGGACTTCAGCAGCTAGCAGGGCTTCTAGGAATTTTGGCGAAGTACGGCTAAGCTCCACTCTCATGCCCTGAGCCTTATCTGCAAATACCTTTCTAATTACCGCTTTTACCACGTCTCCTACTTTGAATTTTTCACCTTTTATTCGGTATTTGCGTGGCAGGACGGCTCTGATTTCCTCTATTTCTATATAGGTGTTTTCCTCGCCATCTACCCTTACCACTGAGCCAAAGACAATATTTCCGACCATCTGATTGTATTTTTCAAAGATTTTCTCCTCCACAAGGCGCTGAATGTGAAACTCAAGCTCCTTATGCAGTGCACTGGCTGCTGTTCTGCCTAGGTTATCAAGACTTAGCTCATAGCTTAGACTATCGCCCACCTCTGCGCTAGCGTCCTCTTTTTTTGCGTTTTGTAGGCTTATGACGCTAGTTGGGGCGCTTACTAACCTCTCATCATCAGGGGCTACGACCTCTACTTTTTGAAAAAGTTTTATGTTTTTTGTGTTTGCGTCAACTACCGCATCGTACACATTTTGTGCTCCATAAATTCTTCTAGCAGTGCCTATGACTGCACGTACTACTCGCTCTTTTACGCTTTCTATGTCTAGCCCTTTTTCGTTTGCGATTGACTCTATGATGTCTGATATTTTTTCCATTTTTGCTCCGTTGTCTTGATAAATTTATGGGGGAATAAATCGTGAAGTGGTGCAATTATACATTTTTCTTAATTATAAAAACTTTAATGTCATTTTTATAAGCACTTTGCTATACTCACAAATTCAAAAAATGAAAGAAAGGTGAGCAATGGAGCTAAAACTAGCTAGAACCGAGTTAAATGCAAAACCAAAATCAATCTCTCTTGAAAAGATAGAAGCAGCAGTTGCCAAAGACGGACAGAAAATTTTTTATTTTGACAGGGATAATAGCCATAAGGAGCTAATTGCCTTAGTTGAGTATTTTGAGGAAAAGGGGCTTGGCGTGTATCATCGTACCGTAAGATATGGGCTAGACGATAATGACTATATGTATGAGATACACATTTTATAATGTCTAAAAAGCTATTTATTCAGACTTTGGGCTGCGCGATGAATGTCCGCGACAGCGAGCATATGATAGCGGAGCTTGAGCAAAAAGAGGGCTATACCCTAACTGAAGATATGGGCGAGGCGGACCTAATCCTAATAAACACCTGCAGCGTGCGTGAAAAGCCTGTAAATAAGCTTTTTAGCGAGGTTGGGGCGTTTAAAAAGGGTGCAAAGGAGGGCGCAAAAATAGGCGTGTGCGGCTGCACAGCTAGCCATCTGGGCGGAGAAATTTTTAAGCGAGCGCCGTATGTGGATTTTGTGCTGGGAGCTAGAAATATCAGCAAGATAACGCAGGCTGTAAATACGCCAAAATTCGTAGCCACCGATATAAATTATGACGAGAGCGAGTTTGCCTTTGGGGAGTTTCGCAGCTCGCCGTTTAAATCTTACATTAATATAAGCATAGGTTGCGATAAAAAATGCACCTACTGCATAGTCCCGCACACCAGGGGCGAGGAGATAAGCGTGCCAGCCGAGCTTATCCTGCGTGAAGCTAGCCGTGCGGCTGCAAATGGGGTAAAGGAGCTATTTTTGCTAGGGCAAAACGTCAATGGCTATGGCAAACGCTTTAGCTCCACGCACGAAAAGATGGACTTTACCGACCTTTTAAAGCGGCTTAGCGACATTGATGGTATAGAGCGAATTCGCTTTACCAGCCCACACCCACTGCATATGGATGATAAATTTATAGCCGAGTTTGCGTCCAATCCAAAAATCTGCAAATCTATCCATATGCCCCTGCAAAGCGGCAACACAAAGGTGCTGCGTGATATGAAGCGTGGCTATACGAAGGAGTGGTTTCTTGACCGAGCCGAGCGCATTCGCTCGCTCGTGCCTGATGTGAGCATTAGCACCGATATTATCGTGGCTTTTCCAGGTGAGAGTGAGAGTGAATTTAACGATACTATGGACGTGCTTGAGCGGGTAAGGTTTGAGCAGATGTTTAGCTTTAAATACTCTCCGCGTCCGCTTACAAAGGCGGCTGAGTTTGCAGGGCAGATCCCAGATGAGATAGCCAGCGAGCGTCTAACTCGTCTGCAAAGCCGCCATAATGAGATACTTGATGAGATAGTCGCACGCCAAAAGGGCAGGGTGTTTGATGTGTATTTTGAGGAGCTTAGAGCAAATGGCGGCGTGGCTGGCAGGAGCTTTAATAACTTCTTAGTGCAGGTAAATGGCAGTGAGGAGCTGCTTGGCAAGACGCTAAAAGTGCGAGTAGATGAGCCAAAACGAATGGTGCTTTATGGGGAAGTCGTTTAGCAAAGGCTTAAAAAAGGCTTTTTTAAATTTTATGCCGTTTTTGGCGGCTTTGGTGCTTAGGCTAATTTATATCACTTGCAAGAAAGAATTTAAAGGCGACCCCATAGATGATAGGGGCTCTGTGGTGGTATTTTGGCATGGGCGACTAGCGATGATGAGCTTTATTTATGCAAAGTTTTGGCGGCGCAAAGACGGCTTGCAAAAAAGCGCAAAAGTCATCATAAGCGATCATAAAGATGGCGAATTTATCGTGCGTGTGATAGAGTATTTTGGCATAGGTACCATACGCGGATCTAGCTCAAAAGGCGGAGTGCGTGCAGTGGCGCAGGCTTTAAAGGAGCTAAAATCTGGCGTTGATGTCATCATCACTCCAGACGGTCCACGTGGCCCACGTCACAGCGTAGCTTTGGGAGCTGCAGCCATAGCTATAAAGGCAAAAGCCCCAGTTTATGCGCTAAATTATGAGGCGGATAGGTTTTGGCAGTTTAAAAGCTGGGATAAAATGATACTGCCAAAGCCGTTTTCAAAGATAACTTTTAGCCTTTCGCCATTAAGCTTAAGCGATGATAGCTTTTTGGCACGTCGCGAGATAATGAACGCTCTTTGGTGCATAGGTCATGATGACGGCGGAAAAAGCATAAAAGATAGCGAGGTTGAGTATTGCGAGGAGCTAAATTTATGGGCTCAGTCTCTTAGGAGGCGTAAAAAACCACTACTTTTAGATGAGCAAATGGCGCAAATTTCTCACAAAATATCAGAACAAACCGGAGTAGCAATAGACATAAGCGATCCATATGGTAGCGCTAAAAATTTTAAGCAAGCAGGAGAGCAGGGTGCTTAGCAGGGCTTTGGCGGTGCTTATTTTTGTTTTTATTTCGCTTGGGGCACTATTTTTTTTCTATACAAATGAAAGCTACGAACTAGCTTTTAAGGCACGTTTTTACTACTCTATTTCAAATTACGAGCAGTCTTATGAGTTAGCGCGCAGGGCGTATGAGCTAGACTGGAAAAACAAAATGGCTTCGTCTTTGCTGCTACGGGCTGGAGCTGCACTAAAATACGAGGCTTACTTAAAGCAAGGCAATGATTACTCGTCTAAGATACTAAGCCTTGGCGTAGACGGAGTCGATAAAGCAGAGGAGAAACGCATCGCACTTATGTGTGATATTATGATAGAGCAGTTTGGCGATTTGGGCTCTAGGGTGCATACCCCTGATGAGCTTTATGAGGCGGCAGAGGCTATGCGTGATAAATTTAAAAAGCTAAAATCGGCACTATTTTAAACTTTCTTAATGCAATTTTGGGTATTATGTTAGGATTTTATTTAAACGAGGTATTATGGAGTTTCGCGTCCGTAGGCTGTTTTCAAATTTATTCTTAAGCGTCGTTTACGGCGAAGATGATTGTCAGATATATGGCAGGGTTTTTCGTCGTGGCAAAGTCATAAAGACTATCGAGGCTAAATTTGATAGCATACACGAAAAAGACGGCGAAGCAAAGGTGCTAAACTATATCGCTCGTCAGGAGAAAAACTACCACGATACCTATGTAGGACTGTTTTTTGCCGATGGTTCGCAGGGGGCTTTGCCGACTACTAGGCAGAGTGATTTTAAGCTTTATGGGATAAATCCAGCTAGCCTAAGTAGCATAGTGGTAAATGATAGCTTTAGTATATACGCAGATACAGAGGCGCTTGCTAGGGCGAAAAATAGCCTAGGCGATATAGGTGTGGATCTTGTTTATTCTCCGATAGCTTTGATGTATGAGCAGATTCTCTCTCGCAAGCCAAGCGATAAAACTAGCATGTATATTTATGGACATTCAGACTCTTTTGCTCTTGGAATTTTTAAATCAAATGAGCTTTGCTTTGCTACATTTTTTAAAGTAAGCGATGATGAGCGCGACCTAGAGGATATAGCTGATAGCCTAAATAGCGAGGATATTACTGATATTTCAAATTTAATCGCCACAGAGGAGGACGAGGCTAGACACCTTGATGATTTTCAAAGCCTTGATGATTTTTTAAAGGGCGATGATGATACTTTTGCAGATATTGACTATGATATAAACATGCCAGAAAGTAGCGACGTCGCAGCTAGTGTGGCGATATTTGGGCGAGATATGAGTATATTTTCTTATATTACTACGGCGATTAAGGAGTTTTATCATAATCCAATATATAAGGGTAATTTTATAGATGAGATTGTAATTTTTGATAGCGCCCATGTAAGCGCTACGTTTTTGCAATACTTGCAAGCAGAGCTTTTTGTCGAGGCTAGCGTGCAGACCGTAAATACTGCAAAACTTATAAATGATTTAATGCTAAAGGATATAAATTTATGAGCTCGCTAAGCTTTACAAAGGTTACCCTGCGCCCTATTTTTAGCCTTTTTAGTAAGATTTGGCTTAGCCTTATAGGGCTTGTTTTTGTTGTGCTTTTGGGTTTAAATTTATTTATCTCTTATAAAAATAGCTCAAATTCCTCAGAACGTGCAAGGCTAGCAAAAGAACAGGAGCTAGCCACCCAAAAAACAGCCGAGATTTCGGAACTTTTAGAGAGTATGCAAGCTCAAGGTGCTATCGCAAAAGATATACAAACTTCAAACATGCTTTTAAAGCAGAGTTTGCATAATCTTTTTGATTTGGTGCCTGATTCAATTACGCTCGAGGAGGTTACGATGGATAAAAACTCCTTAATAATAAAAGGCATAACCCCAACTCAAGATGCGTTTAATCAGCTTTTAGCGACACCGCTAGCTAGTATTTTTACCACATCAAATACGAGCTTTTATCAGATAAAAAACGGCTGGTATGGTTTTATAAGCACTAACAAAATGGACAACTCAGAGGGCTATAATGAGTAAGCGAGATTTAAGCTTAGAGCATATAGATGTGGCAAAACTTTTAATTTATGTGCTTGCATTTTTGCTTGTTTGTATGGTGATGATATTTGGTTTTATTGTCCCAAATATCAAAGAGTACAAAGCCTCCACAAAGGCGAATAACTCCCAAATAGCCTCATATGCAAAGGCTAAGCATTTCCTTGATACTAAAGCCGCCGCACTTGATGCTTTAAAGCAGGAAAATAAATATCTAATAGAGGCGTTTTCTCATAAATTTGACCCAGCCCAGTTTAGTGAGTTTGCTTCAGGCTTTTTTAGTGATGTTTCGTTACATAAGGTAGACATGCCAGCCATAAATTCGCAAAATGAGCCTCAAAATGCCAAAGCCAGTGGCGAAAATAATGCTCAAAATAGCCAAAAAAGCGAAAAAGATTACTTTGTTTATGAGCTAAGCGTTACTAGCTTTTCTGATACGCCAAGTAGGCTTTATGCCTTTTTAGATGCGCTTAGCAAGTATCCAAATATCATAAAAGTCGAGTTTCCCATACAGATGAGAGGCGAGGGCGAAAAGATCCGTACACGCTTTAATATTAAGGTTTATGGCGATATATGAGACAAATTCTAAGCGCAAATAGATACGGCGCATTTTGGATAAATTTAAACGGCGATGAGTCTACGAGCACTCAGAGTTTTGCTGATGATGTGGCGCCAAATTCGATGAATGATGACGCAGCTAGGCTTTTAGACTCTAAAGAGCGGGTAGGATATCCCTATGTCAGGAAAAGCTATTTGCTAGCACAAGGTGCCGCAAAAAGTGAGCTTCGAGGCAAGGAGGAGTTTGTCAGGGTTAGCTGGGATGAGGCATTAAATCTCGCCGCAAAGGCGCTAAAAGACAGCTTTGAGAAGCACGGTGCGCAGAGCATATATGGCGAGTGCTATTTTTGGGGTGGTAGCGGCAAGGTAAGCTGGGGGCGCAGCGCAGCTCATAGAATGCTTGATATTTTAGGCGGTAGCGTGCGAGAGTTGGGGGATTATTCCACTGGTGCTGGGCAGGTGATTTTGCCCTATATCATAGGCTCACAGGGGGTTTATGAGGAGGCGACAAAGTGGGAGGCAGTGCTTAAAGGGTGCGAGCATGTGCTGCTTTGGGGGTGCGATGCGATGGTTACAAGCCAGACTCATCACGGCGTACCACTGCATGAAAACTATCCATATTTTGACGCCCTAAAAGCCAAAAAAGTCCGCGGCGAGATAAAAATAACAAGCATTGATGTATGGCAGAACGAAACTGCCACATACCTAGGCGCAAAGTGCCTAAATATCACGCCTAGCAGCGACACAGCCTTGGCTTTGGGGCTTTGCGGCTATCTTTTAGAAAGCGGACTTTATGATAAGGACTTTATTGATAAATTTACCATAGGCTTTGATAGGTTTAAAAGCTATCTTTTAGGCGAGATTGACGGGATTAAAAAGGACTTAGGCTGGGCTAGCGCAATATGCAAAGTAAGTGTGGACGAGCTAGAAAATCTAGCCATAAATTTACGTCGCCATCCTTCGCTTTTGCTCATAGGCAGGTCTATTCAACGTGTAGAAAATGGTGAGCAGTGCTACCACGCTATCGTTAGTTTGGCTGCTATGCTTGGGCATTTAGGGCAGCTTGGGTGTGGGCTTGATTTTTCTCTTGGCTATGGTTGCGCTGGGGCAAATAGCTATATTGCGCCAAAGCTTTTAGGGCTTAGCGAGGTGGATTATAAAAAGCACGGCTTAAAAACTCCTCGGCATATTTTTATTCCTTCAAGTCGCTTTAGCGATGCCTTGCTTGAGCCTAATAAGTGCGTTGGCTACGACGGGAAAAGCCTCGTTTTGCCTCATATTAGGGTGGCTTATAATGCAAGTGGAGCGATGTTTACTCGCCATCAAGATACAAATCGCCTGCTAAAAGCGTGGCAAAAGCTAGATACAATCATTACGGCAGAGCCGTTTTGGACGGCGACTGCTAGGCTTAGCGATATTGTTTTACCAGTCGCACTTGAGAGCGAGAGAGTGGATATTTTAGCTAGTAGCGGCGGACATATTTTTGCTTTAAAGGGCGAGATAAAGCCTTTTGGTGAAAGCAGAAGCGATTATGAGATATGCAGAGGCATATGCGAGATTTGGGGTAGGGGGCTAGCCTTTAGTGAGGGTAAAAGCGAGCTTGAGTGGGTGCGTGAGATATACCTAGACGCTAGAAACAAGGCTATGAATTTAGGCTATGAAAATCTGCCTAGCTTTGATGAGTTTTGGCAGAGGGGATATTTTAAATTTGATAAAATAGATGAGAAAAAGCACTACTATACGCGTTTTTTTGATTTTGTAAATGGTGGGCGCAGTCTTGCCACTAACTCTGGAAAAATTGAAATTTATTCAAGTGAGCTTGCAGATATGGGGTATGCGGATTTTAGCGGATATGCCTCGTGGCATGAGCCAGCTGAGTGGGCTAGGCGTGATAAATTTAGCCTATTTCTCATATCACCACACTCAAAGCACAGGCTTCATTCCCAGCTTGATAACTCTCTTGTATGCCGCAACGCTAAAATAAACGGACTTGAACCAGTGGTGATGAGTGAATTTGACGCAGGGGCAAGAGGGCTAAAAGATGGCGATATAGTGCGGGTTTATAACGACCGTGGAGAGATACTTTGTGGTGTGAGTGTGAGCGCTAGAGTGGGGCGAGGTGTGGTGCTAGTGTGCGAGGGTGCGTGGTATGAGCCTGCTATTTGGGGTGAGCCTAGCCTATGCCTAGGTGGCAACGCAAACGTCCTAACCAGCGATATTGGCTGCTCTAGCCTTTCGCATAGTAATTGCGCCCATACCGCACTCGTAGAAGTTGAGCTTTTTAGCGGCAAAATACCTCCAAAAAGCCCATTAAAGCTTTGTTGAGCCTAGGCTTTTAAACAAAGACTATTGCTTTATAAATTTAAAAAAGCAAGCTCTAGTCATTATATTATAAGCGCCATTTTATCACTTGTGTAACAAAGCAATATACTCGCCAAAGTTAAAGCTTTACTTCACTTAGAAATTTTGTTTAAAAAACAGACTATAAACAGTCATAGTTCTAGCTTTGCGTGCTGGTGCTACCCAAGTTTTTGCTATAAACCTCTGTGAAAGTGTCAAAATCATTCAGGTATTTGTGGACTACTAGCAGTAATGTCAAAAGTTGCTGACATGAATTAGTGGTGTTAGGTTTATATTGTGGTTTAAAATTTATAATTAAAATTTGGCTCTTTTAAAGACTTATATCAAAACAAGCCTAATACTACAAATTCGTACCAGTGACTAAATGTAGTATTAGTGCTTTAAAAGGCGTAGCAAAAAACTAAAAACATCCTATATAACGCCTAGTAAGCACTACTATAAGGACTGAAAATACCCACTGCTTATGTGGCTGTATTGCCAAGGCGCATAAATGGGCTATTCATAATTTATTAATCCACACTAAACCTGAGTATTTTTAGCTAGCGTGTAGTGTAGCATATATGTCAGCACAAAGCACAGTGCAGCAGGCACAACCCAGCCTAGCATTTGCTCGTAAAATGGCAGGCTTTTTACTATTTCTGTGATAAAGCCAAGCCCCAGGCCAGCGTAATCTAGTGCGTTTATTACTCCTATGGCTGCGGTTAGATACACGCAGCTACGATAAACTAGCTTGCTACCGTCTATGAATGAGTTAATGAGTGATAATAATATTAAGACTATGGCGACTGGATAAAGGGCGATTAGGATAGGTATGCTGATTTTTAAAATTTCATTTAGTCCAATATTTGCTACCGCAAAGCTTAGTACAGTCCACATTAAGACCCACTTTTTGTAGCCTATCTTTGGTAAAATACTCTCAAAATACGCACTCACGGAGCCTATAAGCCCAGTTGTCGTGGTTAGGCAGGCAAGAAAAGAAATACCTCCAAGCACAACCCTGCCAGCAGAGCCAAAGACTAGGTTGCTTATGTCGCTTAAAAACTGCGCGTTTTGGCTACTTTCATCTATGCTTGAAGCGGTTATTGCGCCCATGTAGCTTAGCATGAAATATATGCTAGCTAGCACCGCCCCAGCAAAAATTCCAGCCTTTATAGTCGCTACCATTAGCCCACGCCCTGATATGCCGTTTGACTTTAGCGCCTTAGTTACTAGCACGCCAAAAGCCAGCGCAGCCAGCGCATCCATCGTCTGATACCCAGCTATAAAGGCTGTCGAAGATGGAGAGTCTATATATCCTCCTCTTGGCGTACTAAAATTGCTAGGAAGGACAAAAAATCCGACCACAAAAAGCAAGAGTATCAGACTTAAAAGCGCTGGTGTTAGGTACTTGCCTAGAGCTGTGGTAAGCCTTGAGGGATTTAGGCACATGTAGTAATTTAGCGCAAAATATGCAGCGCTATAAATAGCCTGCTCGACTGCGTGGTTACCTTCGCCTAAAAACGGCACGACGCTTATTTCAAAGGGCATATTTCCAGCACGAGGAATGCCAAGCATAGGACCAATTGCTAGGTAATTTAGCGTCATAAACACTAGGCTAAAGCCCACATCTACACGCCTAGTAAGCTCAACTAAGCCCCCTGCCTGCGCCACTGCGCCCACAACTAGTACAGGAAGCGTAACCGCCGTAAGGCAAAAAAACATAATCGCTAGGTAAAAATTCTCCCCAGCCTCTCGTCCTACAACAGGTGGAAAGATGAAGTTTCCGACGCCAAAAAACATAGAAAAAAGCATAAATGCTATGATGAAAAACTGCTTTTTGCTTAGGGTTTGCATGCAAATTCCTTAAATTTAGCTTTGTTTAATAATATTGATTTAATGCCGCTTTTAAAATTAAAGTTCTGTGGCTTATGGTGAAGCCAAGTTTAAGCCAATATAAATTTATAAAACCATTTCTAAGCCCAATTGTAGCAAATTGTAAATAAAATTAAAATATATAATTTATAAAATTTATATTTTTTAAAAGACTGTTGCGGTGCGGTAGGTATTTATCATTAAACTTCTTTTTGATTTTTGTCTACTAGACCTAGGCGTATACGAGTGGCTTATCGCCGATTTTACGCCAATCGACCGTGAAGCATTAAAAATCGTGCTGACGCTATCTTGTAATGTTAGTAATGCCTAAAAAAGCCAAGTTGGGTAAATTTATGTGGCTTTAAGAGCAAAAAGGCTTAAAATAATAAATTAAGCTCGCTTTATTTTAAGTTTATTAGCCACTATTTGACACTTTGATTTTTATTTATATTAAATGGTGGCTTGATGTCAAGGCTCTAGTTTATCGCTGTTGGCTTTTAATTTGCTTATTTTAGCTCGCTTTATGCTTTTGTGTCCAGTCTGTCTACAAAAGCTTAGACCTTACTTGCAAATTCGCTTTTACACAAAAAGCAAAGTAGCGTGTATGCGGGTAGACTAGATACTAGCGTACTAGTAAATTCATACCCCCCCCCTCAAGCATATCTTTGAGTGCTCCCATCTGTGCCATTTAATGGCATTAGTGCTTGTAGTTTATCTGTTGCGAATTATGCTAGAAACGGTTTTTATCTTTAGTTTGGCTTATGGGGTAAAAAGATGAAACGAGGTGGTGCTATAAATTTAAAGCACCCAGCCCAGACTGGGTGCGGTCTGCTTAGTTTGTGCGCTTTTTTAGGCTGTTTAATAGCTCCTCTAAGTTATAAACGGCTCTTTTGCTCTGGCTTAGCAGGTGTATGAGTATGTCGCCAAGGTCAATCACAACCCACTCATCGCTGCTCTCTACAGCTAAAAACTGCTCTCCTTCTGGCTTTAAGCGGTTTTTAAGCTCGTCTGTTAGGCTTAGTGCGTGGCGTTCGCCCATAGTCGTAGCTATGATGACCTCACGGACAAAGTACTCCTCATCCATCTCAAATACCTCTATCGCTTCAGCCTTTTTCTCATCTAGGATAGAGACTATTTTCGCTACTCTTTGTTTTATATTCATAAATTTATTATCTCCTTCATAAAATTTTATCACCTCGCTTTTTATCGATTGTGGTATTTTATTTAGCCCCTCGTGATGTCTAATCTGTGACGAGCTAATATCTACATGCACATCAAGGCTGGCTAGCTCAGGTGGTATAGCTATGCCGTCTCGTGCAGCTATGACAAAGCGCACCATGGACTTAAGCTTTTCAAATTCGTGCCATTTATGCAGGCTTTTTAAGTGATCTGCTCCAAGCACTAGGTCTATTTTATCTACTCCATAAAGCCTAAGTAAATACTCTGCCGTACGCACAGTAGGTACTGGGCGAGACTGCTTTATTTCCCAGCTAGAAATCTCAACCCTATCATCAAGCCCTTGCCAGAGCTTTTTTATCCACTCTAGCCGCAGGGCAGGAGGTGCGCTAAAAGTACTCTTAAAAGGGCTTATAAAAGTAGGCATAATGATTAATTTATCAATCTCAAGCTCCCTTAGGGCGAGCCTCACTACCGCGTCATGTCCTTCATGTGGCGGATCGAAGCTTCCACCATAAAGTGCTATTTTCATATTTACCTTTAATTTGTTTTAACCGATTTTAATGTAAAATTATACCCTATTATACCTAAAAAGGAAGCAAAATGGCTGTTAAAATGGCGATAAATGGATTTGGGCGCATAGGACGATGTGTCGCTAGGATTATACTAGAGCGCGACGACGTGGAGCTTGTAGCGATAAACGATACTGCGACTAGGGATTTGACTAGATATTTGCTTAAATATGATAGCGTACATGGGGAATTTAAACATAGCGTTAATGTGATAAATGATGATTATATAGAGGTTGACGGCAAAAAAATACGTGTATTTAGCACAAGAGAAGCGGACGAGCTTGGCTTTAGCGATTTTGGCGCGCAGGTGGTTTTAGAGTGTACGGGCGCACATTTAAGCAGCGAAAAATGCGAAAAATTTATAAATCGCGGAGTAGGCAAGGTTATCATGTCAGCCCCAGCAAAGGATGATACGCCCACCTACGTATACGGCGTAAACTCAGATAGCTACGCAGGAGAAGCGATAATCTCAAATGCCAGCTGCACGACTAACTGCCTAGCCCCAGTGGCAAAGGTGTTAGATGATAAATTTGGCATAGACAGGGGGCTAATGACTACCATTCACTCCTACACTCACGGCCAGAGCATAGTCGACGCTAAATGCGCAAAAGACGTGCGCCGCGGTAGGGCAGGGGCTGCAAATATGGGACCAACAAGCACCGGCGCGGCAAAGGCGATAGGGCTTGTGATGCCACATCTAAAGGGCAGGCTAAATGGCATTAGCGTGCGTGTACCTACGGTAAATGTCTCCATGATAGACCTAACCGCCGTACTAAAGCGCAGCGTAAGTGCCGAGGAGCTAAATGAGGCGTTTAAAGAAGCAGAGCGCGGATATATGGCTGGGGTGCTAGCTGTTGATAGTGATAAGCGCGTCTCAAGCGATTTTAACGGCTCAGGCTACTCATCTATCGTCATTGAGGATATGACGCGTGTAGTGGCTGATGATACGGTTAAGGTGCTTGCGTGGTATGATAATGAGTGGGGCTACTCGCAAAGGCTAGTCGATATGGCTGCGCTGATGGTTACAAAGTAGGCTTAAGGGGCGATAAAATGAGCGATGTAATATCTATAAAAGAGATTGATTTAGCCAATAAAAAGGTCTTTATCCGTTGCGATTTTAACGTGCCGATGGATGAATTTGGCAACATTACCGACGACCGCCGCATAGTCTCAGCTGTGCCGACTATTCGCTACTGCCTAGACCAGGGCTGCGCTGTGGTGCTAGCTAGCCACTTAGGACGCCCTAAAAATGGCTATGACGAGAGCTTTTCGCTAGCCCCTGTGGCAAAGCGTCTAAGCCGAATACTTCACCCTGATGTAATCTTTGCTGATGATGTAGTGGGTGCTGACGCAAAGGCAAAGGCAGCAAATTTAAAAGCGGGCGAGGTGCTGCTGCTTGAAAATCTGCGCTTTGAAAAGGGCGAGACTAAAAACGACGAAGCCCTAGCTAAGGCTTTAAGCGAGCTAGCGGACGTGTATATTAATGACGCTTTTGGTGTCTGCCACCGCGCGCACGCTAGCGTGGAGGCTATCACACGCTTTTTTGACAGCAAGCATAAGGCGGCTGGCTTTTTGCTGCAAAAGGAGATAAATTTCGCTCAAAGACTAATCAAGCACCCAACTCGCCCATTTGTCGCGGTCGTTGGTGGTTCTAAGGTCAGTGGTAAGCTTCAGGCTCTTACAAACCTCCTCCCACGTGTGGATAAGCTCATAATCGGCGGCGGTATGGCATTTACCTTTTTAAAGGCGCTGGGGTATAATATCGGCAATAGCCTGCTTGAGGAGGAGCTAATCGATGAGGCAAATAATATAATGAAACGTGCGCGCGAGCTAGGTGTGAAGCTCTATTTGCCAGTTGATGTGGTTGCGGCGCAGACATTTTCAGCTGATAGTGCGATTAAATTTGTAACAACGCAAGAAATTCCAGCTGGCTGGATGGGGCTTGATATTGGACCTGCTAGCACTAGGCTTTTTAAGGAGGCTTTAGCCGATGCGCAGACTATTTGGTGGAATGGGCCTATGGGTGTGTTTGAGATGGATAAATTTAGCAAAGGCAGCATAAAAATAAGCCACGCCATCGCTGAAAGCCACGCTACTACTGTAGTCGGTGGGGGCGATACCGCAGACGTGGTTGCACGTGCAAGCGATGCCGATGAGATGACCTTTATCTCCACTGGAGGCGGTGCGAGCCTAGAGCTAATCGAAGGCAAGGAGCTGCCAGGCGTGCGACCGCTTAGGATGCCAAAGGACGGCGAGTGATAATTGCTGCAAATTTAAAATGCAACCACACAAGAGCTAGCTTTGCACGCTATGCGGCTGGGCTTGGGGGGTATTTGGCAGAGCTTGGCGCGGCTGGGGTAAATTTAAACGCTGCGACGGCTAGTGCAGACTTGGGCGGAGCTTTAAAAGGTGGCGTGGAATTTACGGCTAGCGAAATGGCTATCAGGACTATGGCTAGCCTAGTGCAGGATAAAGGCGCTACCAGTGGCGCAGACAGCGCAGCTAGTAAATTTAACTCCCTTAATGTCATCGTCGCCGCCCCTGCTGCTTGCTTTTGCAAAGTAAGTGGCTTTGAGCTAGCGGCGCAGAACTTCTATCCAGCTGCAAATGGCAGCTTTACAGGCGAAACTGGAGCGGAGATGCTGGCTGAGTGGGGTATAAAAAGCGTGATAGTGGGACATAGCGAGCGCAGAATGCTTGGCGAAAGCGAGGAGTTTTTACGGAGCAAATTTGACTTTGCCGCCAAGCGTGGCTGGCGCGTGATATACTGCATAGGCGAGAGCCTAAGCGAGTATGAAAGTGGCGCGAGTGCCGAAGTTTTGGGCGCTTTGGCTAGCAATATCGACCTAAGATACTCAAATTTAATCCTAGCCTACGAGCCTATTTTTTCAATCGGCACTGGAGTGAGCGCAAGCGTGGAGCATATCGGAAAAATGCTCTCACATCTGCATACTTTAACGCCTGCACCGCTGCTTTATGGTGGCAGTGTGAGTGCGAAAAATGTAAGCGAGATAGTAGGCGTGGCGAATTGTGATGGCGTGCTGGTGGGAACTGCTAGCTGGGAGCTTGAGGGCTTTAAGGCACTAATCGAGGCTGGGCTTAAAATTTGAAAATAAACTTATTTTGACAAATATTATATAAATTTAAATTTGTTTATATTTACAATTTTAAAATATATTATGTATTTTTAAATTACTAAGCGAATTTTGTTGTCAAATTTATTTAGGTTTACTTCAAACACAAAATATAAATCTTTTTAGGGCTATTAAGATTTTTGTATTTAGTTGGTGATTTTTTTAAAGCCAAGTCTATTTTTGGCTTTAAAATTTAAAATAAATAAAGTGTGTTTAGGCTAAATCTGGAAGCCCTATGATGTTGTATCCGCAGTCGACATAATGCACCTCGCCAGTTACGCCGCTTGAAAGGTCGCTAAGCAGATAAAGCGCGGACTTACCGACATCATCTATGCTGACATTTCGCTTAAGCGGAGAGTGGGCTTCGTTATAATTTAATATCAGCCTAAAATCCCCTATACCACTAGCCGCAAGCGTTTTAATAGGCCCAGCTGATATGGCGTTTACTCGCATGCCTTTAGCTCCCAAATCATGTGCAAGATAGCGCACGCTACTCTCAAGTGCGGCTTTTGCCACCCCCATAACATTATAATGTGGGACAAATTTAGCCCCTCCAAGATAGCTAAGGGTAAGCACAGACGCACCATCTTTCATAACTGGAAGCACAGCACGAGTAAGCGAAACCAATGAGTAAACGCTCGTATTCATAGCTATCTCAAAAGCCTCTTTTGTCGTATTTATAAACTCTCCATCAAGAGCCTCTTTCGGAGCAAATGCCACCGCATGCACTAAAAAGTCAATTTCGCCAAAATCAGCTTTTATCTTACTAGCCAAGCTATCTAAATGCTCGTCATTATTCACATCTAGCTCATAAATATACGGACTATTAAACTCACTAGCTATAGGTTCTACGCGCTTTTTTATTGCTTCATTTAGGTAGGTAAAGGCTAGTTTGGCACCATTATCAGCACAGTGCTTTGCTATACCGTAAGCTATGGATTTTGAGTTTGCTACTCCGACTATCAAGCCTTTTTTGTTATTCATTATCATTTGTGCTCCTTAAATTTTTTAAGCTTTCATTCTATCTTGCATAGCCTTTAAAAGAGAAAGGGTATCGATGTTTTCAAGGCTCACTCC